>JBBQLN010000005.1:0-109095 GCA_038327905.1 Burkholderiales bacterium
TTAGTATCATACGTTGCACCCGTATTGCTTACCGTCACGGTATCGCTCCCTAACACACCGCTTAAGCTACCTGCGTTATTAATGACTGCGGTCGTGTTAGCGTCATAGACTTTAGTCGCGGCAGCAACAAAGCCGGTTAAGCTTAGACTGGCTTTATTCACTGCAAGGGTGCCAGTGGTGTTGGTGGTCAGGTTGTAGCCCAGGCCAGCCAAATTAGTTTGGGTGAGCGTATAAGGCGTACCACTGGCGCGGATGTTGCCAGAGGTTGAGTTAAGTTGGCTGGTGATGGCGTAGGTGGCCGCATCACCATTGACCAAACCGCTGGTGGCGCCGGTGAGCGTGGCCAGCGCATCGCCATAGGTCATGGTTTTGCTGTCGACTGCCGACGTGGCGCTGGGCCGTTCGCGGTAAATGCCGTAGAGCCCGGTGCCCAGCGCTGTGGTGTAGTTGATGAGAGACTCGTCACTGTTGTAACGGAAGCGCCCGCTGCCAGAGCCTACCAGTGCGGTTAGCCCGGTGCTGCCCGAGACGCTGCCTGAGTACAGCGTAGCGCGGCCGCCTGCGCCAACGGTGATAGTCGGGCTGCCGCTGATGATGAGGTTGCCACCCGTAGCGGTGCCTGCAGCCGTATTAACGCCAGCGTTCAGCACCAGTGCGGCAGCCGTTGCATTGGTGGTCGCCACGTTTTGACTAACGGTCAAATCGCCTGTCAACGTGCCAACGCTTACCACGCCGGTGGCGTTGATGCCATTGGTGCTGCCCACGGTGCCAATGCTCAGTGCATTGCTATCCACATAGGTCAGGCTGCTCACGCCGCTGGCGGCCAAGGTGCCTATGGCGTTGCTGGCGTTGGTCAGTGTCACGTTGCCACCTTGCAGCAGCAGCTTGTCGGCAGACACAAAGCCGCTGGCGCCTTCGGTAACGGCACCGCTGGCAATCAATGCAATGGTGTTGGTGCCGGTGGCTGTGAGCCCGGCGTTCAACGCAATGTTGCCGCCGTAAATGCTGATCGGCCCTGCAATGCTTTGCGCGCTGCTGACCGTAATGTTTGCCGTGTTGCCAGCCTTGCCCAAGGTCAGGCCCGTGAATGCGGTGCCCAGCGTTAGATTGCTCAACGGCCAGCTCAAGGCACTGCTAAATGACGCAGAGACTGGTTGCACTGTCAACGTGCTGGTGCCGCGCAAACTGGCTGCTGCGGCAAACGCAACGCTGTCGCCATTGAGCGTGATGGCACCGGTAGTTGGTGTGTTGCTGCCGTTCCAGCCGATGTTAAACAAGCTGCTATTGGTACCGCCGATTGCGGTGAATGTGCCACTGCCCGTGCCGGTCAAATTGATGGGCCCGCTGGCAGAGAAAATCGACGTCGTGCCGCCGTCGCCCCACACACCGCCGTAAACCCGCGCTGTACCGCTGCCAGCAGTGCCGCTGATCGTGATCGCACCGCCCGCAGTACTGATCTGGTTGGTGGTGCTAGGGGTGTAGAAATTGATACCCACCGAGTGGTTGGCGCTGTCGTAATTGATGCCGCCAATGCCGGTCAGGCTGATGGTCCCCGTACCTGAGGTTGTGACGTTACTGCCCGCCACATAGTCAATGCCAATCGAGTAGAAACCGGCACCTGGATTGCTGCCCTGCCAGCCCCGGCCGCGCATTGCAATATTGCCGCCGCCAGCGTTCACTGTGGTGTTGTTGAGATAGATGCCTCGGTATTTGAGCAGGGGGTTGGTCCCTGCCGACCCTTCGGCGTAGCCGCTGCCATCGGTCCCACCGCCCAACACGATATCGCCACCCGAGCTAAGCAAACTAGAGCTGGCGGTGTTGATGCCGCCACCGTTGGCGCTATCGCTATTAGCAGACAGCAAAATTTTCGCGCCTTGCGTGCTGATGCTGGCGCTGTTTAAATTAATGTTGTCGCTTGCAATGAGCGACACCGTGCCGCCAATGCCGCCTGTGCTTGCAAGATTGGCGTTCAGCGTCACGATGCCGCCATAAATGTTGATCGGCCCGGCAATGCTTTGCGCGCTGCTGACCGTGATGTCTGCCGTGTTGCCAGCCTTGCCCAAGGTCAAGCCGGTGACGCCACTGGAGATCGTCAAGCTGTTGGTCAAGTTGAGAGCGCTGCTGAAGCTGCTACTGCTCGTCTTGGGCGCTATGGTGACGGTGCCAGTGGTATCAAACACACCGCCTGAAAAATAGACCGTATCGGCCAGCACTTCAATATTGCTGGTGGATGCAGTTACCGGTGTTGCTGCAAGCTTGCCCACTGTGCCGTACACCTCAACCCCCGAGGCAGAAGCGCCGCTGCTTGCGCCGGTACCCTGCAACGAGATTTGACCGCTATTTGCTAACACCTTTGAGGTTGTGGCGACGACTACCCCCGCATTCTTGGCACCCGTCCCGTTCAACGTAATGCCGCCCCCACCCGTGGCCAAGATAGAGGCTACCCAGGTGTAAATGCCAAAACCATTCGACGCTGAAGCGTTGCTGGATGTACCCGTCAGGCTGATGGCCGAGGCCGAAGCGTTACTGGACTGCAGCGTGTTCGTCCCGCTGTTACTCAATTCAATGCCGTTGCTGGCATTCAGCCCAAGTGCAACACCGTTCATCGTCAGTGTGCCGTTGCCAGAGTTGATGCCCGTGCTGCCGACCGTGCGTATTCCGTCGGTGTTACTAATGTTACCGATGCTCGTGGATACGGCGACAGCGCTGCCCGCAGAACCTTTGCCGCGCAACAGCACATTGCCGCCCGATGAGGTGATGGTTGCTGCATCCAACAAAATGCCGCTGCTATTCGTGCTGGTGCTGCCTTGGGCATACCCAGTAGTCACATCGCTGCCGCCGGACAAGGTAATGTTGCCGCCGGCGCTGGCAATAGACGAAGCGTTCTGGAGCCAAATGAACCCGTCGGTAGTGGCGTCGCTATCGGCCCAGTAGGTAACGCTGCCGTTGTTGGCGGTGACTGCAACACTGGCCGCCTGCGTGATGCTGCCGCTGGCCTTGGCCAAAATCGCTGCGCCGCTAAGGGTGCTGGTCAGGTTGGCGTTGAGGTTGATGTTCGCCCCCGAGATATCCATCGGCCCTGCCACCGTGGCCTGCGCAGCCAACGTGGTGTTGGCGCTGCCGCTTTGAACCGTCAGGCCCGTTGGGGCGCTGCTGCCACCCACAATGCCGCTCAAGGTGAAGGCAGCGTCTGTCGTGCTGCCGTCGGTGTCGATAGTGAGCGCACGCGCGCCATTGATTGCGCCGCTGATGGTGAGCGCGCCGCCCGATTCACTTTTGATGGACGCATCGGCCGCCAGCGTGATGGCGCCAGAGATGGTCACTGCAGTCGCTGCGCTATTGAACAGCGCACCGCCACTGCTGATACCGGTGCCCGACACGGTGACCGGTGTGCTGAGGTTGAAGCCAGCCAGGTCCAGGGCGCCGCCGCTGTTGACCACCGTCGGGCCCACGCCCAAGGGGCTGCTGGTGATGTTGCCCACGATGGCCGCGCCCATGCGCAGCACACCACCGTTGACGGTGGTGCCGTTGGTGCTGTTGCCAAAGGTGTTGGCACCCGACAGCGTCAAGGTGCCCGCTCCGGTTTTGCTCAGTGCGGCCGTGGTGCCGGAAATCACGCCATTGATTAGGCTGGTGCCCGTGTTGGTGATGGCCAATGCGCCGGTGCTTTGAATGGCGCCGGCGGTCAGCACATCGGTCGTGACACTGAGGCCGCTCAGGGCGGTGGTACCGCCGAGAACGCCTGAAAACGTGGTGTCGCCCGTGCCGTTGGTGGCGATGGTCAGCGCTCTGGCCCCGTCCACCGTGTCACCAAAGCTGACGTTGCCGTTGGCCGTGGTGGCCAGGCTGCTGGCACCCGACAGCGTGACGCTGCCGTTGTAGGTCTGGCTGCCCGTGGTGTTGACGTTGGCGGCCAGGTTGGCCACCGACGACACCGCCAGCGAGGCCGCATTGCGGATGTCGGCGTTCAGGTTCATGCCGCCGGTGATGGCCACCGCGGCCAGGGTGGCGCTGTTGCCCACCGGGGCGTTGAACACCACCTTGCCCTGTGCTGCCGAGGTGGTGGGAATGCCCACCGTGAAGCCGTTCCACACTTCGGGGCTCTGGCTGAGCCACGACACGGTGGAGAACGAGCGGTCAAAGCGGATGGTGCCGTGGGGTTCAGTGCCACCGCCCGTCGTGGCGTTGAGCTGGTATTGGTTGCCGACCACGGCCTTCACAACTGGGCCAGAGCCGTAAAAGCCACTGCCCGCCAAGCCCAAACCACCCACGCTGGAGCCCGCATAGCTGGCGATGGTGAAGTCGTTGTTGAAGCTGTAGCCGTTGCCGTTCAGGCTGACAAAAGCAAACGCCAGGTTTTCCACCGATTGGCTGAACGCCAGTGTTTGTGTGCCCTGGAACTGCAGCTGGATGATGTCGGCGGTGCTGGGGCCATTGGCCACCAAGGTGCTGGCATAGGGCGAGACCGAGTTGCTGGACGTCCAATAGTTGGTGCCGCCACTGGTCTGGATGCCGAAGATGCCTTGCGGGTTGGTGTAGGTCACCGTCACCGTGCCCGTGGGCGTGGTGATGGTGCCGGTGGCCGTGTTGGTGGCAGCGTTCCAGCTGGTCCAGTCCACCCAGTAATAGGTGGTGTCGGGCTTGATGATGGCGCTCAGGTTGCGCGGCGTGCTGGCGCTGTCTGAATCCACCGTGCCGTTGAAGGTGATGGCGGCATTGGTGGTGGTCACTGCCAGGTCGTTGTTCAGCGTGACGGGTGCGTTGTAAGTCTGCGTGCCGGTGGTGTTGACGTCTGCCCACAGGTTGACGCGGCCGGCGGTCGTGGTCAGGTTGGCCAAGGCTTTGGAGCCACCGACTGCAGCCCTGAGGTTGACCGTGCCGGTGCCGGCGTTGATCGTCACCGGTGAGGCGGCCAGGTTGGTTTCGCGCACATAGCCCAGCACGCTGTACTGGGAGGCCTGTGTCGCACTGTACGCCGTGGTATTTGTCAGGTCATTCCACTGCCCGGCGGTGCCAACGATCTGTCCGACGGATTCGGTACTTGCACGGGTGCCGTTCAGTGCGCCGTTGGGTTCGCCGGGGGCAAAATTGGCATAGCGTCCCGCCACCGCCGTGCCCCCGCCACCTGCAGCTTGTGTGAAGAAAACCTGCCCCGCCTCCGGACCATTGGCCCAAGTCCAAGAATAGCTGTTGGTATCGGGCCGCCAGGCGCCGATCCAAACGCCAGCAAAATTTGCAGTCAGCCCTGCGATGGAGTTCTCCAAGCGCGAGCCGATGTTGATCAGGTAGCTATCGCCCGTGGCGCTGCCCCCCCTGTACCGTTGATGGCCGCTGTGCGGGCAGCATCCCAGCTGCCGCCGCTGGTTTGGCTCACAAACGTGTACTGGTTGCCCGAATTCAACAGGCCCCACAGGTTTACGTCGCCATTGGCCGTGTTAACGGCCAAGCCTGACGTGTTGCTAACGATAGTCTCGCCATACACATTCAGCGCACCGCCGCCGGTAGACAGCGTTTGTGTGCTGCCGCGCTGAAAGAACACATCCCCCCCCACCCGTACGCCGGAGACGCCGCCGATGGTGGCCGTTTGCCCCGAACGGCCAAAGGCCAGACTGCCGCCGTTGGTGGTGATGCCGGCGCTTTCAATGAAGTTGATGCCGTCGCCGTCAGCTCCGGTGTCGGCCCACAGTTCGGTGTTCATGGCGCCACCGGTGGCCGTCACACTGGCGTTGGGCCCCAGGCGGATGTTGCGGTTGGCCTGGATGCTGAGCGCCTTGGCGCTGGCACCTGTGGTGGTGATGCTTTGGTTGACGAGCACGTCGGTGCCCGTGGCCGCCAGCGTGATGTCGCCGGCTGATGAAAGCGCCCCGTTCACCGTGAGGCTGCCGCTGGCCCGTGCCGTAAGTGCAGCTGCAGCCGCCGTTGTAGTGAGGCTGCCGTTGAGGTTGATATTGCCGCCGATCAGCGAAATGCCGCCCGGCATGGTGAGTGCACTGCTCACGGTGATGTCTTGCGTGTTGCCCGCCTTGCCGATGGTGAATGCAGACAAGGTGTTGGGAACCGATAAGCCTGTGATGTAGCCAGCTGCGTCGGTGCCTGCGGTGTAATAGCTGCCGCTGAGGCCCGGATTCCATACCACGCCGGTATTGAACGAGGTGCTGAGCGGCGCAATCGTGAAGCTGCCCGTCGTGTTGACGATGATGCTACTGGTTTCCGTTTGGTACTTGAAGTCAAAGATGTTGGTGATGAACTCAACATTGCCGCTGCCTGCGTTGATGGTTATGTTTCCTTGGTATGAGGCAATGCCCACGCCAATGCCACTTCCGCTGTCACCCACGAGCCGGATGTTTCCTCCGCCGGTGTCAATCGTTGATTTCCCCTCAATGCCAATTTGATTGCTGGCGCCGCCCATTGCAGCACCAGTGCCCACGGTACGGCCATTCCAAGAGCCAGTTAACTGACCGCTACCCACCCAAAGATCGCCGCCGTTGGTGTTTATGGGGCCACTCAGCGCCACACCACGGCCGTTTTGGCCGATGCTGCTGGCGTCGCGGTCAATCTCTGAGACCAAGATCAGATTGAGTTTGGCGTTGGTGGCGCTGATGTTGGAATTGAGATAAAGGTTGCCGGATGCGCCCAAGGTCAGCGTACGCTCGGATGAGCCGGTGTAGGAGAAGCCATCTTGGACAGTCAGGTTGAAATCGCCCGTTGCGCCGGTGGTGATCGTCACGTCGGTGCTGTTCAGCGCGGTGATGATGGTGTTGCCGCTGATCACGGTGTCGCTGCTGGGGCCGCCTGCGCCGGGGATTGATCCGCCACCGCTATTGGCAATCGTCACGTTGCCGGGGTCGAGCAGCCAGTTGCCCACACGGCCACCAGCGGCCAGTGTAGAGACGCGGGCGCCGTTGATGTCAAGATAGCGCCCCGAAGTTTCTACCCGGCCGCCGTTACCACCTAATGCGCCGCCTTCAGCCAGAATTGTGCCGTAGGCGCGGGTTTGCGAGGTTGCGTTTTGAATGTCGCTCCACAGCACCACCTTGCCGCCGTCGCCGTTTTGCGTAGCGCTGGCGTCAATGCTGGCGCCTGCGTCCATAGTGACCGTGGTGGCCTGGTGCATGGTGCATGGTGCCCGAGCCCTGCCAGTCGCCGCCCACCAGCACCGTGCCGCCGCCGGTGGCGCCACGGGCATCTAAGGCGGTGTTGTCGCCTAGACTTATGGTGTCGCCGAGCAATAGGTTGTTACCGCCTTTGCCACGACGGCCTTGCGCGTTGAGTACGGTGTTGCCAGTCAGTATAAGATTGCTAGGCGCAGGTTGTTCAGGCGCTGGTGCTGGCGCTGGGCTGGCGGGTACTGTAGACGTAGAGATTCCAGTGATAACAGAAGCACTAGTCACTGTGGCGTCAAGCTTGATATTGCCACCAATGTCGCCAGAGGCGTCTAGTGTTGCACTTTGCAAGCTAATATGATTGGCTTGCGCTTGAATAACACCGCCTTGTGTGTTGCTCTGTGTGTCGCCTGGTGTGTTACTTTGTGCGGCAGAGGCGTCTAAACGCCCTGACAGATCAAGCGCTTTAGATACAGTTAGTGTAACGCTACCGCCTTGCTTTGTTCCGCTCACGTTCATCACGCCTGTGGCGCTTTGCGTTAGCACTTCTGCATTAACGGCTATTGAGCCGCCGTTAGCCAGCGCAGCTTGGGCGCTTGGCGCAGTATTGTTTTGTTCTGCAACAACGTTTCGTAACACGCTAGCAGCTTCAATCAGACCGCTATTGATGACTGTAGGTGCGGAGATTTGCACTGTACCTGCTGGGCCATTATCCATGGCGCTGAGTGTTGCAGAGGCGGTGACCGTGGCGTTAGCCTTAATGCTGCCGCTATTGTTAATGCTGTCTGAGGCATCAAGAACAATGCGTCCGCCACGCTGTTGTATGCCAGAGGCTTCAATCACGCCGCTATTGTTAATGACACCAGCTTGTAATTTATTAGCTGCTTGTGCAGAGAGGATAATCAACCCACCAGGCGCTAGAACGGCTGATTTATTGTCTACTAACGCTTTGATGGTAGAGGGCGTAACACGTAAACCAGCCAAAGTGTTGTTAGCGTCAAATTGCAGCTCGAACGTTTCACCAGCCGCTAACGCCGCTGTGCCCAGGCGGGCAATAATCACACCGTTATTGCGTACTTCTGGCGCTAGCAGCGCAATGTAGCCGCCAAGCGCAGCGGTAATACTGCCTTCATTTTCTATCGTGCCAGTCGCGCCATTGCGATTAAAGTTGAGTTTTCCATCTAAGAAATCTGCATTGCTTATGCTATGGGTTGTAGCGGCAAAGGCGCCAGTATTCACACTTGCACTACGGCCAAAGTAAATGCCATTTGGGTTGGTAAGGTAGACTTGTCCATTGGCATTAATTTTGCCAAATATCTGGCTTGGGTTAGCGTCAAGCACGCGGTTAAGGATGGCGGCGCTGCTTGAAGGTTGTACAAAGTTAACCGTGCTATTACTGCCCACATTAAATGTATTCCAATCAACGGCAGCGCGATTACTGACTTGATTGATGTTCATGGTAGTGCCAGATTGATTGATGCTGGCTTGTCCGCCCACCACATTGCCACCAGTAGGCAGTTCTGTGGCAGCTGGTGGGTTGGGTGGGGCAGCAAAAACGGTGGTTGGCATGAAGTAAATTAGTGCGCTAGCCGCCACCAGTAGGGCGCCTGAGGCACGTTTTCCGCGCGCTTTAGTGAGTTCAGAAACAGCCACCCAAGTGTTGGTGATTTCGTTCCAGATAAGGCGGTGGGATTTATTCATGATTGACTCTATAATCGGTTAAAACGGTAAGCTGGCAGAGAACCAAAGGCGGTTTTTATCTAGACTGCCATCTTGGTCTTTACCAGTTGAAGTAGGGTTGGGGTTATTGCCATCGCGGCGCGCCCAAGTGATTTTAAGGTTAAGGCCTAGCGGCGCTTGCCAACCCAGCGCCGCACCATAACCTTTAAGGCTATAGCTAAGCGCTGCGCTGTTATTATCCACATAACCATAGTCGTAGAAACCAGTAAGGCTGAAGCCATTTGGTAGCATTCTGCGTAGCTCTAAGCTGCTTATCGCACCGCTGTCGCCGCCGCCTTCAATGGAGGGGTAGGCACGCACACCGCCTGCGCCGCCTAGGTAAAAACGCTCTGAATTATCAAGTTCGTCGCCAGAGGCTTGGCCAGACAGTTGGGCAAAAAATGCTAAGTTTTGGGTGAGGACTTGTTGACGCGCAACGCTATAACGAAGCTTATTGAAATGCTGATTAGTGGTGCCAAACTCATTGTCGCGGCTACCACTGACCAAAGTCAGGCTAGCGCTATTGGCGCCGCCGCCACCCCAATTGTCGTAGAGGTTGCCATTCAAACCGATACTGCCAGCGTTAATAGTGTAGCGAGAGGTGGTAGCGCCTAGCGACTCATTATTAAACCGCCGGTGATCGGCGTTAAGGTCCAGATATAGGTTAGCTAGGCGTGAGCGCACAATCGGGTAGTTGGCCTCCAAGCCAACCGTTCCAAAGTTACCTTGCGCGTTTAGCGCTTTAAACTCAGAAGCCGTTAGTTCGTAGTTTAAATACGAGGCATTGGCGCCAAGGCGCCAGCCATCACTACCCACTGGTACGGTGTAAGACAGGCGCAGGTAGTCGCTGCCATTGTTGTGTATAAAATTACTGACGAGCAAGTCACCAAAGCCAGCGAGGTTGTTGAGATTGAGGTTAACGTTAAGTAGAGTAGCGCCAGTAGAACGAGCGCCAGTATTATCTAAGCTTACTCGACCTGTCACTAGCGGTTCGTCAATGGTGTTAATAGCCAGGTCAGTCTCACCAGCACTTTCACCTGACACTAATGCACCTGACACGGCTATGCCAGGTAGGTCGTCGGCTAACAGCAGCGCACGGTCAATTTTTTTGGCATTCAAGAATGCGCCTTTGGCTTGTTGCTTAGTAAAAATTGATTCTAAAAGAGCGCTATCAAGACGGCTTGGAGGTGTGCCTTCAAATTTAACTTTGCCAAAAACGGCTTCTACCACTTGGATGGTAATCGTGCCGTCGTTGATATCTTGCTTGGGCAGATAGGCGTTTACTAGCCAACCAGCGGCGCGATAAGCTTCAGCCACAGCTGCAGCAGCAGCCTGTAACTGTGCGAAATCAAGTGGCCGATTCATGTAGCTGGCCACTACTGGCGTCAATTGCTCAGCCGTTAGCAAGGTGTTGCCAGTAAAGCGAAATTGCTTAACGACGACTGTCATGCCAGTAGGGTTCATTGGCGCAGGTGTCGCTGGTTTTTGTGGTGCCATACGCTGAGGTAGCTGCTCTTGGCGTTCGCGCTCAATCTGTTGTTGCAACGCACCAGCGTCAGGGGTAGGTTGAGCAAAGCCCAACAAGGGAAATAGGGCAATGCCCAGTGCAAAGTAGTTACGCATATTAGTCCATAAAAACATGAAATATCACCCCAGAAACTCTCAAAGCCACGAATGTAGCTGTGGCTTAATGTAATAAATCAATTCCCTTTGGTAATAACGGTGAAATTAATCTAATCTTTAGGCCTATTAAAAAATTCTGCTGCAGCATGAACCCGTTGCGTTTATAACAAAATATAGATGCCCACCTAATTACAGCACTTAAATTCTTATTAAAGGTATCGTAATATAAATTTTTTAATTTAAAATTTTGAATAAGTCGACTAAAACTGCTTAATTCTCAAATGAAAATTTATAGTTTTAGTGAACTAGAAATGAGTCTGTGCTTGGTGATTCTATCGACTATGAGTAAAATATAATTTGACATGGAAAAACTGTAGACAAATCTCAATGAACAAGACTCAACTCAAGGGCATGATACTTGCGGCAGGGCAGGGTACTCGCGTTAGACCGCTTACAAAAGACATGCCCAAGCCGATGATTCCAATTTTAGGCAAGCCTGTAATGGAGTATCTAATAGAGCATTTAGCCCGACATGGTGTAACCGAGGTGATGGTGAATGTAGCGCATTTAAACACAAAAATTGAACAGTATTTTGGCAATGGGCAGCGTCTTGGTGTGCAAATAGGTTACTCGTATGAGGGTAAGTTTGAGCATGGTGAGTTGGTTGCCAAGCCGCGAGGCTCCGCAGGTGGAATTAGGCATATTCAAGATTTCGGTGGATTTTTTGATCAAACTACTATTGTGCTTTGTGGTGATGCGCTGATTGATTTAGATATTGGTGCTGCACTTTTTGAACACAAGCAGAAAAAAGCGATGGTCAGTATTGTTACGATGGAAGTGCCAAATTCTGAAGTAAGTAATTATGGAATTGTTGAGACGGATAATGAAGGTCGTGTAGTTTCTTTTCAGGAAAAGCCGCAACCAAATGAAGCTAAGTCTAATC
The DNA here is from genome assembly GCA_038327905.1 of Burkholderiales bacterium. Classification (GTDB taxonomy): domain Bacteria; phylum Pseudomonadota; class Gammaproteobacteria; order Burkholderiales; family Methylophilaceae; genus Methylotenera. Next base: position 11,389 of record JBBQLN010000005.1, read on the forward strand.
TGGCAAGTACAGGCATTTACTTTTTTGAGCCAGAGGCAATAGATTTAATCCCAGTAGGGGTTCCATTTGATATTGGCAGCCAGTTATTTCCATTACTTGTAGAAAAAGGCTTACCTTTTTATGCGCAAAAGCGTTTTTATCACTGGATTGATATAGGCAGAATTTCTGACTATTGGGAGGTTTTGCAGCGTGTATTGCGCGGAGAAATTAGCTATATGGATATGCCTGGTACTGAAGTTAAGCCTGGTATATGGGTCGGTTTAAATACGAAAATTGATTGGTCTAATGTTAAGATTGAAGGGCCAGTATATATTGGTTCTGGCACGCAGGTGGATGCAGGAGCTGAAATCATTGGACCATGTTGGATTTCTCATGGATCGCATATTCGGAATGATGCAAAAGTGATACGTTCAATATTGTTTGAATACACGCGCATCAATGCAGGTTCAGAAATGACTGAGATGATAGTTTCTCCCACTTATTGTGTGGATCGAGCTGGTGAAACTTATTATATCGGTGATGAACGTTGCACCCATCGGTGGGGTGACGCTAGGTCTTAATCATGGCAGATGATAGAAGTGCCAGCTAGGCTTTTATTCTGCTGGCACTCTTTGTTAACCAATGAAAGCTATTCTAGCGAGGCTTATTATTTCTTAGCATCTAATGCTTCCCAACGTGCTAGTGCTTTCTCTAATAAGTGATCAATTTCAGAGAGCCTAGATTGCAAGGTTTTTACTAATGTAGCTTGTGATTTATACAGTTCGCTATCTGCTAGTTTTGTATTAATCTCAGCTTGTTCTAATTCTAGCTTTTCAATTTCCGCAGGAATTTCATCTAACTCTTTTTGTTCTTTAAAGCTGAGCTTTGTCGCAGGTTTTGCTTGCGGAGTCGCGATGGGCTTTGCATTGGATTTAGCCGCTTGAGCTTGTTGCGCTTTTTTATCTTCTAAGCGCTGTTGCGTGAAGCGTTGCCAATCATCATAGCCACCACCGAACTCGGTTAATACGCCATTGCCTTCAAAAGCAATTACTTGTGTCACGGTATTTTCTAAAAATGCACGGTCATGGCTGACTAAAAATAGCGTACCAGCAAACTCTTGCAGCAAGCTTTCTAGCAGTTCTAGCGTGTCAATATCCAAGTCGTTAGTCGGTTCATCTAGCACTAATACATTGGCAGGGCGAGCAAACAATCGCGCGAGTAATAAACGATTACGTTCGCCACCAGATAACGATTTCACAGGTGAGCGAGAGCGTTGTGGCGGAAACAAAAAGTCTTCTAAATAGCTGATGACGTGTTTGCGTTCATTGCCGATTTCTACGAAGTCTGAACCTGGGCTAATGGTATCTGCTAGTGTCGCTTCTTCATCCAACTGCTCACGCATTTGGTCGAAATACGCTACGTTAATTTTAGTGCCGCGTTCAACCTTACCGCTATCGGCTTCAATATCACCTAAAATGAGCTTGAGTAGGGTGGTTTTACCAATACCATTCGGGCCAAGTAGGCCGATTTTGTCGCCACGCAAAATGCGTGTGCTAAAGTTGTTAATCAACGTTCTATTGCCGTAAGCTTTGCTAACATTCTCTAGTTCAGCAACCAGTTTTCCGCTGCGTTCACCTGCATCTAGATTCAGTTTTACATTGCCTTGACGTTCACGGCGTGCTGCACGATCTAATCGCAATGCTTCTAAGCGGCGCACACGACCTTCATTACGGGTGCGCCGTGCTTTAATACCTTGGCGAATCCACACTTCTTCTTGCGCTAAAAACTTATCAAACTTAGCTGCGTGCACTTCTTCTACGGCGATTAGCTCTTCTTTTTTAATTTGATAATCTGCAAAATTACCAACAAAGTCTGTGAGAATGCCACGGTCTAATTCGGTAATGCGCGTTGCAAGTCTGTTTAAAAAGCGGCGATCATGGGTAATGAATAATACGCAACCATTAAAGCTTAATAGCAGCTCTTCTAACCATTCAATAGCTTCTAAATCGAGGTGATTGGTTGGCTCATCTAGTAATAACACCTCAGGTTCAGCCACCAGTGCGCGTCCTAAGGCAACACGCTTACGCCAACCACCAGATAAGGTAGACACTAATGCATCGGCCTCTAAGTTCAGGCGGCTCAGCACGGTTTCAACACGTGATTGGGCTGCCCAGCCATTTTGCGTATCTAAATCATGTTGTAGATGCTGCATTTTAGTCATCAGCGCATCAATGTCTGCATCTGGCATGCCCATATCATGGGTCACTTGATGGTAGTCGATAATTGTTTGTTGCAAGCCGCCTAAGCCTTCAGCCACTGCTTCAAATACTGTGTGTGTGGTATCTAGTTCTGGCTCTTGTGGAACGTACACTACACGTGCGCTTGGTGCACGCCAAACAGTGCCTTCATCTAGCTTAATAGTGCCTGCGATGGCTTTTAGTAAGCTAGATTTACCTGCACCATTGCGACCAATCAGGCCTACACGCTCACCTGCATCTAGTTGAAATGAGGCGTGGTCAAGCAGAGCATGGTGACCAAAGGCTAAAGAGGCGTTATCGAGGGTGATGTAAGGCATGGGTAGTGAAGACTTTGCGGATTGTAAAATAATAGGTGCGTATTATAGTTGAATTTGAGTTGGTTCTTATGCGAGGATTAATATTCAATCAGATTGGCTATAGATGCATTTTTAAGAATAGAACATGACTAGCCTTTGCCTAGCATGGCTTTAATATTCGCCATTTTTGATTTACCAAACTCTTTACTGGCTTCTGCATCTTTATTAAATGGGTTACCAAAATGCCGGACATCATCTTTTGGTAACTCCTCAATAAAGCGGCTAGGTTCACACATTTGCATTTCACCTGCGCGTTTACGTTTTTTGCACCATGAAATATTCAGCGATTTTTGTGCGCGGGTAATCCCCACATACATAAGGCGACGTTCTTCTTCAATTTTTGTAGGGTCAGCAGCGCTTAAATCTATACTTTCACGATGCGGCAATATGCCTTCCTCAACGCCAATTAAAAATACATGACCAAACTCTAAGCCTTTAGCTGCGTGCAGGGTTGATAGCTTTACCGCATCAGGCTCGCCATCTTCACGGCCTTCTAACATGCTCATTAGCGACACCATTTGTGTGAGTTCTAATAAGTTTTTACCTTCAGTTTCGTTGCCAAACTCAGTACTTGCTTCACCTTTTTTGGTTAGCCAGCCAATAAAATCCAGCACATTCTTCCATTTGCTTTCAGCAGCGCGCGGCTCATCGCTGTCATATAAAAAGGCTTCGTATTGTATGGTCGTGAGTAAATCATTTAACACTTCACCGGCTGGATCGCGCACAGCACGTTCTTGAATTTTCTGAATATAAGTACAAAAATTCAATAAGTCTTCTAATTGCTTATTGCCGATGTCATTTTGAAAGTCACCCTCAAAAGCTGCGGCAAATAATGATATTTTGTGCAAGCTGGCAAACTCACCTAGACGCTCGAGTGTGGTATTACCAATGCCTTTTTTAGGTGTTGTTGCCGCGCGGATGAACGCAGGGTCATCATCTTCATTCGCCACTAAACGTAAATAGCTAATTAAATCTTTAATCTCGGTCTTATCAAAAAATGATTGTCCGCCTGAGATGGTGTAAGGAATTTTGTGATTACGCAGGTACTGTTCAAAAATACGCGCTTGGTGATTGCCGCGATAAAGAATAGCGTAGTCCAGAAACTTGGTACGGTTTTCAAACTTGTGCGCTTGAAGCTTCATAATCACGGATTCTGCTTCTGCTTCCTCACTCATGCATGCAGACACTTGAATTAATTCGCCCGTACCTAAATCGCTCCAAAGTTTCTTTTCAAATAGTTTGGGGTTGTTACTAATCACCGCGTTGGCACCACGCAGAATGCGTATGGTAGAGCGGTAATTTTGCTCTAATTTAATCACTTTTAGCTTACTAAAGTCTTCAGTCAGTTGTCGTAAGTTTTCAACATCTGCACCGCGCCAGCCGTAAATGGCTTGGTCATCATCGCCTACTGCGGTAAATTGCCCACGCACGCCTGTGAGCATTTTTACCAGTTTGTATTGGCATGCGTTGGTGTCTTGGTATTCATCAATCAACAAATATTGAAGCTTGCGCTGCCACTTATTTAATGCGGTTTCGTGTTCATCAAATAACTCAACAGGTAGCTTAATTAAATCATCAAAATCAACCGCTTGATAAGCTTTTAATGTTTGCTGATAGAGTTGGTAAACCTTAGCAGTGGCGTGTGTAAGCTCTTCATCGGCAGTGGCTTTGGCTTGGTCTGGATTGATAAAACCATTTTTCCAGTTGGAAATTTGCCATTGTGTTTTGCGTAATAATTGTTTATCAGTCGTGGCGAGAATGTCTGCCAAAATCTTAAAACTATCAGATGAGTCTAAAATTGAAAATTGCGGTTTATAGCCAAGTAACGTCGCCTCTGCGCGCAACATCTGCAGTCCAAGTGAGTGAAATGTTGCAATGGTTAAGCCTTTTAAATTTTTACCTTGCATGAGTTTGCTCACGCGTTCGCGCATTTCAAGCGCGGCTTTATTGGTAAAGGTGATGGCGGCAATCTCTTTTGGGCTATAGCCTGCCTCATCAATCAAATAACTGATTTTTTGCGTAATCACGCGTGTTTTACCGCTGCCAGCACCAGCCAACACCAGCAATGGACCATCGAGATATTTAACGGCGTCGCGCTGGGGCGCGTTTAAGGAATTTAACATGCGGTGTTTTTTGAATTTTTGTGTGAAACTTAAGCCTGAGATTTTAACGGTTAAGCCTGTAACAAGCTATCAATTAAATGATTAAAGCATGCCATAATCACTGACTTAAAAATAAGCACTTAAAAGTTAAAGGAATCGCATGCGTTCGAGCGCAAGATCTACCAGAGCTAGTGCCGCGATTGATCGGCTAAAACGGCGAAGTGGCAACGAAAACTTTTCCATGTCTATGAATAGCGGCGCCATGTTTAGCTTGCTGCTAGCCACTGGTGGCGGTGACTCAGAGCGCTTGTGTGAGCCGATGATGATGGAAGACTTTGTGGCGTTTGTAAATGCCTACGGCCCACAAACGCCTAAACGTGTTAGCAAGTTAGATATTGAATTTAGTAAGCAGTTGACTAAAAAGAGTGAATAAACTTAGCTAGTTTAAATGTGCACTCTCGTGCCTAATTCAATGACACTATTGCTTGGAATGTTAAAGTAGCTCACCACGCTGCCTGCATTGCGTGACATCACTGCAAATAAATCATCCCTCCATTTCGCCATCTTTCCACCGGGGCCAGAAATCACAGTTTCTCGACTGATAAAGTAAGAGGTGGTGAATGGGTCGATTGAAATGCCGACTAAATGGCTTTCTGCGAGTGCTTTAGGGATGTCAGGCGTTTCCATGAAACCATAATGCAGTTTCACCTGCCAAAAGCCCGCGCCAATTTCTTTTATAGCAATACGTTGTTCTTTTTCTACAGAAGGGATATCAGAAAACTCTATTGTGAGTATGAGATTAGTTTGATGTAATACTTGATTATGTTTCAAATTATGCATTAACGCTTGTGGCACAGTGTCTGGGTTTGCGCAAAGAAATATAGCAGTACGTTCTACTCTGGCTTTGGTATCACGGGTGATATTTTTAACAAAGTCTTCAAGTTTCGGGTCATCTTCGTGAATATGTTGCAGCAAAATTTCACGGCCTTGTTTCCATGTCCACATAACAGTGACTAAGCTTATTCCTAGCGCAATAGGAAACCATCCACCTTTAAAAAACTTAGCTGAGCAAGAGGTTAGCAATAGCAAGTCTAAAGCAAAGAAAGCAATGGTCGCGCTCAACGCTAACCAAACAGGATATTTCCAATTATGGCGTATGACGAAGTAAGTGAGTATCGTTGTAATCAGCATGGTGCCTGTTACAGCAATACCATAGGCTGAAGCAATGGCTGAAGAGTTTTGGAAGGCGATAGTCAGCATGATAACTGCGGCTAATAGCAACCAATTGATGGCAGGTATGTAAATTTGACCTGATTCACTTGCTGAGGTATGCAATATCTGCATTCTAGGTAAGAACCCAAGCTGGATGGCTTGTCTGGTAATGGAGTAGGTGCCTGTAATAACCGCTTGAGATGCAATAATGGTTGCCATTGTTGCGAGTATTACTACTGGCATCAACCATTCTTGTGGAAATGATAGATAGAACGGATTGCTTACAACGGCTGGCGTTGTGAGTAGTAATGCCCCTTGACCAAGATAATTAAGCGCTAAGCACGGAAAAACTAAGCATGTCCATGCGATGCGTATCGCTGGCTTGCCAAAGTGTCCCATGTCGGCATACAGCGCTTCTGCACCAGTAATGGCGAGTGTTACTGCACCCACAGCTAAAAATACGCCAGTTCCGCGGTCAGCTAAAAAATGAAATGCATAGACTGGATTTAACGCATGAAGAATTATGGGGTTTTGTAATATGTGATGCACACCAATAACGCCTAGTGTAGCAAACCAAATAATGACAATAGGCCCAAAGAACTTACCGACCATATTCGTGCCATATTTTTGCACGGCAAAGAGAGAGATTAGAATAGCCAGTGCAATCGGAATCACAAATTTAGAGAGTTCTGGTTTGATCAGCTCCATCCCTTCAACTGCAGAAAGAACTGAAATGGCAGGTGTGAGTATGCTGTCCCCATAAAATAAGGCCGCGCCAAATACACCTAAGGCCATGAGTATTTTTTTACGATTTGGTGCGGCACCTGCACTTGAAATAGCCAGTGCAAGCAAAGCCATCACGCCGCCTTCACCGCGATTATCTGCTCGTAACACCAGTATGACGTACTTTAGCATGACGACTAGCATCAATGCCCATAACACAGCAGAAATGGCGCCAATGATGTTAGCTTGATTAAGTGCAATACCTGTAGCATCGCTAAAAATGACTTGTATGGTGTACAGCGGGCTTGTTCCAATGTCGCCGTAAACAACCCCGATAGCTCCTAATGTAAGCGCAGCAAGACTTTTTGATTTTATATTGGTACTCATGATAGGTTATAAATGCCTTGTCTAAATATGAAAATGAATGTCACAAGGTCATTAAAACAGGGGAGGTATATCAATCACATAAATAAGACTGAAGCTTTTATTTAAGTCGCGGCAAGTCGGTAGCCTATGCCAGCTTCGGTCAATATGTAACGCGGTGCAGCAGGAATCTTTTCTAAGCGGGCTCGTAGTCGTCCCATATGTATGCGTAAATAATGGGTGTCATCTACATATTCAGCCCCCCAAACCTCGGTCAGTAGTTGGCGATGTGTAAATGCTTTTCCTGGTTTTGTGACTAAGATAAATAGCAGCTTAAACTCAATAGGGGTTAAATGCAGAGCTTGTTGATTTAATAAAACGGTGGAGTTGGCGGTATCTATTGTTAATTCATCTACATGATAGACATCATCGCGCAATGACATCATCGCCGTGCGTTTGAGTGCCACTTTAACTCTGGCGAGCAGTTCATTCACGCCAAAAGGTTTGGCTAAGTAGTCATCAGCACCATCGTTAAAGCAGTCCACTTTTTCTTGCTCAGCTTGGCGCGCAGAAAGCACCAATATTGGGATATCTGAATTCAAGCGTACGTATGAAATCACATCTCTACCATCGCCATCAGGCAGATTTAAATCCAATATTAGCAATGCAGGCTTGTTTGTATCAAACAAACGCTTTCCTTCTGTAATGGTATGCGCACATAGCGTGAAGTAGCCATTCGCTTTCAAGCTCGATTGTAGAAATTGACTGATTTGTAAGTCATCTTCAATCACTAGAATATGGTTATTGGACATCAATCCTCTTAAGTATGGTCACTTGGGTCGGATGCGATAAAACTTAAGGTAGCGGAAGCGCCACCACCATCTCTGTTACTGAGGGTGAAATGTGCGCCATGCGATTTAGCGATTGCTTGCACAATAGAAAGCCCTAAACCAAAGCCTTTCGCTTTGGTCGTCATGAATTTTTTAATGGCTATTGAATCCATGCCCTCAGCGAAGCCATTTCCGCGGTCTTTCACAATTATATTCACTATTTTATCTACTTTATTAACTTCAATCAGTATAGGCTCATCACCGTTATTCGCTTGTTTCGCGTTATCAATTAAATTAACCAGCGCTTGAGTGAGTAGATTTGCATTACCTTTGATTAATAGCTCAGGCTCAATAATGTTGACCTTAATATTGAGTGGTTCACAACGACTTTTATATAATTCGCTGACGATGCCAATGAGCTCTTCAGGCGATTGCCAATCCATAGCAATAGACCCAGCTGAATGAGACTCTAGGCGAATAAGCGAAAGGATATTTTCGGTGGTACTCGCTAAATAACGGCTTTGAAAAGCAATTAATGCAGTTAATTGCGCTGTTTGTTCCGCATTTAAATCAGATTGTTGCAAGGTTGTAGCAGCACCCAAAATCGACGTAAGCGGTGTGCGCATGTCGTGCGAAATTGACGCCAATTGTGCATTCTGAATCGCCTCTTCTTGTGTTGCTAACTCTGCAAGCTGGGCTTTTTCACTATTGATGAGTCGTTGATAAGCTTGCGAAATTTGATCCGCACAAGATTTGATGGCCGAATAGGTTTCTATACTTTCCTCAGCATCGACTTTATCGACGACTAAAATTGGATCAACGCTTGGTAAGCGGTTGAAAGGCAGCAACCACTGTTTGGATTGAGTGATAGCTTCAGTCCAATAGTCGGTGTAGGGGCTGATAGGTTTACCATTTGCTGAAACCCAATGTAATAAACGCATATCGGGCATAGCTATTACATCCGATTGAATACTTAAGCTATAGCTGTATTTTGACTCTAACGAGTTTGCTAGCTGCGGTATGGCGATAGCGAATGGCCTATTGAATTCCTTTTGCAGTAATGTACAAGTATCCAGTAACAGGTTATCAATATTGTTTGCAAGTGCCAAGCGCTCAGCAAGCGTTCTAGCAAACTCTGCACGCTGCGCATTGATAAGTGCCTGCTGTGATTGAAACTTGAGCTGTTTAACCAGCGATGTAATGACGGTGGATACGATAAGAAAACAAACCAAACTTGTCCACGACTCAGCATGCGCAACTTCAAAGGTATAGCGCGGCTCTGTAAAGAAGTAGTTAATAGCTAAGAAAGCTAAAAGGGCTGCGCTTAACGCGACAAAGAACTCACAAAAATAAGCTGCTGTCACAACTACCAGCAAATTTAACAGGGTTACCCCAGTAATGCCCAAAGAGTCAAAAAAGCTGTAGTTAAAAGCAGTCACAATTGCCAGTAAAACAAGCATACTTAATAACTGTAAACTCTGTTTTTGCATTTTGAAACTCCTAGCTCATACAATAAGTTAGAGTTTACGACTTAAATATATCAATCGCATAAACATGCATGCGCAGGTGTATTGTTTTAAATGACGTCATCCTCATTTATTTCTGAGGCAGTATCATCGGTAACATTCGGCTCAAATGCCTGCATCATTTCACTGCGGCTCAATGGTGTTTCTAAACTAATTCTACCTATCGCGCCGCTACGGTAATCGGTTAAAAATGCGACTGCGGTTTTTTCCATATCCCATAAGCCATCGTGTCTTTTATATGAGCGGCGTTTGGCGATGGCTTCGAGTAAATCTACACCATCCATTTTTAGCACATCTAAAAATCCACCTTCATGCTTCATGGTGTCTAGTTTGTAGCGTGTGTTGATAAGCGCGGGGTAGGTTTTAAGTAAGTTGTTCGCTAGAAAAGTGGCAACATCTTCATCAATCACCGCATTGCGGCCAATGGCATGGCTGGCGGCTAGCATATAGCCATCTGACTCATATTGAATTTTCGGCCACATCATACCTGGCGTATCTGTGATACTCATGGTTTCACTAATGTCAAAGCGTTGCTGGCTTTTAGTCACCGCAGGCTCGTCACCTACTTTAGCTACACGGCGGTTAAGCAGTGCGTTCATCAGTGTTGACTTGCCTACGTTAGGAATGCCCATAATCATCATGCGCAATGGCTTTAAGTGTGTGCCACGATGTGGAGTTAGTGCTAAGCAATGCTTTAGAATTTTATTAGCTTCACCCGCTTTTTTGCACGAAAGCGCAACCGCTTTGGTGTTGGGCTGGCGATTAAAATAATTCAACCAAGCTTCGGTCGCTTTAGGGTCGGCTAAGTCAGATTTATTGAGTATTTTTAAATTTGGGCGCTGGCGAAACAAACGCATTTCGTTAATTACTGGGTTATGGCTCGCTTCAGGCACGCGCGCATCCAGCACCTCAATCACAATGTCCATAAACTCCATTGTTTCTTCAGCTTTTTTGCGTGCTTGGGTCATGTGACCCGGGTACCATTGAATTGCCATTTAATACCTCGAAATTAAAAAATTCGTCGCAACACATCGTTGCAAAATAATTTTAATCACTTACATATAAAACATATGCTGCGTGCTTAAAATTATTTTGCGCCTCGTTTTGCTTAGACTTTTTAAATTTTCGAGGCATTAAATATTGCAGATTACTGCCCATTTTAACATTTAGTACTACAAATCAAGTTTTTATCTACGTTTATCTTTAGTTTAGCGTTTATGGCTTAAAATACGCACATGCAAATACCCGAAATAAAGCCCAACCAATCTATTGAGTTACTTAAAGCGCTGCACATACTAACCCGTGACGGTAAGCTCAACCAAGATAGTCGCCGCAAGCTCAAGCAGGTTTACCATTTGGTGAATTTTATCGAGCCTTTGTTTGATGAAGTATTGGCGAGAAATCCTAATCCAACCATGGTTGATCATGGCGCAGGTAAATCATACTTAGGTTTTATTTTGTATGACTTATTGCTTAAACAGCATGATGCAGGGCAGGTGGTGGGTATTGAAACGCGTGCTGACCTAGTAGAGAAATCACGTCAATTAGCCGCAGATTTACATTTTGAGCGTATGGACTTTCAACATTTAAGTGTGGAAGAATCCATTACTTCTAATACCTTGCCAGACACGGTAGATATTGTCACAGCGCTGCATGCTTGCAATACCGCTACTGATGATGCGATTCAGTTTGGCTTAAAGAAAAAAGCCAAATACATGGTGCTAGTGCCATGTTGTCAGGCAGAAGTTGCAGAGGTGCTGCGTCAGCACAAAAATGAAAGTTTTGGCAAAACACCGCTAAGCGAAATTTGGCGTCATCCAATTCACACCCGTGAGTTTGGGAGTCAAATTACCAATGTGTTGCGTTGTCTACAGCTAGAAGCCGCTGGTTATCAACTGACTGTGACTGAATTAGTGGGTTGGGAGCATTCTATGAAAAACGAACTGATTATTGCCAAATACACAGGTCAACCACGCAAGAATGCACAAGAGCGGCTGGAGGCTATACTGAAAGAACTTAACCTAGAGGCTTTGAAAAGTAGGTTTTTAGTTTAAGTTACTAAAATGCTTTATTTGGATGCTTACTTGCCCCATCTTAATGCGGCCGTATGCACTGGGCTATCCCAATGTTTAGTTATTTCATCATCCAGCAAGCATAACGTAATTGATGCGCCAGCCATGTCTAGCGCTGTGGTGTAATTGCCAACTAGAGAGCGTGAAATTTCTATGTTATGCAGGTTGAATAATTTGGCTGCGGTGTTGTATATGAGGTAAAGCTCCATCAGCGGTGTAGCGCCAAAGCCATTAACGAGCAATAAAGCTTCATGCTTGTGGTTAGGGTGTAAGTTTCTTGTTTTAAAGTCTGTGATGATGGCTTCGACACAGTCACCAATAATTTCGTCAGCTGGGCGCATAATTTCACGTCTTCGGCCAGGTTCGCCGTGTATGCCAACGCCCATCTCAATTTCAGTATCGCTAATATCAAAAGTAGGGCGTCCAGCCGCTGGCACAGTGCAACTGGTAAGCGCCACACCAATACTGGCGGTGCGATTGTTAACCTTATCGCCGAGTGCCTTGCAGGCTTGTAAGTCAGCGCCCGTTTCTGCCAAACTACCTATACATTTTTCCACAATCACCGTGCCTGCAACGCCACGGCGTCCTGTGGTGTAAGTGCTGTTGACGACTGCGCAATCGTCACTGGTGAGTACAGTTGCATTTTCAAAAGGCAATATTTCTGCCGCCATTTCAAAATTCATCACATCGCCTGCGTAGTTTTTAACAATAAACAATACGCCTTTGTCGGCATGCACTGCTTCCGCTGCCATCAGCATTTGGTCAGGTGTAGGAGAAGTAAAAACATGGCCTGGACAAGCGGCATCTAACATGCCATAGCCAATATAGCCCGCATGAAGCGGCTCGTGGCCAGAGCCGCCGCCAGAGATAATAGCGACTTTGTTTGTTGCTTTGTCAGCGCGCGTTAGAAAATTGGGTTCGAGGTGAAGTTCTACTAAGTCGCTATGCGCTTTGGCAAAACCAGAAAGGCTTTCAACTAAAATATGGTCAACATTATTAATAAATTTTTTCATGTGACTTTCCCTTTTTTATTTTTCTAATATTAACTTACAAACAGTTTCTATCATTAACTGACAACTCTTCGCACCCGGGTCTATATGCCCTATGGCACGCTCACCCAAGCCTGCTGCACGGCCTTTAGTGGCGATTAAATCTCTAGTTGAAAGCATGCCTTGTTCAGCAGTGTAGATAAGCGTGGCGCAAATCAATTTAACGTCGTTATTTTGTGTAGCTTGCAAAACAAATTCGTTGGAAACAGGAATGAGTACATCTAGCATGGTTTTCTCACCAAGCCCCGCTTTGCCACGTTGAATAATGGCTTGCACGCCACCTGCAAAAGCGGCTGCAATTTTAAGATTAGATTCATCACCATTTTCTTTTAAAACTTTAGCCATACTCATGAAGAAGCTAGCTAATAATGGTCCAGAAGCGCCGCCAATCGTGCTAAGCAGCTTCATGCCGATTTTATTTAAGGCTTCATCAGGTTTAAGTGTAGCTAAATCTGCTTGCATTTCAACAACAGTGGCCGCACCACGCTTCATGTTGATGTAATGGTCACCATCACCAATTTCACGGTCTAGCGATTCTAGCGTGCTTTCATTGGCGAATATGGTTTGAGCAATCGCACTGGCGGCTTGTATGATAAATTCTGTTTTCATAATGTAGTTTGTATCGATAGTTTTAGTGATTAACACTATAGGGTGATTTGATTAAAGTTGTTAAACTTTACACATCTTAACTTGTCATTACAACAGTGCAAACTAAACGCTAATTAATACTTCTATGAGCTTAAAATTCCGTCTAAATTTATTGATAACGCTACTGTCGCTCGCTTTTATTTTGGTGGTCGGTACGATATTAGTCAACGACACTCGTATTTCAATACGCGAACGTGTAGAAGCCGCTAGTCGTGTGACTGTGCAATTGCTCGATACAGTCATTGTGAGTTCAGCACTCAACCCTGAATATGGCCCAACGCATAAAGTGCTGCAAACCTTTTTGCAGTCCCTAGGTTATGTGCGTAGCAGCCATATAGTGCTTTACGATCTACGCAACAATGTGCTTTATGAGTCTCCAGCGTCTAGTTATAAAAGTAATGTGTATCCGCCTGCTTGGTTTGTAAAATTGGTAGAACCAAAAACTGAAACTATAGAACGAAAAATTCGTTACGGTACTTTGGTGGTTTCATCGAGTGCGGCAGGTTCTATTCGTGAAGCGTGGTCAGGTTTTAGCCAGTTGATGTTGGTGGGTTTGATTTTTTTCGTACTACTCAATGTGATGGTTTATGCACTGTTAAGCTATTCTCTTAAACCAGTTAATCATATTTTGGCTTCTATTAATCGCATGGAAAAGGGTGACTTGGCTACACGATTACCGGCTTTTACCTTGCCAGAGTTTGATCGCATAGGGCATAGCCTCAATCGCATGGCAGAGTCACTTGCTGCTGAACACCAGTTAGAAGAAAATCGCCAGTTAACCCAGCTTATTCAGAGTCATATCGAAGATGAGCGCCGAAGTTTGGCTAGAGAATTACATGATGAGCTTGGTCAATATGTGACGGCAATTAAGACTTTTGCGGTAGCGATTGCCAATAAAACTAAAGATAAATCACCTGATATTTCAAGCAACGCACAAGTGATTGTTTCAGCCGCTAATCAGATTTACGATGGTATGCACAATATTGTACGTAAACTACGTCCAGGTGCTTTAGATAATCTTGGGCTTTCTGAAACGCTGCTTGATGCAGTTAACTACTGGCAAGGTTTGAATCCTGAAATGACAATTAATTTAAGTTTGGAAGGCAATCTAGATAAGCTTGGTGAAACGCTCAATATCAATATTTATCGCATTGTGCAAGAGGCTATCAATAATGCGCTCAAGCATGCGCAAGCAAGTATTATAGATATTAAACTGGCAGTGTTGGCCAATACGAGCAATACTCATGCTAGTAACATTGCACTTACGATTAAAGATAATGGTGTCGGCATGAATATGGTCACAGTTGATCAAACCCAGCACTTTGGTTTGTTAGGCATGCGTGAGCGAGTGCAGGGTTTTCATGGGTCTTTTAATTTAGTTTCCGAACCGAATCATGGTACAACGCTCTACATTAATATACCGCAAGTGCTAGTAGCATCAGCTTAGACATTTAAAATTTAGAGTATTTAAATCATCGTTAATGGATAGAATATGAGCCAAATCAATGTAATGTTAGTCGATGATCACGCAGTAGTGCGCATGGGATTTAAGATGCTACTAGAGTCGGATTCCGATATTAAAGTCATTGCCGAGGCCGAAAGTGGCGAGCAGGCGATTCAGCGTTTTGTTGAGTTTAAGCCACATGTCGTAGTGATGGATATAACCATGCCAGGTATAGGTGGTTTAGAAGCCATTGAGCGTATTTTAGCTAAAGATAGTTCTGCCAAAATTTTGGTATTATCTGCCCATGAAGATTCAGTGCATCCCAAGCGTGTGTTGAATGCTGGTGCAATGGGCTATTTAACTAAGCGTAGTGCTGCTGAAGAAATGATTAAAGCGATTCGTGTTGTTGCCACAGGTAAAAAATACTTAGAAGCTAGCGTTGCGCAACAAATGGCGATACAGCAATTATCAGGTGATCAAAACCCAGTGGATGTGCTGTCGCCTCGTGAATTCGAAGTATTTATGGCGCTTGCGAAAGGTAAAACTACTAATGAAATTGCCGAGACATTATTTTTAAGTCCACGCACCGTAGGCACGCATCTTTACAATATCAAACAAAAGCTTAATGCGAATAACTCGGCTGAAATTGCGTTAATTGCCATGCGCAGTGGTTTGCTGGATGCTTAGGGCTGGAGAGTTTAAGTTAAAACCTAATTGACGTTGTAACGCGCTACACTCAATTGTCCTGCCGTAAAGACTTCTACCAGCGCTTTAGAACCACTATGTAGTTTACCCATTTCAGTTGGAATTAAAAACGTAATTACTTCCTGCTTGCTAGACTTAGAGTCGCTAGAAGTTGCACCGACCGCAATTTGGCTTTGTTGCCACTGATTTTCTGGAGGTAGTTCGCTTGAACCTTGCTGCTTAGCGGCTTCAAGAATATGTTGTTTTTCATCGCCTATCAGCATACTCCAAACTTCAACTTGCACTAATTTAGTTTCTTGCATTAATTGCATAGACTCTTCTTCATCTAGCGGTGCTTGAGGTAGTGGTTCTACTTGGGCAGTGACTTCTTGAAAACTAGAGTTAACGAATGCAATGTCATACTTATCTGGCGTTGTGTCTTTGAGTGGCATTTTTTGTGCGGCTAGCTTTTGCTTTGCCTCGTTCGCATCCAATGCTGCGGCTGTAGCCTTATCTGCGCCATGCAACAACATAGACCGCACAAGTTGCTGTGCAACAGTCCCACCCAAGCAGCCACAAAGCGCTGAAGCCAACAGTGCTAATATTAGCCATCTAGCGAATGCTAACCATCTAATCGTGCCTGTATGTGTCATAAGACGCATGTATTGTTAACGAGGGAGAGTTAGATTACTGCCGAACATTAAGATTGTCTAGTAAAATAAACGGCTAACTTACTGTTTTGATTGTTTGTTGTTGTGTGTTTGACGCTTGGGTGGTGCGTACGCTAATAACACCACTCAGTATAATTAAAGCAATTGCAACCCAAGCCTCTAGGCTTAAATGCTCATGCCACCAAAGTACGCCGAATAGACTTGCTAGCACTACTGTGACATACGCTAAGCTGGCGACCACCAATGTATTACCCGTGCGGTAAGCGCGCGTCATGGCTAATTGTGCAATCGTTGCAGAAAATCCTAAGCCAAGTAAAACAGGTAAATCTTGCCATTCAACGCTATGGAAGTTATTGAAAAGCATCCATAGACCAGCGCCAATTGTTGAAACAAGTGTGAAATAAAATACCGTTCGCCAGTCTGGTTCATTGGCTTTACCTAATTGCTTGACATGTATGTAAGCGAATGCCGCACCTATACCTGAAAGCAAACCGATGCCACCCCCAAGCCAATCTGCCCTAGAAAAGCTAGGTTTAAGCAGCAGGCTCACGCCTACAAAGCCGATGATTAATCCAATAAAAAGAGATTTTTTTGGTTTTTCATGCAATAGAAACGGTGTAAATACTGCTAAAAACAACGGTGATGTGTAATTAAGCGTGATTGCTGTAGCTAATGGTAAATGCGCAATCGCATAGAAAAACAGTACAAGTGAAGTAAATCCGACCACAGCGCGTGACATTTGTTTGAACATCACTGGCGTGGCTAGTGGCAGTTTGTTGGCTGCGATATATAGCCAAATGACAATTAAGCCGAATATGGAACGGTAAAACACCAACTCACTACTGCTAAATTTTTCAGCGCCTACTTTCACTAAGGCACCCATAATGGCAAAGCCCAGCGCAGCGACTAGCATCCATAAACTACCTAGATTGGGTAAGGCAAAGCGGCTTGACTTTTGCTCAGTCTTTGGGCTGAAATTTGATTCAGATTTGGCTTTTATTTTTTTATGTCTTATTTTCATTTGAAATGGTGTTATATGGGGTGGTTGAAGTCAGCTAGACTTGCCAATTAAAGGGTTTTCAGATAATCTCACATATCAATGTTTAATTAAAAAGTTTGAGTGTAAATAATTAGAATTTTTGGATTATATCAGTGCGGTTAGCGTAATTTTGCACCTCATGAGAATCCATTAGATTCAGTTTGCAACGGTGGCATTTGCCGCCGTTTTCTTTTTGAAATGTTAAGTCAGGTTTAATAAAAGATATGTCAGATCATTTAATGAATACTTATTCACGTCAGCCAGTGACCTTTGTAAAGGGCAGGGGTGTTTGGCTGTGGGACACTAAAGGCGAAAAGTATTTAGATGCGCTTGCAGGTGTAGCAGTGAATGGTTTGGGTCATGCGCATCCAAAGTTAGTTAAAGCGATTAGCGATCAAGCAACTAAACTGATTCATGTATCCAATATCTATGGCATAGCAGAACAAGAAGCTTTAGCAGACAAACTGTGCGAAATTTCAGGCATGGACAAAGTATTTTTCTGCAACTCTGGTTGTGAGGCAAATGAGGCTGCAATTAAGCTAGCACGCCTTTACGGACATAACAAAGGCATAGAAACTCCTGAAATTATCGTAATGGATAAATCTTTTCATGGCCGCACAATGGCAACGCTGTCTGCGACGGGAAATCGCAAAGTACAAGCAGGCTTTGAACCTCTGGTCAGTGGCTTTATTCGTGTGCCTTATGATGATGTCGATGCGGTTAAGCAAATCGCTTCGCGTAAATCAAGTGTGGTCGCCATTTTGGTTGAGCCTGTGCAAGGCGAGGGCGGCATCAATATACCCAAAGATGCGAGTGGCTACTTAGAAACTTTGCGCGAAATTTGTGATGCAAATGGCTGGTTATTGATGTTGGATGAAGTGCAAACAGGCATCGCACGTACTGGCACTTGGTTTGCATTTCAGCACACAAAAATTAAACCTGATGTGATGAGCTTGGCAAAAGGTCTAGGTTCGGGTGTGCCAATTGGTGCCTGTGTGGCTAGAGGTAAAGCGGCAGAAGTATTTACTTACGGCAAGCATGGCTCAACATTTGGCGGCAATCCATTGGCTACTGCGGCTGGCCTAGCGACTTTAAATATTATTGAAGAAGAAGGCTTGCGTGAGCATTCTGAAAAAATAGGCAACCTAATTCGTGAGGGCTTTAATGCCGAGTTTAAAGATACTAAAGGTATTGTAGTTGTGCGTAATGCGGGCATGATGATTGGCATTGAACTCGATAGGCCTTGTGGTGAACTAGTAAAAATGGCGCTCGCAGATAAACTGCTGATTAATGTCACGGCTGATAAAGTGGTGCGTTTGTTACCGCCATTAGTGATGAGTGAGTCTGAGGCGAATGAGTTAGTGAAGCGACTATCAGCTGTGATTAAGGCTTTTTTAAACAGTTAGACTTATAATAGACCTTAAAGAAATAGAACATAAAGCAATAACACCAATGTGGTAAACCATTATGGCAATAAAACATTTTTTACAATTCAATGATTTAAATCGTGACGAGCTCGAGTATGTTTTCGAACGCGCTCACGCGATTAAAAAACAATTCAAAACCTATCAGCAATATTGGCCTTTACAAGACCGCACATTAGTGATGATTTTTGAAAAAGCCAGCACACGTACGCGCCTATCTTTTGAAGCCGGCATGCATCAACTAGGTGGTTCTGCGATTTATTTGAATACGCGCGACTCACAATTAGGTCGCGGTGAGCCAGTAGAAGATGCAGCACAAGTGATTTCTCGTATGAGCGATATTGTGATGATTCGTACTTTTGAACAAGAAATTATCGAACGTTTTGCTGCTAACTCACGTGTACCCGTCATTAATGGCTTAACCAATGAATATCATCCATGCCAAATTCTGGCGGACATTTTCACCTACATCGAGCATCGTGGTTCGATTAAAGGCAAAACGGTTGCATGGATTGGTGACAGCAACAATATGTGTAATACGTGGTTACAAGCCGCTGAACTGTTAGATTTTAACGTACACGTTTCTACGCCACCAGGCTACGAAGTTGAGCCTGAGCGCGCCAATTTATATGGGCACGATCATTTTGAAGTGTTTGCAGATCCAATGGAAGCAGCTAAAGATGCTGATTTAGTGACTACTGACGTATGGACCAGCATGGGTTTTGAAGCGGAAAATGAAGAGCGTTTACGTGACTTTGCTGATTGGCAAGTGGATGGTGAGATGATGCGTGTTGCTGCTAAAGATGCCTTATTTATGCACTGCCTACCAGCGCATCGAGGTGAAGAGGTTTCAGCTGAGGTGATTGACGGTCAGCAAAGTGTCGTCTGGGACGAAGCGGAGAATCGCCTACATGTGCAAAAAGCATTGATGGAGTTTTTACTATTAGGCCGAGTAAACGTTTAGATGGATAAAAAGGAAAGTATCCTTTCAAGCCATATATTACCCGTATCAGCCACGATGATTGGCGTTTGTATGACAGTTATTTCTGTTATACAGCTAGCACCAAAAAAAGGTATTTCGTCTTGGGCGGATGATTTATTAGCCATTGACAGCTTATTTTTTCTTGCCAGTATGATGTTGTCCTATTGGTCTATCAGGCATAAAGATCAGTTAGTGAAAGCGGAGCTTTATGCAGATAGATTTTTTATATTTGGCATGGTAGTGATGGTGAGCGTAGGTTTTTTAATAGCGTTTGAGTTATTTACAGATTAAGGATTAGAAGTAATGAGTAAAGTAAACAAAGTTGTATTGGCTTATTCAGGCGGTTTAGATACTTCAGTGATTTTGAAGTGGCTACAAGATGAGTATCAATGTGAAATCGTCACATTTACTGCAGACTTAGGTCAAGGCGAAGAGCTGGAGCCAGCACGTGCTAAGGCTAAAGCGGCGGGCGTGAAAGAAAGCGACATTTATATTGATGATGTACGCGAAGAGTTTGTGCGTGATTTTGTATTCCCAATGTTCCGTGCGAATACTGTCTATGAAGGTGAATACTTATTAGGCACATCCATTGCACGCCCATTAATTGCTAAACGTTTAATTGAGATTGCGCGTGAAACCAATGCAGATGCCATTTCACATGGCGCAACTGGTAAAGGCAATGATCAAGTGCGTTTTGAGTTGGGTGCCTATGCACTCAATCCAAATATTCAAATCATAGCTCCTTGGCGTGAGTGGGATTTGCTCAGCCGTGAAAAGCTAATGAATTATGCGGAAACGCATGGTATTCCAGTGGACATGAAGCATAAGCAAGGTGGTAGCCCATATTCTATGGATGCTAACTTGTTGCATATTTCTTACGAAGGTCGTCACCTAGAAGATCCAGCGGCTGAAGCTGAAGAATCAATGTGGCGCTGGAGTGTGAGCCCAGAGAAAGCTCCAGATGCTGCTGAATATCTAGATATTGAATATGTGAATGGTGACCCAGTAAGCTTGAATGGCGAAGTGATGAAGCCGCATGAGATTTTGGCGCACTTGAATAAAATTGGCGGCAAGCATGGTATTGGCCGTCTAGATTTAGTTGAAAATCGCTATGTAGGCATGAAATCTCGTGGTTGTTACGAAACGCCAGGCGGTACGATTATGCTAAAAGCGCACCGTGCGATTGAAAGTATTACTTTAGATCGAGAAGTAGCCCATTTAAAAGATGATTTAATGCCACGTTACGCTAGCATGATTTACAACGGTTATTGGTGGAGTCCTGAGCGTCTTGCACTACAAACGCTTATTGATCACACACAAAGCTCTGTTAATGGATGGGTGCGCGTTAAACTCTACAAAGGTAACGTCATTATCACTGGCCGAGACAGTAAAACAAATTCATTGTTTGATTCTACGATAGCTACTTTTGAAGATGATAAAGGTGCATACGATCAAAAAGATGCGGGCGGCTTTATTAAGCTAAATGCATTAAGGTTGCGAATAGCCGCTAACTTAAAAAATAGGCAATAAGTGAACGGGGCAGAATCTGCCCCTTTTTTTATACATTTATTTTTTGTAAGGAGAGGTTAATATGAGAAAAATGCTTTATTTTAGTTTACTTTTTTTACTCAGTATAAGCGCACATGCAGAGCCATTTCCTACTTTAAAGAATTATGTGGTGAATGGTACCGTGATTGCCAATAGCTTGAGTGCTTTAGAAGTTCAGAAGCGCTTTGGTAAGCCGACGCATACTGAACGACTAAGAAACGAATGCGCAGAAGTGACCTATACCTATTATTATTCCCCGACAATTACGTTTAGAGATGAAACGGTAGTTGAGATATTTTTTGATAATAAAAAATCGGCTGCTACTTTCAACAATGGAGATAGATGCTAATACTACTGTCGAATCGATTAAAAAATTGTGCAAGGTTGAAGGAACGCATAAAAAAGATTTAACAACCTACAGGCTTGAAGATCCTAATGACCCTTCTGCATGGATTTTTGATTTCAGAGGGAAACATTTGTATAGGGCAAGTTTCTTTTCAGATGATTGTTAAATCCTAAAAGTGCACATCTTAAGAAGCCTGATTCTTATCAGGCTTTTTATTTGGCTTTTACTTTTTTAAAAGTTTGAAATATTTTCTAAAAACTATTTAGTATTCAATTTTCTTGTCGATATATGAAATACAGATGTCGCTAATCTTACTTGGCGAGATTGAAATTTACGTAAATTTATTAGGAAATAGTTCATGGATTATTTTATAAAAACGATATACGCCATTCTAACCACATGCGTTATATTCACCGTTCTTGTGGCTTGCACAATGGGAACCCATTTGATGCACTAATGTTGCGTAAAGATGTAATGGTAAATCTGCATTTCATCTTTATGGAAAGCGTAAAATCAAATAACGCTACTTGATAACACTTCACTTCCTTCAATTGGGATTGTTGAATTTTCATATTTTAAATCTCTAGTTATTTAACTTGAATAACTAAAGATTGATTCGTCTGTGCGCCGCTCATATTCGAATTCAGCTGTTCTAAATACCAAATCAAAAAATACGTTAAGCGTTAAGCAAGTGAATAGATTTAAATGGTTTTTACCTGTTTATTCCAAAGATTCGAATCTTCACACACCTCCCATAATAGAGCATGTAAGTCACTATATTCAGTTGATAACTAGATATAATGAAATTAGAGCGCTCTGCAATGTTGCGGTATGAGCTCAGTCTAAAAATGGATGGCAAAGCAATTAGCTTAGCCAAATTTGTGCGGTAAAGAGTTTATATTCAGGAGAATAAAAATGGCTGTAATTGATCGTGTTTTAATTGGTGAAGCGTTGGTAATTGAGAATCGTCCAGATGGTAGTGGTTTAGATCTTAAAAATGTAGCGCATATTGACCTTATTATGGGGCCACGTGGCAGCGCTGCGGAAGATGCATTTTGTCGTACTTTGACAGATCAAAAAGAAGGTGTAAATGGCTTATTAGCGATTGTTGCACCAAATATGATGGTGAAACCAAATACTGTGATGTTTAATAAAGTCACACTTCGCCATACTAAACAATCATTACAAATGTTCGGCCCAGCCCAGCGCGGCGTTTCTATGGCTGTAATGGATTGTGTGGCAGACGGCACTATTCCTGTTGAAGAAGCTGACGATGTGTTTATTTGTGTCGGTGTATTTATTGATAAGGGTGCGGATATGGATGAGCGCATTCAAGATTGGAATTACGAAGCGACAAAAATGGCGATTAAAAATGCAGTAAACCGTGAACCTAAAGCGGCTGAAATTTTAAAAGTATATAAAGAGACAGCCCATCCTTTTGCCGCAAAAAATAAAGAAGATCGCAATAGACGCTCAGCTGATGCTTCAAGCGAACTTGCTATTGAGCAAATGAAAAGCCGTAAACCAACTATTGCATAATAAGTAGTGATTAATATCGCGGCTGTTGCAGTAAATGTGTTGAGTGTTTTGGCGCTGTTACATCAAATGTAAGCTAGCACTTGATAAATCCTAGTCAATGTATGGCAAGTAAAAATTTTCTTGCCATACAGGGCGGTGCTCGCTCTAAATTTACAGAAAGTTCGTGATGCAAAAAGAGAAATCGACTAAAGACGAGCAGAATGATCGTGAATTTGATTTTACTAACAATGATTTTAGTCGTGTTCGTAAACTCATTTATCAGCATGCTGGTATATCTCTCTCAGAAGCTAAGTCAGATATGGTGTATAGCCGGATAGGTCGACGTTTACGCACCGTAGGTTTCGATTCATTTAAAACCTATCTTGATAGCCTTGAACGTGAAAACAACCCAGATGAATGGGAAGCTTTTACTAACGCACTCACCACAAATCTAACTTCATTTTTTCGTGAAGAGCATCACTTTCCTATACTTGCTGAACATCTCGTTAGCGTAAAGAAGCCAATTCGCATATGGTGTTCTGCTGCTTCTACTGGCGAAGAGCCTTATACCATCGCCATGACGGCGTGTGAGGCATTTGGCACTATGAAACCACCTGTGGAAATAATTGCGACAGATATTGATACCAACGTGTTAGCAACAGCATCACGTGGAGTTTATCCTTATGAACGAGTAAGTAAATTATCCGATGAGCGTCGTAAACACTTTTTTCAAAAAGGCACAGGTGCACATGAAGGCTCGGTGCGTGTGCGAAATGAATTACGCAATTTAATCACCTTTGAACAGCTTAACTTGCTTGATGAACAGTGGAATTTACGTGAACCGTTTGACGTTATATTTTGCAGAAACGTCATGATTTATTTTGACAAGCCGACACAGACTAAAATTTTGAGTCATTTTGTTCCATTAATGAAGCCAGACGCGCTTTTGTTTGCTGGACACTCAGAAAATTTTTTATACGTATCGAATGACTTTCATCTGCGCGGCAAAACCGTATATGAATTAAGTGATGGTAAAAATAATAAACGTGTCTCGAGCCAGACAAAAGAAAGAATCGTATGAGTATGCTCCAAGAAGAAGTATCCACCACACTATATTTCGACCGTACTTTTGATTGCAATGCGGCAAAAATATCACCAGGTGAATACTACTATACCGACAAAGACATGGTCATTGTGACGGTGTTAGGTTCATGTGTCTCTGCCTGCATTCGTGACAGCGTGACGGGTATTGGTGGTATGAATCATTTTATGCTGCCTGATAGTGCTTCGGCGGATAAAGACAGCCCCGTTTCAGAGTCAATGCGCTATGGCACCTATGCGATGGAAGTATTGATTAACCAATTATTGCGAAATGGCGCGCGTCGTGAAAATTTAGAAGCAAAGATTTTTGGTGGTGGCAATGTATTGAAAAGCTTTACCACCATGAACGTAGGGGATCGTAACGCTATATTTGTGCGTAAATTTTTAAAAGAAGAGCGCATTAAAGTCACGGGTGAAGACTTGCTAGATATCTATCCGAGAAAAGTTTATTACTTTCCTAAGACTGGCAAGGTTTTAGTGAAAAAGCTAAAAAATATGCACAACGACACATTAGTTAAACGCGAAGAAGCTTACGCAAGCAAACTTAAAGTGGCCGATGTGGGTGGTGAAATCGATTTGTTTTGATAAAACTTTATAGAGTGCACGATAGATTTATTTATGTTGAGCATTGTTTAAAATAAGTTAAGAACGAGAAAAAAATAAAATGAAAATAAAAGTCTTGGTCATTGATGACTCAGCGTTAATTCGTAGCTTGTTAACTGAAATTATTAACAGTAAGCGTGACATGGAGGTTGTGGGCGCAGCACCAGACCCAATTGTTGCGCGTGAGATGATTAAACAGCTTAATCCTGACGTACTGACTTTGGATGTGGAAATGCCGAAGATGGATGGTTTAGACTTTCTAGAAAAGCTGATGCGCCTTCGTCCTATGCCGGTCGTGATGGTTTCTACACTTACCGAGCGCGGCTCAGAAATTACTTTACGGGCGCTTGAACTCGGAGCAGTTGATTTTGTTACCAAACCTAAAATGTCTATTTCTGAAGGTATGCGTGAATATGGCGATTTAATTGCCGATAAAATTCGCATCGCGGCTAGGGCTAAGGTTGGTACGATATCAAGATCGTCAACGGCTAGTAATGTTGCACCTGTTCAATTACGTAATCCGTTAATCAGTAGTGAAAAGTTGATTATTATTGGTGCTTCTACTGGTGGTACAGAGGCAATAAAATCGTTCTTATTGCAAATGCCTTCAGATTGCCCAGGCATTTTAATTACACAACATATGCCTGCAGGCTTCACCAAGTCCTTTGCAAATCGCTTAGATTCCTTATGTCAGATTTCCGTGCAAGAAGCTGCAGGTGGTGAACGTGTTCTACCTGGACATGCTTATATTGCACCTGGAGATAAACATCTATTATTAGCTAGAAGTGGTGCTAACTACGTCACTCAGTTAAGTGATGCGCCACCAGTAAATCGCCACAAACCATCCGTTGATGTGCTGTTTGAGTCTGCGGCTGAATATGCTGGTAAGAATGTTATCGGTGTAATTTTGACTGGGATGGGCAAAGATGGTGCAGCAGGCATGGCGCAAATGAGAAACGCCGGTGCTTACAATTTCGCACAAAATGAAGAGAGCTGCGTGGTATACGGCATGCCCAAAGAGGCTGTCGCACATGGCGGCGTAGATGAAGTGGCTCACTTAAATGATTTGCCAAAGCTCGTATTGAATTATCTGATGACTAATAGTGCGCGTGCGCTGCGCGTTTAATAAATCTTAACTAAGAAAAGCGTCGCTTTTATATCGCTGATCTTGAATAGAACATGAGTTAAATTAAGTAATAATTGTCGAAGAATGAATCAGAATGAGTCACTTAGCATATTCGAGACCTAATTCGAGTTCTATGAACGACTATTTTTAATGGAGTAATTTGCATGGCCAACCCAAATACAAAGTTTCTTGTTGTGGATGATTTTTCTACTATGCGCAGGATAGTTCGAAATCTACTAAAAGAGCTTGGTTATACCAATGTCGATGAGGCCGAAGATGGTGCAGTAGGTCTTAGTAAGCTCAAAGGTGGTGGTTTCGAATTTGTTGTTTCAGATTGGAATATGCCAAATATGGATGGCTTGACTATGTTGCAAAACATTCGTGCTGACCCTGAGTTAAAGCATCTGCCAGTATTGATGGTAACGGCTGAAGCTAAAAAAGAAAATATTATTGCTGCAGCACAGGCTGGTGCTAACGGTTATGTAGTTAAGCCATTTACGGCGGCAACTTTGGACGAGAAATTATCCAAAATATTTGAGAAGCTTGAAAAAGCGGGGGCTTAGTCATGAAGAGCGAGTCTTTACAGCAGCAAGCAACGCAAATAGAACCACTATCAGCAATCAATTCGAACGATGAGATGCTGAATCGTATTGGCCATGTCACTAGAGTATTACATGACAGCTTAAGAGGTTTGGGTTTAGATAAAATATTGGAACAAGTTGCGCAAGATATACCTGATGCGCGTGATCGCTTGGCTTATGTAGCACGAATGACTGAGCAAGCTGCAGAACGTGTACTGAACGCAACTGACGCAGCTACACCCCTGCAAACTGAATTGGCAACTGCAGCGACCAAACTCGACATGCAGTGGAAACAAACATTAGAAAATCCTTCATTGAAAACTGAATATAACCAGATTGCAGATGATACATTAACCTTTTTAGCTTTAACCAGCAAAAACACCACTGAAACCAAAGCCTTGTTGATGGATATAATGATGGCTCAGGATTTTCAAGATTTAACAGGTCAAGTGATTAAGAAAATTACTGGTTTAGCGCAAGATTTAGAAAAGCAGTTGGTACAAGTGCTGATAGATTTCTCACCAACCACCGCTAAAAAAGAGCCAGATAGTAACGCAATGCTTATGAACGGTCCGCAGATTGACCCAAGCGCAGTTGATGTAGTTGCAAGCCAAGAGCAAGTAGATGATTTGCTGGATAGCTTGGGCTTTTAATTTCATTATTTAGTGATTAGTATTGAGTAAATAAATACACTTGATAAATTAACAAACTCAATAAATTAGCACACTTTAGAATTGGTTAGCTTTACATGCCAATATACAAATATTTTGGTAAATTAAATGGCTGAAAAACACTTTACGGGATTGCGTGCCAAGATGCTAGTAGTCGTGGCGGCAGGAATGGTGTTGCTGTTTACCATACTTTTTCTAACGGCTCGTATGGTGCTGCTTGATGGATATTCCAAGTTAGAATCAAATAAAACATTAATTCAGGTCAACAGTGCCGTCACGCTGCTGAATGAGCAAGTCCAGCAATTAGATGGAGTCGTTTCCGAATATGCACACTGGGATGACACTTATCAATATATGGTGCAGCCTGATGCTCGCTATATCAATTCCAACTATACCAATGAAACCTTTAATCATCTCAAAGTCAAAGCTATCATTATCGTTAATCCAGAAGGTGAAACAATATATAAGCATGGTTTCGATTTTACTACTGGTAAACCATGGAACATTCCAAAGACGCTTGATAGCGCTGTAAGCAAAGGCGGAATATTTTTAGACTTTCGTAAAGACCAGTTATCAGGTTTCTTTTGGACGCCGGAAGGGGTTTGTATTGTAAGTGCTATGGATATACAGCCTACTGCCAGTAAAAGTTTGCGTCGCGGTACTTTAATTATGGTGCGTCATGTGGATCAGACGCTTCTTGAACACATGGAAAAAGTGGTCGGTGCTAAACTCACTATTCAGCAGTTAGTAAGTGGTAAAAATGTCGATCTAGAGAGAAAATTAGCACTCATTGGTGCCGTCGTTAAACCTTTAAGTGACACTGAAGTGGCAGGCTATACACTGATGAGAAGTGTGAACAACCAAGCCAACCTGTTGGTATCTTCCTTGAGCAATCGTGAAATACTTGAACAGCGAGATTCAACTTCTAGTTTGCTCTCTTGGTCGACTTCGATTATTGCTTTAATGCTGGCAGCCATCAGTTGGGTGCTAGACAGAATGGTGTTAATTCGTTTAGAGCGAATGAGTGAGGACGTAAAGCGCATTAGTGACTCTGCAGATTTGTCGGGAAGAGTTAGACAGCTCAATGGGCAAGATGAGCTGGCAAGTTTGTCGCAGGGCATCAATAGCATGCTCGATCGTATTGAAGATTCTCAGTATGAGTTGCAGCTTGAAAAAGAGCGTGCTCAAGTCACGCTAGAAGGCATAGCTGATGCTGTCATCACCAGCAATGAGTTTGGCTATGTGCATTATATGAACTCAGCGGCAGAAAGACTTACAGGCGTCAATTTAAATGAGGCAAAAGTAAAAACATTGCGCTCAATGTTTCGTTTACTAGCTGAAGATAAAATCACCCAAGTGAGTAGTGATTGGTTAACGGATTCATACAGTGTGCAAGAGGAAGTCATTCTAAAACGCACGGATGGTGAGGAGTTTGTGATACGTAAGTCAGCTTCTCCGCTTTATGACAGTGATGGGCATACATTTGCAACTGTGACTGTTCTTCATGATGTTACTATGCTTAGACGCTTGTCGAATCAACTTTCATTTCAGGCTAGTCATGATCAGTTAACAGGCTTAATCAATCGCTATGAGTTCGACCGTAAAACGCAACTAGCAATCGATGATGCAACAGCAGAAAATCGCGTGCATTGCCTAGCCTATTTTGATTTAGATCAATTTAAAATTGTGAACGACACCTGTGGCCACATGGCTGGCGATGTGCTATTAAAGCAACTATCAAATCATATAAAAGCCAAAGTACGAAGCTCTGATACGCTAGCTCGCCTGGGCGGTGATGAGTTTGCCTTATTATTAATGGGTTGCGATATAGACAAAGCCCAAGAAATCATCGAAGGGTTGCTGCAAGTTGTTCGAGAGTACCGATTTACGTTTGACAACAAAGTCTTCAAGATTGGCGCTAGTGTCGGACTAACTGAAATTTCACCGCACCATAATTTAACTTTAAGTGAGTTGTTAAGTACCGTAGATTCTGCCTGTTATACGGCGAAAGAAGAGGGGGGGAATCGCATCCACATCTATCGCTCAGATGACACTGATATTAAAGAACATAATAATCAGCTTGAATGGGTTTCTCGAATACATTTGGGCTTAGAGCAAAAACAGTTTGTCTTATACATTCAGCGAATGGCAAGTTTAACTGAAGGTGCTGAACTGCATTGTGAGTTGCTTATTCGCATGCAATCAATGGATGGCTCATATTATCCACCTGGCTACTTTCTACCTGCGGCAGAGCGTTATCATTTGATGCCTAAAATAGATCGTTGGGTTGTAGGTGAAGCACTGTCTATCATTGCGCGAAAAGGCGCCAGCTTTCCTTATGTTTGCGCAATCAATCTGTCAGGTCAAACCTTGTCTGAAGACGGCTTTTTAGAATATGTGATTGATCAGATTAGATTGCACAAAGTAGACACGCGTCGCATTTGCTTTGAAATTACCGAAACCTCTGTCATTGCTAATTTAAACAAAGCACGCCAATTCATGCGCGCCTTACGTGAAATTGGTTGTCGATTCTCACTCGATGACTTCGGAAGTGGTTTGTCGTCTTTCGCCTATCTTAAAAACTTAGAAGTGGATTTTCTGAAAATTGATGGTATGTTCGTCAAAGCGATTGTGAACAATAAAATTGACCGCGCGATGGTCGAATCTATTAACAATGTTGGTCATGTGATGGGTTTGCATACCATTGCTGAATTCGCTGAGAATGAAGAGATTATCAATATGCTCAAAGAGATTGGCGTGGATTATGCGCAAGGCTATGGTGTTGCTAAGCCAGAGTTGTTTGAATAAAAGTAGCAGACTTTACACTTCTGCTTAAGTTTTACTGCCTATTAATTTATATCAGCCCAACTCTTTTTACTGGTGGCAAATGAGCTAACTCCTCATCTGAGTACAATCGACCACTGGTAATAAATGCAAAGCCCGTTCCGCAGTCTAGTGAAAATGAACCGCTAGAATTTGGTGTTGCGTCTAAAATCGTATGCATATTCTCGGCAAAAGTAAAGTGGCTGTTGCCCATGTAAAATGTTGCATTTTGCCATTCGCCCAATACCACATCAGAAGTGCTTGGATTAAATTCATTAATCGGCATACAAATTGGGCCGCTACCTTCGCAACATCCGCCTGACTGTAAAAATGCGATTGGGCCAAACTCACCAGTGAGTCTGTGAATTAGCGCTAACGCACTTGGTGTGGCTGAAACGCGTCTGGTTTTTTCTACTTCATTTACGGTCTCTGGACGATTTGCAATTTCAGTGTTCATTTCATCAAGCTCCAATGCTTTATTGACCAAAGTCGAATTAAGCAATATCTAATTTACAAATAATAAAGGGCGAGTTAACTCGCCCTTTATTGTACTCAAATTACTAGCGATTAAACTAGAGCTAGATTAATTTGCTAGAAGAAACCTAATTTATTAGGGTTGTAGCTCACTAACAAGCATTTAGTTTGTTGGTAATGGTCTAGCATCATTTTGTGATTTTCGCGACCAATACCAGACTCTTTGTAACCACCAAATGCAGCATGCGCTGGGTATGCATGGTAGCAGTTTGTCCAAACGCGGCCAGCTTTAATACCACGACCCATTCTGTAGGCAGTTGTACCGTTACGTGTCCAAACACCTGCACCTAGACCAAAGATGGTATCGTTGGCAATGGCTAAAGCTTCAGCTTCATCTTTAAAAGTTGTAACTGCAAGTACTGGGCCAAAAATTTCTTCTTGGAAGACGCGCATTTTGTTGTGGCCTTTAAGCAATGTTGGCTCAATATAGTAGCCACCTGCTAAATCACCTTTTAACATATTACGGTTACCACCAATTAACACTTCAGCACCTTCTTGTTTACCAATATCAATGTAATTCATGATTTTGTTCATTTGGTCTTCTGAAGCTTGTGCACCAAGCATAGTGCCTGAATCTAATGGACTACCTTGTTTAATGGCTTTTACGCGCTCTAACACACGTGCAATAAATTTATCATAAATGGATTCTTGAATAAGGGCGCGTGATGGACATGTACACACTTCACCTTGGTTAAAGGCAAACAATACTAAACCTTCAATGGCTTTATCAAAGAATGCATCGTCTTCATCCATAATATCTGCAAAGAAAATATTAGGTGATTTACCACCTAATTCTAGTGTTGCAGGAATTAAATTGCTTGCTGCTGAAGTTGCAATGGCACGACCTGTTGCAGTAGAGCCCGTAAAGCCGATTTTTGCAATTCGTTTACTGTTCGCTAGTGGAGCACCAACTTCACGACCATAACCATTTAAAACGTTGACAGTACCAGGTGGTAATAAATCGCCAATCACCTCCATCAAAATTAAAATACTGATAGGTGTAAATTCAGCTGGCTTTAATACAATGCAGTTACCTGCCGCTAACGCTGGGGCTAGTTTCCACGCTGCCATTAGAATTGGGAAGTTCCAGGGAATGATTTGAGCTACAACGCCTAATGGCTCATGAAAGTGATAGGCAACCATATCGTTGTCAATTTCACTAATACCACCTTCTTGCGCACGAATTGCACCAGCAAAGTAGCGGAAGTGATCCGCGGTTAATGGAATGTCGGCATTCATTGTTTCACGAATCGGTTTACCGTTATCAATGGTTTCAGCAGTGGCAATTAATTCAAGATTGGCTTCAATGCGGTCGGCAATTTTAAGCAAAATATTTGAGCGTTCAGTTGTTGAAGTTGTGCCCCATGCATCAGCTGCTTTATGTGCAGCATCTAGAGCTAGCTCAACATCTTCAGCAGTAGAGCGTGCTACTTGCGTATAGTTTTTACCAGTAATTGGGGAAATCACATCAAAATACTGACCTTTAACAGGAGCAACCCATTTTCCACCAATGTAATTTTCGTATTTGGCCTTATAAGGGATTTTTACGCCCATACCTTTTAATAGTTCTAAACTCATGCTGACTCCTCTAGTTTTGCTGTAGTTAATATAGTATTTCTATTTGGTAAACCGCATTAATTGATTACATTTTTTATTGTGTCTAAAAGCCAACCTAACCTTTTGAATCCCTTGTAAATAAAGGGCTCTGTAAGCTAAGCGCGAACTAAACAATAAACCTTAGAGGCTGGCAAATCAAGCTAAATGTTACAGATTTGTAAATATTTTTATATGTCTTATATATTATATAAATTATCTTAATTAAATTATTTGGCTAAGCCATTAATGTCATCTACTACCACTGCGTAGAGATCGCGAGTAGAAGCTAAGGCGCCAAGATGCACTTCTTCAGCACTTAATGTTTGACCATTTATACTTAACAATGGCCTAGTAGCGGTGGCGCTGGCAACAATGGTGGGTGCGTAGCCTAAATTAAATGCGCCATGTGCCGTTGAATTTACACACATATGTGTCATAAAGCCAGCCAACACAACATTTTTGATGCCTAGTGCCTTAAGTTCAGCATCTAAGTCTGTCTGTACAAAAGAGTTGGGGTAATTTTTAACAATGACTTTCTCTCCAGCAATAGGTGCAACTTCTGCGGCGATTGCGCCAATGTCGGCGGTAATGTCATAGGGTGAACCTACCCCTGCATCGTGTTGAATATGAATCACTGGAATTTTTTGTTCACGTGCCATTTTGAGCAATTTTTGTGCTTCAATAATAGCTGGCTCCACGTTAGTCAGTTGCATTAAGCCATGTCGGTAGGTGTTTTGAATGTCAATTAAAATGAGTGCTGATTCTTTTAGGTTAGCTGGATGGTAGCCCATACCAGTAATATCTCTTAGGGTTTGCGAGGCTGTGACCATAATACAACTCCTTAAAAATTAAAAATATACTAACTGAGATTAATATTCAGCTTAAAAGCTAAACGATTTGCAGTCAAACGCGTCAATCACATCAGGTGAATCTTATTACGAGTATTTACAAGTACAGCCTAGAAAAACCAAGTATCTTCAGCTATAGTGTGTCGGTACACTTTAAATAAATTTAGAATAAAAAGCTATACAAAAATGTCGGAAATTATAGTTTCATCGCCCTCTGTATTGACGCGCGAATTTTGGCGCAGGATTGGAACACCCACGCCTGAGTCATTAGGCAGGACCATCATGTCTTTATTGGTGATTGCGGAGAGTATTGTTTGTATTTTCTGGATATTTACCTTATCCAGCTTAGGTGAAGGGTACGCTGTTATTGCGGCCGTTCCTTACGTTTACCTCATCATTTCATATCTCAGCCTTTTTCTATTTTACCGGCTTAAGCGCTTTGAATATTTTACATTCACCCAATTGGTGATGTTGTTAGTGATGCCATTCGTCATGCAATGGGTGATTGGTGGCTTTGCAGCTTCAAGTGGTGTGGCAATATGGGCGATATTGTCACCAGTGGGTGCATTGATGATTCTAGGTACGCGACAATCTACGCCTTGGTTCTTACTTTTTGTAGGGTTAGCATTTATTTCATGGAAGTTGAATCATTACTTTGCAGGTAATGCCATGCCGATTCCAACCACAGTAAAAGATGCATTTTTTCTGATGAATATTACTGGAACCGCTTCAATATTATACGGTGTACTTCGCTACTTTCAAGCACAAAAAGAGCGTGTTATGGTCTCGTTAGAGCTGGAACAAGCGCGATCAGAAAAGTTGTTACTTAATATTCTCCCAGCAGCCATTGCCGAACGGCTAAAAGCCAATGATATGCGGATTGCTGATCATTATGATTCGGTGACTGTCATGTTTGCTGACTTGGTGAATTTCACACAAATTTCAGAAAAAATGCCAGCTTTGCAATTAATTGACCTGCTTTCGCAGGTATTTCTGAAATTTGATCAACTAGTAGAGAAATACCAAGTTGAAAAAATTAAGACGATTGGCGATGCCTATATGGTGGTTTCAGGTGCGCCAATCAGGTGTGCTGACCATGCAAAAAGGATTGCTGAAATGGCATTTGATATGCATTTGGCACTAAAAGAAGTGGCAGTTAAGTCGGGCATAGACTTAAATATGCGTATTGGTATTCATACAGGTCCAGTAGTTGCTGGGGTGATAGGCAGCACAAAATTCAGTTATGATTTGTGGGGAGATACTGTTAATCTGGCCAGTCGGATGGAAAATATATGTAAATCAAACAGCATTCAAGTGACCAGTGAAACTCAAGAGTTACTTAAAGATGCTTATGTATTTTCTGAAAAAGCGACTATGGATGTAAAAGGTAAGGGTTTGGTGGAAACTTATGCTTTACTAGCGCGCCAGTGAATTCGTAGCCAGTTGATCTTAAAGTCAGCACAAACTTAGTGCAAGATTAACTAGCTATCATTAAATCCATTTTTTACCAGCATGTTTGCCGCATTCGGGTTGCCCGTCCAAAAATTATAAAACTCTCGCACTACCAATATAAACAATTGTTTGGCTTCAATCATCTTAAATAGTGGCAAAGTCATATCAGCAGCTGTGCGATATGATTTGTGATTTTTGATAGGTGCATCTCTTAAGCGAATTAAAATTATTTTAGCCAGCTTAATACGAGTGTCTACCAGCGATTGCTCAGCACCTTCATGACGCATGGCTTGGGAATAAGCTTTTAATGGCCAGTTTTCGGAAGTATCAAATTTCTCTGTTTCTAAAGTGTCAGTTAATGCTTTTAACGAAGTTGCAAGTGGCTTCCATTGAATTGCATCGACATTGAATCCATAGTTCAAATTAAAGGCAGCAATCGCTTTAATATCTTTTATCCAGAATGAGTAAAATTCACGAGCTGTATTCAGACTTACATGCCAGTCATCAGCTGGAATAGTTTCCATTACGGTATCCACCACACTGCTGTACTCAGTGGCATCAAGTGGTTTTCCCGTAAGCTCTTTTGTAAGTACATCTAAAAATAAAGAGTGCTTATAAAGTATGCCACTCGATGCTCCTTTAGATTGCAAAAGCTTCAAATAAGCGCTAACGGCTTCTTTTTCGCGAGATAAATTCATTCGTCAGTTGTTTTTCTGTTTTTCACCAATATGTGTTTGGCCTCTTACTTTGGCGAGAATCACCTGTTTTTGTCGCTCAGTCAAGCTGGCTTTTTTTTCTTCAGTTAATTTGGCATAACAATAAGGGCAAGAAATCCCAGCTGTATATTGCAAACTTTGCATTTCAGCGGGGGATAGCGGATGACGGCAGGCGTAACATTGATCAAATTCACCTTCTTCTAAATTGTGTTTCACTGCCACCCGTTGATCAAAGACAAAGCATTCACCTTCCCACATACTTTCAGCTTCTGGCACGGTTTCTAGGTATTTAAGAATGCCGCCTTGCAGGTGATAAACTTCTTCAAAACCTTGATCCATCATGTAGGAAGAGGCTTTTTCGCAACGAATACCGCCTGTGCAAAACATAGCGACCTTTTTATGTTTGGTTTTGTCAAAATTCTCGGCAACGTATTCTGGAAACTCACGGAAAGTTGTGGTTCTTGGGTCAATTGCACCTTTAAATGTGCCAATGTCAACTTCATAGTCGTTGCGTGTGTCAATCAAAATCACATCAGGGTCAGAAATTAGCGCATTCCAATTTTCAGGTTTAACATAAGTACCTACTTTTTTTGTTGGGCTAACACCAGGCACGCCAAGCGTGACAATTTCCTTTTTGAGCTTAACTTTCATGCGGTAAAAAGGGTGTTCGCTGGCAAATGACTCTTTATGCTCTAAATCGGCAAAGCTATTTTCAAATATTGCAGCAGAACGCAAAAAGTGTAGCAAGCTGTGTATGTCTTGCGGCAAGCCAGCGATGGTGCCATTAATACCTTCTTCAGCAAGCAGTAGCGTACCTTTGATGTTGTTGCTGACACAGGCTTCTAGAATGGGTGTTTGCAATGATGTGTAATTAGGCAGGCTGACAAACTTATAAAGTGCGGCGGTTAAGTACTTAGACATTTTTTTAATAATGAACTGTAATAAAACAGTATTTTATCATTAGACCGAAGATATTAGCGCTTGTAATTACTTAAGCAAGCATTAAGACGAATGAGAAATTAGTAAAATCTCACCGTTACCACTACAAGCGGCATCTCCCACAAAGCGCTGCACCCGCTTAGTTTCAATATTAGAAAATTGTGTATTGAATGGTATGAAAGATTTAAACATTAAGTTTAAAAATGGCAAAGTATGTGTACCACAGTCTTGTATCGTTGCATGCAATTTAGGCCGCTTGGCCAGTAATAGTGTGCCGCGCTTCATGTTAAAGCAGGCGTACTCACCAACGTTGCCTAGCACGCCAATGGTGCCAGCAATCATACGACTGGCGCAATAGTTACCCGCATTGCCTTCAATTAAAATCAGGCCGCGACGCATTTGGTCACCCACTCGGTCACCAGCATCGCCTTTAACAATCACAGTGCCACCACGCATCCCTTTGCGTAGACCAGAAGAAGCACCACCTAGAAAATCGCCTGTATTACCGTCTATTTTGAGCAAGCCGCTGACCATATTGCAGGCAGCAAAAGCTTGCGCACTGCCTTTGCAATGGATGCTTGCATTTTTCAAACCAAAGCCTAAATAAGCGCCAGCGTCACCTTCTAAAGTGATGCTGCCTAAGGTCATGTTTTTGCCGACATTATCAAAGTACTGGCTACTATTTTTGAATATAATGTTTTCAGTATCATCACCAGTCATTTCAAATACATCAGAAACGCGTTGATGATGTAATGAGATTGCACCTATTTGGCTGAGGTTCAAACCTTTTAAAAGATCTGGTGTTAGCTGCGCACAATCAAGTGAGTAATTTAATGTTTTTTTAAGCGTGAAGGTAAGTTGAGTCATTTTGGGTTACCGCTCATAATTTCATGCAATTTAAAATGATGAGGACCTAGTTTCCCGCCGTAATTACCAGCAGAGATGCGTTTCACGCCACTTGCCTCGCCTAAATCACAAATGGCTTGTATGCCAACGCGCATAGATTCGGCAATATCATCAAAGCCAATGCCATCAATGACGATTTCCATCACACTTTCGATTTCAGGCGACAGTTCTGTATTGGTGGCGCCTTTTAGTGTTGGGCAGAATGCATCATTGGTGGAGGCGAACATAGTTTTATACTTGCTACCCACTTTAGAGCCTGAGCGCACAACGCCACCTGGGAAGGGCATAATCACGTTAGGGATTTTTTTCATCTCGGTGATAGCGGCTTCTGCCGCAGCTAGCGCTGCTGGCTGTGAAGTCGCTAAAATCAAGAAGTTGCCGCCTCCAATCGCGCGCACCATACCTGTAGTTTCTTCACATAAAAACTCACCATCCATGACTGGCACGCGCCAGTAACGTTTAGCGGAAATTAACTTAGACGTTTGGTAACCGTCACCAAAGAAGCGTAAATTTTTACCTAGATTAATTTTTTCATCGCTATCGATGCCAGAAAATGCCGCAGCGGTAGGGCAGGTAAGTATGCATTGACCCATGCGCGTTTCAAGTTGCTGCATTAATACTTTGCTACCCATGGCGAACATTAAAATACTCACACCTGGTCTGCCATCTGGCGTTTCAGTTTCAATCATTTCGCGTTCAATACCAGCTTCTACGCCGCAACCAATGACTGAGGTTGCAAAACCTGTCATTGCATTCGCAGCGTGATAGACCCATTTTAGATTTTGAGCTGTGATGATAACCCGTGTGCCGCGCATGTTAAATGCTTCAGCAAAGGTTTCATCTATGTGTACGCCATTAATGATCATGAGTATTTTGTTAAGTAATTAGGCTGTTTCATCAGCTGAAATAATTTTACCAACCCACTCTTC
This sequence comes from Burkholderiales bacterium, assembly GCA_038327905.1. Lineage (GTDB taxonomy): Bacteria > Pseudomonadota > Gammaproteobacteria > Burkholderiales > Methylophilaceae > Methylotenera. The sequence goes on from JBBQLN010000005.1 coordinate 48,988, forward strand.
GATAGGGATGATGCCAATTTCTTTGGCTTTTTTAGCTTCTGCATCACTTAAAATATCTTGAACTAAATCTATTTGTTTCCAACCTGCTAACGGGGTTTCACAATGCTCACGAGGCACGTAGCGTGAATCACGTACTTTTTCCATTTTTGGGATATAACGTGGGCAATTTTGCCAAAATTCAGACAGTTTCACGGTGACAACAAAATCTGCTTCTTTGTAATGCGCCATCAAAGCTGGATCTTTTGAAATGCTTGCTTTGCCTTGAACGCGCAGACGATTAGGTGTTTCAAATGAAATAAATAACATGCCAATATTGGCGTTTGTGGTGATGTTTCCCAAAGAAAAAAACATGCCGTTACCATCGTAACTTGGAAATATTAAGGTTGTGTCATCCAGCACTTTTACAAAGCCTGCATCACCACCTTTATATGAAGTAGTAGGGCGGCCTTGATGGTCGATTGTGGATAAAAAGAACATACCTACACTGGAAATAAAACCTTTTGCGCCATCATCAAACTCAGTTCTGCAAACAAGCTCTTCTACACGGTCAGCCATGCCTCGCGTGCCAAACTCATCTTGCAGTTTACGATGTTGTTCTCCGTATAATCTACTCATCTTGGTTCCTCGCGCTAAAGTTAGTGAGACACTTTTTTTTGTTTTCATGGACAATAATACTGCCACGCCCATCATTACTGATTTCATCATCATGAATCTTAAAACTATCCAATTGCATCGTGTGGTACTTGTTAAAATAATCTGTTAAATCTTTTTCTACAACCATGTCGAAAGCTGGTTTGGCGGTATGCGTTGCGCCCCAAACTACTTTAACCACCTTGCCGTCTTTTACAACTAGCTCACCATCTTTGAATACATAATCAGGTTTACCGAACATCGCTTCACGGTCGGTTTGATCTGTGTAGATAGTAATATCTGCACCTGCACCAACGCCCAAATGTCCACGGTCATTCAAGCCGATGAGGTTGGCTGCACCTGCGCGCGTCATAATGGCAATTTCGTACAGGCTATATTCGCGGTCTAGCGATGTTAAGTTGCTCATGGCTTGCGCGTCTAAATTCAGTTTGGCAAAGGCTTCGTTTCTGAAGGTTTTGTCCATCAATAAACGAATTAAATGTGGATAGCTTGTAAATGGTGCGCCGTTAGGATGATCTGTGGTTAAGAAAATGCGCCAAGGGTCTTCAACGGATAAGAATATTTCTAAACCAATGGCCCATTGCAAAGCGTTTACATAATTTTGGTCTTTGTATCTGAACGGTACCACACCGCAACCCGCATCACATTCAATATCCATAATGACGGATTTTTTTGGGTTGGCATGCTTCGCATTCAACTGCTGCATCATGTTGTCGCCGGATGCTGTTACCGTTTGTCCAAACAGAATCTGGCCAACATCGGCAGTAATATGTTTGTTTTTATTCAACGCTTCTGAAATTTGCGCAGCAGCGGACGAAAACTTTTTATCGCCTTCTGTGCCATAACTATGAAACTGTATATGTGTCAGATGCATGGGTACACCATCAGATGCGCTCATGGTGTCTAGGGTCGTTTGAAAGTTACCTGCCGCACCTAAATTATTGCAGTGCACATGCAAAGGTTTAGCAATGCCAAGTTGATGAACGGCGGTGCTTAAGCTTTTTAATATTTCACGTGGCGTCACTTGGTAGTGGCTATTATTTTCGTCTAAATCTAATCTGCGTTGATTGAACTTGAAAGCGTTAATGCCGCCTGGATTCACTACCTTAATGCCGATGGATTGTGTAGCATTCAGTATCCACGCCACGTAGTCATTAATCGCTTTTTGATCTTTTTTTGCCGTTAACATGCGCAAAAAATAATCATCATTACCCAGCATGGCATAACCGCCTTTATCTATCATTGGCGTGTCGGCCATTTCTAGATGTGTTTGGCGTGCATTCACTGGCATGAGCGCTGGTTCAAAAGCAGCGGTGTAACCCATTTCTATATAACGGAAACCTGTATCAGTCGCGCTGGGCGTAGCGTTATGACTGCAACTCGGTGTACAAATGTGTGCTTCAGGCTCAGTGTATTTTTTTGTTTCTTGATACTCTGGCAGCATCATGCGAGCAATATTGACTTTGCCACCTCCAATATGACTATGCATATCAATCGCGCCCGCCATCACTACCTTGCCTGTTAAATCATAAGTATGCGTGATTTTTTCAGAAGCGTTGGGTTTAGCAATAATTCGACCATTTTTGATATAAATATCTTGAACCACCCCATCTTTACCTGATGTTGGGTCATAAACTCTGCCGTTTTTAAGAAGGGTAATCATGCCAGTTTCGCCTCTATTAGGCTGACAACTTCACTAAGGCTAAGTAATTCAGTATCGCGCAATTTTTTAAGCGGCATGGCAACGGAACTATCCATTCTAAACATAGTACCAGTGTGGTCTGCCCCTGGAATACCTACTGGAATAAACACATCCGGCTGCTTTTCAAACTGCATATCAGGATGACCAATCACAATAGTTGGTGCATCGCAAGCAGGTGGCTGGTGTGCATTAAATGTGCTGACCCACAACAACGCATCGCAGCGGTTAAGTTGGTTTTTAGTGGAAAAGTGATAGGCATCATATTGCGCATGACCATTCACGAAGCGATTTCTAGTAGGGTAGCCTGATAACCAAGTGCTGGTGTGGTTAACGCTAGAGTCGCCGTCGCCAGAGTTTAGCGGTAAGCCCGCAACGCGATTAGTTTCATTTAATTTAGAAATAAGTTGAGTAATGCTTTGAACAGTGAGCTCAGCCTGCGGAAACTTTAATGCGCTAGCCGACCAAACAATTACGCCATATTGGGCGGCTTTTAATTTTTCTAGAATCTGTTTAAGTGACGCGATTGTTACGCCACCAATCTTGTCATGATCAGGTTTTTTACTTAGTGGATTTTTAGCATTCATCAGCGCATTTAATGCACTCATGATTGCAGGTAGTTTCACGGTTTCTTCAGCAAGGCCTAAATAGATCACTTCAGGTTTAGGCTTATTGAATAGAGTGTCGGTATTCCAAACTAATTTCTCAAAAAAACGTGGGTAGCTACTAACAATATCTGTGCCAATCGCTAAAATTACATCAGCGCGATTTTTAATTTCAGTGAGCGTTGTCGTTTGCCAACCGCTATTTTGCATCGCCAAAGTGTTGCGCACCGTGCCTTCCGAGTGCATATGGTCTAGTGTGGCGCTGGTTTTTTCAGCCAAGCGCATGACTGAGCGCATGCCTTGCACTTCTGTGCCTAAGCCAGCTAACAAAGGTTGCTTTGCTTTACTTAAAATACTAGCCGCCGCAAGAATTGCACTGTTTAAGTCGGTGGTTTTACCTGCCACACTGGGGCTTGCATTTTTTTTAATGAAAGCTTTTTCAAAAAAGCTAATCCCTTTCGTGCAAGCATTTTTGATGCTGACGGGAGCGGTTGAAGTTAATACCAAATCATCGCAAAGCAATCCACAAGCTGGGCAACAGTGCGTTATTGGTAAGGTTGTATTGGTTGATTGTTTCATTTACTACCATTTTGCCACATTGTTACAAAATTGAAATAACAATCAAGCATGTAAACGTATATTTGTTTTTCAAGTTGAGTAAGTTGCTATGCTACGCACACCTATAGCACCTAATTTTCAACAGGTTTACAATTTCCAGCAGGCATCTAGCGTATTGATTAAAATGGTGGTTTATTAAAATCGCTAAAAATGGTATTTTATCGTTCTTTTCAATAAGTTAATTTAATGGAGTTGTTATGGCTGTTCAACGCACGCTTTCTATCATCAAACCTGATGCAGTGGCAAAAAATGTAATCGGTAAAATTCTTACGCGTTTCGAAAACGCAGGTCTAAAAATTGTTGAAGCTAAAATGGCGCAATTGACTCAAGCGCAAGCTGAAGGCTTTTATGCAGTTCACGCAGCACGTCCATTCTTTGCTGATTTAGTCAAATTCATGATTTCAGGCCCAGTAATGATTCAGGCGCTTGAAGGCGAAAATGCGGTTCAAGTTAACCGTGATTTAATGGGTGCAACTAACCCAAAAGAAGCGGCTGCAGGTACTATTCGTGCTGATTTTGCTGAGAGCATTGATGCTAACGCAGTTCATGGTTCAGACTCAGCAGAGAATGCGGCAATCGAAATCAAATACTTTTTTGGCAAATAATTTAACTTTCGTCGCTATGCTGCGTTGCTCACAAAAAATTATTCCTTGTATATTAATATATGCGGCGTCTTAATTTTTTGTTCGCGCCTTGCCTAGCTTGGAAATTTAAATTATTAGTAGGCAATATTTAAGGTAAAAACAATTTTGGTTAATTTGCTTAATTTCAATCAGCCACAACTGGCGCAATGGTTCGCGGAACAAGGCGAGAAGCCTTTCCGTGCCAAGCAGTTAATGCGTTGGATGCATCATTTTGGTATGCATGATTTTGAGAAGATGACTGACATTGCCAAAGTATTACGTGAGAAGTTAGTTGTGGAAGCCGAAATCACTTTGCCAAATGTACAGTTAGAGCAAGTATCTAATGATGGTACACGTAAGTGGTTAATTGGTACTGATACCGCCAACAGCATTGAGACCGTGTTTATCCCTGAGGATGATCGCGGTACTTTGTGCATTTCAAGCCAAGTAGGTTGCGCGCTTGAGTGCACGTTTTGTAGTACAGGTCGTCAAGGCTTTAACCGAAATTTAAGTGTTTCAGAGATTATTGGCCAGTTGGCTATTGCTAACCAGTCGCTGAGGCAAGAAAGTGGATACGATTTGCTTTCCGCAAACGACCGTATTATTAGTAATGTAGTGATGATGGGCATGGGCGAGCCCTTGGCAAACTACGATAACGTAGTCACCGCCATGCAAATCATGTTAGATGATAATGCCTATGGCTTAAGCCGCCGTCGCGTAACGCTGTCAACCAGTGGCATGGTGCCAGCAATGGATAGGTTGAAGGAAGATTGCCCAGTTGCCTTGGCAGTTTCCTTGCACGCGCCTAACGATGCGCTACGCGATGTGATTGTACCCATCAATAAAAAATATCCACTTAAAGAATTAATGGCTGCATGTAATCGCTATTTAGAAAAAGCACCGCGCGATTTCGTTACGTTTGAATACGTGATGTTGGATGGTGTGAATGATACGGTTGAGAATGCGCATCAGTTAATCGATTTGGTCCGAAATGTATCTTGTAAATTCAATTTAATCCCATTTAATCCTTTCCCAAATAGTGGATACGAGACTTCGAAAGCTAGCCATATTCGTGTGTTTCGCGATATTCTGATGCAGGCAGGTTATGTTGTAACTGTGCGCAAAACGCGTGGTGAAGATATTGATGCAGCCTGTGGACAATTAGCTGGCAAGGTATTAGATAAAACTAAACGCACCGTAAACAGAATTCCAATTGAGGCTGTTGAATGAGACCTAATATGAAATTAAGTGCTGTAAAGCTGTTATTTAGTCTTTTTGTAGTTTGCCTGTTGGTTGTTGGTTGTGCGAATCAGCAACAGCAAGAAAAAGATACTGAAAATACAAAATCTCGTGCGCGTGCTCATACTGACTTAGGAGCGGTTTATTATCAGCAAGGAAAGTTGGAAATTGCATTAGAGGAGTTTAATACTGCAGTTAAAATCGATCCCAGTTTTGCTTCAGCTTACAATGGTTTAGGCTTGGTTAACTCTCAGCTTGGTAAAGATGATGTTGCGGATGCTAATTTTAGAAAATCAATACAGTTAGAACCCTCGGATTCAGAGGCGCATAATAATTATGGCAGTTTCTTATGTGCTAGAAATCGAATAGATGAATCAATTACACAGTTTCTAACTGCGGTTAAAAACCCTCTATATGCAACCCCGGCAATGGCTTACACTAATGCCGCTATTTGTTCCATGCGTAAAAATAATGTAACTGGTGCAGAAAAATACTTGCAACAAGCTTTGCAAATTGATCCGCTTTCACAGGCCGCAGCATATCATCTTGCTTCGCTACAATTTAAACGCAATGATGCGATTTCAGCCAAAAAATCGTTACAAAATGTGATGTTAAGTCGTCCAAGTGCAGAGGTCTTATGGTTAGCTATTCAGATTGAACGCGTGGTCGGCGATAAAGATGCTGAGGCCAGTTATGTTCTTCAGCTAAGACGTCAATATCCAGATTCCGAACAAGCTAAATTGTTACAGAGTGGAAATAATCATGACTGATGAAGTTGTAATTAACCCTGCTGATACTCAGGTAGTAGGTTTCGCACCACTAGGCGAAGTATTTTCTGCTGCGAGAAATGCAAAAAAATTAACGCTTAAAGATGTTTCTAATAAATTGCGTTTAAGTGTTAAGCAAATTGAAGCTTTAGAAAATGATAATTTCTCTAGCTTGCCTCCAGCAATGATTACGCGTGGTTTTATGCGCAATTACGCCAGATTGCTTGAGCTTGACGCTGAGCCACTGTTGGCAAGCTACCGCGCGCGTACGCCAGATGTTGCGCCAAGTACTTTAAGTGTAAAAACCTCCATGCACCAAGTGATGCCGACCAGCGCTAGCAGTCAATCTAGGTTGAAATACATACTGCTTGGAAGTTTCATTTTATTATCTGCGGCTAGTTGGTATTACTATGCTAACAATATACAAAAGCCAGCGCAGCAGGTTGCAGAAGGCATGGTAGAGCGTGATGTGAGTGAGTCTGTTGCCGCCTTGCCAGAAATTGCTTTACCTGCAGCGGAACGTCAAGCAGAGGCGAATGGAACTAATGCTGAACTTGCGTTGACTTCGACCGCAACAGATAAGGATGTAAAAGCCACAACTAGTCAAGCGACGGCAAATGTAGCAGTTGTAACCCCACCTAAAGTTGAACCAGCAACTCAAACGGTAGTGAATAATCCTGCTTTAGTCACTCAAAGTTTACAGTTGCCAATAGAAGCTACCGTAGACTTCAATACATTAAAAGAAAAAGCAACTCAGAAAGCGCAATCAACCTCAGCTTTGAGTGTGGCTAATACTAAAGTTATTTCTCCTGACGTGAAACCAGTGGAACTTTCTGCAAGTGGCTTAAAAACTGACAGTTCGATTGCTGCGATTAAAGGGGTGAATATTGCAGTTTCTGAGCAAACTTGGGTACGTGTGACTGATAAATCTGGCGCAGTAGTATTTGAAAAAATGCTACAGGCGAATAGTGTAGATGGCTTTAACGGCCTACCTCCTATTAAAATGCTGATTGGTAATGCGAAAGCCACTAAGCTCACATTTTTAGGTCAGGATGTTGATTTAACAAGTAAAACTAAAAACAATGTTGCTCGCATTACTTTGGAGTAGTCATTGAGTCTTTCTTTACTAAAATCTCCGCGTAATACGCTACAAGTCATGATTGGTCATGTACCTGTCGGCGGCGGTTTAGCAGGGACTATTGCTAGCCCTGTTGTTGTGCAAAGCATGACTAATACCGACACTGCCGATGCGCAAGCAACGATTAATCAAGTGTTTGAGTTATGGCAAGCGGGTAGTGAGGTTGTGCGTATTACCGTTAATTCGCCAGAGGCTGCGGCACAAGTGGGGAATATTCGCCGTGGTTTGGATGCTGTGGGATGTAATGTGCCACTGGTAGGTGACTTTCATTACAACGGTCACAAATTGCTTGCGGCTTATCCAGATTGTGCGGAATCATTAGCTAAGTATCGAATCAATCCAGGTAATGTAGGAAAAGGCTCAAAGCGTGATGAGCAATTTGCTGCAATGATTGAAGCTGCCATCAAATATAAAAAAGCGGTGCGCATTGGCGTTAATTGGGGCAGCTTAGACCAAGCCAAAATGGCACAGATGATGGATGATAATGCTAATTTAGCCGAGCCCTTATCTTCAGAAGCTTTGATGCGTGAGGCTTTGATTCAATCGGCGCTTGAAAGCGCCGCACAGGCCGTTGAAATAGGTTTATCACCCAATCAAATTATAATTTCTTGCAAAGTCAGTAATGTACAAGACCTAGTGAAAGTTTATGCTGAGCTGGCAACGCGAAGCGATTATCCCTTACACTTGGGTTTGACTGAAGCAGGCATGGGCTCAAAAGGTATTGTGGCTTCTACCGCTGCACTGGCATTGCTTCTACAGCAAGGTATTGGCAATACTATCCGTGTTTCTTTAACGCCAGAACCAAACGAATCACGTACTAAAGAAGTCATTGTTGCCCAAGAGATTTTGCAAACAATGGGCATACGCTCGTTCACGCCGCTAGTGACAGCCTGTCCAGGCTGCGGCCGAACTACTTCAACTTATTTCCAAGAACTGGCTATGCAAATTCAAAGCTATTTGCGTAATCAAATGCCTGTTTGGCGAGGCTTATATGCTGGGGTTGAGAACATGAGCGTGGCTGTGATGGGCTGTGTAGTCAATGGCCCAGGTGAATCAAAGCTGGCGAATATTGGCATTAGCTTACCTGGCACTGGCGAAACGCCAGTCGCACCTGTATTTGTAAATGGTGAAAAAACTGTCACACTTAAAGGTGACAATATTGCACAAGAGTTTCAAGCCATTGTGGAAGATTACGTGCAAACGCATTATGCTGAAGGTGGCAAATTTTACAATCTATCTCAAGTAAAAGCCTCGCAAAAGACAATCCCTATTCAAGCTATTAACTAAATAGTTAGCCACTTTAAAAGTCATTGAAATATTGAACTATGGTTGAAAATTTAACAAAAGATATGCAAATAAAAACTAAAGCAACGAAATTTCAAAGTATCAAAGGTTTTTACGACATCCTTCCTGAAGCTACGCCGTTGTGGTTTAAGCTTGAGGACACCGCTCGTCGAGTGTTGGCCCAGTATGGCTATAAAAATATTCGTATGCCGTTGGTGGAGTCTACCGATTTATTTGTGCGCTCTGTAGGTGAGCATACAGATATTGTTGAAAAAGAAATGTACGCTTGGCAAGATGCGCTCAATGGCGACAAGCTTACATTGCGCCCAGAAGGCACGGCTGGCTGCGTGCGAGCGGTGATAGAAAGCAATTTAACCTATAACGCTCCAGTCAGGCTTTGGTATAGCGGCGCAATGTTTAGGCATGAGAACGTACAAAAAGGCCGTCAGCGTCAGTTTCACCAAATTGGTGTAGAGGCTTTTGGGTTTGATAGTCCGCAAGTAGATGCTGAGCAAATCGTATTGTTGGCTAGGCTTTGGCGTGAACTAGGTATTGCAGATGTTGAGTTGCAAATCAATAGCATAGGCGATGCGCATGAACGGCTAGAATATCGCAAAGTGCTAATTGCTTATTTTGAGCAACATACTGATTTGTTGGATGAAGACGCTAAACGTCGCTTGCATACCAATCCCTTACGTATTCTAGATAGCAAAAATCCACGCATGCAAGCAATGTGCGAAGCGGCGCCAAAATTAATTGATTCATTAGGTGATGAAACCCGCGCGCATTTTGATGGTCTGTGTAAATTGTTAGATGCAGCTGGTGTGGCTTATCTAGTGAATGCGCGATTGGTGCGCGGTTTAGATTATTACAATCGCACCGTATTTGAGTGGGTGACAACAAAGTTGGGCGCGCAAGGTACGATTGCCGGAGGTGGACGCTATGATGCTTTGGTCGAGCGCTTAGGTGGTGACTCAACCCCAGCATGTGGCTTTGGCATTGGCTTAGAGCGCGTATTCTTGCTTATGCAAGAGTATGGTGTTACTGCAAGTGATGCGCCTGATGTGTATTTGGTCAATGTTGGTGAGCAAGCGGAACAAGCCGCATTTAGCATTGCCGAACAATTACGTAACGCTAATATTCAAGTGATATTGCATGCAGGTGGCGGTAGCTTTAAATCACAGATGAAAAAAGCGGATAGAAGCCAAGCAAAGTTTGCATTGATATTGGGAGATGATGAAGTTGCTAGCAATCAAGTCACATTAAAACCGATGTTAGCTAAGGTAAAAGGCGAACAACAGCAATGCAGTATTGAACAAGCTATTGAATATTTAACCCGTACAATTGCATAATTGATTAACCTATTGATATTCAACATTGAGCGCACATAATGACCGCTGAAATGAAAAAAGCATGCCCCTTGTTACAGTTGCTGCATGTAAGTATCTCGCCAAAAAAAATGCCAACGCGCCTGTTAGTTAACGATGTTAGTTTTAGTATTGATGCAGGAAAAACAACTTGTGTCGTTGGTGAATCTGGCAGTGGTAAAAGCTTAACAGCTTTATCCGTGATGGGGCTGTTGTCTAAGCAATTACAACTAAACACGGGCAATATTATTTTTAATGATGGGGCATCGGGTGAGCAAGATTTAACTTCGCTTGATGAAGTTCGTTTACGAAAAATTCGTGGCGCAAAGATTGCGATGATTTTCCAAGAGCCAATGACTTCGCTTAACCCTGTGTTAACTGTTGGCTATCAAATCGGAGAGAGTTTAACGGTGCATTTGGGTTTAAAAGGCGATGCTCTTAAAAGTAAAATCGCTAATTTGTTAACAATGGTTGGCATACCAACAAGCCGTGCCAATAGTTACCCAGATGAGCTTTCTGGCGGTCAGCGTCAACGTGTGATGATTGCCATGAGTATTGCTTGCGAACCTCGCTTATTGATTGCTGATGAGCCAACTACGGCGCTAGATGTCACTGTGCAAGCGCAAATACTTAAATTGTTAGATGAGCTTAAATCACGCATGAATATGGGTATGCTTTTTATTACCCATGATTTTGGTGTGGTGGCCGATATTGCGGATAACGTCGTGGTCATGTTTAGAGGCGAGATTGTGGAGTCTGGTACTAAAGATGAGGTGTTAGGTAATCCGCAGCACCCCTATACCAGAGCATTGCTAGATTGTGTACCAGATGCAGAGGGTAAAAAACCACTGAAGCCGATAGATTATGCTTGGTTGAAAGAGGGTAAAGCCGCATGAGTAATGTTATCTTGCAAGCGAATCATTTAGTTAAAACTTATACGCAGCGTAGTGGCAAGTTTGGCTTCAGCACAACTTTGGTAAGAGCGCTTGACGACGTAAGTGTGAGCTTAACTGAAGGTAAAACGCTAGCTGTGGTAGGTGAATCTGGTAGCGGTAAATCCACGTTGGCACGTTGTCTGTTACAATTGCAACCCTTAGATAGTGGCGAAGTACTTTTTGCAGGCCAAGATTTGGCAAAGCTAAGTGGTAATGATTTGCGCGTGGTACGTAAAAATTTGCAAATGGTGTTTCAAGATCCTTTTGCATCGCTCAACCCACGCATGCGTGTGGGTGAAATAGTAGGCGAAGGTTTATTGATTCATGAGATTGGTAAAGCTAGCGAACGGCAGCAAAAAGTGATTGCTATGCTCAAGCGTGTAGGTTTAACTGAAGCGGATATGCAAAAATATCCGCATGAGTTTTCAGGTGGACAAAGACAAAGGGTTGGAATTGCGCGTGCTTTAATCTTGCAGCCAAAAGTTGTGGTGTGTGATGAGCCTGTTTCGGCATTAGATGTTTCAATACAAGCGCAGATTTTATTGCTACTTAAAGAATTGCAAGCGGAAATGGCACTAAGTTATGTGTTTATTAGCCATGATTTGCGCGTGGTGCGTCACATCGCTGATGAAATTGTGGTGATGAATCGTGGCAAAGTAGTTGAGCAAGGTGAAGTTGAAGATATTTATCAATATCCTCAACATGAATATACACAGAACCTGTTGGCTGCTATTCCAGGCAAAAAAACAGTGAATGCTTAGCATTTGATTAATTAAATGAGAATTAGAAAATATTAGGGAAAAGCAATGGCATATGATTTAGAAGAGCAGGAACAGATTGATGAACTAAAAGCTTGGTGGAAGCAAAATGGCAAGATGCTAAGTACACTGGTAATTGCAGTACTAGTGGCTTATGCTGCTTATCAAGGCTGGCATTATTTTCAAAGTAAACAAGCAGTTGAGGCTTCAACGCAATATCAAGAACTCACAGTGACAGATGAAAAAGATTTGAAGTCCATTCAGGTTAAATCAGCTGCGCTGATGGAAAATTTTGCTGGAACACCCTATGCTGGTCGCGCAGCTTTGTTTGCAGCAAAAGCAAATTACCAAGCAAAAGATGCTAAAAGTGCAAAGGCGCAATTAGATTGGGCTGCTAAAAACGCCAAGGAAACGGCAGTAAGCGCATTAGCAAGCTTACAATTGGCCAATATTTTGGCTGAAGAAAAAGACTTTGATGGCGCTTTAAAACTATTAAATGCACCTCATGATGCAGGATTTGATGGCTTGTTTGCAGATCTTAAAGGTGATGTTTTAGTGAGTTTAGGTAAAAGCGCAGAGGCTAAAATGGCTTATCAAGAAGCGCTGACCAAATTAGACCCACAAGGTAAATTCCGCACACTTACTCAGCAAAAACTAGAATCACTGGGTTAATTCATTATTTATAGATTCGCTCTTTTAGTCAACAGGCGCGAATAAATAAGCTGGAGCACTTTATTGTCCTTACATCAATTTAAAACAACAACATTAAATCTACTAGCTGTTACAAGTCTGTTGATGGTGACTGCTTGTAGCACCATCTCAGACCTTAAAACAGATGTATCTGACAAAATTTTTGGCCGAGTAGCTGCAGATGCGCCAGAACCATTGGTTGAATTTAAAGAAACAGCAACTGCCAAGCTTTTGTGGCAAGCAAAAGTCGGCGCGGCAGATGAATTTGAGTTTTCACCTGTGCTTGAGGCGGGCTACGCCTATGCAGCCAGTGCAAATGGCGAAATCGTCAAATTAGACGCAACGAATGGCAAGCAAGTTTGGCGCGTGAATGCGGGCGAAAAGATATCTGGCGGTGTTGGCGTTGGCGGTAGTTTGGTGTTGGTAGGCACGCAAAAAGGTGTGGTTTATGCCTATGATATTGATGGCAAGCTACAATGGAAATCTAAACTAAGCAGTGAAATATTAAGCGCACCTCGATACTTTGATGGCGTAGTGATTGCGCGTACTGGCGATAGCCGAATTTATGGCATCAATGCCAATGATGGTAGCCGTAAATGGGTTTATGACCGCACCAGCCCTGCACTTACCTTGCGTAGTAGTGCAGGTGTGGTAGTTGATGGCGGGGCAATTTATGCTGGTTTTGGTGGTGGTAAGTTAATTGCCATACGTGCAGATAATGGCAAATTGTTATGGGAAGCTTCAGTCGCTCAACCCAAAGGGGTCACTGAAATTGAACGCATTGCAGACATTACAAGTCTGCCTCTAGTTGATGGCCCATTAGTCTATGCGATAGCCTATCAAGGTAAGATTGCAGCCGTTGATAGATCTACAGGCCGCGTGATTTGGAGTCGCGATATTTCTAGCTTGTCTGGCATTAGTATAGAAGACGGACGTATTTTTGTATCGCATGCCATGGGTTCAGTTTACTCACTTGATTACACCACAGGCAAAACTTTTTGGCGCCAAGCTGCACTTAAAAATCGTCAATTATCAGCACCAGTGCCTATGGGAAGCTTAGTTGCAGTGGGTGATGTTGAGGGCTATGTTCACTTTCTAAGCCGTGATGATGGTGCAATCGCTTCTAGAGTTAAGACTAGCAATAGCCCGATTATGCCAATGATGGCAGCAATCAATAGCACGACCGTGTTAGCACAAACACGTGATGGCGGTATTTATGCCATTCAGATTCAATGATCACAGCATTGAAATTTCAGAATTAAAGAAGTTAAAAGCCCTAGCCAGAACGCTAGCTGGCTCATGTAATAATTAGAAGGCTCGTATGTTACCTACCGTTGTTTTGGTTGGCCGACCCAATGTCGGCAAATCTACTTTGTTTAATCGCCTGACTAAAAGTCGTGACGCTTTAGTCGCAGACTTGCCAGGGCTTACACGTGACCGTCACTATGGTCGCGGATTAGGTGCAGGCCAACCCTATTTAGTCGTAGATACGGGAGGTTTTGAGCCAAATACAGATAGCGGCATTCTTAAAGCCATGGCGGTTCAAACCTTGTTGGCGATTGATGAAGCTGATGTCATTATCTTTTTGGTGGATGGCCGCCAAGGCGCCACGCCACAAGATATGGATATTGCCAATCGTTTACGCAGAAGTAAATGCCCAGTGTTACTCGCTGTGAATAAAACCGAGGGGATGAACAAAGCGGTTGTCAGCGCGGAGTTTCACGAGCTAGGTTTAGGTGATCCATTGTCTATTTCATCTGCGCATGGCGAAGGTGTGAAAGATATTATTGACTTGGCGCTTGAAAGTTTTCATGAAGAGGAAGAAGAGCAGGAGTTAGACCAAACAGGCGATAGAATCCCGAAAGTTGCCATTGTTGGTCGTCCTAACGTAGGTAAGTCTACGCTTGTGAATGCTTTACTAGGAGAAGATCGCGTAATTGCGTTTGATGAACCCGGTACGACGCGTGATTCAATCTCGATTGATTTAGAAAAGAATGGCAAACATTACACACTGATTGATACTGCTGGTGTTCGTAAGCGTGGTCGTGTGCTAGAGGCAATTGAGAAATTTTCCGTCATTAAAACCATACAGTCTATTGAAGAAGCTAACGTGGTCATTTTGGTGGTAGATGCCCAAGAAGGCATTACTGAGCAGGATGCACACGTTGCAGCTTATATCTTGGACGCTGGTCGTGCGCTTGTGGTTGCCATTAATAAATGGGATGGCCTGAAAGAGGAAGAGCGCGATTGGGTTAAACGTGAAATTGACCGTAAATTGATGTTCTTAGATTTTGCTGAGTTTCACTATATTTCGGCCTTACGCAAAAAAGGCTTGCCAGAGCTATTTAAATCAGTTGATATTGCCTTTAAGGCAGCGTTTGCAAAACTAGCAACGCCACAACTCACGCGGGTGCTGATTGATGCGCTACAACAGCACCAGCCGCCAATAAGTAAAGGTATTCGTCCTAAGTTACGTTATGCCCATCAAGGCGGCAGTAATCCACCTATCGTGGTAATTCACGGCAACCATGTGGATGGTGTAAAAGATGCTTATACAAGGTTTTTAGAAAAGACTTTCCGCAGAACCTTCCAGCTTTCAGGTACGCCCTTACGTGTGCAATATAAGCAGGGTGCAAACCCTTTTGCAGAAGATGAAGATAAGCGTAAACGTGGTGAAGGTATTGTCAGTATGCGTCGTCGCAAAACCGCACATCGTGCTGAATTAAAAGCGAAAAAAGAAGTGGAAGATAAAGATAGAAGTGCTAAAAAACGATAGTCAGATTTATTAGCCATTTTTAATGGCTCTAGTTATTTACAACATTAATAAGCAGATTTTTACAATTATTTAGGAGAGTAGATATGACCTTAGAACATGATGTATCAACCCCAGTTACTAAAGCGTTAAACACCATTTTAGAGTTAGAACTCGCTGGTGTGGTGAGATACACACACTATGCATTAATGGTATTCGGCTATAACCGCATTCCTATTGTTTCATGGTTACGTGGTCAAGCCGCAGAGTCGCTAGGTCATGCAGATAAAGCTGGTGAACTAATCACGCATTTAGGCGGGCACCCATCGCTTTCTATCGGGCCACTTCTAGAAACACACAACCATGATATTGGTGATATTCTGCGTGAATCGTTAGCGCATGAAACCGTTTCGCTTAATGCTTATAAAGCATTATTAAAGTTGGTTGAGGGTGACTCAGTGATGCTGGAAGAATATGCGCGTGAGATGATTTATCAAGAAGAGTTGCATCTAGGCGAGGTAGATAAAATGTTAAGAAAACCAGGTGAAATTGCTAAATTTCAGGGTTAACTTTTAAAGTTGAGATTAATAACTAATCAAAGATTAGGATGATTTTCTAAAGATTTATTCTCAACTGGGAGCTCGTAAGGGTCTGCTACATAAGCAGGCCCTTTCATTATTACCACTATTACACAACCAATAGCTAAAGTGCCTGTAAAGAACCAGAGGCTGAAGAGTACGCCTAGGCAAAAATAAATAATTTTTAGTTGTTCTGCATTTAACACATCATTGAAGAAATACAGCTTTAGAATAACTGCAGTTGGAATGAACGCACTTATTAAGAATATACGAGGTATTTTTTTAAGTACAATCCATTCTAACCCAGAAGGCGATTGAGTGAAGCCTGTTAGTTTATTAAAGTATTCCATATTTATATGGTTCTAATAATCTTAATAGGTTCATTAATCTTGTAATTTTAGTAAAGACCTTCCCAAAACTTCCACCATACGCGTTCATCAGATGGCGCACCCTTGCCTAACATTGCGCTATTTGGATAATTTTTTTCTAAAATACGCATAGTATCTTTTTTAAGATCATCCAAACTCATTAAATCATAGGCACTAATCATGATAACTAAAGCTTCTTCTACGCCTGGCGTTTGTGGGTAATATTCCAATATATATTTACAGCGGTTAATAGCCGCCAAGTAAGCTTGGCGTTTCATGTAGTAGCGTGCCACATCTATTTCGTGGTCAGATAAGCTATTTGCTAAATAAACCATACGCTGCGTAGCATCTTTTGTATATTTGCTGTTTGGGTATCGGGTGACTAGCTCTTTAAAAGTCACAAAAGAGTCACGCAGTGAACGTGGGTCACGGTCACTAATTTGTTGCTTAGTTAGTTTTTCAATGACGCCACGCTCGTTAAACACTGCTAAGCCTTTTAAGTAGTAGGCATAATCAACGTTAGGATGATTTGGGTGTAGTTTAATAAAGCGGTCAGCTGCAGCTACGCATAAAACAGGGTCTTGTTTTTTAAATTGCGCATAGGCAGTTTCAAGCTGAGCTTGGGCTGCGTAGCGTCCATTTGGGTAACGAGATTCGAGCTTGCCAAAATAAACAATGGCTTTATCGTAATCTTTATCACGCATTTTTTCTGAGCCAAGCTCATAAATGCGTTCAGCTGTCATACCTTTGGTGTCATCGAATTCTGTGGGCGCACCAAAGATAGCGCAACCATTGATTAACAAGGCAAATACTAAAACTAAGATATACTTCATGCCAAAACCTACTTTAAGAAATTAGTAATAATTATAACCGATGACAGACGCTACTCCACAACCACTTAATAATACTCTTACGCTGACTATCTCAAATGATTTGGGCGGGCTACGTTTAGATGTTGCTTTGCAGCGCACGCTGCCTGAACACTCACGTTCACGCTTGCAAGCTTGGATTAAGGAAGGTCTGGTCACTGTAGACAAGTTGCCTAGCACCTCTAAAACCAAAGTGTGGGGCGGCGAGCAAGTACTAGTGCAGGTTCAAGCCAAGCCAGAAAACTACGCCTATGTTGCGGAAGATATTCCGCTGGATATTGTGTTTGAAGATGACCATATCATGATTATCAATAAGCCTGCTGGCATGGTGGTACATCCAGCAGCGGGTAATTGGGGCGGAACACTGCTCAATGCGTTGTTATTTCATGCGCCAGAATTAAAAGATGTACCGCGTGCAGGCATTGTGCATCGGCTAGACAAAGACACCAGCGGCATATTAGTCGTGGCAAAAACCTTAGCCGCACAGACAAATTTAGTGCGACAGTTGCAGGCGCGTACCGTGAAGCGTGAATATCGCGCCATTGTCTGGGGGCAGTTATGGCGTAATGGAGTGGTAGATCAAGCTATTGGGCGCGACCCACGCTCACGTACCAAAATGGCACTTAACCGCATGGGTAAACCAGCTATTACACGTTATGAGATATTAGAGCGTTTTTCAGTACAAACATATTTGCGCTGTAATCTGGAAACAGGCCGTACCCATCAAATTCGTGTACATATGCAGTCTTTAAAGGCGCCAATTGTGGGCGATCCCGTGTATGGTTTCCGTGGCATTATTCCTATCCGCGTGATGACACAAACTTTGCGCGATGAGGTGAGTCAATTCAACAGGCAAGCACTACATGCCATTAAGCTTGGTTTAATGCATCCAGCGACCAATGAGTTTATGGAGTGGCAAATCGAGTTGGCCGATGACATGAAAGCTTTGCTAGAAGCTATGCGCCATGAAGATCCGCGTAATGAAGATGAAGAAGAGTTTGAGTTTAGCTCTGAGCCTTATCTTTCTGATGAAGATTATGAGGATGACGAAGATTTTGACGAATATGATGATTTGGAACTCGAAGACGAGGAATAAAACCCGATGTCAGATGTGCAATTTATCACGCCAAACTGGCCTGCACCAGCCAATGTTAAGGCACTACAAACTACGCGTTTAGGCGGTGTCAGCCATGCTCCTTTTGCAAGTTTGAATTTAGGCGCGCATGTGGCTGATTACGCATTTGCCGTTGCTAAAAATCGTCAACTATTAAGCCCTTATTTACCAAGTGAACCTGTTTGGGTAAATCAGGTGCATGGTATTGAGGTCATCGATGCGGCAAACAGCACTTGTTTGCAAGATGCCGATGCTTCGTTTACCACTCAGGCCAATGTGGTTTGTGTCACCATGACAGCAGATTGTTTGCCAGTATTGCTCTGCGACAAAGCTGGCACAGCAGTCGCTGCTGTACATGCGGGCTGGCGTGGATTGTGTGATGGTGCTATTGAAGCTGCAATCAATAAACTGCCTGTTGAAAAAAGTGAGATTTTAGCTTGGCTTGGGCCTGCAATTGGCCCTGAAGTATTTGAAGTGGGTGATGAGGTTAGGCAGCAGTTTATGCAACGTGACCATCATGCAGAGCAAGCATTCAAAAAGCACGGTAGTCATACAGAAAATCAAAAGTGGCTTTGCAATATGTATTTAATCGCCCGACAACGCTTAAATAAACTGGGTGTTACGCAAATTTACGGTGCTAGCGTGAACGAGAATTTCTGCACTTATACTGATGAAGCACGCTTTTTCTCATTCAGACGTAATAGTATTACGGGGCGTATGGCAAGCTTGATTTGGCTTGCTAGCTAACTACTGTAAATCACACTGCGCATACTTAACGCGCCTAGCTCAAAATTCTCTGTTAGAAATTGCATGTGGTCGTTAGCGTGTCTCACTGCAGCAATGTATAACAATGGCAGGTAATGCTCTTCAGTTGGCACTGCAAGTCTTGCTGAATCGCCAGCACGTGTAATGTCTAATAGGGCGGCTTCATCTTCTGATACCAATGCTTTTTTAATGTAATCGTCAAATGTCATCACCCATTCAGGTGTTGTTCCTTGCATATTGAGCCTGCCTAAATTATGCACGATGTTACCGCTACCTATGATCATCACGCCTTGTTCACGTAAGTTTGCTAGTTGTTTAGCCAGTTCGAAGTGTGCTGCAAAGTCTAAATTCACATCTAGACTAAGCTGAAAAACGGGCACATTGGCCTCAGGAAAAAGTGATTGCAGAACTGTCCAAGCGCCATGGTCTAAGCCCCAGTTCAAAGTGCTTGTTATTTGATTGGAGGTGCATAAGTCGCATACCATTTTTGCATATTTCGGTGAGCCAGGAGTTGGATATTGTTGAGCGAATAACTCTGCTGGGAAACCGCCAAAGTCGTGTATGGTTTCTGGATTTTCTACGGCACAAACTTGTGTACCACGCGTTTGCCAATGCGCAGAAATGCATAATATTGCGTTTGGTTTAGGTAAACGCTTACCTAAAGCTAGCCAAGCCTCACGATATGGATTGTCTGTGACCGCATTCATCGGGTTGCCATGTCCAATAAAGATGGCTGGCATGCGTGTAATATTTTCTTGGTTTTTCACTATGTAAATTTAATCGTATTAATTGATTGACATATCGGATTATGTTGGGATTGTTAAGCATTTAACAAGCAATCAAATACGACTAAGGCTTTGCTTACATATATTCAGTATAATGCTGACTTCGTCAGTCTTGCTAATACGCTTTTATTTGAATCCCTATGTTAAACCTATCCATCAATTCTGCACCACTATCTGTTCTTAGTTGGATTGTTTTATCCAGCTTATTAGGCGGAGTGTTGAGTGTTTGTTTGGCGGCATTATTCGCACTTAACGTCCGCACCACGTGGGTGCCAATGCTGGTGAGTTATGCCATTGGCGCAATGCTGGGTGCTGTTTTTTTAGAGATTTTGCCGCATGCATTTAGTATTGCTGGTAGTGTTGAAAAGGTTTCTGCCACCCTGTTAATTGGCTTGCTACTATTTTTTGTATTAGAGAAACTAGTTATTTGGCGTCACTGCCACGGCGACCATTGCGAAGTGCATGCGGTACATACCGAAGAGAATTGCCCAGTCACGCATCCAGAAAAAGAAGGCGGCGCCAAATATCGTGCCGTTAACGCGCAACAGCCAACCATATTACTCAGTGATGCTCACAACCACTCTCACGTTCATGATGGCGGCAGAAGTGGCTTGATGATTATGATAGGTGATACTTTTCATAATTTTATTGATGGCATTTTGATTGCTGCCGCGTTTACTGCAGATATTAAGCTCGGGCTAGTCACTGCGATAGCCATTATCGCGCATGAAATTCCGCAAGAAGTCGGTGATTTCTTAATCTTGCTGCATTCTGGCTATACCAAAAAGCAGGCTTTAATTTTCAACTTGGTTTCAAGTGTAGCGACCATGGTCGGTGGTTTGATGGCTTATTACGCATTGCAATATGTGCAAAGCTGGATTCCCGTAATTCTAGGTTTAGCGGCTTCTAGCTTGCTTTATGTGGCGGTGGCAGATTTAATTCCAGGTTTACATAAACGCACAGAATTAAAAGCAACAATAGCGCAAGTATTACTCATTTCGATTGGTGTCAGCACTATCTTGGTTGCTCACTTCTTTCTCGAGTAGCGATTCTTGTTGTAAAGATTCTTGCTGTAAAGTTTTTTGGTGTTTTTTAAAGCGTCTATGGTTAACACCTAATATCCAAAGCAACAAAGCGCAAGGCAATAAGCCATAAAATATAAAAGTAAGCAGTCCAGCCGCCACCGTCTTTTCGGTAGCCGCCATTAAGGTGACAACGTATATCCAAGCAATTGCAATAATGTACATAAAAGTATTTTAAAAGTTAAACATCGTCACTATGCGTTGTTACTAAAAAAATTTAAGCGCTCACATATACAACATATGCTTAGCACCTAAATTTTTTAGCGCCTAGTCTAGTTTAGACGTTTTAATTTTAGCTTCACCCTATTTAAATTAGAAATGTGAGTTTTAAAATGAGTTTATCAAATCCAAAAGTTGGCTTCGTTTCCTTAGGTTGCCCTAAAGCAGGCTCAGATGCAGAGCGTATTCTCACCCAATTGCGTGCAGAGGGCTATGAAATTTCAGGCACTTATGAAGATGCCGACTTAGTGGTGGTGAATACCTGTGGCTTTATTGATAGTGCGGTAGAAGAATCGCTAGATGCGATTGGCGAAGCGATTGCCAAAAATGGCAAGGTGATTGTGACTGGCTGCTTAGGTGCGAAAAAAGGCGTGGTAGAAGCCGCGCATCCAAGCGTGCTAGCCGTAACGGGTCCACATGCTTTAGAAGAGGTAATGACAGCAGTGCATGCTAACTTGCCAAAACTGCATGAGCCATTTATCGATTTAGTTCCGCCACAAGGTATACGGCTAACACCTAGCCATTACGCTTATTTGAAGATTTCAGAAGGCTGTAACCACCGCTGTAGCTTCTGCATTATTCCAAGCATGCGCGGTGATTTAGTCAGTCGCCCGATTGGCGAGGTATTGAACGAAGCCGAGAACTTAGTCAAAGCAGGTGTAAGCGAGATTTTAGTGATCTCACAAGATACTTCTGCTTACGGTGTTGATGTGAAATACCGCCCAGGCTTTTGGAATGGCCGCCCAGTAAAAACACGCATGACAGAGCTTTGTCAAAGTTTGAGTGACCTAGGCGTTTGGACGCGCTTGCACTATGTTTATCCGTATCCGCATGTGGACGAAGTCATTCCTTTGATGGCTGATGGCCTGATTCTGCCTTATTTGGATGTGCCATTTCAGCACGCCAGCCCACGTATTCTTAAAGCCATGAAACGCCCAGCGCACGCGGAGAATAACCTTGCACGCATTAAAGCATGGCGTGAAATTTGCCCAGATATTACCGTGCGCAGTACCTTCATTGCAGGCTTTCCAGGTGAAACGGAAGATGACTTCCAAATGTTGCTAGACTTCTTAGAAGAAGCACAATTGGATAGAGTTGGCTGTTTTGCCTACTCTGCAGTAGATGGTGCAAAAGCTAATGAGCTGCCAGACCATGTGCCAGAGCAAGTGAAAAAAGAGCGTTTAAGCCGTTTTATGGCAGTGCAAGAGCGCATTAGTGCAGCTAAATTACACAACAAAATCGGCAGTATTCAAACAGTGTTAGTCGATGAAATTGTGCAAGACTCTGAAGGTAATATTGAGGCGATAGGCCGCACTAAAGCCGATGCGCCAGAGATTGATGGTGTGGTGTATATGGAAGATGCAGATGGCTTAACGCCAGGGGATTTTGTTGAAGTTGAGATTTATAGTGCGGATGGGCATGATTTAAGGGGTGGGCCACCGAGGAGATAGGGAATATGAACTGTCCTCACACACATATAGAAGCAGCTTTGGATAGATGGTCAGAGTGTCATTGGCATATTCACCAAATGGAAGCCAATTACCACACTCCCGACTTGTTTAGATATTCACTAAACTCCTTTATCCGCGCTGTAAAAGAGATTCCGCAGATTTTGAAAATGGAACTGCAGAATCATCGTGAGTATCAAAGCGAATTCAAGCCATTAATTGATTCGCTATCTTCCAACGAGCTATTCTCAATTTTGCATAAGAAAAGGGATTTCATCGTTCACCAAGGAATGTTGGAAGTTCTTAGCAATGGTTGCGTAGGCACTACTGAAGGTCGAGGAATTAAAATTTCAATACCCTTTCTGGTTGCTCCTTACGAGACCACACAAGAAGCCTATGAACGATTCAAAAACTTATGCAGAAATGACAAAGTTATTCGAGCTATGGCTGGCCCTGATTGTGACTCTTGGCCTATGATTCGAAGAGAGTGGAAAGTTCAAGATTTTCCTGATAAGGAGCTTTTGGAATTGTCGGTTGAAGCTTGGAGGTTAGTTGGTGAAGTTATTTCTAAATTAGTTAAAAAATTAGGTGGCGAGAGTTTAGATTTATCGTTTTCTTGTAGGCACGAGCCAGAAAAAGTTAAAACAGTAGAGTTTAGCCAACAAGAATTCTTTAAGTCTGTTGATGGAATAGATATATGCACATAGCTGATTTAGCGTGTGACGTTTAATTTCGCCTCTAGGCGAGTTACTTTATTTTGCTTGCCCAAAATAAAGTAACCAAACAAAAAGGCACCCCCTACCGCTTGTTTCCTCCCTTACTCAGCTTCATGGGCGACAATCGGAAACTCGCTAACGCTCAAACAGCCGCTTGTCGAAAGCTCCCATGAATCCTTGCGCTACTTGGCGCGGTAGCAGGGGAGTTTAAGGTCAAAAGCATGTTGTTTGGATGATTTTAGACTTCCTCTGCGAGCCAGTATTCATGCTCCCCTCAGGGCAGTTAAGATCGTTTGCTCAGCGCTCACAATGATAGTTTCACCGCCTCTATTTACACCCTTCCATCGTCATTCTGAGCGCAGCGAAGAATCCAGTGTCGCGCTAGGCGCGGCTTTCTATATAGGCTGGATCCTTCGCTGCGCTCAGGATGACGGAGTTGTAAATTACTTATTACTTACAATTTATCGTACTTTTCTTGTGCGGCTAACACTTCTTTAATGTTGGTTTCAGACCAAGTTTTAATCGCATAAAGTAGGTCTTTAAGCGTGTGCCCTAGTGGCGTTAGCGAATACTCAACTTTTGGTGGCACCGTGGCGTATACTTTTCTGCTGACTAAGCCGTCACGTTCTAATCCTCGCAGGGTTTGCGTGAGCATTTTTTGTGAAATACCGCCAATTTCTCGCTGTAGATTGCTAAAGCGTTTGGTTTCGCTTTCTAGCAATATCATGACTAACACCGTCCATTTATCTGCGATTCTGTTGAGTATCAAGCGCGTTGGGCAGTCTGCATTAAATGCGCAAGCTTGTGGTTGGTTATCTAAGTTGTCGGTTCCGTCCATATTTGACTCCATTCTTTAAAGGTATATAAAAGGTGCCTATATAATGTTTTAGTGCCTACTTACTAAAATATACTATTGTGATTATACTCTGCGCAATCTTTTAAACAATCAATAAAAAGGAGCATTATATGTCAGCAGTTGTAGTGATTTATCACAGTGGTTATGGCCATACAAAGAAACAAGCTGAAGCCGTGGCTGAAGGCGCTAAAGCGGATTTAATTGCAATTAATGAAAACGGTGAAATTGCCGATGCTGATTGGGCTAAGTTAGATGCAGCCAAAGCGATTGTGATGGGTTCACCTACTTATATGGGTTCTGTAAGCTGGCAGTTTAAAAAGTTTGCGGATGCAAGCTCTAAAGCTTGGTTTACGCAAAAATGGAAAAACAAGATTTTTGCGGGTTTTACCAACTCTGCGACAATGAATGGCGATAAAGCATCAACAATTCAGTATTTAATCACACTCTCAATGCAGCATTCAGGTATTTGGATAGGAACTGGTTTGATGCCTGCTAATGCAAAGGCCGCTAAGCATGGGGATGTAAATTATGTAGGTGGTTTTTCAGGTGCGCTTATGACGACACCGAGCGATGCCTCTGCTGATGAGGTGAATTCAGGTGATTTAGAAACAGCAAATCTATTAGGTGTACGTGTTGCTGAATTTGCAGTTAAAGCTTAAGTTAAGCAAATAAATCTTGATGAATGGGAGCAGGGCGTTGACTATCAGCGCGCTCTTCTAAAAAGTCGAAGGTGAGTGGGCAGCGTGTTGGTTTTTTAGCAGCTTTGCGGCGTTTAGGAGTGCTGGCTTCTAAATCGATAAATGGTGTTTGGCTGATACGAATGTAGCCAGCGCTTGCGAGTTTTTGTGTGGTAATTTCAAAAAGACTAAGTGGATTGTCAATATTTTGCAAGATGACGATGCCTTTGGTGACTTTTTGCACGTTGTACATGACAAATTTAGTTGAGGTTTGTTTGCCGTAAATTTCACCTATTTGAACTTCCACAATGCCTCCAAAACCTAGTTTTTGCCTATATTATCGCTACAATTAGCGATTAACAAGTGTTGCTAACAGTTTAATATTCACAAGTACGAACAAAAATACTATATTAATCATAAGTATAATAAGCTAATTTGCCAATAAGCTAATTTCAAATAAAGACGTGGAGCTACCAATGTTATTCGACAACGTGAAACAACGCCCTCAAGTGAGTTTACTAAAATCTGCCGCATTAATGCTGATGATTGGTTTAGCATTAAGCGGTTGCGGCAAAAAGGATTCTGTTACAGGGCAAGCAGGTGGCGGAATGCCAGCGATGCCAGTTGGTGTGGTTGAACTAAAGGCCACCAGTGTGCCGATTAGCGCAGAGGCGGTTGCGCAAACAGAGGGTGCGAAAGAAGTGGAGATTCGTCCGCGTGTTGGCGGTATTGTGATTAAAAAATTATTTGAAGAAGGCGCGCCAGTTAAAGCGGGTCAAGCGATGTTCTTAATTGACCCTGTGCCATTTCAAATTGCACTTTCAAATGCAAAAGCGCAACTAGCACAGCAACAAGCACATGTAGAGCAAACGCAACGTGAAGCCACACGTCTAGATAGCTTGTTGGCAACACAATCTATTAGTAAGCGTGAAGCGGATAATGCGGGTTCGGATAGTTCTTTAGCGCGTGCTGGCTTAGCGCAAGCTCAGGCAGGTGTGCGTGAAGCGCAACTTAATTTATCTTACACCACTGTAACCTCGCCGCTATCAGGTATCGCTGGTCGATTTGAATACTCTGAAGGTGCGTTGGTGAACGCCAATACCAGTCTTTTGACTACAGTGAGTCAAATTAGCCCTATTTGGGTGCGTTTTAGCTTGTCAGATAGTGAATTGGCGCAACTGGGTGGACATTTATCGCCATCAACCGTAAAAGAAGTCTCACTTATTCTGCCTAATGGTAAAGAATATGCGTCAAAAGGAACCTTGAATTTTGCTGCAAGTGGCATAGACCCTAAGCTAGGCACACAGCAATTGCGTGCAACGTTCGCAAATCCAGATAAAAGCTTATTGCCAGGTCAGTTTGTGCGAGTGCGCGTAACCACAGGTGAGCGAGATGGTGTGTTCTTATTACCACAAACATCTGTGTTGACTGGTGATCAAGGTAAGTTCGTATTTGTGGCTGAAAAAGATAAAGATGGCAAAACTACTGCAGCAATTCGTCCGATTAAAGAAGGTGGATGGCAAGGTACAGACTGGGTCATTTTGGACGGCTTAAAAGCAGGTGACAAAGTGATTGCCGATAATTTACTAAAAGTGCGTCCAGGTGCGGAGGTGACTCCACACCCACTGGGTGAAGTGCCAGCAATGCCAGCTACAGCTAATCCAGCGAAAAAAGGATAAAAGACATGACCAAGTTTTTTATCACAAGGCCAATTTTTGCCTCAGTACTCTCTATCATTATTGTGTTGGCCGGGTTGGCCGCGGCATTTAAATTACCCATTGCACAATATCCACAAATCGCACCGCCTACGGTGACGATTACTGCATCTTACCCAGGTGCAAGTGCTGAAACACTTTCAAAAACTGTAGCTGCACCGATTGAAGAGCAGTTAAGCGGGGTTGATAATTTGCTGTATTTCAACTCTAGCGCCGACTCTAGCGGTACTTTGGTGATTACCGCTACGTTTGAAGTTGGTACTAATGTTGACCAGGCGACGTTTAACGTCAGTAACCGCGTGAACATTGCCACGCCACGTTTACCTGATGATGTGCGCCGTAATGGTTTAATCGTGCAGAAAAAATCTAACGATATTTTGTTAGTAGTCATGCTGACTTCAAAAGATCCAAAACATGATCGTTTGTACTTAAGTAACTACGCTACGCTTAATGTGTTAGATGAAATGAAGCGTGTGAAAGGCGTAGGCGATGCACTAATATTTGGTGGGCAAGATTACTCTATGCGTATTTGGCTACGTCCAGACCGTATGGCACAGCTTGGCGTGAGTACTAGCGATATTGCTGCCGCAATTAGTGCACAAAATGCGCAATATGCAGCAGGTAAAATTGGTGCAGAACCAGCACCATCAAGCCAGCAATTGGTGTATACCGTGACTGCGAAAGGCCGCTTGGCTGATCCGTCTCAGTTTGGCAATATCATCGTGAAAGCGGATGGCCCACGTGGCGTGCTGTACTTAAAAGATGTGGCACGTATCGAGTTAGGCGCACAAAGCTACAATGTTACGTCATCACTCAATGGCCAAGCGGGCGTGGCGATTCCTATTTTCTTGCAAAGTGGCGCAAATGCCTTAGATACTGCAAAAGGTATTAAATCTAAGGTGGAAGAGCTTAAAGCGCACTTTCCTGAAGGTATGACTTATACAATTCCTTATGACACCAGTGACTTCGTGAAAGCAACCATTAAAGAGGTGCTTCATACCTTTGGTGAGGCTTTAGTGTTAGTGGTATTGGTGGTGTTCTTATTCTTGCAAAGCTGGCGTGCAACGCTAATTCCAATTATCGCTGTGCCTATTTCTCTAATAGGTACTTTTGCAGGACTATACATTTTTGGATTCTCTATTAACTTGCTGACACTTTTTGCCATGATTTTGGCGATTGGTATTGTGGTGGATGATGCAATTGTAGTGCTAGAGAATACCGAGCGCTTGATGCGCGAAGAGAATCTATCTCCGCTTCCAGCCGCTATTAAGTCTATTCAGCAAGTATCTGCAGCGGTGGTGGCGATTGTACTGGTGCTTTGCGCGGTATTTGTACCTGTGGCTTTTCAAGGTGGTATTGCGGGTGAGCTGTATCGTCAGTTCGCGGTGACAGTAGCAATTGCTGTGGTAATTTCGGGGGTTGTTGCGCTAACACTAACGCCAGCCCTGTGCGCGATGATTTTGAAAAAAACACATGGCGAAAATTGGTTTTTTAAAGCGTTTAACAAAAAATTTAATCGTTTCACCAACTTTTATACCAGTACTGTTGGTTTAACCCTTAAGCATAAAATTATTGGCGGCATTGCCTTTGTTGGCATTGTTGCAGTTGCAGTTTTCTTGTTCTTTAAGGTGCCTGGTAGTTTTGTACCCGCAGAAGACCAAGGCTATGTGGTGACAATTGTTGTAATGCCTGATGGTGCAACCTTAAGCCGAACAACCAAAACAACAGAAAATGTACGTTCAGCCATTGCTAAGGATCCGTCAGTGGCTTTTGAATTTGCGGTGAATGGTTTGGAGTTGCTAACAGGCGCGAATAAAACGAATGCTGCTACGATGTTTGTGCGCCTTAAAGATTGGAAAGAACGTGAAACTAGCGCTGATGATATTGTTGGAAAACTATTCGGTATTGGGATGAGTCAGCCTGACGGCTTGGCCTTTGCCGTTAATCCGCCTGCAATACGCGGTTTAGGTGCTGCGGCAGGTTTCGAGGTATATGTGCAAAGTCAGCGTGATAGCGATCCAATTAAGCTGGCAGCTGTGATGAATAATTTAATGGAAGCTATGGCTAAAGATCCTACATTAACGCCACCAAAAACATTTTTCCGTCCAACTGTGCCGCAATTGAAAATAGAAGTGGATGAAGCTAAAGCGATTTCGCTCAATGTGAAAATCTCTGATATTTATGCAACCTTGCAAAGCACGATGGGTTCATTTTACGTGAACGACTTTAATCGTAATGGTCGCACTTATCGCGTGCAGCTTCAAGCAGAGCAAGCATTTAGAATGAAACCAGAAGATTTAGGCAAGGTCTACGTGCGAAGCCAACCAACGGCTAGCAACCCAGCAGGAAATATGATTCCACTATCAGCATTAAGTACGGTGAGCAATATAGTGGGTGCGGAGCAATTAGAGCGTTATAACGGACTGCTATCAGCTAAAGTATTTGGTAGTGGTGCGCCTGGCGTGAGTTCTGGCGATGCCATTAAGAAAGTAGAAGCCATCGCAGCAGCCAGCTTGCCTGATGGCTACAAAATTGCTTGGACAGCGCAAGCTTACCAAGAAAAACGTACTGGCTCTGCTGCCGCTTTTGCGTTCGGCTTTGCTATTATCATGGTGTTCTTGATTTTAGCAGCGCAGTTTGAGACTTGGGCATTGCCGTTGGCTGTAATTATGGCAGTTCCATTTGCTTTAGCGGGCGCATTGTTAGCGGTATTGTTGCGCGGTATGCCCAATGATATTTACTTCCAGATTGGTATGATTACGCTGATTGGATTAGCTGCGAAAAATGCGATTCTGATTGTAGAGTTTGCCAGCCAAAAAATGGAAGAGGGTATGCCTGTCGCGCAAGCAGCGCTAGAGGCGGCTCGCTTACGTTTCAGGCCAATTGTCATGACATCAATGGCGTTTGTGTTAGGCATCGTTCCATTGGTAATCGCTACTGGCGCTGGTGCGGCGGCACGTCGTTCAATGGGTACAGGCGTGTTCGGCGGTATGATTTTGGCGACTTTCGTTGCAACAATATTTATCCCACTGTTCTTTACTTGGTTATCTGGCAAGCATGTGCGCCATCACGGGCACGTTGAAACAGAGCTTAACTCGCAGGAGACAGTGTGATGCAGGATTTAACATTGAATATGAATAAGCTATTTAAAACGAAACTCATTGCTTTACTAGTACCTTTGGCTTTGTTGTCGGCTTGTAAAACTGTAGGCCCAGATTATCAGCGTCCGCAGTTGGCTGTACCTGCCCAATATTCAGAGGCTGCTGATCAGGCTCAGAGTCAAATAGCAGCTATTTGGTGGAAGGTATATCAAGATCAGCTGTTGAATGATTTGATGGCTAAGGCCTTGCAGAATAATACTGACCTTAAGTTAGCGGCAGCCCGTATAGAAGAAGCTGATGCTTTTGCGACTGAAATTGGCGCAGCAACGTTTCCACAAGTGGATGTGAATGCAGGGGCTAACCGGTCACGCGTGACAGCGTTAGGTGGAAATCCTGTGACGACTAATCCACGCAACGATTTCAAGGCGCAACTAGGCACTTCTTTTGAAATTGATTTTTGGGGCAAGTTGCGCAGAGCAAAAGAGTCTGTGCGCGCACAAATGTTATCTAGCCGTTATGCAAAAGATACCGTGGCGCTGTCTTTATCAGGTTTGGTGGCAACGAATTACTTGACTCTGCGGAGTTTAGATTCGCAAATTACGCTGACACAAGAAAACATAAAGAGTCGCGATACGAGTTTAGCCTTGACTAAACGCCGACTAGAAGGTGGCATAGCATCTGCCTTAGATGTGTATCAAGCTGAGGTTGCGAGTGCAAACTTAAACGCACAACTAGCTGAGTTGGGTCGATTACGTGCATTAAGTTTACACCAGCTGGCCGTATTAACTGGAGATTTGAGTTTGAGCATCAGCAGTGCTGAATTACAAACCTTACCCACTCCGCCAACACCACCTGCAGGCCTACCATCTAGCCTAATGGAAGCACGACCAGATGTTGCCCAAGCAGAGCAGCAAATGATTGCGGCCAATGCAAATATTGGCGTAGCCAAAGCCGCTTTATACCCAACTATCTCACTCACCGCTGGTTTAGGTGGTGAGTCTTTGGAGTTGGGTGATATTTTGAAATCAGCTGCGCGTATTTGGACTGGCGGCGTAAGCTTGTATTTGCCGATATTTGATTCAGGTAAGCTTAATTCAAAGGTGGATCAAGCAAGCGCCAAGCAAAAACAAGCTCTAGCAAGTTATGAAGGCGCAGTGCAAAATGCATTTAAAGAAGTGAATGATGCATTGGTAGATTTACGCCAAAATACTGAACGTGAGGACGCACTTAATAAAAGTCAAATTGCAGCTAAAAAAGCGTTAGATGTGTCTGAAAATCGTTATAAATCAGGCTATTCTGCGTATTTGGACGTGTTAGATGCACAACGTGTTTATAATGATTCTGCGCTAGCTTATGTGCAAAGTCGTCAGGCTAGATTGGCAGCTACGGTCAGTTTATTTAAAGCGCTAGGCGGTGGTTGGCAAGCAGAAGTGCAGAGTCAAAGCAAGTAACTTATTGAGAAAATGGAGTAGCAGCTTGAATCTTAAGCTAATGCAATAGATTTAGGCTGCTATTTGCTTTTCGAGTGCTTGCTTCTTGTAAACAACACGCAACCAATTTTCGTGATATTCTAAAGTTTCTGTAAATTTAACCAACATGTTAGCACCAGCAATATTGACTCTATAGGTGTCATTTTTGTTGTAATGTAACCTAGGAACTATCACTGATTCTTGCTGAGAAATGGTGAATTCTTTTGGCAAGTATAAGCAAGTAAAGTGAGTGTCACTTGCGCTACCATTAAGCGCTAATGGTTCGTTGAATTCTTTTCTGGTGACAATAGGCGAATTCACAGCACTTTTCTCTGTAGAATTTTTAGTTTTAGAAGCAATGAGACTGACATTCGTCGCTTCCACACACAAGGCTATTGTGCTTAATAGCTCAATTCCTAGGTGTAATTCATTGCCTATGACTGGCTTGATGCTACGAATTACGCCGATTTTAGTTGTGTCTTTTTGATCGCTAAATGAAATGCCCATTAGCATACCTAAGCTCACTTCACTTGCTGGCTTATTGGAATACATCCCTATGCCTTGGGGGCTTTCGTCAATAATTTTTGATTGCCCAGCACCCAAATCTAAATAAATGACATTAGGGCCAGTTTGATCTTTGCTTAAAGAATGTGTAGCCAAGCGTTCGTCAAAAGATTTGTTACCTTGATATGCTTTGCCTGTCCGTTGAGTTCGAATGTTATCGTCTTGTTTGATGTGATAACAGGTGTTTTCAAAGCCATAATTGGTACTTGCGTATTTGGATATTTTTACGCGCTCGGCCACTCTTCTTTGACGTTTGTATTCAACTCTAGACCACTCTGTTTTTAATATTTCTAATGTCTCGACAGCATATTTATTGGCAATAAAATCTTTCATCTCCTGCTGTTTAGGTGAGATATTGTATTCAATCAAAGATAGGCACAATTCAACTTTTAGGTTGACGCTATCAAAACACCAATAGCGGTAACTGTCTGAAGGTTTGAAGTTTCTAATCCGTTTTGCAGGTGCGTCACTTGTGGTATCTACATAAAATAGATGTTTGTTTTCATCATAAGTATTTTGAATGAGAATTTTGGGTGTCCAGTAGGTGAGCATTTTGCTCACCAGCTCAATTTGCTTGCGATGAAAGCTTAAGCTTTCCAAGCTACCCAGCATGCATGCCTGGATGTAGGCAGATGAAAGGGTGGAGATTTCTTGATCTGGATAAGCTCTGACATAGCTATCTAATATGGTTTGTTTTTCAGCCACTAAATACAGCTTAGATAATTGCAGCCAAACATTAGCTGGTGCACTTTGATAATTGTAAAAACGCCATTTAATCATTTGCGTTGCGTTGTGAATGGCACGTGCCAGCATCACAAGCAGTGATTTGGGTTGTAAAGGCGCCAAGTTATCAATCAGTGTGTTGTAAATAAGATAAAGCTGACGATGATATAGAAATACGGCATTGGCAATGCGCTCTTCAAGCTCAATGCTCATATTATTGATGTTGACGTAATGTGCTGTGACTCTTTCGACGATGATGTGTGTTTTTTCGTCAATCGCTAAAAGTGCGTCTAGGTATAGCTCATCTTTAAAAATATCTTTTTTGGTATCAGCATTCAACCGTTGCGTCGCATGCTCAATTGCAGAAACATCATCCAAACCAGCTAATTCTTTGCCCCATGCAAAAGCAACTTCGGTTTTTGGCGAGGCAGAATGATTAAATATTTTCCGAAAGAATTCCATTTTGGTACCTACTTTTATCAATGACTAAAATATAAATTAGTTAAAGCAATTAGCATGCCAGAAGGCTGATATTCACAAATTCTGATTGATTTGCATATTTAGTGCAAATAATGTGAATTCTAGATGAGATAAACCTAATTGCATAAGAGCTATTTACTGGCGCATGATAAAATAACTTTTTTATTGTTAATGTAAACTACTGTTAAATATGACTGTTCGTACTCGTTTTGCCCCTAGTCCCACTGGTTTTCTACATATTGGCGGTGCTCGTACCGCTTTGTTTTCTTGGGCTTTTGCTAAAAAGCATGGTGGAGATTTTATTCTGCGTATTGAAGATACCGATGTGGCGCGTAGCACGCCAGAAGCGGTGCAAGCCATATTAGATGGGTTGCAGTGGTTAGGGCTGGATTATGACGAAGGTCCTTTTTACCAAATGCAACGTATGGCCCGCTACAAAGAAGTGATCCAAACCATGTTGGATGCTGGTAGTGCCTATTATTGCTACTCTAGTCGAGAAGAGCTTGATGCCTTGCGTGAGCAGCAAATGGCGAGCAAACAAAAGCCACGATATGACGGTAAATGGCGTCCAGAAACTGGAAAAACCTTACCTGTGCCGCCAGCAGGTGTTGTACCTGCTATTCGTTTTAAAAATCCAGTGGACGGCGTTGTGGCTTGGGATGATATGGTGAAAGGGCGCATCGAAATCGCTAATGCGGAGCTTGATGATTTGATTATAGCCCGTGCTGACGGTACGCCTACCTATAATTTTTGTGTCGTAGTTGATGACAGTGACATGGGTATTACGCAAGTGATTCGTGGTGATGATCATGTCAACAATACGCCGCGTCAAATCAATATGCTGATGGCGCTGGCTGAGTTAGATGCAAAAATCGTTGTGCCACAATATGCACATTTATCGATGATTTTAGGTAATGATGGACAAAAACTTTCTAAGCGCCATGGTGCCGTGAGTGTCATGCAATATGACGATGACGGTTATTTGCCAGAAGCGGTGATTAATTACTTAGCACGATTGGGTTGGAGTCATGGTGACGAAGAGGTGTTTACTAAACAACAATTTGCAGAGTGGTTTGATTTAGACCATATCACCCCATCTGCTGCGCAGTTTAATACTGATAAGTTGAATTGGCTCAACGCGCATTACATCAAGCAAGCAGATAATGCGTATTTAGTGAAAGATATTACTAAGCGCTTGGATAAACTCGGCGTTACGGTAAGTGAGCAACCAGCTTTATCTGCAGTGCTTGATTTGTACAAAGAGCGAGCAAATACCTTAAATGAGCTGGCCGCTAGCATTACATATTTTTATCAAAACCCTGTGATTGATGAAGCTGCCGCTGAAAAACATTTAACGGCTGAAATTAAACCAGTTTTGGCTGCGCTAGTGCAATCATTGAGTAGCATTGATTGGCAAGCAGAGGCTATTCATCATGCGATTGAAGCCGCTGTGACTAGTAATTCACTAAAATTTCCCAAGGTAGCAATGCCCTTACGTGTGATGCTGACGGGCATTGCACAATCACCAAGTATCGATCAGGTGATGGCCTTGTTAGGCAAGGATGAGGTTTTGGCTAGAATTAATTTAGTGCTTAAATAGCACCTTAAATTTCATATCAATATTGCTGATAGGCTATTGAAATTTTAGCCAGTCACCTCATATTGAGTAGGTGTTTTAGAAATTTCTAATATTTTGATAGAAAAATAGAACGAATAGCATTGTTCTAAATCTCAACAAGAGTAACATCAGTAATGTAGCTGATGCTATGTAATATTTATTTAACTCCAAGCAATAGGAGACATCATGATTCAAAAAGGGCAAATGTTACAAGACCCATTTCTTAACGCCTTACGTAAAGAACACGTCGCTGTATCAATCTATCTCGTTAATGGCATCAAATTGCAAGGTCAGGTAGACTCGTTCGATCAATACGTGATTTTGCTGAAAAATACTGTCACCCAAATGGTCTATAAGCACGCTATTTCAACCATTGTGCCAGCGCGCATGGTCAACGTTAGTTTGCCAGAAGATGAAGTTTAGATAGAGCTGGTAATTAACCGTTGAAAGATATGTTTGAAAGACCAAGTGGCGGCGATGCTGCCATTATGGTGAGTGTCGATTTTGGCGATAATGATTACGAAGAAAGCTTAAATGAACTTCGTCAACTCAGTATTAGCGCAGGCTTGTCTATACGCGGCACAATCGAAGGTAAACGCGCGACACCAGATGCAAAGCTATTTATTGGTTCTGGAAAAGCCGATGAATTGGCGCAGATGATGCAAGCCAGTGAATCCAATATCGCAGTATTTAACCATGATTTATCTCCATCGCAACAGCGTAATTTGGAGCGACTGCTGAAAGCGCGTGTGGTGGATAGAACGGGTTTAATTCTCGATATATTCAGCCAACGCGCGCAGAGTCATGAGGGTAAGTTGCAAGTTGAGTTGGCACAACTAGAGCATTTGTCTACGCGCTTAGTTAGAGGTTGGACGCACTTAGAACGTCAAAAAGGTGGTATTGGTGTGCGTGGTGGTCCAGGTGAAACCCAGCTAGAGTTGGATCGTCGCATGCTGCGTGTGCGCGTTAAGCAGTTGCGTGAAAAGCTTGTTAAGCTCAAGGCGCAGCGTAGCATGCAGCGTAGGGCGCGTAAGCGTTCTAATGTCATGACGGTCTCGCTGGTAGGTTATACCAATGCGGGTAAATCTACAGTGTTTAATCGCTTAACCAAGGCGGATATATACGTAGCTGACCAGCTATTTGCAACACTTGATACAACCACACACAAAATTTATATTGCGGATGCTGGTTCTGTCGTTCTTTCAGATACGGTTGGGTTTATAAAGCATTTACCGCATGCTCTAGTTGAAGCATTTGGCGCAACTTTGGAAGAAGCTGCTCAAGCCGATTTGTTGTTGCATATAGTTGATACTGCAAGTACTAATCGCGATGAGCAAATTATGCAAGTCAATAAAGTACTGCTTGAAATCGGTGCAGCCAATGTACCGCAGATTTTAGTGCATAACCAAATAGACAGGGTTGGTCTGCCGCCCTCTATCGGCCGAGATGAGTATGGTAGAATCACAACCATACATGTGTCGGCTAAAACTGGTGAGGGAATGGATTTTCTGAGGCTGGCTATGTCGGAACATGGTCAATATTTGCAGAAGCTAAGCACTGAAGAGAGCGCTTATGCTTAAACTTTGCTTTAAAGGATTGAGTTCTAGCGTAAATGGTTGAGTTTGATGCAACTTGAAACGCCTTGAATGGTCAAAATTTTCGTTTTAAATAGATTTGTATGATTAAGTTTTTTTGGAGTTTTAAATGATTAAATTTCCCGGATGGGCGCAACGCAATAACGAAGGTCCACCAGACCTAGATCAAGTGATGCGTGATTTAAGCCGTAAAATTAATAATATGTTTGGCAAGGGTGGTGGTAACCAGCCTGCTAGTTCGAATGGTGGAAACATCAATCTTCCTATCCTTCCAATTCTCGCTGTCATATTATTAATATGGCTTTCAACTGGCTTCTACATGGTAGATTCAGGTTCTAAAGGCGTTGTTCAGCGTTTTGGAAAGATGACTGACGACACGACTGAGCCTGGCCCACGCTGGCATCTACCATACCCAATTGAAAAAGTGACTGTAGTGAATATGGAGCAGGTACGTCGCTTAGAGGTGGGTTATAGAACGATGGGTGAAGGTGGTGGTGGAAAAACAAAACAACCTCGTGAAGCTTTAATGCTCACAGAAGATGAAAATATTATTGATTTACAATTTGCCGTGCAATATAACTTAAATAACGCCACATATTATTTGTTTAATAACCGTAATACAGATGAAGCTGTGATGTCAGCTGCAGAGTCGGCGATTCGTGAAGTGGTAGGTAAAAATAAGTTAGATGATTTATTGCAAAAGGGCTTGGTTGATACTTCTCAACGTATGCAGACAATTTTGGATAACTATAAAACTGGCGTACATATTATTAGCGTTTCACTTCAAAGTGCCCAGCCGCCTGAACAGGTACAAGAGGCGTTTGAGGATGTCAACCGAGCTAACCAAGATAATCAGCGCCAAGTGAATGAAGGTCAAGCGTATGCAAATGACGTGATACCTAAATCACGTGGTAAAGCATCAAGACTATTAGCTGAAGCCGCAGGGTACAAGCTTAAAATTGAAAGCGAAGCGCGTGGTAATGCTAGTCGTTTTGAACAAATTTTAGCCCAGTACAATAATGCACCAGATGTAACTCGCCAACGCTTGTATTTAGATGCGCAAGAGCAAATTTTATCTAGCGTTAGTAAAGTGGTGGTTGATCAAAAGGCTGGCAGTATGTTGTATTTGCCCTTAGATAAGTTGATGGGTTCTAATGCAGCTACACCACAACAGTCTCAATCGTTACAGTCATTAAATGCGCCAGCTGCACCAGTAGCTGAACCTTCGGCGGATCGCTCGCGTGATGCCTTCCGCAGTCGCGATAGAGAAAGCAGATAGGTAGAATATGATGAAAAATTTAACAAGTGTTCTAATTTTAGTTTTAGTTGGTATCATTTTTCTATTTAGTTCGGCCTTTATGGTTGATCAAACACAGTTTGTGGTCGTTAAACGACTGGGTGAAATTGTATCTGTAAAAAAATCGCCAGGTTTATACTTTAAAGTGCCATTTATTGATGATTTGAAGACCTTTGATAACCGTATTGTGACGTTGGATTGGGAAGAGCCTGCGAGATTTGTCACTAGTGAAAATAAATACATGCTAGTGGATTCATTTGTTAAATGGCGCATTATTGACCCAGCAAAATACTATGTTTCAATTAAAGAAGGTGGCGAATCTGCTGCTGAAAATCGTCTTTCAAACGTGGTAAATGCAGGGTTGCGTGCTGAATTTGGTAAACGCACTGTGCATGACGTGATTGCAGGTGAGCGTAGTGTTGTGATGGATAGCTTACGTAAAAGTGCTGACTTAGAAGCGCGTCAAATGGGTATTCAAGTGGTCGATGTGCGCTTAAAACGAGTGGACTATTCTGAAGATATCAGTAAATCAGTCTTCGATCGTATGATTGCAGAACGTAAACGTATCGCCAATCAATTGCGCTCAGAGGGTTCTGCTGCCTCTGAAAAAATACGTGCCGATGCTGATAAACAAAGTGAAGTGATTATCGCTGAAGCCTATCGCGATGCGCAAAAAACTAAAGGTGAGGGTGATGCTTTAGCTGCTTCAATTTACAACCAAGCTTATGGTAAAAATCCTGAGTTCTACGCCTTTTACCGCAGTACAGAAGCTTATAAAAACAGCTTTAAAACTAAGAGTGACGTAATGGTATTAGACCCTGGCTCTGACTTCTTCAAATATATGCGTAGTCCAGCTAAAAAATAAAGATTTCTTAATGGGTAATACACTATTAATGGCATTAGGCTTGATGTTGATCTTAGAAGGCCTTCTGCCTTTACTTCTGCCCCAAGCTTGGCGTGATACATTTAAACGCATGATAGAGCTCAAAGATGGTCAGTTGCGTTTTGTTGGGTTAATGTCAGTGATTGGCGGCTTAGTATTATTTTTGCTGAGTAAATAAAAGTTAAAATTAAGTGATGATGAATAATGCGTAATTGGTTACTCCCCGAATATATTGAAGATGTTTTACCTGCCGAGGCGGCTAGAATTGAGACATTACGCCGTACTTTGTTGGATTTATTCAAAGTGCATGGCTATCAATATGTGATTCCACCGATGCTGGAATACATGGAGTCGTTGATTACAGGCGTAGGCCACGATTTAGATTTAGCTACTTTTAAAGTGGTAGATCAGCTGACAGGCCGTTTGATGGGTGTGCGCGCAGATATGACGCCACAGGCGGCGCGTATCGATGCGCACTTGCTGAATCATCAAGGGGTTACGCGTTTATGTTATGCAGGCAGTGTTTTGCGAACTAAGCCTGATGGTCTAGCGCAGACGCGCGAACCTCTGCAATTGGGTGCTGAATTATATGGTCACGCTGGTGTAGCGAGCGATATTGAAATTCAATGTTTGCTTATTAAAGCCTTGCAGGCCATAGGAATCGACCAATTACACATAGATTTTAGCCATGTGGATATATTTGGCAGTTTGATCGAGACTAGCCAAGTAGCACCTCAGTTAGAGCAAGCCTTATATGCTGCTCTGCAAAGCAAAGACCAGTCTAGCGTTGCAGTACTATCGCAGCATTTAGATAAAACTACTCGCGAAGCTTTATTACATTTAACGGAGTTAAATGGTGACAAATCTATTTTAGCTAAAGCGGAAAAAGCCTTACCTAACACGCCAGCTATTAAAGAGGCCTTGGCAAATTTAAGTCAGGTGAGTGCTGCGCTGGAAAGTTTGAATGTGGCCGTTAGTTTCGATTTAAGCGAGTTGCGTGGTTACCACTACCATAGTGGTATCGTGTTTGCTGCATACGCACAAGGCTACAAAGGCCCATTAGCACTAGGTGGACGCTATGATGAAGTGGGTCAAGCATTCGG
The DNA here is from genome assembly GCA_038327905.1 of Burkholderiales bacterium. Taxonomy (GTDB): domain Bacteria; phylum Pseudomonadota; class Gammaproteobacteria; order Burkholderiales; family Methylophilaceae; genus Methylotenera. The sequence goes on from JBBQLN010000005.1 coordinate 88,139, forward strand.
TCGCGCACGCTCAGCTACTGGATTTAGCTTGGATTTACGTGGTGTAGTGACTGCCTTGCCTCCAGCTAAGCCAACCATGACGATATTTGCACCAGCAAATGATGATGCCAGTTTATCTGTTAAAATTGACAGCTTGAGAGCTGAGGGGCAAATTGTAATTCAAGAGTTGTCAGGGTTTGAGTCAAATCTTGACGAATTGAATTGCGATAGAAAGCTCGTGCATTACAACTCTGGTTGGCATGTGGTTGTTATCGATAAAATCTAACTTAAACAAATAGATAGACAACCTTAAATCAAATATTAAATTAAATATTCAAACTAAAATTATAAAGTAAAAGTTATGGCAAACAATGTAGCAAAAAATCTCGCAGCAAAAAACCTCGGAGCAAAAAACGTAGTCGTTATCGGCACGCAATGGGGTGATGAAGGTAAAGGAAAAATCGTTGATTGGTTGACTGACCATGCACAAGGTGTCGTGCGTTTTCAAGGTGGTCACAATGCTGGACATACATTGGTAGTAGGCCAAGGCGATGCGCAACGTGTTTACAAGCTTAATCTTGTGCCTTCAGGCATCGTGCGTTCTGGTATTAATTGCTATATCGGTAACGGCGTAGTGTTAGATGCAGGACATTTGTTAGGTGAAATTGCCGCCCTTGAAAAAGATGGTTTAGAGGTTAAAAATCGCTTAAAAGTCAGCTCTGGTTGCCCATTGATTTTAAGTCATCACGTAGCGGTGGATGTAGCGCGTGAAGCTAAACGTAGCGCAGATAAAAAAATAGGTACTACAGGCAAAGGCATAGGACCAACCTACGAAGATAAAGTAGCACGTCGCGCTTTGCGTGTTTACGACTTGTTCTATCCAGAGCGTTTTTCAGAAAAGCTAAAGGAAGTGATGGATTATCATAACTTCGTGCTGACTAATTATCTAGGCGCCAAAGCAGTTGATTTTAATCAACAGTATGACGCAAGTATGCAGCATGCAATTGCCTTAAAACCGATGATTAGTGATATTTCTGCTGATTTATATGCAGCCAACGCGCGTGGTGATAACCTATTGTTTGAAGGTGCGCAAGGTACTTTGCTTGATATTGATCACGGTACTTACCCATATGTGACTTCAAGCAACTGCATTGCTGGTCAAGCTTCAGCCGGTACAGGCGTTGGTGCCAATATGTTGCACTACGTTTTAGGAATCACTAAAGCTTACACTACACGTGTGGGCGGCGGCCCTTTCCCAAGTGAGTTAGATATTGATACTGCAGGCGCACCTGGTACACAAATGTCAGTTAAAGGCCAAGAAATTGGCACCGTGACTAAGCGTAAACGTCGTTGTGGTTGGTTTGATGCTGCGGCGTTGCGGCGTTCAGCGATGATTAATGGTCTAACTGGATTGTGTATTACTAAGTTAGACGTCTTAGATGGCATTAAAGAGCTCAATATATGTACTGGTTACGAGTTGGATGGTAAGAAAATCGATTTATTGCCTATTGGTGCAGATGATGTTGCTGGCTGCAAGCCAATTTATGAAACCGTACTAGGCTGGTCAGAAAATACCTTTGGTGTAAAAACTTGGGATGGTTTGCCGAAAAATGCGCAAAACTATTTAAAACGCCTAGAAGCATTATGTGGCGTACCCGTTGCGATTGTTTCTACAGGCCCTGAGCGTGATGAAACCATTGTAATTGAGCATCCGTTCGCCTAATTGTAGGCTACTCAAGCAATGATAAATCCAGAAATGCAGCGGTTGGCATGGGCTATTACAGGATCTGGGCATTATTTGCGCGAATCCCTAGCTGTACTTGCTACACTAGAAAATGTTGATATTTTTCTAAGTAAGGCTGCTTCTGAAATTATTAAGCAATACGGTTTTCAGGTGCAATTAGACGCCACTGGTCATAAGGTTTATCAAGATAAAACTGCCAGCAGCGTGCCTGTTGAACTGTTTTATGAAGGCAAGTATCACACATTGGTGATTGCACCCGCTACCTCTAATACCATTGCTAAAATGGCCTACGGGTTTTCAGACTCTTTAGTGACTAACCTATTTGCACAGGCTGGTAAAACGCGTGTGGCTAGTATTGTGTTTGCTTGTGATACAGGGCCAGAGCTTGAGTCCGAGGCGCCGCGTGACAATATGGTTAACGTTTATCCGCGTAAAATTGATTTAGAGAACGTGGCAAAGCTGGCTGGCTTTGAAACCACACAAGTGGTTGCAGATATTGCTGCGCTTACACATGCAGTGCATATGCGCTTAAATGAAATCCGCAGCTAAAGATAAAAAGTCAGCAGAAAATTTACTGTTTCTAACAGGTAAATTGGCTGAAAGAAGCCTGCATAAAATATTAGCTGAAGTTCAAAGCAATGCTAAAACCCCACCGTTCAAGTACCGTATTCAGCAAATAGGCGTTTCTGTCGCAGCGCTGATGACCCCCGAATTAATAGCGCGCAGACTTAAAGAAACTGGTGATGCTGATAAGGTGATTTTACCTGGCTTATGCTTAGGTGATATTAGCCAGTTGGAGGCGCAATATGGCATACCTGTTGAACGCGGTCCTAACGATTTAAAAGATTTGCCACAGTATTTTGGTCATGCAGGTATTACGCCTGATTTGAGTCGATATGACGTGCAGATTTTTGCAGAAATAGTAGATGCGCCGTTCTTAAGTGTAGACGACATTATTAAGAAAGCCCAACAGTATCAGTCGCAAGGGGCCAATGTAATTGATTTGGGTTGTCTGCCAGCGGTGCCATTCTTGCACTTAGCCGATACGGTTAAAGCGCTAAAAGCCTTAGATTTTAAAGTCAGTGTTGACTCGCTCAATACAGATGATTTACTTAGTGCAGGGCATGCAGGGGCAGACTACTTACTGAGCCTCACAGAAAATACATTATGGGTTGCTGGCGAAGTAGCTTCTACGCCAATTCTGATTCCAGCCAAACCACATAGCTTACCTTCGTTATATAGAGCAATTGAGGCTTGTTTGAAAGTTGGTAAGCCATTTATTGCTGATGCAATTTTAGACCCGATTCATTTTGGCTTAACCAATTCAATCGTACGCTACCAAAAGCTCCGTAAAAAATATCCTAATATTCAAATAATGATGGGCGTAGGGAATCTAACAGAGTTGACGGATGCTGATACGACAGGCATTAATGCACTGTTATTTGGCATAATTAGCGAGTTGAACATTAATGCGGTATTAGCCACTTCTGTAAGTGCTCATGCAGTCAATGCTGTTGCCGAGGCCGATATTGCAAGGCGCATGATGCATGCGGCAAAAAATGATGATAGGTTGCCGCGTGGCTATAGTAATGGCTTGCTTGGTTTGCATGATAAGCGCCCATTTACTTATAGCGCTGAAGAAGTAAAAGAAATCGCTGCAATGATTAAAGACCCGAGTTTTCGTATACAAGTCACTGAAAACGGCATGCATATTTATAATCGGGACGGCATGTATGAAAGCACCGATCCCTTCGCGCTGTATCCGCATTTAAAGGTGGATAATGATGCTTCGCATGCGTTTTACTTAGGCGTAGAGTTGGCACGTGCGCAAATTGCATGGCAACTTAAGAAACGTTATGTGCAAGATCAAGAGCTTGAATGGGGCGTGAATGGCTTGCTTCAAGAGCAAGTTAATAAAACTGCTCACCGTGAAGCTTCAATTAAAGAGCGCAAAGAAGCTAGCAAGAAAACTTAGATAAATATGATATTTGAAACCATTTTTAGCACAGTGAATGGCCAAGGTGATGTCCATGTCACGCCATTTGGTATACAAATGCAAGATGGCTTAGTTGTCATTTCACCTTATAAACCTTCAGCTACGTTAGAGAATATTCTTGCAACTCAACATGCAGTGATGAATTTAACTGATGATGTGCGCGTATTTGCTGGTGCATTAACTAGGCGAAAAGCGTGGACGCTCATCAAAGCCGATAAAATAACGGGCTATAGATTGACCGAAACTTTGGCACATAAAGAATTAAAGTTGGTAGAGGTGCGTGAAGATGAAGCCCGACCAAAGTTATTGATGGAAGTAGTGTATGAAAGGCAACACTTGCCTTTTCAAGGCTTTAATCGTGCGCAGGCAGCAGTATTAGAGCTGGCCGTACTAGCAAGTCGCTTGAACATGTTGGCTAAAGAAAAAGTGCTTTCAGAGATGCAGTATCTTCAAATTGCAGTGGATAAAACTGCAGGTGAGCGTGAATTACAAGCATGGGGTTGGCTAACTGAAAAAATAGAAAATTTTTATGCACAACAAGCAGGTGAGAACTTCGCATGAACTCCCCAATATTGACTCACGTGCATAAAACGCAATTATTAATTAGCGTAACCAGCATTGAAGAAGCTCAAATCGCATTAGAGAATGGTGCTGATATTATTGACCTGAAAGAGCCAAGTGCTGGGGCACTAGGCGCATTGCCTATCGAACGAATCCAAGCAATTGTTGCTTATGTGAAAAGTAGAAATGATGCAGGTGCTAAGCTCACTAGTGCGACTATAGGCGATTTACCTATGCAGTCAGAGTTGTTGTTAGCACAAGTCAGTAAGTTAGCTGCAACAGGGGTGGATATCGTAAAAATTGGTTTTTTTGAAACTGATGATTATCAACCATGCTTAGATATACTTAGGCCTTTAGCGCAGGCTGGCACAAGATTTATAGCTGTTTTGTTCGCAGAAAATACATATCCAAAAGACTTAATTGCCTGTATTAAAACAGCAGGTTTTATCGGAGTGATGTTGGATACAGCAAACAAAAATGGGCTAACTTTGCTAGATTATTATTCAAAAGAAAAAAGAAGCGAATTTGCAAAAAATGTATTAAAGTTAGGCATGCAATTAGGTTTAGCTGGTTCTTTAAAACTACAACATGTAGATTTAATCAAAGAGATAAGTCCCAGTTATATTGGTTTTAGAGGTGGTGTTTGTAATAACAATCAACGACAATTAGCGCTAGATGCAGCTAAAATAAAAGCGGTTCGTAAAATAGTGTAAATTTGTTGTAAAAAAACAACTAAAATTTATAAATAACGTTGATTTGTAAACATTTATGATTGCGCTAAACGCTTGTGGTGCGTAATATCGAACCAAGTGAAATCTTAAGATTTTGATATACTTGAAGAAGAATTTTAATTAGGAGCCAAAACGAATGAAAAAGAATCTTATTAATTTAGCAGTTGCCGCAACATTGGGTTTAGCCGCATTTGCTGCATCAGCAGAAGATATGTACCGCGGTGCTTGGTATGCTGTTCCTGGTGTAAGCTACATGAATACAGATAGCGATTTAAATGCTAACAATGGCCCTGGTGTATTTTTAAAGTTGGGTAAAGAGTTAAGTGACAGCTGGGATGTGCAAGGTGGCTTAGGTTATAACAGAGCCACTCAAGATACTGGTGTTGCTGGCGCGTCTGGCCGTTATAAACAAACAACTTTGGGTTTAGATGCTCTTTATATGTTAAGCCGTAGCAATTTCCGTCCATTTTTATTGGCTGGTTTAGGGGTTGCGCGTAATAAAGTTGATTATACTGGCGCTGGTTTAGTTGGTGATGATAGTAAAACATCATGGTTGGGTAACGTTGGTCTTGGAGCGCAATACTTAATTAACGACAGTTTTGGTTTGCAAGCTGATTTACGTGAGCAATGGAGCCGTGCCCCTCTTGGCAGAACTGCACTTGGTGCTGCTGACAATAACGGTACTGTTGCTAATACGTTGTTAAACTTGGGTGGTATCTTCCGCTTTGGTGCTCCTGCACCTATGCCAGTGGTTGCAGCTGCAGAGCCAGCACCAGCAGCAGTTGTTGAGCCAGCACCAGCACCAGCAGCAGTTGTTGAGCCAGCTCCATTAGCAGCAGCGCCAAAATGCGAACCAAAAATGGAAACTGTAACATTGCAGTCAGAAAAACTATTTGGCTTTGATAAAGCCAATATTAAAGCTGAAGGTAAAGCTGCACTTGATGAAGTGGCTGAGAAAATTAATGCCCGTCCAAGTTTAGAAGTTGTAATGATTACTGGCCATACTGATCGTTTAGGTTCAGATTCTTACAATCAAAAGTTATCTGAGCGCCGTGCTAATATGGTGAAAAGCTATTTAGTTTCAAAAGGTGTGTCTGAATCACGTTTACAGGCAATTGGCAAAGGCGAGACAATGCCAGTGGTAGAATGTAAAGGTAACAAAGCTACTAAGAAACTAATTGAATGCTTGCAACCTAACCGTAGGGTTGAAATTACATCTGAAGGTAAGGTGGAAAGCGGTTGTAATTAAGCTGTAATTTTTGAATAAAAAACCCCGCAATTTGCGGGGTTTTTTATTGCTTGAGACTCAAAACTTTAGTTCTAAATTTATAGCTTTACTCGTTATAATAAGTGCATGAAAACACAAGTCGATTTAATCATAGAACCACGTTGGTTATGTCCAATAGTTCCCAAAAATACGCTTTTAGAATACCAATCCGTGGTAATCCAATCTGGTAAGATTATTGATATTTGCTCAATATCTTCAGCTTCTGAACTTTATCAGGCAAATGAAATTGTTCAGTTAACGGAACATGTGCTGATTCCAGGATTAATCAATTTACATACTCATGCCGCAATGAGTTTAATGCGTGGTGTGGCTGATGATTTACCACTGATGACTTGGCTGAATGAACATATTTGGCCTGCTGAACAGGCGGTTTTATCTGAGCAATATGTGCAAGATGCTAGCTTGTTAGCATGCGCTGAAATGTTAAGTGGTGGCATTACTTGTTTTAATGATATGTACTTTTACCCTCAGGCTACTGCTGTTGCCGCAAGCCAAGCTGGCATGCGTGCGAATTTAGGCTTGGTGGTGTTGGAGTTTCCAACAGCCTATGCAAATGATGCAGCGGATTACTTACAAAAAGGTTTTGATGCGCACGATAGTTGGCGCGGCAATCCGTTGATTTCAACTTGCATCGCACCACATGCCCCTTACACAGTTTCGAATCAAACTTTCGAAACTGTTGTGACCTATGCCGAACAATTGGGGCTTGGCATACACACGCATTTGCATGAAACACGTGATGAAATAGCGCAATCTCAAGCGCAGTTTGGCTTAAGACCAATACAGCGGTTGGCGCAGTTGGGTTTGTTAGGCCCTAATTTTATAGCGGCACATTGTGTGCATTTGTTGGATAGTGAGATAGATATGTTGGCTGAATTTGGTTGTCATGTCGCGCATTGCCCTAGCTCTAATTTGAAGCTTGCTAGTGGCATCGCGCCAATATCAAAGTTATTAGCTAGGGGTGTGAATGTTGGGCTAGGGTCGGATGGCGCTGCAAGTAATAATCGACTCGATATATTTGCTGAAATGCGATTAGGTGCGCTGTTGGCAAAAGGTGCGAGCGAAGATGCAGAAGTTGTTCCAGCACATCAGGCATTAGAAATGGCAACGATCAATGCCGCTAAAGCTATTGGTTTAGAAGATAAAATTGGTTCAATTGAAATAGGTAAATTGGCCGACTTAGCAGCGGTTAAGTTGAGTGACTTCAATATAAATCCGTGTTATGACCCGATTTCGCATTTAGTTTATACCTGTGGTCGTGAGCATGTGAGCCACACTTGGGTGGCAGGTGAATTGCGCTACAGCAATGAACTTTATGCCAACATTGAACCATTAGAATTAAAAGAAATCATCAATACATGGCAGCCAAAACTACAATTGCATAAACATTAATACGTATAGTTATTGATTAAAAACAGAGGTAAGCATAAACATGAGTATAGAGTCTAATCCAGAAGTAAATACTGAAATTAATCCAGCGAAACCAGTCAATGCGGATCAATTGGAACTGCAAAAATTTGGTGAGCTTGCACACAAATGGTGGGATAAAAATAGTGAGTTTAAGCCACTTCACGAGCTTAATCCACTTCGACTTTCTTGGATTGATGATTTGACTAGACTGAAAAATAAGCGCGTACTCGACGTAGGTTGCGGTGGTGGGATTTTGTCTGAGTCTATGTATTTTAAAGGTGCCGAAGTTGTTGGTATAGATTTAGGCGAGAAGGCGCTCAATGTTGCAAAATTACATCAGTTAGAAAGTGGCGCAAAAGTTGACTATCAATACATTGCTGTAGAGCAGCTAGCGGAGCAACAACCCGCCAGTTTTGATGTGGTGACCTGCATGGAAATGCTTGAGCATGTTCCTGATCCAGCTTCAATCGTCGCGGCTTGTGCACAGTTAGTAAAGCCAGGTGGTTCAGTATTTTTCTCTACGATTAATCGTAACCCTAAAGCGTATTTGTTCGCCGTGATTGGCGCAGAATACTTATTAAACTTATTGCCTAAAGGTACGCATGATTATGCTAAATTTATTAAGCCTTCAGAGCTATCTAGTTGGGCTAGGCAAGCTGATTTGAATGTCACTACCTTGCGCGGCATGAGCTATAACCCAATCAGCAAACACTACAGCTTGGGGGATGATGTTTCAGTTAATTACATGTTACATACCATCAAATCAGCGGCATGAAGACAGTTTTATTCGATTTAGACGGCACCTTAGTAGACACCGCGCATGACTTAGGCTTAGCCTTAAATATACAGCTGGCACGTTATGGCAAGCCTGCACTTGCACATGATGTTATTTGGCCCGTCGCTTCACATGGATCACGCGGGTTATTAGCATTAGGCTTTGGCATTACACCAGCAGATGAAGATTTTGAAGCGAAGAAAATTGAATATTTAGATTTATACGAAACGGTATTTACGAATAAACCAATATTATTGCCAGGTATTGCTGAGTTGCTTGATGTACTGGATGACAGAGGCGTTAAGTGGGGTGTTGTGACAAATAAGCCGCGTCGATTCTCTGTTGATTTAACTAAAGCAGTTCGTATGGGAGACAAAAGCCTATATGAAAGCTCTGCTTGCTTATTATGTGGTGATGATGCGGCACAGCCTAAACCTGCACCATATACTTTATTGATGGCGTGTGAACAAATGGGAACACCAGCAAGAGATTGCATCTATGTGGGTGATGCCGAGCGAGATGTGCAAGCGGGTAGGGCTGCTGGTATGAAAACAGTAGTGGCTTTATTCGGCTACATTGCTGAAACTGACAAACCACTGGAATGGAATGCCGATATAGTGATTAATGTACCTAAGGATTTACTAAGCCACTTGGATTAGTGCTTGCGCTATACAACATTGCGCCGTTCCATCATCGCCTGTGCAAGTGTGCCGCTATCAACATACTCAATTTCACCGCCCATCGGCATACCGCGTGCGATGCGGCTAGTTTTAATTCCACGCGTTTTGAGTAGCTCGCTAATGTAATGCGCAGTGGCTTCACCTTCAACTGTGTAATTCGTGGCAAGAATTACTTCGTTAACCAAACCATCTTGTGCACGCTTAATGAGTTTGTCTAAGTGAATTTCTTTGGGGCCAATGCCATCTAGTGGCGATAATCTTCCCATCAAAACAAAATACATGCCTGTGTATGCGTGTGTGTTTTCTAGCATTAACAAATCTGTAGGCATTTCTACCACGCACAGTAAATTTTTATCGCGGTTATCAGCAGCGCACAGCGGACATATAGACTGTTCGCTAAAGGTATTACACAATTTGCAATGATCAACCACTTGTAACGCCTTATCTAAGGCTGAGGCTAAGCCGCTGGCACCTTTTCTATCACGTTGCAATAAATAATAAGCCATGCGCTGTGCGGATTTAGGGCCGACACCAGGCAAGCAGCGCAAGCTGTCTATTAATTGCTCTAGTGCTGGAGGGTTTTTCATGCGTATTTACCACGCAAAGTTGGTGACTTTTAACTGTGGATGTTGGTTTATTAATGAGGATGAAACTAAGCGTATTGCTTCATTTTTGGCGTCTAAATGCCATTGGCTAGGCAACTGATAGCTGAATAAAGCCTTGGCACCACCCGTTAATTTACTGGCTTTCCAAACTGTGTAGGTTTTTGTTTTGGCGTGATAGGTTTCAATCAATATGTTTGAGTTGATTGCGCGCTTACTAATGTTTGCGTTGTTGAGTACTTTTCTACTTAATGAAAAATAATTAAAGCTGCCATCTTCATAGGCCGTTTCAATCGCGTAATCAGTAATTTCACCATAGTTTTTATCTAACAGAAAACGGCCAATATCACCTTTTGGGTTGTAAATAAACATATTGGTGTTAGGCACGTACTTGCCACTTTTACTCACACTATCGAACGCGCCTCCAGCAGAATCATCAGAATTAGTCGATTTAACAAGCTGTACGTAAACACCAGAGTCTGCATCATAGTCGCCAATGTTAAGCGAATCATATTTCGATGCATTATTACCAGCAAAGGTATTACCGCTTGTTAGTAGGGCGAAGATGAGTATGAGGCTTTTGAGCATATTAAAAAGGTAATTTCATGCCTGCAGGCATATAGTTCGCCATACGTGCAGCAGAAGTTGCTTCAGCTTTAGCCGTTGCGTCTTTTAGCGCAATAACGAGTAAGTCTTCTAAAGTTTCTTTGTCATCCATCACGCTGTCGTCTAAAGTTACCCGTTTTACTTCATTTTTGCATGACATTTGAACTTTAACTAAACCGTTGGCGGCAACACCTTCAACATCAATATTAGCTAACTCTTCTTGCGCCTTTTGCATATTTGCTTGCATTTGCTGGGCTTGCTTCATTAAATTGCCCATGCCACCTTTCATCATGATGCTCTCCTTATAGGTTGTTAAGATTTAAATTGGTTTAATTGAATTGGGAATGATTGATGCCCCAAAATCGTTAATTAACGCTTGAACAAAGCTATCTTGATCAATTGCACTTTCAGCGCCAGCTTGTGCTACCGCTTTTTCTTGTGCAACTTCTTTAGCAGGGCTATTCACGCTACCTTCTACATTAAATTCTAGTCGAATTTTTCTGCCGAAATGTTGCTGTAAAGCCGCGCTTAATTTGTCTTGATACATTGCACTGAGTAAGCTTTTGTCTTTGTCTTGTACGGCAAAACGCATGGTATTCTCGTCATAGCTTATTAACGCGCTATTGAGTGCTAAGTTACGCGCTAGTCCCAGCTTGAGCTGGTCTAACAGACCACGCCAGTTACCATTGAATTGGATTGGCATGCCATTTTCAAGCGTTTGCTGAACTGCATCTTCATTGCTTGTTTCCAAGGCTGGCGGTGTAACTTCTTGGATAGTTGGGGTATTTTCTTGCTGGCTATCAATTTCATCCGAACTCGGTGAAGCTTGATATTCTCTGGGCTGCAAAACTACTGGTGACGCTATTGCTGGTTTTGTTTCAACAAGTTGCGCACTAATGCTAGCCGCAATCGAGGTTTTTGTCAGAGGTCTCTTTGCTTCAGTTTCACTAGGTGTAAAAGCGAGCATACGCAATAAACTCATGGTAAAACCCGCGAATTCATCGGGCGCCAAACTAATATCACGGCGACCTAACAACGCAATTTGGTAATACAACTGCAATGTTTCAGACGATATATGATGCGCTAAATCCAATAGCTGATTTCGTTCAGGTAAGTCATCTGCAATACTGTCTGGCACGGCTTGCGCAACGGCTATTTGATGCAGTAATTGTGCTAAATCATTTAACGCTACTTCAAAAGACAAGCTGCGCTCTTCCATAGACTTAGCAAGCCCCATAATGCCAGCACCATCGTTGGCTAATAATGCGTTAATAAGTTGATATAAATAACTTTGGTCAATTGCACCCAACATGGCGCGTACTTCAGACTCATTTACAGTCTGCCCACCGTAAGCAATCGCTTGATCGGTCAGTGATAGCGCATCGCGCATACTGCCTGCTGCGGCACGTGCGATGAGATGAAGCGCAGTTGGCTCAAAAGGAATATTTTCTTGCCCAAGAATATTCTGCAAATGTTCAATAATCGAAGTGCCTGCCATTTGACGTAAGTTAAACTGCAAACAGCGCGATAGCACCGTGACTGGCACCTTTTGTGGGTCAGTAGTAGCAAGAATGAATTTAACGTGCGCAGGCGGCTCTTCTAGCGTTTTAAGCATAGCGTTAAAGGCGCTTTTAGACAGCATATGTACTTCATCGATGATGTACACTTTGAATCGACCAGACGTAGGCGCGTACTGTGCGTTATCCAGCAGGTCTCGCATTGCATCGACTTGCGTATTGCTGGCCGCATCTACTTCTATCAGGTCTACAAAGCGGCCTCTATCAATTTCTGTACAGGCATCGCATACACCGCAGGGCTTAGCGGTAATGCCTTTTTCGCAGTTGAGTGATTTAGCTAAGATACGCGCAACAGTCGTTTTGCCGACGCCGCGAGTGCCGGTAAATAAATAAGCGTGATGTAAGCGATTTTGTTCAAGTGCGTTGGTCAGTGCACGCACTACGTGGTCTTGCCCGACTAGGGTTTCAAATGATTTCGGACGCCATTTACGGGCTAGGACTTGATACGACATAAACTCAACTTTATCTAAAATTTAGATTACGTAATTTATTTTACTTGTAACTTAAGAAAATGCCAGCCCAAAAATAAAGAGGCGAGCCCTTACCCCGGCACTTGCTTAATAGTTGTGGCTGCTTGCTTCCGCACCTGACCAGATTGGCTACTTCACAATGCGGGGAGGCCCGCCAAATGCAATTTTACAATACTTTGACCTATAAACCGCAAAGCTTATAAGAATATTTTTCTAAAATAGACCGATAAAAGCATTGCTAAATTTGTATTTGATTTTTTGCATAAGTTGGAAAATGATTGATGTATTGATTTTCGACTGTTATCAATTGACTTTCATTAAATTTATTTAGAAAGAAGTTTTTTAATTTACTAAGCCATGTCTAACCAAAGTAAACCAAGCAAACCTGCCCTCGTGCCACTAGATATAGCACGTGAAACCTTTAAGCAAATGGCATTACGGCGCGTTGTGCCTTCGCCAGATAATTACTTGCTTATTTATAATGAAATTGCAGGCATTACAGTCAAAGAAACTGCTGAGTCAGCCATTCGAAAAGCACTTAAACAACTACCTAATGAATCTACAGAGCAAAGTAAATGGATTAATCGCTGGGATAAGTTATTAAAGCAGGAGAATTGGGCTGAGTTGCCCGCAATGTTGACTGACAGTATGGATGCAAACGTGGCGTTAGCTAAACAATGGCCAGATGCGATACGCGAACTGATACAAAATTGGGATGCCAAGCAGGTTGGTTTAGATATTACTAGAAAAAAAGAGGCGCTAGAAAAGGTGCTAATTAACTTTGGTAGTGACCCGTTGTTAGCGCAAAAACTACAGGCACTTGCGAATAATTGGAAAGAATATGGTGTTACAGACTCGGCTAATCCTAAAACGATTCAAATGTTGGAGCCAGTTGGGCGTCAATCATCAACATTAAGCGAATCTGGTCAGGAATCCTCAGAGCTAATTAGTGTTGGCTATGATACTGACCAGTTTCAAGAAATATTTCGTGCGTTGCAGGACATGCTAAAACAATCACTTAATCACGGTTTAATACCGAGGCTAGATGGTTACCCAGACTTAAAAGAGGAAGCCCAGCAGATATTTACACTATCAGAAAATGCACGCAAGTTAAAAGAATGGCAATCTATCGTTAAGCAATTTAGAGCCCATCTGGTGAGAGTAGAGTTAATTGGCGCAAATGAAGAAGGTATTAAACAAGATTTATTGAGCCTGCTTAAGTTGTTAATTGATAACATCGGCGAATTGGTTGCGGATGACCTGTGGGTTCGTGGACAAATAACGGTAGTGCAAACTATTATTTCTGGTCCGCTGGATAGGGCGCTAATAGTAGACGCAGAGAAAAGTCTAAAAGAAGTAATTTTTAAGCAGGGTATGCTTAAACATAGCTTAATGGATGCTAAAAATTCGTTCAAAAGTATGATTGCTACTTTTGTTGATAGGCTTGGCCACATGACAAACTCAACAGATACCTATCAGCAGAAGGTTGGGCAATATGCTGAAAAATTAGCTGAAACTGAAGATATTACGCAGATTAATACGTTGTTAGAAGGTCTGATGAAAGACACGCATACCATGCAAACCGATATTGTGCGGTCTCGTGAATCTATCTTGCAGCAGAGCGCCGAAGTGGCTTCAGCACAAGATAAAATACTTAAGCTTCAAGCTGAGTTATCGCAATTAAGTGAAAAAGTGTCGATAGATCAGTTAACGGGTGTGCTTAATCGGCGTGGCCTAGATGAGGCGATGTTGAGAGAAGTATCGCGCGCTCAACGTGGCGGCTCGCTATGCGTGGCATTGCTAGATATTGATGACTTTAAACATTTTAACGATAACTATGGGCATCACGTAGGTGACACTGCTTTGCAGCATCTGGCAAAAGTAATACAAGACACTTTGCGTCCAACTGATATCGCCGCTAGATTTGGTGGTGAAGAGTTCGTCATTTTGCTACCAGATACTAGTATTGAGGATGCTGTTGAAACTATTTCGCGTTTGCAGCGAGCTCTCACAAAACAATTCTTTTTAGGTAATAACGAACGATTACTCATCACTTTTAGTGCTGGTGTGGCATTGTTTAAAGAAACTGAAGAACAAGTTGATGTGTTGAATAGGGCGGATAAGGCTATGTATCTTGCTAAAAAGTCTGGAAAAAATCGCGTAATGACTGAAGTGGATTTAGAAAAATTCACTAAGTAATAGGTTATTTCAATAAACTAAGTTAAATTATTATGGTATTTAATTTAAATATTTTGTACATGGTCAATTTGAATTCTAATAAGTATTAGATGATAATACTTATTTAACGACAGATTTAAATCAATTAAAGGTTACCAAATTGCTTCCAATGCCCGAGACTTCTTTGTTACTTGATGCCTTATTGCTAGGAGTGACAGATGAGGTGTACGTTCTTAATATAACTTCAATGCAGCTTGTCTACACGAGTGAAAGTGCGCTCAAAAATACGGGTTACGATTTAGAAGGTCTGCAAGAACAAAGCTTAGAAAGCTTGCTCGGCATTAGTGAGAAAGTATTAAAAGCGCATGCGGAAAGTCATCGCCACCATTCTTATTTTGTTGAACTGCTACAAACGCAAACACCTGTGATTAGTAATATTAAGCATAACAAATTGCGGCTCATGGTTTTGGAGTCCGCTAAGAAGGTCTTTATCTTAATTATTAAAAATGACGATACTATTCCAACCTCTAGTGAGATTAATGGCAATGCTGGTGACAAGAAGAGTTTAAGCGATTATGAAACTCGCTGCCAAACCATGATATCAAACACACCAGGCATGGTTTTTCAATTTCAGCTTGATAGTAATGGCGAAATGAAGTTTATTAGTCTGACGGATGGCTGCAAGGCCTTGTTAGGTTTAAATGCTGAAGATTTAAAAGAAGACGCAAGCCTTTTATATTCAATGATGAATGCGAGAGATCGCAGTGCATTAAGAAAACGGCTTGAACAATCCACCATTAATCTTAGTTTGATGAATTGGGAAGGTAAAGTGTGGATTGATGGCTGGCAAGATAACAAATGGCTTGATTTACGTGCGATTCCTAGACTGTTAAGTAATGGCGTGGTTCAGTGGGAAGGCATTATGACCAACATCACGCAAAGCATAAATGCTAAACACGAAATTGAAAAATCCCGTCGAGAACTCGTTGAATTAACTGCGCATATACACAAAATTAAAGAACTGGAGCGAAGCGCTATTGCACGTGAGATTCATGATGATTTGGGTGGCAATTTAACTGCCATTAAAATGGGCTTGTCTTCTATTATTAGTAAACTAACTAAGGGCGTGAGCGTAACTATTGAGCAAGCACAAGGTTTGGAAACGATATTGGATAGTACTTTTGAGGCAGTGCACAGAATATCGAGTGATTTGCGACCAAATGTTTTAGATTTAGGTATTGTTGCCGCCTTGGAGTGGCAAGCTAAGGAGTTTGAGAAGCAGTTGGGCGTTACCTGTAAGTTCACTTGCAACCAAGCAGAAATTCCAGTGACAACCGACCAAGGTATTACCCTGTTTAGAGTCTTTCAGGAGTCTATGTCTAATATTGCAAAACACGCCAAAGCGTCACATGTTGACGTTGATTTGAGTGCATTGTCACATGACATCATTTTGACGATTACAGACAATGGCGTGGGAATTAAATCTAGCGACCCATTGAAATCAACTTCATTTGGTTTGCGTGGAATGAGAGAACGCATCACTGCGCTTCACGGCACATTCAACGTTCAGCAATCCACTAAGCAAGGTACTGTGATTACAGTTAAAGTGCCTGCAGAGTAGTTAAAGCATTTTCTATCCAAAAAATTAGAACAATAGAATAGTTAAGTTCAAATTTCGTCATACTGTTGATAAATTTCGTCACTTAGATGAAGTTTTGTTTAGATTTCGACAGATTATTTCTCCTACATCATCACTCAAGCAAATCAACTTTTAGTGCATTAATTTTTGCTGAAAGCAGTTCTGAAAATCATAACGATTTTAATGATAGGCACGCAAATCTATGTAGCACTAAGGTTTATAAACATTGGCTTAAATAATCATCATTTTAAAACATAAGAAATTTCTGTTTTAAAACTTATAAGTAGTTATCTCAATTAACTAATAGCCAAAAATTTAACTTCAAATATCAAAATTTATCTGCTGGCACACAGTTTGCTTATATGTAATTACATAGGCAAAAACCTTAAAAGTACTTAAGAAATCTAGTGAGTTAGGTGTTTTTCTTAGGGCGAAGCCTGTAATAGCCGCTTAATATTTGTTTGGATATTTGAAATGACAAAAAGTAACAAAATTAAAGTAATCATCGCAGACGACCACGCTATCTTAAGAGCGGGTCTTAAGCAGATTCTTGCAGAAACAGACGATATTGTTGTGATTTCAGAAGCAGAAAACGCCGCTGAAGCCATTAAGCAAGGTTGCAAGCCTGATGCTGATGTTATTTTGATGGATATTGCGATGCCAGACCGCAGCGGCATGGATGCGCTGAAATATATTAAACATGTTAACAATCACATTGCTGTATTGATGCTCTCAATGTACAAAGAAGATCAATACGCAGTGCGTGCTTTAAAATCTGGAGCCGCAGGTTATTTATGTAAACAAAGCGCATCTTCAGAATTAGTGAATGCCATTCGTGTTGTTGCAAAAGGCAAAAAATACATCACGCCAGAAGTCGCCGAAATTTTGGCTAATCAAGTTGGAATGGAAACTGAGAAAGCCCCGCATGAAAGCCTTTCAGACCGTGAATTTCAAACTATGACAATGATTGCATCAGGTTTTTCTGTAGGTGAAATTGCAGAAAAACTAACGTTATCAGTTAAAACCATCAGCATGTACCGCACTCGTATGCTTGAGAAGTTAAATTTGCGCCACAATGCTGAATTAACGCACTACGCGATTAAAAACCATTTGGTAGACTAGTTGAGTTAGCCACAAATGCTTTTCTAAAACTTAACAGTTAGATTTTATTGCATCGCAAAAAAGTAAATGCTTTGCACCATGCCTAGCTCAAGTTACAAATTCAAAATACCTCGCAACTTACTCAATAAATACTTTCAACATCAGTAAGTCCATCACCATGTTTCAGTACGTGTAAATTTGGCTGGTCTGAAGCAATGTTGCCATCAACCAGTTCAATGATGCGGTCACAACGTTGAGCAAGTCTTGGGTCGTGCGTCACAATCAAAAAAGTTGTACCGTTAGTTTTATTCATATCACGCATTAAATCAAAAACACTGTCTGCGGATTTGGTGTCTAAGTTACCAGTCGGTTCATCGGCCAAAACTAAGGCTGGATTCATCACAAGCGCACGAGCGATAGCCACACGTTGTTGTTGGCCGCCAGATAAGTCATTTGATTTATGTTCCATCCATGGCGTTAGCCCAACTTTTTTGAGGAGTTCGGATGCGCGAAGACGCATCGATTCATCAGGTCGTCCAAGAGCCGCTAGGCGAGGCAGCATTACATTTTCAAGCGCGGTAAAGGCAGGCAACAAATTATGAAATTGAAATATAAAACCAATTTCACTTGCACGAAGGCGTGTCAGTTCATTATCTTTAAGTAGCTCGGTAGATTGGCCGCTAATAAAAAGTTGACCTGCACTCGGTTGATCAAGCAGCCCTATAATGTTGAGTAAAGTGCTTTTTCCTGAGCCAGAGGGGCCGATTAATGCGACAAATTCTCCACGTTTTAACACTAGGTTTATGCCATGCAATACCTCAGTTTCAGTGGGTGTTCCTTCGCCGTAGGCTTTGTGTATACCTTCCAAGCGCAATGTAATAGCATTATCATGTTCAACCACGAATCGCCACCGCAGGGTCTAATCTAGCCGCACGTAAGGCAGGAAATACAGCCGCAAGCGTTCCAACCAGTGTTGCGCCAACTGCGGCGTAGAAAAACAGCATAGGGTCAAAGTTGATGACGAACAATGGCGTACCATCAGCATTCTTTGCGATGCCTCGCCAAAGGCTAAGAAATCCCCAACCCATGAGTGAGCCAACTAAAGAACCCATCAAACCCATCAATGCCCCTTGCAGCAAAAATATCCGTAGAACTTGCTGTCTAGAAGTCCCTGTTGCGCGCAGTAAGCCAATTTCTTTAGATTTTTGCACCACAGATACCACTAGTACGCTGGCAATTCCTAGTGCCGCAGTTAAGCCTACAAAGAAACGAATGATGGTATTTGACATCGATTGTGCTGCAAGTGCACTAAAGAACTGTGCGTTGGTAGAAATCCAACTTTCTGCTTTAAGACCCGTTTGTGCCTGAATATCTTGCGCTATTGTTTCAGCTGAGAATGGGTCGGCAACGTTCACTTCAAGACTGCTAGCACCGCCAGCTAAGTTAAGCAAACTCTGAGCTGTACGAAATGACACGTAAACCGAGCGTTGATTTTGTCCCTTGTTACCAAAGTCAAAAATGCCGCTAATGATTAATGTTGCTGTGCCGCCAGACGCGGTTCTTAGCGTTAATTTATCACCCATAGAAACGCCCATATCTTTGGCTAGTTCTACACCCACTAGAATGTCTGAGCTAGTGACATTTGCATTACCAGCAATCACTTTGTCTTTGAGTGCAATCAAGCGCAGATAACTTTCTGGTTCCATGCCCGTTAAAGTGACGGCTCGGTTTGCATCAGCACGAATCACAAAGCCTGCACCTGAAACCACAGGTGCAACCACTGTGACATTTTTCATTTTTAGCAGTTGGTCACGCACTTTTTGCCATTGGTCTACTGAGCGTAATCTCTGTGCACGAGGTTGTATTAATACCGCCATTTTCTTATCAGCTTGCTGCTTATTTGAGTCACGCAATGGCCTAGCGACTTCTTCTGGGGGCAGAATAATAATCTGAGCTTGAAAGTCTAAAGTGCGACGGAATAAATTGCTTTGCAAGCCGCTAATAAGTGCCGAGATAAAAACAATCACCGAAACGCCTAGCGCAACACCACCTATAATCAGTAGCGTCTGCATTCGGCCTTCACGCATAAAGCGAGTGGCCAATATCCATTCGAACGGAAAAAGAGGATTCATTGCATATTTATAATGTTTGCACGAACATGCATATCAGCTTTTATGATGCCAACGGCCGTTAAAATAACGGCTTCACCTGCTTTTAGGCCGCTCAGTACTTCTACGCTATTGTCACCACGCAACCCCAGTTTCACTGCTTGCTTAGCAGTGTGGTTGTTGCGCACAACTAGCACCCAAGGCGCATTGCTTGATGCCTCATGTATAGCACCTGTTGGAATGACTAATGCACCTGAGCGTCGAGCCGTTTCAATATCTACCGAAACCGTCATATCTTGGCGTAAGTAATCTGGAGGATTAGCCACTGTCATTTTGACCTCTACAGCACCACGAGTTGCATCTATACCTGGGTTGATATAGCTGACGACAGCATCGAACTGTTGGTCGGTATAAGCATCGGCAGAGCCTAAGGCTTTTTGACCCAAAGCAATTTTGGCTAGGTTTTTTTCGTCTAGCTGAATTGTAATTTGTGTTTGGCCATCTGCTGCAAGTACCATCAATTCCTTACCAGGTTGAACAATGTCTCCAGGCTCAACACTGCGGCTGATGAGCGTGCCATCGGCAGGCGCAAGAATGGCAACCTTATTCAGTTTCACCTGTGCTAAACGCAAACTTGCGTTTGCTTGTGCCACTGCCGCTGATGATATCGCTAAATCGCTACCAGCAGGTCTATTGGTTTCAACTTGCAAACGTGCAGCGGTAACTTGGCTATTGATTACATCATAGTTACGTTTTGCTTCATCCAGTTGGGCTTGGCTAATAAAACCGCGCGCTTGTAAATCTTTATTGCGTTCATATTGCTTTTGCGCTTGCTCAACATTTGTTTGCGCTTGTTTCAAACTTTGCGATGCAGCTGGAAGGGCAACTTCACGCAATTGCCTTAATTTAGCTTCAGCTTGACTAACTGCTGCTGTAGCTTGTGCCAAGCTTGCACGTTCATCTTGGTCATTGAGCTGAATCAGCAGTTGACCGCGTTTGACCATTTGACCTTCTAATACTGGAATAGTATTCACTCGCCCAGTGGTTTCGGCGGCAATTGTGATGCGATGTGGCGTCATTACGCGACCACTGGCGACAACTGTTTGTGCTAACTCACTTATCGTTGCAGGGTAAGCATCAACTGGCTTGCCGAGTATCAAGCTGCGTGATAAGTAAGAAATGACAGATAAAAATACCAATATGATGACAGTAGTCTTAATCCAATATCTAGTAGTTTTGTTGGAGGAGTTAATAGGCTTTTCTCTGATTTCTTGCTTAGTATTTTGTTTTGGTAACTCGCTGCTCATGGTTTGATCAAATATTAAATAGAACTTTGGATTAAATTAAAAAAAATACATCAGCAAAAAATTACCTAATCGAGCTGCCAGCGTAACCAAGTAAATAATATGTTTCCATGACCTTCACCACCAAGGATGTAAGTAGATTGTACCGCTAATTTCTTATATGCAACTGAACATAAAGGTGCTAATACTGGAATAGGGAGATAATTTA
>JBBQLN010000006.1:0-92719 GCA_038327905.1 Burkholderiales bacterium
CTTAAACTTAGTTGCTGAATATGCTGATCAAAAAGCAGAAACAGAAGTTGCTAGTGTTACAACAAGCGGTACTGCAAAAACTATTTCTTTAGGCGCAATCTTATTCTTCTAGGATTATTACAGGGTTAACCCTGTGTTAATTTAAGAAGCTTAAATTAAGCTTATAGCAGTAATTAAAAACGGCATCTTCGGGTGCCGTTTTTTATTGTGTAACGCTATAATTCTATGCACCAAATAGAAAGGCATTCGAACATGAATCTATATCCCACCGCGACCATCATTGAGAATTTCTACGAAAACCCTGATGAGATTCGCGAATTTGCCTTAAAGCAAAAATTCACGTATCGCCACGAGTTAGACAATATAGATTATGTGTACCCTGGTTGCAGAACTAAAGATCTATTCGAGCTAGATAAAGCCCTCTATGAAAAAGTGTGTAAGAAATTAGTTTCTGTTTTTCACAACATAGAAAAAGACCATATGCGTTGGGCAATTTCTACCAGTTTTCAAGTTGTTGAAGGCAAGTTTGAGCGTGGCGTTATTCACCAAGACACTAACACCATTTTTGCTGGTGTTGTTTACTTAACACCAAATGCACCGCTAAATACAGGTACCTCATTATTTAAGCCTAATGCCACATTTAATGAAGAAGCCTTTCAAATGGCTAATAAAAAGAATATGACAGATTTCACGAGTAACCAGCCTGTATGCACAGAGTTTCATAGCATGTTTGATGAAACGGTGAGAATCAACAATGTCTATAACACCATGATTCTCTTTAACGCACAAACCTATCATGCTGCTAATGCGTTTTTTGGTGATAGCTTTGAAACAGGACGCTTAGCACAAGTGTTTTTTATCAATAAAATTGATGCGAATAGATATGACATATTTCCACTGCAACGGACTAAAGCGATTAATATTTGATTGTTATTCATCTCACAGAATTGATGCAAATAGGGCAGGCTTATTCTCATTAAACACAATAAAAGCGGTCAGTGCTTGTAATTTGTAGGAGCGATCTTTAGATCGCGAATGGTTTCAATTAACTATTATTGCTTTCTATTATTGCTTTCGCGATCTAAAGATCGCTCCTAACTTATAACCCCGAGATTTTGGTAATTTATGTACAATTTATTTCTCGATGAAAAATCGTTCCACCATAAACTACTCTTCTATTCCCAATTCTTGAATTTTTCCCTGACATTGTAATGTGCCCATATACATTGCTGTTTTTCTAGTTTTCTTGTAAACTAATTTTTGGCAAATTTTGCCAAACAATAAAGGATGGAGGTTAGCGTTATGAGTACAATGAATATTTCATTGCCAGAGCCACTTAAAAACTTTGTTGATGAGCGTGTAACCAATGCAGGATACGGTACATCTAGTGAATATGTACGCGAGTTAATTCGTCGTGATCAAGATCGCTTGCACTTACGTAGTTTGTTATTAGATGGCGCAAAAGCGCAGGTGACTGGCGAAGCTAATGCGCAATATTTTTCCAGCTTAAGAGCTGATGCCAACAAACGGTTGCAACTTATTAATCAATGAAAAAACTTGTTAAGCGCGCACTTGCTGATGAGGATATATTTGATGCACTTAATTATTACATAGCCAATGTACCAGAATATTCACTAGCGTTGATTGATGATATTGAGCTGGCATTTCAGCATATTCAGCAATTTCCAGCGTCAGGTTCTTTAAGATATGCACATGAATTAAATTTGCCTGAACTGCGAGAATGGGCTTGCCCTAAATTTCCATACCTAGTTTTTTATATGGAGTATGTTAATCAAATAGAGGTGTGGCGAGTGTTGCATCAGCAGCGTAATATTCCAGCCTCATTGCAGTATTAGCGCCATTTTTTTGTAGGAGCGACGCACTCGTCGCGAAAAAACATCGCATCACGCATCACCACCGCAATCGGCACGGGGACGTTCGCGTGTGAATAATGTGCTTTCGCAACAAACTTACTGCTTTAGCAGTTTAGTTTGGTGGTGATGCCAAGCACTGGTGCAGCACATATATTCCACGGAGACAACCTTTACGGTTGCCTCCTACAGTTATTCCTCTATTCCCAATTCTTGAATTTTACGGGTAAGCGTGTTGCGCCCCATGCCTAATTGATTGGCGGCTTCTATACGGCGACCATGCGTATGTTCTAGCGCTTTTACAATGAGTATTTTTTCAAATATATTGGTGCGCGTTTCAAGTATGTTTTGCTCGTCCCTAGTCAATGCATCCATTACTTCAGCAGCTAGCGCATCTTGCCATGAAAGTGCAGCGCTTGATTTGCTGCTATCTTCTTTAAGTTCCGGCGGTAAGTCTGCAATATCAATATTTTGACCCGGTGCCATGACAGTAAGCCAGTGACATACATTTTCTAATTGGCGCACATTGCCACTCCAGTTTACTGCGCTTAAGTATTTAAGCGCAGCAGCTGATGGTTGTTTTTTTTCTACACCTAGCTCAGTGGCACTATGTTGTAAGAAATGTTTGATAAGTAATGGTATGTCTTCACGGCGTTCACGTAGCGCAGGTAGCCTTAAACGGATGACATTTAAGCGGTGAAACAAATCTTCACGGAATAAGCCGTGCTTAACGCGCTCCTCTAAGTCCTGATGCGTTGCAGCGATGATGCGCACATTGACTTTAATGGGTTGGTGTCCACCGACGCGGTAAAACTGGCCGTCGCTTAACACACGTAAAAGTCGTGTTTGTAGGTCTGGCGGCATGTCGCCAATTTCATCTAAAAATAGTGTGCCAGTATCGGCTTGTTCAAATCTTCCGCGTCTGGCGGCTTGTGCGCCTGTGAATGCACCGCGTTCGTGACCAAACAATTCAGATTCTAATAAGTCTTTTGGAATGGCGGCGGTGTTAATCGCAATAAATGGTTTATCACCCCGTGGGCTGTGGCGGTGCAAGGCGCGTGCTACAAGCTCTTTGCCGCTACCAGATTCACCATTGATAAGAACAGTGGCATGTGAGCGACTTAATCGCCCTATGGCTCTAAAAACCTCTTGCATGGCAGGCGCTTGACCAATAATCTCTGGTGTTTCTTCAACTGCAGAAGTTTCTGGCGCTTGTCTGGTACTTTCTTCCACTGCGCGTTTAATCACATCAATGGCTTGGTCAACGTCAAAAGGTTTGGCCAGATATTCGAATGCGCCACCCTGAAAGGCGGCTACTGCGCTTTCTAAGTCTGAATATGCCGTCATAATAATGACGGGAATATCGGGGAATTTTTGTTTAATTTCACTTAGAAAATCCAAGCCAGAACCATTGGGCATGCGAATATCGCTTACCACGACCTGTGGTTGATCATGCTCTAAAGCATTCAGTGCTTCAGCAACGGATGAAAAAGTTTTAAATTCTAAATCAGTGCGCGCAAGGGCTTTTTCAAACACCCAGCGTATTGATTTGTCGTCGTCGATGATCCAGATTGGTTTCATGTTGCTCTCTTAATTGTTGTAGGAGCGACGCCCTCGTCGCGATAGTTTATTATCGCGACGAGGACGTCACTCCTACAGGTTAGTCGCAGCAGGTTTTACTGCTGTGGTTTCAATCGGTAATAAAATGGTGAAGCAAGTTTTACCAGGAACGCTTTCGCATTCAATCATGCCGTGATGTTGGGTGATAAAGGTTTGAGCTAGCGTTAAGCCAAGACCCGAGCCACCTTCACTACCAGAAACCAGCGGGTAAAAAATTCGGTCACGAATATCAGCAGGAATGCCTGGGCCGTTATCGGTAATTTCTAATTTAATCGCTACGCGATAACGTTTTCTCGCTAGTGTTACTTGCCGTTCAGCACGTGTTCTAAAGGTGATTTGGCTGCCTACGGTATTGTGTGACTGCATGGCTTGTACGGCATTGCGCGCAATATTAAGTACTGCCTGAATGAGTTTTTCACGGTCGCCAATGAGTTCGGGCAGGCTTAAATCATAGTCGCGCTTGATGAGTACGGTTTTGGGGGTTTCGGCTAGTAGCAAACTACGAACTCGCTCTAAAACCTCGTGAATATTGGTTGGTTGATATTTGGGCGCGCGATGAGGAATGAGTAACCTATCCATCAATGATTGTAAGCGATCAGCTTCTTTAATAATCACCTGCGTATATTCACGTAAGCTGGGCGATGGCAACTCGTGCTCAAGCAACTGTGCTGCACCGCGTAAACCACCAAGTGGATTGCGAATTTCATGCGCAAGGTTACGAAGCAACTCTGCGTTGGCTTGTTGCTGAATCAACATACGCTCTTCACGCGCAATGCGAAGTTGCGCATCCATTTGTTGAAATTCGAGTATTAGGCACGCATTGGGAGAGTCTATTGGCGTTGCGGTACAAGTGACGGCGAATGAATTGTGCCGATTAGTCGTGATGGTAAATTCATGCTCTCTAAAAGGGCTTTGTTGCATAATGGCATTTTTAATGGCAGACATTAAAATTTCGCAATCAGGAAAAACATCGCTAATAGCCATGCCAGTAACATGTGTTGCGCTAAACGCAAATATGATTTCTGCACCTGGGTTAATGTAAACGATGTGCCGAGCTTCATCTAATAAGATGATGGCGGTGGCGAGATGCTCTAAGCCTGAAAAGTGATTGGGCGTTGGTTGAACCATTAAATTTTAACCATTAAAATTGAGTCATATTAATCTTGAATTGCCTGTTATTTAAACAGCTTTTCGATGATGATACTATGACTAAGCAAAAGATAGACCAACTTTGCAAGCAGGTTACTTTTTAATTTTAATGGCTAATAAATAAGGTTTAAAAATCAGCTTGAAGTAGATTAATGTAGATTATCTATCTCTTTTTGGAGCAGTTTGATGTTGTTCTCATGGCTATCTACATCATCTTGCAGGCTTTTCATTTTCTCTTGAAATTTCGGCACATTACGCATCGTGGCACCATTGGCAGTTTTGTATATCTCTGGCTTAGCTTCACCTTCAGCATAAGCTTTTCTGGCTTCTTCTAGAGCGGTTTTTTCAGAATCAAGCTCATTTTGTAAAATCTCTTGGCGCTTACCATCCCGCTGATTTTGTGTTTGCTTATCTACCCTAGGAAAGCCTTCTGGAGTAGATGTACGCTTGTTGCTAGTTGAGCTGCTAGAGGATTTGTTTGTGCTTTTGGGGCGGTCATTCGCTATGGTATTCGCATCAGGGTCAAACTCTAAGCGCGTTGACCCTTTTGTTTTGATGTTGGAATAAGTGATGCGGCCATCGGCATCTACACGCTTATAAATTTCGGAGAATGCATTGCCAGAGTATGCGATAGCAAGGAATGTGAGCAAAGAAAGAGTTTTTTTCATAGCAATAGTTTAGTAGAGTTAACCAAGTTAGGCAATGTGCTTAGCAAACGTATGATGTTACTTGTAGGTTGACTTAGGCCATCAATGAAAAAAGGGGCGAAAATCGCCCCTTTTTAACTAATAGTCACTAATTTAGCAATA
The DNA here is from genome assembly GCA_038327905.1 of Burkholderiales bacterium. Lineage (GTDB taxonomy): Bacteria > Pseudomonadota > Gammaproteobacteria > Burkholderiales > Methylophilaceae > Methylotenera. The sequence continues at coordinate 5,450 of JBBQLN010000006.1, forward strand.
ATATTAGCAAGACCAAACTAGCATGAGTAGTACAAACCAAACTCAACTGGGTGTGGTGTCATACGTACTTTGTTGACTTCTTCCATTTTCAAGCCGATGTAAGCATCAATCCAGTCGTTAGTGAATACGCCACCTTTAGTTAAGAACTCGCGATCTTTATCTAATTCAGACAGCGCTTCTTCTAATGATGCACACACTGTTGGGATTTTTGCATCTTCTTCTGCTGGAAGATGGTACAAATCTTTTGTTGCTGGCTCGCCTGGGTGAATCTTGTTTTGCACGCCATCTAAACCAGCCATTAGCAATGCAGAGAAAGCCAAGTATGGGTTAGCGATTGGATCTGGGAAACGCGCTTCAACACGACGGCCTTTGTCTGAATGCACAAAAGGAATGCGGATAGAAGCAGAACGGTTTTTAGCTGAGTATGCTAATTTAACTGGCGCTTCAAAGTGTGGCACTAAGCGTTTGTATGAGTTTGTACCTGGGTTGGTAATCGCGTTCAATGCTTTGGCGTGTTTGATAATACCGCCAATGTAGTACAAGGCGAACTCACTCAAACCAGCGTAGCCATTACCCGCGAATAGGTTTTTACCATCTTTCCAAACAGATTGGTGCACGTGCATACCTGAACCGTTATCGCCTGCGAATGGTTTTGGCATAAATGTAGCAGTTTTACCGTAAGCATGCGCTGTGTTCAAAATCACGTACTTTTGAATTTGAGTCCAGTCAGCACGTTGCGTTAAGGTGCTGAATCTAGTACCAATTTCACATTGACCAGCCGTTGCAACTTCATGGTGATGCACTTCAACAGGTACGCCCATGGCTTCTAAAGTCATACACATTGCTGAACGGATGTCATGCAATGAATCGACTGGAGGCACTGGGAAATAGCCGCCTTTAACACCTGGACGGTGGCCAGTGTTGCCGCCTTCAAATTTCTCGCCAGATGCCCAAGCGCCCTCTTCTGAGTTAATGCGCACTGAACTGCCGCTCATTGAAACATCCCATTGAATGCTGTCAAAAATGAAGAATTCTGGTTCTGGACCGAAGTAAGCGGTATCGCCTAAACCTGTTGATTTTAAGTAAGCTTCAGCACGTTTAGCCAAGCTACGTGGGTCACGTTCGTAACCTTTACCGTCTGTAGGATCAACCACATCACAAGTTAATACAAGTGTAGGCTCGTCCATGAACGGGTCGATATTTGCGGTTGAAGCATCTGGCATCAATTGCATGTCTGATGCTTGAATACCTTTCCAACCTGCGATTGAAGAACCGTCAAACGCATGGCCTTCTGTAAATTTTGATTCGTCAAAATGTGAAACAGGCACTGTTACGTGTTGTTCTTTACCGCGTGTATCAGTAAAACGAAAATCAACAAATTTAATGTCGTTTTCTTTTACCATTTTCATTACATTAGCCACTGACATCAGAATCTCCTATTGGTGGTGTGGGATTAAACTTACCCTTAGATACTTAACAAAACAAAAAATAAAAAAACAAAATAATTCAACTCAGTAGATTAGCAGGAAACGTGCCAATCTGAAAAGACCAAACTGCGGCTTTTTTAAAGAAGTGTTAGAATTCAACCTTAAACAAAGCACTAAATAGGTGCGATTTATGAAAATTATGCACACTTACAGTGCATTTAACAGGTACTGTTTTTTGGTGAATTTTTTCTCTATTTTGCGGCTATACTTCTTGGAAATATAGCCGTTGAAATTGTATGGCCAGCGTTAAATTTTGATTGGTACCAAACATTGCAAACTATTTTAAACTGCAAAACTATTTAAGAGGATGAGTATTTATGAGCAATCAAGATGAAATCTTACAATTAGCGCAAAAACGTAGCGCTGAAAACGGCTTTAGCTATGCGGGAGCGCTAACACCACATGAAGCTTTTCAAATTCTACAAGAAAATCCACAGGCATTACTGGTAGATGTGCGCACGCAAGCTGAATTAGAGCTCGTAGGTCGCATTCCAAATGCCTTAAATATCGAGTGGGCGACTTATCCTGGCATGGTAAAGAATCAAGATTTCGCCAAACAGTTGGCCGATAATGTCGACAAAAACCTTACGGTGATTTTTATGTGCCGTACAGGTGGTCGTTCGCATAACGCTGCAGTCGTTGCCGAACAACTTGGTTTTGATAAAGCTTATAACATGCTCGAAGGTTTTGAAGGTGAAGCTAACGAATTGAAGCAGCGCACCATGGTGAATGGTTGGAAGCATGCTGGTTTATCTTGGGCTAATTAGTACATGACTGACAAATATGCCGTGATTGGCAACCCGATTGCACATAGTAAATCACCATTGATACATGAAGCTTTTGCCAAGCAAATGAATCTAGATATTAGCTATGAGCGCATATTGGCGCCACTGGATGGTTTTGACGCAACGGTTCGAGAGTTAATCGCCCAAGGTTATAAAGGTGCGAATGTCACGGTGCCGTTTAAGTTTGAGGCGTTTAATTTGGCCCAGCAGCCCTCTAGTCGAGCTATTGATGCGGGTGCGGCCAACACACTAAGTTTTAATCATGAAATTTGTGCCGATAATACTGATGGTGCTGGCATCGTTAGGGATATTGAAAGTAATCTAAATATTAAAATTGCAGGTAATAGGTTACTTTTACTCGGTGCTGGCGGTGCGGCTGAAGGTGTCCTGCACCCGATACTCGATGCTAAACCAGCATTAATAGTGATAGCGAATCGCACTTTAGATAAAGTACTCAATATGGTTAAAAAAGTGGAAATGCAACAAGGCCATACATTCACTACTTTAACTGGTAGCACTTTTGAAAGTTTGAAGTCACAACAGTTTGATATCGTTATTAATGCAACATCTGCAGGGCTAACAGACTCAGCTATACCTATTCCCAATACCATTTTCGCTAAAGACTGTTTAGCTTACGACATGATGTATGGCCGTGAAACACCTTTTATGAAGCAGGCGCGTGAAAACAGCGCACAAGTGTCGGATGGCCTTGGCATGTTGGTTGAACAAGCTGCAGAAGCATTTTATATTTGGCGTGGTGTTCGGCCAGAAACGCAAAGTGTGATTCAGCAAATTAGAAGTTTGGCTTAGCCAATTTAAGTTTAGAAAAATATAAAATAGTGAAAAATTGGATATTAAATAATAAGCCTAATGCTGAGCCGTTAGGCTTTGGTGGCTACTTCATCCGCGGCTTAGTATTATTTTTTATGCTACTTTTTTTGTATCAACTTTGGATTTTTTTACATATTTGTTGGTGGATTAAATTCAACCCATCATCCAGTGCTTTTATGAAAGATCGCTTAGACATCATTCAGCAAGAAAAACCTGAGGCAGAACTGAAGTATCAATGGGTTGATTACGCTAATATTTCTAACAATCTTAAGCGCGCCGTGATTGCCAGTGAGGATGCTAAGTTTGTAGACCACGAAGGTTTTGATTGGGAAGGCATTGAGAAAGCTTATGAAAAAAATATAAAAAAAGGCAAAATCGTGGCAGGCGGCTCTACTATTAGCCAGCAGTTGGCTAAAAATTTATTTTTATCGACAAAGCGCACGCCTTGGCGCAAGGGAGAAGAAGCGCTGATTACGGTAATGCTAGAAAACTTATTAAGTAAGCGCCGTATTTTAGAGATTTACTTGAATGTGATTGAATGGGGTAATGGCGTGTTTGGCGCGGAGGCCGCATCTCGGCATTATTATAAAACCAGCGCAGCAAAACTCAGCAGTGCGCAAGCGGCAAAGTTAGCCGCCATGATTCCTAATCCGCGCTATTACGATGCACATAAATCAACTTCATACCTAAATCGCAGAACGGCCACCATACAAGCTAGAATGCGTTCCTCAGAGCTGCCGTAAGCTTAAAAGAACATGCTTTATTCAGTAAGTGCTACGACTACTTTTCTGACGATAGGTGACACAAGCAAAACAGATGGAAATGCCACTGGCCAAGCATGAATAAATGCGCTCATCCAGTGTGAAAAAAATTGTTTATTGATACCCGCAAATAAGGCGGTTAAAACGCCGGACATGATGAAAGCCATAAGTAAAGACATTATGAAAGCGAATAAGATTGCAGTATATTTTTTTGGAATTTTTATAAAAATTTCTAATTAAATTACAACATGGCCTTGAGATATTTGGCTGTATAGCTATCAGTGCTCAAAGCGACTTGTTCTGGCGTGCCCTGCGCAATAACCGTACCGCCACCATCACCGCCTTCTGGTCCCATATCGACAATCCAATCCGCAGTTTTGATTACGTCTAGATTGTGTTCAATGATGACGATGGTGTTGCCTGCATCACGTAGACGATGAATCACATCAAGCAATAATTGAATATCGGCAAAGTGCAAGCCAGTGGTTGGCTCATCTAAAATGTATAGCGTACGCCCAGTATCGCGTTTGCTAAGCTCAAGTGCCAGCTTAACGCGCTGCGCTTCACCGCCAGATAAGGTGGTGGCACTTTGCCCAAGCGTTATATAACCTAAGCCTACATCAAGCAATGTTTTCAATTTGCGTGAAATAACTGGTTGAGCGCTAAAGAAGCCGTGCGCTTGTTCAACGGTCATCTCTAACACTTCACGAATGTTTTTACCTTTGAATTGAATCTCTAAAGTTTCACGGTTATAGCGATGGCCTTTACACACATCGCATGGAACATAAACGTCTGGTAAAAAGTGCATTTCTACGCGTAATACGCCGTCGCCTTGGCAAGCTTCGCAGCGCCCACCTTTGACGTTGAATGAGTATCGGCCTGGGCCGTAACCGCGTACGCGGCTTTCTGGCACGCCTGCAAATAAATCGCGAATCGGTGTGAATAGCCCAGTGTAAGTCGCAGGGTTAGAGCGTGGCGTGCGACCAATTGGGCTTTGGTCTACATCGACCACTTTGTCGAAAAATGCCAAGCCATCAATTTCGTTATATGGCGCTGGCTCTGTGCTACTGCCGTATAAATGCTGTGAAACCACGCGGTATAAGGTGTCGTTAATCAACGTAGATTTTCCGCTACCAGAAACACCTGTAATACAACTGAGCAAGCCCACAGGTAGCTTCAAAGTAACATCTTTTAGATTGTTGCCAGTGGCGTTACTTAGTTTTAACCAACGCGCTGAGTCTGGCGGCGTGCGTTTTTTGTTGTAAATAATTTGTTTTTTGCCGCTTAAATACTGACCTGTGAGTGAATCTGGATTCGCTAGTACTTCAGCAGGTGTGCCTTCTGCCACAATCCTACCTCCATGTTCACCCGCGCCTGGGCCAATATCTACCACATAATCTGCCGTTAAAATCGCATCATGGTCATGTTCCACAACAATAACGCTGTTACCAATATCGCGTAAACGTTTTAGCGTTTCTAGTAATCGGTCATTGTCGCGTTGATGCAAGCCGATTGATGGTTCATCCAGCACGTACATCACGCCTGTTAAGCCGCTACCGATTTGTGAAGCTAAGCGAATGCGTTGTGCTTCGCCGCCCGATAGCGTTTCGGCTGAGCGTGAAAGTGATAAATATTCCAAGCCAACGTTAGTTAGAAACTTCAAGCGATTGCTAATCTCTTTGACAATCTTGTCGGCAATCGCAAGCTTAGCGCCAGTTAATTCAAGAGAATCAAAGAAAGTAAGCGCTAACTTAAGCGGCACTTCACAGACTTCGTGAATGTTTTTATTACCAACTTTTACATGACGCGCCTCTTTGCGCAAGCGTGTGCCAGCACAGTCTGGGCAACTTTGTGTGTTTAAATATTTTGCGAGTTCTTCACGCACGGTTTGCGAATCAGTTTCGTGATAGCGACGCTGTAGATTATTTAAAATACCTTCAAACGCATGGGTTTTTTCAAAGAAAACACCGCGTTCATTCAAGTACCTAAACGGCATCACTTCTTTGCCACTGCCATTGAGCAATACTTTTTGTATATATTCAGGTAGTTTTTCAAACGCGGTATCAAGGTTGAAGTTGTAGTGCGTGGCAATACTTGCCAGCATTTGAAAGTAAAACTGATTGCGCTTATCCCAGCCTTTAATTGCACCTGCAGCAAGTGATAAATGCGGAAATGCTACCACGCGTTTTGGGTCAAAAAAGTTGATATTGCCTAAGCCATCACACTTGGGGCAAGCACCCATCGGATTGTTGAAAGAAAATAGGCGCGGCTCTAATTCAGCAAGTGAGTAGTCACACACAGGGCATGAAAACTTGGCTGAGAAAAGATGTTCTTTGTCGGTATCCATTTCAACGGCAATGGCTTTGCCTTCTGCTAAACGCAAGGCAGTTTCAAATGATTCAGCTATGCGCTGTTTCATGTCTTGTTTAACTTTAATGCGGTCAATTACAACTTCAACCGTATGTTTTGTGGTTTTGGTCAGTTGCGGTAAAGCATCCACTTCATAGATTTTTCCATCAATACGCAAGCGCACAAAGCCTTGCGCTTTAAGCTCTTCAAATAAGTCGAGCTGCTCACCTTTGCGATTGCTCACTACGGGCGCTAAAATCATCAGCTTGGTGTCTTCAGGTAGCGCTAATACGCTATCTACCATTTGGCTCACGGTTTGCGCTTCAAGCTTGATACCATGTTCAGGGCACTCTGGGTCGCCTGCGCGCGCGTAGAGCAAACGCAAGTAGTCGTGAATCTCTGTCACGGTACCAACAGTCGAACGCGGATTGTGCGAGGTGGATTTTTGCTCAATAGAAATCGCAGGGGATAAACCTTCAATCAAATCGACATCAGGTTTATCCATGCGTGCCAAAAATTGGCGTGCATAAGCAGACAGCGATTCCACATAACGACGCTGACCTTCTGCATACAACGTATCAAAAGCCAGTGATGACTTGCCCGAGCCTGATAAACCCGTAATCACGACCAGCTGATTGCGTGGAATATCCAGCGAAATGTTTTTAAGATTGTGCGTTCGCGCACCGCGTATTTTGATGAATTCCATAATGCTTTTACGAAAATTAGGGCAACCTGCTAATATACATACTTTTACGCATTTAGCTACATTTTTAGGCCTTTAGTTTTTTTATGACAACTCCAAAGAATCCCTCAAATAATCAGACGCAAGATCTTTTTACAGGTATTTCAGCAGAAGAGATTAAGCCTGCTAAAACTGCTGCAGAAGCAACCCCATCAAGCCCAAATGTTCCAAGCGCTCTGAGTTCGATCGATTTGCCTGCAGATAAAATGACCCCTTTAGAAATTCGCGCTACGGTAAGTTTGGCCGCTATTTATGGTTTACGTATGTTTGGCATGTTTTCTATTTTGCCGATTTTTGCAATTTACGCTTCAAACAATTTTCTGCCACAGCCCAACAGCTTGCAGATTGGTTTAGCCTTAGGCGCTTATGGTTTAACACAGGCTTTATTCCAATTGCCATTTGGCATGGCTTCAGATAAATTTGGTCGTAAACCCATGATTTATTTAGGGTTAGCTATTTTTGCGATTGGCAGCATGGTGGCTGCGTTAGCGATGAATATTGAAGGTGTTATTTTAGGGCGCGCTTTACAGGGTGCAGGGGCTGTGTCTGCTGCGGTAACAGCATTGTTAGCAGATTTAACGCGAGATGAAAACCGCACTAAAGCCATGGCAACCATAGGCGGCACCATTGGCCTGGCCTTTGCTGTTTCATTGGTGATAGGCCCATTATTAAATCAGTGGATAGGTGTGCCAGGTATATTCGCAATGACGGCAATGTTAAGCTTAGCCGCGATTGCCGTGATGAAGTTTGTCGTCCCAGAACCCGTGCATAGTCACTATCACTCAGACGCCAGCGCGGCGCCAGCTAAGCTAAAAGACGTGATGAAGAACAAACAATTATTACGCTTAAATTACGGCATTTTTGCACTACACGCTGCGCAAATGGCGATGTTTGTGGTCGTGCCATTCGCCCTTGTTAAGGCAAGTGGTATGCATGAAAATCAGCATTGGATGATTTATTTGCCTGTGTTAATCGCCTCATTTGTATTTATGGTGCCTGCTATTATTTACGCTGAAAAGAAAGCCAAAATGAAGCAGGTTTTTGTCGGCGCAATCGCCACGATGTTTATTGCGCAACTCATGTTTTCTGTTTCTATTCAGCTGTTTTGGGGTATTGTTCTCTCGCTTACTTTGTACTTTATTGCCTTTAATGTACTAGAAGCTTCATTACCTTCAATTATTAGCAAAATTGCACCTGCCGCAGCAAAAGGCACAGCGATAGGCGTATATAATACCTCTCAGTCTTTAGGGGTATTTGTAGGTGGTGCATTAGGCGGTTATTTATCACACAAAGTAGGTTTTGCCAGTGTATTTATTTTCTGTAGCATAATGATGTTTTTATGGCTAATATTGGCATATTCGATGCAAGCGCCACCTGCAGTAAAAACTAAAATGTATGGCTTAAACGAAGACTCACCTGAATTAACGACAGATGTAGCTGAGCGGTTAAAAGGTCAGCTGCTAGCGCTAACGGGTGTAATAGAAGCAGTAGTGTTGCCGCAAGAGCGCACGGTCATATTGAAAATAGATAAATCGCAACACGGGGATGAAACTCAGTTGCAATCGCAAGTGCATCAATTGTTGAAAGGTTAAAAATGGCATCAGTCAATAAAGTAATTTTAGTCGGAAACCTAGGTAAAGACCCAGAAGTTAGATTCATGCCAAATGGTGAAGCCGTTTGTAACTTCAGCATTGCAACAACAGACAGCTGGAAAGATAAATCTGGTGCCAAACAAGAGCGTACTGAATGGCACAATATTGTGATGTACCGCAAGCTTGCGGAAATTGCCGGTGAGTATCTTAAAAAAGGTCGCCCAGTCTATGTGGAAGGCCGTTTGCAAACTCGTAAATGGCAAACTAAAGAAGGTCAAGATCGCTACACAACAGAAATTATCGCAGACCAAATGCAAATGTTAGGTGGTCGTGATGGCGCAAGCTCAAACGCCAGTTACGATGGTGGCATGGATCAGAGCAGTGGCAGTAGTGATTACGATCAGTCATCTTCTAATCAGTCAGCCGCTAAACAGGCGCCAGCCCAATCAGCCCCTAAGGCAGCTGCAGCTGGTTCAGGTTTTGATGATTTCGAAGACGATATTCCGTTCTGACATTTACCAAGTAATTAAGGGTAAATTTGCAGGGTAAATTTAAAGCGTTTTCATAAAAATGAAAGGCTGTTCAAACTTTTGATTATTATTTGGAACAGCTTGCTAGTGACATTGTCTGTGTTACTTGCGGTGGTTGGCTCATTTACCGCGTTAGCGCATGCATCACGTATGCGCCATTCGCAAGGCAAATCTGCTTTAGTTTGGATGCTTGCTGGTGGTATTACCCTAGGCATGGCTATTTGGTCTGTGCATTTCATCGGTATGCTGGCTTTTCATTTACCAATTCCACTGAGTTATGATTTATCGCTGACTTTACTTTCAGCCTTGCCCGCGATAGCAGGGTCGTTGCTTGGTTTTTATGCCCTGCGTACCCGTGTGGTGACTAATACTCGTATTTTCTTTATAAGCCTGATCATGGGTGCAGGCATCAGCACCATGCACTACACTGGGATGTCCGCCCTCAAAATGATACCTGAGCTTGAGTACAACTCAAGTATTTACGGGCTTTCTATCTTAATTGCTGTTGTAGCTTCGTGGGTTGCCTTGTTAATGATGTATCGAGGTGAGCAAGTTAAATTACCTGAATATATGCGTTTTGGCATCGGTAGCGTAGTCATGGGTTTTGCTATTTCTGGCATGCATTACACCAGTATGCTAGGTATGACAATTAATCCCGCTAGCATTTGTGCAGCAGGCGCAGATCGAGTTGATGGTGAAATTCTAGCGATAATAGTTTCTTTGGTATCATTATTTTGGTTTGCTGGCGGTATTCTGGCCGCCTTGTTTGATCAACGTATTGCTCGCCAGAACACACAAGCATTGCTTGATTTGCAGCTGACGCATGATAACTTAGAAAAATCTGCAAAAGATCTCTCTGCAACGATGTTGCAGGACTTACGAGAGAACGAAAAGAAAATGCGCTCAGTGCTAGAAGGCGCGCTTGACTGCATTGTGATGATGGATGATAAAGGACATATCGTAGAGTTCAACCCAGCTGCGGAGCGCACTTTTGGCTATCAACGTGTGGATGTGATTGGAAAAAATCTTGCCAGCGTGATTATTCCAAGCGCTTCGCGTCAAAGTCATAATGAAGGTTTTAGACGTTTTAGCAAATCGGGTGAGTCTAAAATGTTGGGTAAGCGTATTGAATTAACTGCGATGCGTGCTGATGGTACCGAGTTCCCAGTGGAGCTTGCCATTACTGCCATTGACTGGACAGGTTCGCGTGTGATGGTAGGCTTTATACGCGATATTACTGATCGTAAAAAAGCTGAATTGGAAATTAATGATTTAGCTTTTTATGATCCATTAACCAAGCTACCTAACCGCCGCTTATTACGTGAGCGTCTAGAAACTAGACTTGCAGCAGAGCCTCAATTAAAAACTTTCAGTGCTATTTTATTTATTGATTTAGATAATTTTAAAGTGCTGAACGACACACGTGGACACGATGTTGGTGACATGCTGTTAATTGAAGTCTCGGCACGTTTGAAGTCATGCGTACGTGCTGAAGACACCGTTGCGCGCCTAGGCGGTGATGAATTTGTAGTCATTCTTGAACAGTTAAGTGGCGATGTTGAACAAGCCACTTTGCAAGCGGCTTTAGTAGGAGAGAAAATCAGAAAAGAATTAGGCCGACTCTACTTAATAAAAGACTTTGACCATTACAGCACGCCAAGTATTGGCATCAATATATTTTATGGTAAAGAGATATCTGTAGACGAACTACTTAAACGCGCCGATACCGCCATGTATCAAGCTAAACAAGCTGGGCGCAATGCAGTTAGGTTTTTTGATCCGGCCATGCAGTCAGCAATGGAAGCGCGTGCTAAGTTGGAAGACGATTTACGTTTTGCGCTTGAAAGTGACCAGTTAAAGTTATTGTTGCAAATGCAGGTCAATGAATCTAACCAAATCATTGGTGCAGAAGCTTTAATCCGTTGGGAGCATCCAGAGCAAGGGCTGATTTACCCTTCACAATTTGTACCGTTTGCAGAAGAGACTTTGCTCATTCTACCTATCGGACAATGGGTGTTAGAAACTGCTTGTGCGCAGTTATTGGAATGGCAAAGTAACCCATTGACAGTAGATCTTAATATTGCCATTAATGTCAGTGCGCGCCAATTCCGTCAAGCAGATTTTGTCGAGCAGGTGCGATCAACATTAGCTAGATTTGATGTTTCACCAAGTAAACTGAAGTTGGAATTAACCGAGAGTTTGGTGTTTGATAACATCGCCGATTCAATCAAAAAAATGCGTGAATTGCGTGCCATTGGTATTCAGTTTGCGATGGATGACTTTGGCACAGGGTACGCATCACTTATTTACTTAAAAAGTTTGCCGCTGAGCCAAATTAAAATTGATAGAAGTTTTGTGCGTGATATTGCTATTGATCGTGATGACGAGATTATTGTACAAACTATCATTAGCATGGCACATAACTTAGGTTTGGAGGTAATTGCAGAAGGTGTTGAAAGAATAGAACAGCTCGAGTTTTTACGTAAAAATGGCTGCAAGGTATTTCAAGGCCACTTGTTTGGCCAAGCAATTTCTCCCCAAGAGTTTAATCAACTTATCAGCCAAAGTGCTACTAATGGCGATAGATTCCCTTCCATCACTTACAGCCCACTTGCACTTTGGTCATAAGTTAAGCAGTAGTTAAAGAATATCGCAGCCTGATTTTTTGACTATAGCAAGTGGTCAAATAAGGTATAATTCGCGGTTATCTAACTGTTTAATGAGGTATTTATGCCTATTTATGATTATCAATGTTCTAGTTGCGGCCATAAAGCCGAAGTGATGCGCAAAATTAGTGCGGCAAGTATTGAGGCGTGTCCATCATGCGGCGCTGAAACTTTTAGTAAGCAATTATCTGCACCTAGTTTTCAATTAAGCGGTAGTGGTTGGTATGCAACTGATTTTAAAAACGGTAGTAACTCTACGCCAGTAACTAAAAGTGAGACCTCGACAGAAAAAAAGTCTGAGGTAGCCCCTACGCCAACTGTTTGTTCTACTGGTTGCGCTTGTCACTAAATTCAATTTAACTAAACGCATGAAAAAATATTTTATTACTGGCTTGCTAGTCTTAGTTCCGCTGTTCATCACAGTGTGGGTTCTGTCTAGCATCATCGGCATTATGGATCAAAGCTTGTTCCTACTCCCAGAAAGTTGGCGTCCAAAAGCATTGTTAGGCCATGAAATTATTGGTATCGGTGCATTGCTCACCATTATAATTATTTTGTTTACTGGGGTGATTGCTACCAACTTTTTCGGTAAACAATTGATTAACCTGTGGGAAGCGATGCTCTCCCGCGTGCCATTTGTAAAGTCAATCTATGCCAGCGTAAAGCAAGTATCTGATACGCTGTTTTCTGATTCTGGCAATGCTTTTCGCCGTGCGGTGTTGGTGCAGTTTCCAAGACAAGGCACTTGGACGATTGCTTTTATTACAGGTCAGCCTGGTGGCGACATTGTGAATCATTTGCAAGGGGATTTTGTCAGTATTTATGTGCCGACAACGCCTAACCCAACAGGTGGATATTTTTTAATGATGCCGCGAGCTGATGTTGTTGAGCTAGAAATGAGCGTAGATGAGGCGTTGAAATACATTATCAGTATGGGTGTAGTGGCACCACCTAAAAAGCTTAAAACAAAATAAACTTATAGCAATAAAAAACATTCAATTAACCGACTATTAAACAAGAACTTAACATTATGCGTACACATTACTGCGGACATTTAAACCGCGAACACATTGGCCAAACAGTGACTTTATGTGGTTGGGCACACCGCCGCCGCGACCATGGCGGCGTGATTTTTATTGACTTGCGTGATCGCGAAGGTTTAGCGCAAATTGTGGTGAACCCTGATGCAAAAGCCGCATTTGCCATTGCTGAAAGTGTACGTAGTGAATATGTGCTTAAAGTGACTTGTGTTGTTAATGCACGCCCAGAAGGCGCAACTAATGCCAATTTAGCCACTGGTGAAGTTGAAATGATTGCCACTGAGATTGAAATTCTCAACGCCTCACTCACACCGCCGTTCCAGCTAGATGATGAAAACCTTACTGAAACTGTGCGCTTAGAGCACCGTTACATTGATTTACGTCGCCCAGCGATGCAAAAAAACATGATGTTGCGCTATCGTGTTTCTAAAACTTTGCGCGATTATTTAGATACCAACGGCTTTATCGAAGTTGAAACACCCATGCTCACACGCTCAACCCCAGAAGGTGCGCGTGATTACTTGGTGCCCAGCCGCGTTCACGCGGGTCAGTTCTTTGCATTGCCGCAATCTCCACAATTGTTCAAACAATTATTGATGGTGTCAGGGTTCGACCGTTATTTCCAAATCACAAAATGCTTCCGCGATGAAGACTTACGCGCAGACCGTCAGCCAGAATTCACGCAAGTGGATATCGAAACATCGTTCATGACTGAAAATCAAATCATGGACATCGTTGAAGAGATGATTCGTCAAATGTTGAAATCTGTGCAAAACGTCGATTTGCCAGCGTCATTCCCACGCATGTCATTCCACGAGGCAATGACGCGTTACGGTTCAGATAAACCTGATATGCGTGTAACGCTAGAAATCACTGAGCTTTCAGATGTGATGAAAGACGTCGATTTCAAAGTGTTTGCAGGCTCAGCCAATATGGCAGGCGGCCGAGTGGCGGCATTGCGCGTGCCAGGCGGCGCGGCAATTGCCCGTAGCGAAATTGATGCTTACACAGAGTTTGTGAAAATCTACGGTGCAAAAGGTTTAGCGTATATTAAGATTAATGATGTCACAAAATTGAATGAAGAAGGCCTGCAAAGCCCTATCGTTAAAAACATTCACGTCACAGCACTACAAGCCATTATCGACCGCACAGGCGCACAAAACGGTGATATCGTGTTCTTTGGCGCAGATAAAGCTAAAGTAGTGAACGAAGCGCTAGGTGCATTACGCCTAAAAGTCGGTCACGATAAAGGTCATGTCGATGGCCGTGCATGGGCACCATTGTGGGTGGTTGATTTCCCAATGTTTGAGCATGACGAAGAAAATGATCGTTGGGCTGCATTGCACCATCCGTTCACAGCACCAAAAGATGGTCACGAAGACTTACTCGTGACTAACCCAGGTGCTGCGCTTTCAAAAGCCTACGACATGGTGTTAAACGGCTGGGAAGTCGGCGGCGGTTCAGTGCGTATTCATAAACAAGATGTGCAATCTAAAGTATTCGATGCGCTGAAAATCAGCAAAGAAGAAGCCCAAGAAAAATTCGGTTTCTTGCTAGACGCATTGCAATACGGCGCACCTCCACACGGCGGCCTAGCTTTCGGTTTAGACCGTTTGGTCACTTTAATGACAGGCGCCGAATCTATCCGTGATGTAATTGCCTTCCCTAAAACGCAACGTGCGCAATGTTTGATGACGAATGCGCCAAATGAAGTTGATGAGAAGCAGTTACGTGAATTGCATATACGCGTTCGCTCGCAGAATCCAGCGGCATAAATGAAAAAGCTTCCATCATTCGATGCGTTAATGATTCCCTTGGTGGAGGCTTTGAATGAGCTTGGTGGTTCTGGCTCAGTAGAAGAAATATATTTTAAAGTCATTGAATTGACTAATTTTCATGAAGAAATTTTATCTCAGTTACATGATACAGAAAAAAGCAGCCAAACAGAGGTGGCTTACAGGTTGGCTTGGGCAAGGACTTATTTAAAAAAATATGGCTTTCTCGAGAATTCCAGTCGTGGGGTTTGGGCATTAACTGAAAAGGCTAGAAACTCTCCAGTATTTAAGCCGGACGAAGTGGTTGCTTTTGTCAGAGCTTTAGATAAACCACTTTCTAGCAAAACTTTAAATTCAGAAAATAGTTTAGTAAGTGAAATGCTTGAAGAAGCTGGTTGGAAAGAACAGTTGTCTGTCGTTTTAACTCAAAAGCTAGACCCATCCGCCTTCGAAAGGCTTGTGCAGCGACTACTAAGAGAGTCTGGTTTTATTCAAGTAGAAGTGACTGGTAGGACTGGAGATGGCGGTATAGATGGTAAGGGTATTGCCAAAATTCATGGTTTTATGAGCTTTCATGTTTTATTCCAATGCAAACGTTACAAAGGTTCGGTTGGTGCGGGAGAAATAAGGGATTTTCGTGGTGCTATGGTTGGTCGAACAGATAAGGGTCTTTTTATAACTACAGGCTCGTTTACATCTGCTGCGATTAAAGAAGCGTCTAGAGATGGAGCTCCACCAATTGACTTAGTTGACGGCAGTGAGCTTGCAGATAAGTTAAAAGAGCTAGAGCTAGGCATGAAAGTAGAACTTGTGGAAAAAGTAATTATTGATGAAAGCTGGTTTGAGAGTATTTAACATACTTTTTAACTGAAACTATGCCAGTCACCCAACTAAACCACGTTAACCTTCGCACGCCATACGAGACGATGCTGAAACTTAAAGACTTCTACTGCGATGTGGTTGGCTTAAAGGTGGGGCCGCGTGAAGGCTTTACTAGCCGTGGATTTTGGCTGTATATCGGTGATACGCATGTGATGCATTTGGCGGAGTATCGTGGTGAAGGCGAGCCATTGACCAATGTGCTTACTACCATAGACCATATTTCATTCACCTGCACCGATATGCCTGCAGCAAAGGCGCATTTAAAGGCCCTTAATGTTGATTATTCTGTTCGCGATTTGCCAGTGTTAAATGTTAAACAAATTAACTTTAAAGACCCGGTAGGCAATGGCGTTGAGCTGTTTTTTTATATGGATAAAGAATAGTCTTGAATAATTCAACCATTTGAATTTTTTAGTGTGACCACCGTCACATACAATGATGTGAATTCGCTTAGAATGTGTCGCCTACGATGTTAAAGTTCTTTGTGTTGCTCAAATGTCATCGGATATTAAGTCAATGCGTTAAATCAGTACATTCTGTATTAATGTAAGTTATGTGGAGCTTGAAAAAAATGAAACAATTAACCTATCAACTACTCTTAAAATTGCTATTGGTAACGGGTATCACGCTTACCTTGGCAGCCCCTGCAAATGCCGAGCCTGACCCTAAATTATGGCCTGTAATGAAAGAGGCCTATTTTGCAAAGCGTGATATGCAAGAAGTAGACTTTATTAAAATTGATGCGCCGCGCCGTGCAGAGAGTGGTGCGCAAGTGCCTGTCACTTATAGCGTGGATAATGCGGCGGCTAAAGGTGTAAAACTTACAAAGTTGTATGCATTTGTTGATGCAAACCCAATTCCACTCACTGCAACTTATCATTTGACTGATGCACTGGGTAACTTTCAACTTTCTACCCGTATCCGTTTTGAAACAGATGCTTTTGTGCGCTTAGTAGGTGAAGATGCAAGTGGTAAATTGTATTTAGCTTCACGCGAGATTCGCGCGGCTGGTGGTTGCGGCGGTACGGTTGAAGGTGATGAGGCTGCGATTCGTGCAGCTGCAGGCAAAATTAAATTTAAAGTAGAGGAGCCTGCAGCGATAGGTGGCATCACTTCTACCACTTTTAATATCAAACACCCAATGCGCACTGGCTTACAGCGCGAATTGGTTTCCCAAGGTTTTGTCCCAGCGTTTTACATCAATAAAGCGGCATTTACTTATAATGGTAAACCACTCTTAACCGTAGATGTGGGCGTAGGCACGGCTGAAGACCCCTATTTTAAATTTAACTTTGTGCCTGAAGCAGCAGGTAATTTAGAAGTCACTGCGACAGATAATGAGGGTAAGACGTTTGTGCAGCAAGTTAATGTAAAAGGTTAAAATCCATGTTGCGTCGCTATGCGGTGACGCATGCTAAAAATTATTAGTAGTGTACTTATTGCTTTATAAAAAGGCTTCCAATTGGAGGCCTTTTTTATTGGGTTTGGTGGTTTTTGTAATGCTAAAATAGTGTGTAATTAACACAGGAGGAAACAATGAAAAGTTATCGTAAAGAATTATGGTTTAACCCGCCAACGCGCGTGGCGTTTATTCGTATTACCGAGCAAGTCAA
This sequence comes from Burkholderiales bacterium, assembly GCA_038327905.1. Lineage (GTDB taxonomy): Bacteria > Pseudomonadota > Gammaproteobacteria > Burkholderiales > Methylophilaceae > Methylotenera. The sequence continues at coordinate 22,503 of JBBQLN010000006.1, forward strand.
TGAGTGCTTACGTGAGAGTGGTGTAAAGGAAGGCTTGGTGCTCATTAATGCCATGCATATTACTGCCAGCGTTTTTATTAACGACGATGAGCGTGGTTTGCACCATGATTACACGCAGTGGTTAGAAAAGCTTGCGCCGCACGAGCCTGTGGCCAGCTATCGCCATAACGATACAGGTGAAGATAATGCTGATGCACACATGAAGCGGCAATTGATGGGGCGTGAAGTGGTGGTGGCTATTACTGAAGGTCGTTTGGATTTTGGCCCTTGGGAGCAGATTTTTTACGGTGAATTTGATGGTCGCAGAAAGAAGCGCGTATTAGTTAAAATTATTGGTGAGTAGCTGATTCATATCAAATCTTAATAGTTTTCTCTTTGTTATCCTGCAGGCAATTTTCTGAGCGTTTGGCTTGGAGAGCTTGACTGAACTGGTAATGAAATGAAACTTCCTGAATTGTTAGCCCCAGCCGGTGATTTAGACCGCATGCGCACAGCATTTGATTATGGCGCAGATGCTGTTTACGCTGGCCAACCGCGTTATAGCTTGCGCGTACGTGAAAATGATTTCTCAATGGCTAATTTAGAAATTGGCATTAAAGAAGCGCATGCGCGCGGTAAAAAGTTTTTTGTAGCAAGTAATATTTCACCGCATAACGCCAAGGTGAAAACCTATATGCGTGACATGGAGCCCGTAATTGAAATGCAGCCAGACGCCTTAATTATGGCCGACCCTGGCTTGATTATGATGGTGCGCGAACGTTGGCCTGAAGTGCCTGTGCATTTGTCGGTGCAAGCAAATGCGGTTAACTATGCTTCGGTTAAGTTTTGGAAAAGTATGGGTTTGACGCGCGTCATTTTATCGCGTGAGTTGTCTATGGATGAGATCGAAGAAATCCGCCAAGAATGCCCAGACATGGAGCTAGAAGTATTTATCCACGGCGCATTGTGCATTGCTTATTCTGGCCGCTGCCTGCTTTCAGGCTATTTCAATTCGCGTGACCCTAATCAAGGATCGTGTACTAATAGTTGTCGTTGGGATTACAAAGTACACGACGCTAAAGAAGATGCTGCTGGCGTAATTCGTTTAAATGATTTCGACTTTGAAGCAGAGATGGGCAAGTCGCAACTTTCAGCGTGCGGTAGTTTGCCAAGACATCCTGAGGCTAATAAAATTTTCTTAATTGAAGAAAAAGGCCGACCAGGCGAATTGCTGCCCATTATGGAAGATGAGCACGGTACTTACATTATGAACAGCAAGGATTTACGCGCGATTGAGCACGTAGAGCGCTTAGTTAAAATTGGTGTGGATTCGCTAAAAATTGAAGGCCGCACTAAATCCCGCTATTACGTGGCGCGTACAAGCCAAAACTATCGTCAGGCGATTGACGATGCCGTTGCGGGCAAGCCTTTTGATATGCGTTTATTAGGTGAGCTGGAAAACTTGGCAAACCGTGGTTATACCGATGGCTTCTATCAACGCCACCACACGGCTGAGCATCAAAACTATATGCAAGGACACTCAAAATCTAATCGTAGTTTATACGTTGGCGATGTGGTGGCTTACGATGCTGAAAAAGGTTTGGCGGATATTGAAGCGCGCAATAAGTTTGGCGTGGGTGATCGCCTGCAAGTGATTCACCCAAGTGGCAATCATGAGTTAGTTGTCGAGCAAATGTTTAATAAAAAAGGTGAGCCTGTTCAAGAGGCGTCGGGTAGCGGCCACTACGTCCGCATTCCGATTGCAGCGAGTGATTTAAGTAATGCGATGGTATCTAAGTACATTTAATCAAATAGATAAATAAAAAAGGGAGCTTAGGCTCCCTTTTTTATTTATCTATTCAAGCGAAAACAAATCATTGACAATGCAAATGAGAATGATTATGATTTGTTATCAATTAATGATATTGGATATTTATTATGAAAAGGCAGCAGATCGTAAGCCAAGAAAAATTAGCAGGTAATGAAGAGTGCAAAGTGCTTTATAACAAAGCAAAAGATATTATTGAGCTAGAAATTGGCGGCACTTCACTTAGGTTTGAGGCAAAAAACTTTTTCATGATGAGCGAGATTTTACGAAAAGCGGCGGCTAAATTAGTGATGCAAACCGAGTTGCGACAAGCCTAATTCAGAAAATTAAAGAATCAATGGGTGATGTTGAAAAAACAGAGTTAATTAAATCGCCGCTTAACGCTATTAAAGTGACTAAGAGTGAGCAGCTATTTGACGGTGCGCGCGAGTTGGTCATTCAACATGGGCAAGAAAAATATCATTTACGTTTAACCAATCAAGGCAAACTTATTTTAACAAAGTGAATTAATTGTTTCCCATTTTAGTAAAGAGTCTTAAAAATGCTAACAGCAACATACACAGGTGAAGTGCACAGCCCGCTTGATATAGCTTTTCACCGAGGTGAAGGTTCAAGAGGTAGTAAAGACCAGGATGCATCGTATAAGCTGTTGGTTTTAGTTGCTTTGCTACATGTGATGCTGTTGCTCGCTTTACTTAGTACTTCATCTCAAAAGCTGGAAGTGAAACCTGAGTTAACAACCATGACAGTGAGTTTAATTAGTAGCGTAATTAATCAATCACAGCCCGAAGAAGCAAAGGTGCAAAATGAAAAGTTGAATACGCCAGTGAAACCAATAGTTGAAGTTAAAAAGCAGGAGGTTAAAAAGACTGAAGTGTTCGAGAAGCCAAGTACTGAAATTTTAAAAAGTACAGTTTTAGATGAAAAAGCACCTAGCGAAGCTACGCCTATAGAAAAACCAAGTAATCCTACAGAGTCAAAGTCACATGAGCCAGTAGAAGAGTCTGTTAAAGCGGCACCCGCAACTCAAGAAGTTATAGAGCCGCCAAAATTTGGTGTCGCCTATTTAAACAATCCAGCGCCAGAATATCCAAAAATGGCAAGAAGATCAGGGCAAGAAGGTCGAGTGATATTAAAAGTGTTAGTCGCTGAAAATGGAAAACCAGAAAAAGTAGTGCTTGCTACTAGCAGTGGCTATGAGGCACTTGATCAAGCGGCAATAGAGGCTGTAAAGCAATGGAGTTTTATTCCGGCAAAAAGAAATAATCAAGCAATGAGCGCCAGTGTTTTGGTGCCAGTGAAATTTTCATTAAATAACTAAAGTACTTAATAAAAAAAGCATTTAACTAAAGGTAAGAGGCGAAATATGTATGAATTTAATAGCTTAGCGTTTATCACGGCAGGCGGACCAGTATCAATAACTGTGGCATTAATTTTAATTATCATGTCGGTAGCTAGTTGGTATTTAATCGTTTCAAAAAGCATACAAGCTTGGCGCTTACACCAAGCATTTAAGGCTTATACAAAACACTTTTGGGGCGCAACAGGCTTAGCTAGCGCTATGAAACAAGAAACTAATATTTCACTAGCAACTATTGCAAAGCATGGCGTTGCTGCTGCTGAACATCACAAATTGCAAGCCTCAAAAAGTCCTGACATGGTAGGTAAGGATGAGCTTATTGCTAGAGCGTTAAATCGTTCTATGGCAGAAGAAAGTGCAAAAATGGAAAGCGGCTTAAGCGTACTGGCTTCAGTAGGAAGCGTATCACCTTTTGTAGGTTTATTTGGCACGGTGTGGGGTATTTATCACGCGCTAGCCAGCATTAACCTGAGTGGTCAGGCTACATTAGATAAAGTTGCTGGACCTGTAGGCGAGGCCTTAATCATGACGGCATTAGGATTGGCTGTCGCAATCCCTGCGGTACTTGCTTATAACGCTTTGGTAAGAAGTAACCGCGTGCTGTCAGCTGAACAAGAAACATTTGCCTACGATTTACATATGTTGCTAATGACAGGTGCAGTAATTCATACAAATGACGGAGATAAAAAAGCGGAAGTTCACACTAAAGAGCGCATCCATATTGTGGGAGCAGCAGCATGATAGGAAGTAGCAGTGGTGTAAGCACGGGTGCCCATACAACGCCAATGTCTGAAATCAATACCACACCTTTAGTTGATGTGATGCTAGTTCTATTGGTGATATTTATCATTACCGCGCCGCTGCTAACGCATGCCGTGAAAATAGACTTACCCAAAGCTAGCAGTCAGCAGCTACCAGAAAAGCCAGAAGTAATTTCCGTATCGGTTGATGCGGCTGGCAATATGTTCTGGAACGATGAATCGATGGTACAAGGCGAACTTAAGCTAAAGTTGCAAGAAATTTCAACTAAAAAACCTCAGCCAGAATTGAATATCCGCGCAGATAAAGAAACGCGATATCAAGTACTGGCGGAAATAATGGCAGATGCACAGAACGCCAATATCACTAAGCTAGGCTTTGTAAGCGAGCCTAAAAATTAAGCAAAATATTCACTATAAAATAATTCAAAATAGCCAGCCAGTAAGTGAAAGCTTAGTTAGCCAGCCAAAAATAATCAAGGGCGACACTATGTATCAGTATGAAAATCAAACGCAAAAAAACTAATTTTAGCCGTGGCATTAGCGCTAAATACAACATTAGCTTTAGCTGATGAACCTAAGAGTGAAGTTAAGAAAGAAAATATCAAGGTTGAAGAGGCTAAGGCATTAGATGAAATCACTGTAAAAGCTTCAGCCATCGTTGATTCAGATGGCTATCAAGCGACTAAGACGCGTGTAGGTAAAGTGCTGCAAGATCCGCATGATATTCCGCAAGCGATTACAACCGTTACACGTAGCTTGATGCATGACCAGCAAGTAGGGTCGTTAAAAGAAGCTTTGCGCAATGTGTCTGGGTTAACCTTTAACGCTGCAGAAGGCGGACGTTCAGGTGACAATATGAACTTGCGTGGGTTTTATACTTTTGGCGATATATACTTGGATGGCATTAGAGATACCGCTCAATACAATCGCGAAACTTTTAACTTAGAGCAAGTAGATGTTTTACGCGGTTCAGCCGCAATGTTGTTTGGTCGTGGTCAGGCGGGCGGCGTGATTAATCAAGTTTCTAAAGTGGCTAAGTTGCTGGATGAAAATACCGTAAGTGCAAGTTTCGGTAGTTACGACTACCATCAATTTACTGGTGACTTTAATAAAAAAATCACAGATACCGTCGCAATTCGACTTAATGTGATGGAAAGAAGCGAAGAAAACTATCGTGAGAATCCAGCAAATGGTGATCGTCCTGAGTTGAATCGTAAAGGTATTGCTGTAAGTTTCGGTGCAGGGATAGGCACGGATAATGAGTTATTTTTGAATCATATTTACACGCAAACTAAAGATGATCCTGATTACGGTGTTTCATTCGTAAACAAACGGCCAGTGAATACAAGTAATATTAATGATGAAACGTTCTATGGTGGCGATAAGAATTTCGATGATAGTGATACGCAAGTTAGCACTGCTATATTCACGCACAAGTTTTCGTATGATACACAATGGCGGACGCAGTTAAGAAGCGCTAGTTATGAGCGAGCTTACTGGGCAAAAACACCAAGTGCAACTTTGCTCCCTACCATTAACTTCAGTACGGGCGGTAATCAAACGCGCGTCATGGATTACGACACCGTCACATTGCAATCCGACTTTAATACCAAGCTTGAATTAGCTGGCATGAAGCATAGCTTATTGACTGGTGTGGAATACCTTAAGGAAGATTCGTCTAGGCAAGGTTTGCGAGATTTAGATGCGACAGCAGGTGCTCTTTTTACGCCTAGTCAAGTAATAGGAACTGCGACCAAGTTTACTGCAGATAATTATGCGGTTTATGTGCAAGACACCATAGAGTTCGTTAAGAATTGGGATCTATTGGTTGGTGTTCGTCGAGATGAAATGAAAGCAGATTACTCTAGCGCTACGTCACCAAAGTTAAATTATGGTGAAAATAGCTATCGCACTGGTTTATCATGGCACCAAACTCCTGAGAACCACTACTATGTAAGTTGGAGTGATTCATTTAGTCCAACGGCAGATTTGTATCAGTTAACTGTAACGCCATTGCCTCCTGAACGAAGTAAAACCATAGAGCTTGGTGCTAAATGGTTATTTCTGGAAGGTGATTTAGCCTTTAGAGCAGCCTTGTACCGGTCTACTAAGGATTGGGAGCGCAATACAGACTTAGAATCTACCTCAGCGGTATTAACTAAAAAACGCCGTACTGATGGATTAGAATTTGAATTGGCTGGCAGAATGTCAGATGATTGGGAAGTTTTTGCGGGTTTAGCTTTAATGGACGCAAAAATACTCGAGGCGGCTGAAAATGTTAACGCAGCGACTGGCATTATTACCAAGTCCGACCCTAGATTTGAAGGTGAGCGAGCAAGAAACACGCCTGTTGCGACTTTCAATATATGGACAACCTATAAATTAACGAATAATTGGAAAGTGGCTGGCGGATTAGAGGCGAAAGGTGAGCGCTATGGTTACAGTCCATCTCAAACGGCAACGCAAACTTCTACTGCAACAGGTACGTTTAATACGGGATCTTTTAATCCCAATACCTTGCCTGGGTATGCGCGTGTAGATGCGATGCTCGCGTATGAAGCAAAAAAATGGGCAGTGCGCTTGAATGTTAAAAACGTGCTAAATAAAACATACTACGATGCTATTTATGATAACGGCGGCTTTAGTGTGCCTGCCAATAGCAGAACTGCCATACTCACCACTGAGTATAAGTTTTAATTGAAAGCAAATTAATTTTAGGAAAACTATGCTGTTACGTGTACCACAAGTACTTAACTCAGATGAACTTTCGCAGTTGCAAACACTGATGGTGAATGCCCAATGGACTGATGGGAAAGTCACGGCTGGTACACAATCAGCGCAAGTAAAACGCAATATGCAATTGCCCGAAGCTTCAGATGATGCAGAAGCCGCTAGGCAAATAGTATTAAAAGCCTTGAGTAGAAATGCCTTATTTTTTTCTGCAGCTTTGCCTAAAAAAATATATCCACCATTATTTAACCAATATCGAGACGGTATGGATTTTGGTGCGCATATTGATAACGCTGTGCGTACGCATGCCATCACTGGCTTGCATGTGCGCACTGATATTTCTTGCACACTTTTTATTGCAGACCCTGATAGTTATGAAGGCGGTGAGTTAGTCGTTGAAGATACGTATGGACACCAGATGGTTAAACTACCAGCGGGTGATATAGTGCTATATCCTGGCACCAGTTTGCATCATGTGCGCCCTGTCACAAGCGGGGCGCGCTTAGCATGCTTTTTCTGGGTGCAAAGTATGATACGAGATGATGCGCAAAGAACCTTGTTATTTGATATGGATGCAGCAATTGTGACTTTACGTCAGCAAGTGGGTGATAATGCCGCCGTGATTAGATTGACAGGTAATTACCATAATTTGATTCGTATGTGGGCAGATACTTAAAAAAACTAAATCAATAAAAAATAATGACCAGTAGCTTGCTGGTCATTATTTATGTTGATATTGATACAGTGGTTAGCCTGTAATGTAGCTTTCTAGTTGTTTGATTAACCTTTGCTGATAGTCAATGGTTTCTTTCACCAAGTCACCAATGGATAGCATGCCGACCACCTTGTTACCATCTATTACAGGTAAATGGCGGATGCGCTTATCAGACATGATAGCCATTGCTTGTTCCACTGTGTCGCTAGGCTTAACAGTCAACACATTAGACGACATCACTTCACTGATAGGCGTAGTTTTTGATGATTTACCTTTTAAAACAATCTCCCTGGCATAGTCGCGCTCAGAGAAAATACCAACCAGTTTGTCACCTTCAAGTATCACTAGTGCACCGATTTTATATTCCGCAAGTACCACTAGCGCATCAAAGACTGGGCGATGCGGAGCAATTGAAATAACTTCTTTATGTTTTTTATTGTCTATTAACTGTTGTAACGTTTTCATGTTGTTCTCCTCTAAAGCTTGCACCTCAAATATACACCTAAAATTCTGTAGCCAAAAGTATCTAGTAATAACTATTCTCAATAAGTTATTGACATGGTTAGTCAGCTAACTATAATGAGCTTTATTATGTTGCAGCTAAGAGACTTACCCACATTAGATACACTACAAAAATTCGCAACCCGCTACCCAGAAGCGGATGTGAGTGCGGTGTATACATTTATAAATTTACTGCGTGTGGCAGGTGACTTATCCACTGCACTCGATGCTTGTTTAAGCCGACACGATTTGCTACAAGGGCGTTGGTGGGTATTGATTTTACTCATGCGTGAAGATTCTAAAACTTCAACTCCTTCTGTTTTGGCTGAAAAAGCTGGCGTGTCACGTGCAACCATGACTGGTTTGCTAGATGGCTTAGAGCAAAATGATTTAGTAAGTCGCGTCTATACCCAAGAGGATAGGCGCAGTGTGTTTATCAAGTTAACCGATGCTGGGCAAGCAAAGCTTGATGTAGTTATGCCTGATTACTACACTCGACTACGTGATTGTATGCAAGGGTTAAGCGAGCAAGACCGTGAAAAATTACAACAGTTATTGACAGTAATGGATGCCGGATCAGCCGCTCTGCTCAATGAATAACAGAAACTATAAGTGTATTTTTAACCATTAAAACAGACACAAACTTTATCAATTTTTTAAATTTTTTATTAATCTTAAGGAAACAATATGTCAGATATTCAAACAAAAATTAGTACAATTAACGCAGCATTTGATGCAGCTTTTAATGCAAAGCAAGTACAGAAAATTACTCATTTGTATGACGAAAATGCAGTGGTGTTGCCTGCACCTGCTGGAGCACCAGTAAAAGGATTAGCAGCGATAGAAGCATTTTTCGGTGGGTTAATCACTGCGGGCGTCATTGAACACAAACTCACGCTAACGCAAGCTGTTGAAGACGGAAACTTAGTCTATCAAATCGGTCAGTGGGGCGGCGCAATGGTCAATGCTGAAGGCGTAAAACAGACATTTGGCGGTAATGTGCAATTGATATATCGCAAACAAGCTAATGGCGATTGGAAAGCTGTTAGTCACATTTGGAACTAATGGAAAAATAATGCAAAAAAAAATAGTAGCAAAAGCCTTTTTAGCCCTCTTTATACTTACGCTGATTTGGGGTTATAACTGGGTCGTCATGAAGCAGGCAGTGCAATATGCTAGCCCATTTCAATTTGCCGCTTTGCGAACATTCTTAGGCGCTATTGTTTTATTTGCATTGATTTTTGTCACTAAAAGACCGTTGGCACTAAAAGAGTTTCCAACGATGTTGCTGCTAGGGCTATTACAAACCTGTGGATTTACAGGGCTACTTATTTGGGCATTAGTTGAGGGCGGTGCAGGTAAAACCGCTGTATTGACTTATACAATGCCATTTTGGGTGATGCTTTTTGCATGGCCAATGCTAGGTGAAAAAGTGCAAGGCTGGCAATGGCTGGCGGTGATATTTGCACTATTCGGCATGGTGTTGATATTTGACCCTTTGCATATTAAGTCCGATGGCTTTAGTATGTTTTTAGCGCTTTGTTCAGGTGTCTCTTGGGCAATATCAGCCATAATTTCTAAAAAATTACATCAACGTGCACCGCATCTGGATTTACTTAACCTGACCGCTTGGCCAATGTTGCTGGGCTCTTTTCCAGTTATTGCAATTGCATTTATTCTACCTGCGCCACCTATTCAATGGACGCCTACATTTATTTATGCCGTGTTGTTTAACGTTATTTTGAGTGGTTGTGTAGCTTGGGTATTGTGGTTATACGCCCTGCAACGATTGCAGGCAGGTGTAGCAAGCATGGCCAGTATGTTGGCACCCGTTATTGGCGTGCTGGCGGCATGGCTGCAACTCAATGAAGTGCCAAATACATACGAGTTAATAGGCATGGTGTTTATTGCACTCTCATTGGTTATTATCTCAATCGTCAGTATGCGCAAACATACAAAAATAGACCCTGCAATGGGGCAAGAATAATATTCCGTTTACTTAGATAATCTACTCCTCGAAGTTTAGCGCTGATATATAAATTTTGTGTTGCACGAGCAGTTTACAACCATGTCGTAATATGCACATCCACTCCCCTTGCTTAGATTACTTAATCACATGTAAGTGCAACTAATTACCTATGTTAAAATGCGGTAAATATAACAGAGGAAAGTCACATGGCTGGTCATAGTAAATGGGCAAATATTCAACACCGCAAAGGTCGTCAAGACGCAAAGCGCGGCAAAATCTTCACTAAAATCATTAAAGAAATTACCGTTGCTGCGCGAATGAGCGGTGGCGACGTGAACATGAATCCACGTTTACGTGCGGCTGTGGCAGAAGCTAAAGAAGAGAATATGCCAGCAGACAATATTATTCGTGCCATTAAAAAAGGTACGGGTGAATTAGAAGGCGTGAACTACGAAGAAATTCGCTATGAAGGTTACGGTATTAACGGTGCCGCGATTATTATTGACTGCCTAACCGATAACAAGCAACGCGCGGTGATGGATGTACGCCACGCACTAAGTAAACACGGCGGTAATTTAGGTACTGATGGCAGTGTGGTGTTTATGTTTAAACACTGCGGTAGTTTGATTTATGAGCCAGGTACCGATGAAGATAAAGTCATGGAAGTTGCGCTAGAAGCAGGCGCGGAGGACGTGGTGACGGATGAAGATGGCAGTATAGAGGTGATTACGCCACCTAACGACTTTATGGTAGTTAAAGAAGCCATGGAAGCCGCAGGCTTAAAAGCCGTGATGGCAGAAGTAACGATGAAGCCGAACATGGAAACGGTATTTACAGGTGATGATGCAGTAAAAATGCAAAAAATATTGGACGCATTGGATGATTTAGATGATGTGCAGGATGTTTACACATCAGCCGTTATTGAAGACTAAGCAATGAGACGCTTGATATCATTTTCATTTATGCCTTGTGCAGCTGTACGCGATTGATATTTTGAGCACTGTGAGTAATGTTAGGATTTTAGGCATCGACCCTGGCCTGCGCTTAACAGGCTTTGGCGTGATTGAAAAAATAGGTGAGAAAATCACCTATATTTCAAGTGGCACCATTAAAACCGCTAGTGGTAAAAAAAATAAGGTTGAAGGCGAAGATGACAGAGAAGAACTACCTGCTCGCTTGAAAATTATCTTAGATGGCTTATTTGAGGTGATAGATACCTATCAACCTAACCAAGTGGCGATTGAAAAAGTGTTTGTGAACATCAATCCGCAATCAACGTTGTTATTAGGCCAAGCCCGTGGCGCAGCCATTAGCGCAGCAGTGATTAGAAATCTAGTGGTTGCTGAATATACTGCACTACAAGTCAAGCAAGCGGTAGTCGGCAACGGCCATGCGCAAAAAGAGCAAGTGCAAGAAATGGTCAAGCGCTTACTCAATTTGCCAGCAACACCAAAGCCGGATTCTGCCGATGCCTTAGCCTGCGCCATCTGCCATGCGCATGGCGGTCAGGGTTTAGGCAAGCTGGCTACGGCAGGGTATCGTGTTCGTGGTGGGCGGCTTGTTTAATGGCTGCCCAGCAGAATTTTGAGCCACAGAAAGCTAGCTTCTCAAACCCACTCACACTCTATTTCGCCGCGACTCGCCCAGCTTTTCTGATTGCTACGCTAGCAGCCTGCTTGTTGGGCTTGGCAAGTGCAATACATTCTGGCGTAAGATTTCAATTAAGCACGGCGATTTTAACGGTATTATTGGCGCTAGCAGTGCATGCTGGCGTCAATGTCATCAATGATTATTTTGATGCATTAAGTGGTACAGATGCTTTGAATACCGAGCGTTTATATCCATTTACTGGTGGCAGTCGGTTTATTCAGAATGGGGTGTTAAGCACTACTCAGACGGCCTACTTCGGCTATTCTTTGTTGATTTTCGCTATGTTCGGTGGTTTGTTTTTAACATCGTCAGTAGGTGCTGGCTTGTTTGTCATTGGTGCGGTTGGCGTGATGATAGGATGGGCTTATTCTGCCGACCCGTTACGCTTAAATAGCCGTGGTTTAGGTGAGTTATGTGTATTGGCGGGGTTTTTAGGCGTGGTGATTGGCGCAGACTTTGTACAGCGACAAGTATTTTCATTTCAGCCATTAATTATTGGTATGCCCTATGCACTCTTAGTGACTAATTTACTTTATATTAACCAATTTCCTGATCGAAAAGCCGATGCAATTGCTGGAAAGCGACATTTAGTGGTTATGTTGCCATTAAAATATGCAGTGCTGATTTACCCGTTATTGGCTGTGCTCGCAGGTGCTTGGTTGCTTTATTTTATTGCCATTGGTAGCTTACCAGTTCAAACGCTGCTCGCAACTTTACCCCTAATTTTTTCAGCAAAAGCGGCGTGGATATTACGCCAATATGCTGCAACTCCGGCCAAGCTGCTCCCCGCAATTAAATTGACGCTTGCTGCCATGCTTGGCCATGCGTTATTGTTAACATCAGTAATCATTTGGAAAATGCCATGATAGGAAGACTAAACGGAATTTTGTTGGAAAAAACACCACCTCTGGTGTTGATTGATTGCAATGGCGTGGGTTACGAGTGTGAAGTGCCGATGAGTACTTTTTATAACTTACCTGCCATTGGCGAAAAAGTAGTGATGCTCACGCATTTTGTGGTGCGTGAAGATGCGCAGCTTCTGTATGGCTTTGGCAGCGAACAAGAGCGCGCGACTTTCAGGCAGTTGCTTAAAGTGAATGGCATAGGCGCGAAGTCTGCGCTTTCTATTTTAAGTGGCTTGTCGATTGATGATTTGGTGCAGGCTGTGGCTATGCAAGATACAGCTATGCTTACACGCGTGCCTGGTGTAGGCAAAAAAACGGCTGAGCGTTTGCTGCTAGAACTTAAAGATAAATTTACCGTGGCTGGCTTAACTGCAAATAACAGTAATCTGCCAAAATCAGCGAGTAGCGATGTGCTGAATGCATTGATTTCATTAGGGTACAATGAGCGCGAGGCGCTAGCCGCTGTGAAGTTGTTGCCTGCAGACGCTAGTGTGGCAGAAGGCATTAAATTAGCTTTAAAATCGTTATCAAAATAAATAGGAATCTACGTTAGTTTGGGAGAGATAGTGAGAGTCGTGACTAAGTTGTTTTTGATGGTCGCTATGTTTGTATTAGCCGCTTGTGGGCAACATAATGAACGTGCTGCGGAGATCATGTCTGCTCCTATTGAAGCTAGTGCGCCCATGGGTGAAATAGCTAACGCTAAAATGGCCGCAAACACGGGTGGCGGGCAGGAGTCGTTAACCGAGGTGACCGAGCCAAGTACCGCAGATGCGGCAGTTAAGCGATACATCGCTTTGCGTCATACGCTGACGGTTGAAACTGCAGCAGATAAAATGCAAGCGGCGTTTGATGCGACAGTGGCTAACTGTCAGCAACTGAGCTGCCAAATTTTGAGTGCAAATTTCAATCGTGAAATGCCTTATAACCCACCTTCAGCAAGCCTATCGGTTCGTGTGCCGCCAAGGTCAGTTGAGATATTTCTTGCTGGTTTAGCAAAAAATTCTGAAATCACACAACATCATCGCGAGAGTGAAGATAAAACTGATGCCGTGATTGATGCAGAAGCACGCATCAAAAACCTAACAGAATTTCGTGATAGTTTACGTGTAATGCTTACGGATAAATCGGCCAAGTTTAAAGACCTTATAGAGGTGCAACGTGAGTTGGTGGATACGCAAAGCCAGCTAGATACTATTCAAGGGGTGCGTAAAGTGTTGGCGCAAGAAACTGAGCTGGTAGCGGTTACGATTAACTTTACAGCCAAACAAGGCATTACCGAACAGGGCTTCTTTTCACCAGTTTCGCAAGCCTTAAAAGATGCAGGCCACGTATTAATGGCAAGCTTTGCTAGTGTGATTACGTTCTTTGTGATGGTGCTGCCATGGTTGTTATTCGGCATACCTATGATTATTTTGATGCGAAAATTATGGTCAAAAATCAGATCAAATAGACAAGCCAAATAGCTTGTGTTGAAAATTGCAGCTAAGCACAAGTAGTCTAGATTAAGGTCAAAAGAACATGATTAATACCAACCAAGTGACACGTGTCGCGCTAATAACTTTGCTGATAATAGGCTGCGTTTATGTGCTACAGCCTTTTATGGCAGCAGCTTTATTTGCTGCCATATTTTGTTTATTTACTTGGCCGCTTTACCGTCGTTTGTGGCGATTCTTTGGTAAGCGAGATACTTTAGCTGCCATCACCATGACCTTGCTGCTACTAGTTGCTTTGATATTGCCAATGGCCTATCTTGCCACTAACTTGGCAGGATCTGCTGACAAACTATTCAGTGAGCTTGGCGTGGGTTTGCAAAATCTACAGCCTAAAGTACCAAATTGGGTACATAGTTTGCCGCTGATTGGTGAACAAATCAGCCACTCATGGGAGCGCGCAACTGCTAGCCAAGAGGAGTTGATTAAGCTATTACGACAGTATTATGAGCCTATGCGCGCCTTTACTTTACGTGCAGTGCAATTGGTGGCTGGTGGCTTTTTACAGTTGCTGATGATGGTTTTTGTGGCATTTTTCTTCTATCGTGATGGCACGCGAATAGCTCAAGGACTCAACACCATTGTGCACCGGCTAGGTGGTGAGTTGGGTTTGGAAATGCTGGATCTTTCATGCAACACCGTAAAAGGCGTAATGCTCGGTATATTCGGTACGGCATTAGCGCAATCAGTCGTTGCAATGCTTGGCTTTTTGCTGGCGGGTGCTCCTGCGCCACTGTTGTTAGCATCGGCGACATTTTTCTTGTCTGTGATTCCCGTCGGCCCACCGATTATCTGGGGTGGGGCCTCTTTATGGTTATACAGCCACGGAGAGCCTGGCTGGGCAATATTTCTGGGTCTTTACGGATTGCTCGGTATTAGTATGGTAGATAACGTAATTAAGCCTATTCTGATTAGCCACTCTTCACATTTGCCTTTATTGCTCATTGTATTTGGCGTGCTTGGTGGTGCCTTAGCGTTTGGCTTCATTGGTATCTTTTTAGGGCCAACATTATTGGCTGTCGGTTTTACGTTAATGCAACATTGGATAGCTTTACAGAACAAGAAGTTACTTGAAACAATATGATGAAATATTATCGTATAATTACTATCTGGTTTAAAAGTTAGAGGGTAGAGCCAATGACTAATAATGGATTTGTCTCACTGATTTTTGTGATTTTGGCTACTTTTAGTCAGTTAGCTTCAGCAGAAGAAAATACTCTTAAAGATGTTTCAGAAGATGACTATATTGGTGAAGTACCTCGAGTGCTTACGGTATCTAGGCTGTCACAATCAATAGCAGATGCGCCCTCGGCTGTTACAGTAATAGATAGAGAAACCATCCGTGCATCAGGAATTGTTGATCTTCCCGAAATTTTTCGATTAGTACCAGGTTTTTATGTAGGTACAAATGCGGGCTTTGTACATAACACCAATCATGTGGTGAGCTATCATGGCATGACGACTGCATATTCAGGCGCAATGCAAGTGCTGATTAATGGCAGATCAGTTTACAGCCCTTTATACGGTGGTGTTCAATGGAGTGAGTTACCTATAGCAATCGCTGATATTGAGCGTATTGAAATTACACGTGGGCCCAATGCGGCTAGCTATGGTGCAAACTCGTTCTTTGGCGTGATTAATATCATCACTCAAAACCCATCAGATCAACTTGGTACAAGTGTGAGTGCTACTTATGGCAATGGTCGCCATGAAGCGTTTGCACGTTATGCAGCTAAACAGGGTGATGTAAGTTATCGAGTCACTGCGGGTTACCGTGATGACGATGGTTTAGATAATCGTTATGACTTTAAACGGACTCGCTTATTAAATGCTCAAGCGGATTATCGGGTCGATGATAAAAATAATCTTGAATTTGAGCTAGGGCTAGTGAATGGTGATCGTGAAGATGATCAGTCGCTTGGTACGACTCGTTATTTCCAGCCTAGAGAGAGAGGCATTGAAAATAATTACGAACTCATTCGTTGGCGCCATAACGTTAGTGATAATAGCGACTTTTCAATACAAGCATATCATTCATTCGATAAGACTGAAGATGTAATCGATAGTGTTAATTTAGTAGGGCTTCTTTCTCCAGTAACTACCTTTCTGGGAAATACTTTACTTTCACCTACTATACAAGTTAATAATGACATAAAGATGGAGCGCTATGATATAGAAGCACAACATAACTTTTCTATATCTCCAATTTTAAGAGGAGTTTGGGGTGCAAGCGCTCGTCAAGATACCATGCATTCTCCTTATTATCTTGGGACCCAGAATTTAGATACATTTAACCTACAACGGATATTCGGTCACATTGAATGGCGTCCAATAGAGCATGTGGTGCTAAGTATGGGAGCAATGCTAGAAAACAATAGCTTTACTGATGTTAATACTTCACCACGTGCCAGTATTAACTTCAAGATAAACCCAAATCAGACTATTCGATTTGGCATTTCAACTGCTTTAAGAACGCCAAACTATTTGGAGGATAAATTTAATACTAACATTGATGTCAAAACCACCTCAATTCCGCTACAAGCTCAATTTATTAGAGGCAACCCTAACCTCAAACCAGAACGAATTCTTTCTAGAGAAATTGGCTATTTAGGAGATTTTGGGCAATTTAGCTTAGACGCCAGAGTTTTTTACGGCAATATTCATGATTATATTAAATCGGATATTGATCGAACTATTCCTTTGTTTGCTATTACTTCTTCAGGTTACGTTTTGCTCAAGCAACCTACAGTCTATGCAAATGCTGGTGATGTCAACGTTAAAGGGTTTGAAGCGCAGGCTAAATGGCGTATTACTTATGATACGCGTTTATTGCTTAATTATGCTTATGTGAATATTGATGGAGATGCAAAGCAAACTGCAACCAATATCACTATGTCTATGCCGCGTGACACAATTAGTGCATTGCTTACACATCGGTTTAACCCTCAATGGGATGCGAGCTTGGCATACTATAAGACGAGTGAAGTCGCTGCATTGGGTGATGGTGGGTTAGTTGGATCAGCCCAAAGAACCGATGTGAGGCTAGCGCGTAAATTTATGGCTGAACACTATGGCGGTGAAATCTCTGCTGTGGTGGAAAACTTGTTTAACGAACATTATCAAGAGTTTGCCGAATACAATACGCTAAAACGACGTGCGCGCCTCAATGTAAGGTTGGATTTTTAATGCAATTTAATGATGTAATAAGTAGTTGAGAAATCAATTTTGGTATTCAGCTCAAATAATAAAAACTGGTTAAGTAGGCTGTTAGCATGTGGAATGTTGATGCTTGGCTTTTTAATGCCGTTTATTGCACATGCCTATACTGGCGTGACCATTGTGATGAATGCGCAAACGCCAGCAAACCTTGAGTTTGTAGATGAATTTAATGCTGAGCTTTCTAAAAACAAACAAATTAATCTCAGAGTGAACGTGATTATCCTACCAGAGACAGAAAGATTGGTAGTAGCAGAAAATAGTGAGCTAGTGATTGCATTGGGGGTGAAAGCGCTCGAAGCTTCAAGTAAGTTAAAACATAGCACACCTGTATTGGGTGTATTTACGCCGCGACCAACTTTTAATAGTGTGATGGTAAAAAGTCGGCGTGAATTAGGTAATTTTAGTGCGATTTTTTTAGATCAACCTTTTACACGGCAAGTGTCTCTTATTAAGCAAATTTCACCAGCAGCCCGAAAGGTCGGCGTTTTATTTGGGCCTACCTCTTCACAATATGCAGACTATGTAAGAGACGATGGTGAAGATAAAGGCTTAAGTATTTTAGAGGAAAAAGTCAATCAAGAGTCTGATTTAATACCTCAGTTAAAAAAACTATTAGATATTTCAGATGTAATTTTGGCAATTCCAGATCCTGTAGTTTATAGCCGAGAAACCGCTCAACCTATTTTGCTTACCAGTTATCGATATAAAAAGCCAATTTTTGGATATTCTCAGTCTTATGTACGCGCAGGGGCGTTAGCTGCGGTTTATAGTAGCACTAAGCAGTTTGCTAAGCAGGCGGTAGAAATTGCGATTAAGTCACATCTAGCATCAAGCGAGCTGCCGCCACCGCAAATGCCTAAGTATTTCTCTATTATGTTGAATTACCAAGTTGCACGCTCATTGAATATCTCTCTAATAGACGAGGGCGAGATTCTTAAGAAAATGCTAGAGTCTGATGCTAAAGAGGCCAAGTGAAATGAAGAATCTAGGCATTAAAACACGCGTTATATTTTTGGGGACAATCCCAGCTCTACTATTCGCTATTATTTTAGTGGGGTACGCCATTACCAATATATTTGGTGTTTTGGATCAATCAGTTGAAACTCGAGGTAAAGTAATTGCTTCTCAACTTGCTCCTGCAGCAGAGTATGGTGTAATTTCTGGTAATAATCAGGTGCTACAAAGGTTGGTTCAACAAGCGCTTTCGAATGAGCAAGATTTAACAACAGTGATGGTGGTTGATAGTCAAGGACTTACGCTAGCCTTAAGCGGGCGTGAGTTACCTAAATCACTCATGGCTAAAATTAGTAAGGAAAATTTAACGAAAGTTCCGCAAGAGAAAGGTGTTATTTATACATCTCCGATTTACCGAAGTTTGGTTGAAATTGATGATTTTTCTAATTTAAACAGTAAAGAATTAGAGTTAAAAAAATCATACATACCAGAAAAAGTAGGCCAAGTGTATGTGGAGTTAAGTAATCAAACTTTACAAAATATTAAGCAAGACTTAATCGTCAGAATTTTCATGATAGCAATTTTTGGATTGTTGCTGAGTGCGATGCTAGCGTGGCGGCTAGGTCGGCATATCACCAAGCCTATACAAGAAATTGCATTCGCGGTTAATCGAATTGGAGAAGGGGTGTTCTCACATACCATTATGGAAAACTCTAGCGGCGAATTGAAAACCTTACAAAAAGGCTTTAATTCTATGTCGACTAGCCTTAAGAATGCATACGATAGTATGCAAGATAAAATAAATGATGCTACTTCAATGTTACGCTACCAAGCGCAGCATGATGATTTAACAGGTCTGATTAACCGCCGCGAGTTTGAGGTGCGCCTTGAGCGTTGCCTAAAGAGTGTACGAGAGAATAACGCCCAACATATCTTTTGCTATTTAGATTTAGATCAATTCAAGTTGGTGAATGATACTTGTGGGCACTCCGCAGGTGACGAGTTGTTAAAACAGGTAAGTGTTTTGCTTGCAAATAAAATGCGAGATAGAGATACTTTAGCTCGCTTAGGCGGGGATGAGTTTGGTTTATTACTAGAAAACTGCACTTTGGCAGATGCCAATCAAATCAATAATGCATTACTTAAGGTTATTCGTGATTATCGTTTTATTCACGATGATAAGATTTTTAATGTTGGCGTTAGTATTGGCTTGGTAGTGATTAACCAAGGCTTTGGCAGTGTAAGTGAGATTATTCATGCGGCTGATTCTGCTTGTTACTCTGCTAAGTCTGCTGGAAGAAATCAAAGTTTTTTGTTTAACGCAGGTGATATTGAAGTAGTGCAACATCGAAGCTCAGTTGAGTCGATTTCAGATATTACCGATGAAATTGATGATGAACAGTTTATGTTGTATTGCCAACCCATCGTACCACTCATCGCGCAAACTACAGAAATTTTACATTATGAAATTTTGTTGAGAAAGATTGACCTTGATGGGAAAATCATTCTGCCTACTACATTTATACCATCAGCAGAACGCTATCACTTGATGCCAAATATCGACCGATGGGTGATTAAAAACGTATTTATCGCTTACCGTCAGTTGCTGGATATCAATGCTGAAAAATGTAACTATATTTTTTCTATTAATCTTTCAGGCACATCACTTGGTGATAAAAGTTTGCTTGGCTTCATACAAGACATGTTTGTAAAGTACTCCATTCCACCTGAGTCTATTTGTTTCGAAATTACCGAAACCGCTGCGATTGTTAATTTAAAGAATACTATTTTATTGGTCAGTGCATTGCGCAAGTTAGGTTGTAGCTTTGCTTTAGATGACTTTGGTAGTGGCATGTCGTCATTTACCTACTTGAAGAACTTTGATGTGGATTACTTGAAAATTGACGGCACTTTTGTCAAGGAGATGGATGTTAATAAAATCGACCATGCAATGGTGCGTTCGATTCATAGTGTGGCAGAGGCCATGAATATTAAGACTGTTGCAGAGTTTGTGGAAAATGAAGATATATTGAGCGAGTTGAAAAGTATAGGCGTACACTACGGCCAAGGTCTTTACTTAGGCGCTCCCGTAACAGTCAAAGGATTAATTGAAAAATATTCAATACTCCATGCTCAATAAGTAGGCCAGTGTTGTACTCTCGCCTAGCGCTTAAATAACCAGATGAAATTATGATAGAAACTGACCGCCTGATTGCCCCCGATGCTGAAAGTCCTCGCGAGGAAGCCTTAGAGCGCGCTTTGCGCCCCAAGCTTTTAGATGAATATGTCGGGCAAGAAAAAGCACGTAGCCAACTAGAGATTTTTATTAATGCAGCGCGTGGGCGAAGCGAAGCGCTAGATCACGTATTGTTGTTTGGCCCGCCAGGTTTAGGTAAAACCACTTTGGCACATATTATTGCCAAAGAAATGGGCGTGAATATGCGTCAAACATCAGGCCCAGTGCTAGAACGCGCTGGCGACTTGGCGGCTTTGCTTACTAACTTAGAGCCCAATGATGTTTTGTTCATTGATGAGATTCATCGACTTTCACCCGTGGTAGAAGAAATTTTATATCCCGCGATGGAAGATTATCGACTAGATATTATGATAGGTGAAGGTCCTGCTGCGCGTAGCGTGCGCTTAGATTTGCCACCTTTTACCTTGATAGGCGCAACAACGCGCGCAGGAATGCTGACTAATCCACTGCGGGACCGTTTTGGGATTGTTTCAAGGTTGGAGTTTTATACTTCTGAAGAGTTAGCTCGAATTGTTCATCGTTCAGCTGGTTTGTTAGAAGTCGAAATGGCGGATACAGGCTCACTTGAAATCGCCCGTCGTTCACGCGGTACACCACGTATTGCCAATAGACTGCTGCGACGAGTGCGTGATTATGCCCAAGTGAAAGCGAATGGCATTGTGTCATCAGAAATAGCTGATGCCGCGTTGAAAATGCTTGATGTCGATAAACTAGGTTTTGATGTCATGGATAGAAAGCTTTTGCTTGCGGTAATAGAAAAGTTCGGTGGCGGCCCTGTAGGTTTGGATAATTTAGCTGCAGCAATCGGTGAAGAGCGCGATACGATTGAAGATGTTCTTGAACCTTACTTGATTCAGCAGGGCTATTTGATGCGTACACCGCGTGGACGTATCGCGACACAACAAGCTTATCAACATTTTGAATTACCCATACCTAAGCACTTAAATAGTGAAACGTGGCAAGAGTAAGCATGGGTAGTCATCAGTTTAGTTGGCCAGTCCGTGTGTATTATGAAGATACAGATGCGGGCGGCGTGGTTTACCACTCAAACTACTTAAATTTTATGGAGCGTGCTCGCACCGAATGGCTGCGTGCTTTAGGGCACGAGCAAACCACGGTGAAAGATGCGTTAGGCGTGATTATTGTGGTACATAGTTTGTCGATTAATTTCAAAAAGCCTGCAAAATTTAATGACCTGCTTGAAGTACAATGCGAACTAACAAACATTGGGCGTGGCAGTATAGAAATGTCGCAAACAATCATCTGCAATGGTATCGAGTTAATTCAAGCAAGTGTTAAAGCGGCATTTGTTGATGCAGAAACTTTTAAGCCAGTAGCTATTCCTTCAGCAATGAAGCAAGATATGATTAAAATACAAGCTATCAATTAGCAGACAATTAACTAGCAGTGAATCAACAAGTGGAGAAGTGATGAGTATAAGTGCAGCCAATGATATGTCTATTTTTTCGCTAGTGGCTGGCGCCAGTCTGCCAGTGCAGATGGTGCTGGTGGTGTTAATAGGCACCTCATTATTTTCTTGGTGGTATATTTTTATTAAGTTGGCGATGATAAAAAAAGCAGAAACCAATGCGGAAGATTTTGAAAAAGCATTTTGGTCTGGTGGTGATTTGAACAAACTTTTTGAAGGTCTCGCCTCAAGTCGCCGCAAGCCGCAAGGCATGGCAAGCATATTTGAAGCTGGATTTAGAGAGTATGCGCGTCACAAACAGCAAACGCATATGGATATTTCCGATGTGATGGAAGGCTCTCGACGCGCAATGCGCGCCGCCTATAACCGTGAGCTAGATGATTTAGATGCACATCTACCATTTTTAGCCTCAGTGGGTTCAGTCAGCCCATACATTGGCTTATTTGGCACAGTGTGGGGTATTATGAATGCGTTTAGAGGCTTATCTAACGTCGCGCAAGCAACGCTAAGCCAAGTGGCGCCTGGCATTGCAGAGGCGCTAGTGGCAACCGCAATTGGCTTGTTTGCTGCGATTCCTGCTGTAATTGCCTATAACCGTTTTGCAAGCTCAGTCGATAGGCTTTCTGTGCGTTACGAAAGTTTTATGGAAGAGTTTACTAATATTCTGCAAAGAAAGAGCTAAAGCATGGCGCGTACTCGTAAACGTCGCATGATGAATCAAATCAATGTAGTGCCTTACATTGACGTCACTTTAGTGCTGCTGGTTATTTTTATGGTTACTGCACCTATGACTAACCCTGGCGTGGTTGATTTGCCTAAAGTAGGACAAGGTTTAAAACAGCCGCAAGTACCACCTTTGGTACTTACGGTTAAACTCAATCAGAAAATTGAATTCGACAACAAACCTATGCCACGTGATGAGTTACTGCTGGCTGTGCGTCAAGCGATAACAAAATCGCCAGAACGCTCGGTGGTAATTGCTGCAGATAAAAATGTTAAATATGATGACGTGATAGGTGTGATGGATTTACTTAAACAAAACAAAGTGGATAAAGTTGGGCTATTGCTAGCACCAGCGAAATAAGGCGGCTGAATTATTAATATGGCCGATGTATCAAAATGATTAGAGCGTACGAAAAAGAAGTGTCATGGAAAGCAGGTGGGCTGGCAATTACCGTGCATCTGGCTTTACTTGCGGCATTGCTCATTTCGTTTAACTGGAAAGCTGCGCACCCAGTTTTGAACGTTACTGAAGTCGAGCTGTGGGATAGTATTCCTAACCAAAAAGTTCAAGCACCTGAGCCAGTGGTGCAGCCAACGACAAAACCTATTGTTAAAGAAGAGATTAAGCCAGAGCCTAAGCCAGTGGTTGAAGAAAAGCCTAAAGAGGAGCCGCAAGTTGACATTGCGCTAGAAAAAAAGAAAAAAGAACAGGTGTTGAAAAAAGAACAAGCGCTAAAAAAGGCGGAAGCACAACTCAAAGAAGATCAGATAAAAAAAGACAAAGCTTTAGCACAACAGAAACAATTAGACTCGTTAAAAGAAGAAATGCGCAAAGATTCAATCCGTGAGAATGAAAAGAGACCTAAAGAAAATCAATCTCAAGATGCTTTAAAGAAACTTCAGCAAGAAGCGTTGGCTGACGAAAAAACAGCCAGTAATCAAAGTGCTTTATCTGCGAAGGCCGCGGCTAATGCAGGAGTGATAGACGTTTTTAAAAATAAAATACAAGCAAAAATTCATGGTAATGTTAATAAAAGCTTATGTGGTGATAATAATCCTGAACTTAAATTTGAAATTGTTTTACTACCAACAGGTGAACTGAGTGGCGAGCCTAAGAAGGTGCAGTCTAGCGGT
Source organism: Burkholderiales bacterium (assembly GCA_038327905.1). Lineage (GTDB taxonomy): Bacteria > Pseudomonadota > Gammaproteobacteria > Burkholderiales > Methylophilaceae > Methylotenera. The sequence goes on from JBBQLN010000006.1 coordinate 46,110, forward strand.
AGTTCAGCCTGTGACGATGCTGTTGAACGCGCCATTATAGGTTCTCAAAAATTTCCGTTACCGCCTGATACTTCGCTTTTTCCACATTTTAGAAACTTAAAGCTTACATTCCGACCTAACGATTAAGTGGCGCGTTTGACTGAACTCTCAATGCGGATGAATGTAACAATGTGTAAATCGTGTAGCGCCAAAACACATGAGGCGTCAGAATACGAGAAACGAAACTCATCAGAACATGAGAACTAAATGCGCACCGTGGAATTCCAATTCTGAGATTTTAATGAACGATTAATAAAGGTTTTAAATATAGCCCATGCATAAACTTGATTTCTCAACACCAATACGCTCAAAAATATTGAGTGCAATTATTGTTACTGTGAGTCTACTTTTTACATCATTAGCCAATGCGGCGCTTGATATTGAAATTAGTGGTGGTAGCGCGCAGCAAGTGCCGATCGCCATTGTGCCTTTTGCGCAAACCGGCAATAGCGCAGACAACATCAGCAATATAATCGCGGCAGACTTAAAACGCAGTGGTTTATTTCGTGTATTAGAAACAGGCGGCGTGGTGAATAAACCCAGCGACATCACGCAAATCAAATATCCAGAATGGGCAAGTCTGCAAGCGCAGGCCATGGCGGTTGGTATGGTAGAAACACTACCGAATAACCGTTTGAAAGTGACTTTTCAGTTAGCAGACGTACTTAAGCAAACGCAATTAACGGGCATGCAATACACCATCGCACCCAATCAACTCAGAACCACTGCACATAAAATTGCGGATGTGATTTATCAAAAACTGACTGGCGAATCAGGTATTTTTGCTAGCCGTATTGCTTATATTACTAAGGCGGGTGGCCGCTATATGCTCAAAGTGGCGGATGCTGATGGCGCAAATCCACTCACAATGGTGTCATCAAAAGAGCCTATTATTTCGCCAGCATGGTCGCCAGAGGGTAGTAAAATTGCCTATGTCTCTTTTGAAAAGAAAAAACCGATTATCTATGTGCAGTCTTTAAGTGGTCAGCGCACGGTTTTAGCGGCTTTTAAAGGCAATAATAGCGCGCCATCGTGGTCACCCGATGGAAGTAAACTTGCCATCGTGCTCACTTATGGCGCCAACTCTCAGGTATACACCATTAATGCTGATGGCTCTGGCTTAAACCGGCTTACAAAAAGTAATGCGATTGATACCGAGCCAACTTGGTCGTCAGATGCTAAGTGGATATACTTCACTTCAGATCGTGGTGGCAAGCCGCAAATCTACAAAGTTTCTGCCAATGGTGGTGACGCGCAACGTGTAACTTTTGAAGGCGCATATAACGTGAGTCCACGTTTTTCACCAGACGGTAAGTCATTGGCGATGATACGCAATGATGGCGGTAAATTTCGAGTGGCTCTGCAAGATTTAACAACAGGGCAAGTGCAGTTATTAAGCGATGGCTCGCAAGATGAGTCGCCTAGTTTTGCGCCAAATGGCCGCGTGATACTTTATGCGACTCGTTCAAATGGACATGGTGCTTTAGCGGCGGTGTCGGCAGATGGTCGCGTTAAGCAAAAGTTGGATGAAGCTGGTGGTGATATCCGCGAGCCGGCTTGGGGTCCATTAATGAAATAGATAAATAAACAGAATTATTAAGTAGAGAAATTAGCAGTCGATGAAAATGCAGCACAAGTAGTAATAGATGAAATAACGTATTAATTTGAATATATTTTATATAAGCACGACTTTTTAGGAGAATAATTATGAAGAAATCTACATGGAATACCAAACTACTAAGTAGCTTATTGCTAGCATTAGTATTGAGTGCTTGTAAAAGTACGCCAATGAACACTAAGCCAGTAGCTGTAGAAGATAAAAGCCCTGCCCAAACAACTCAGCCTGCAGCCAATAATACAGGTGCAGATACTTCAGCTGTTAAAGAAGTTGCGATTGACGGCAACGCAACAGACTCTGCGAATAACCCTCTAAAAGACCCGAACAATATTTTATCTAAACGAAATATTTATTTTGATTTTGATCGCGATACAGTTAAAGATGAGTTCCGTCCAATGCTTGAAGCACATGCAAAGTATTTGCTTGCACATGGCGCAGCAAAAGTAATCTTACAAGGTAATACCGATGCGCGTGGTACTCGTGAGTACAATCTTTCATTAGGTCAACGCCGCTCGGTTGCTGTGAAAAAATCACTTAACTTACTAGGTGTACAAGATGCTCAAATTGAAACTGTAAGTTACGGCGAAGAAAAAGCTGATGAAAACTGTGCTGATGAATCTTGTTACAAGACAAGCCGTCGTGTAGATGTAGTCTACGAAAACGAGTAATTACAAGATCGTTTACTGAGAACTGACTATTTAGGACTAAAAAAGTATGATCAAGAAACTGATACTGGCTGGTGTGTTGTTGTCTGCGCAGCTATTTGCAATAAGTGGCCATGCTGCTTTGTTTGATGACAAAGAAGCACGCAAAAAGATTCTAGAAGTAGAAACGACAATGAATAGCCAGAATCAGGCGAATCAAACTGAGATAGCAAACGTAAAGAAGGACTTTGAGCAGCGCATACAAGCCATTGAAGCTATCACCAAAGGTGGTGGCTTGATGGATATGCAAAATCAAATTGAGTCTTTAAAGCAAGAAGTTGCAAGGCTTAAAGGCGAGCTTGAATTGGCAAGTCATAATGTGGATGCCACCCAGCAAAGACAAAAAGACTTGTATGGTGATACTGATGCACGTTTGCGCAAACTAGAGAGTGATGTAACACCAACGGCGGCAAGCTCAAATAATGAGCCCGCAACTCAGTCAACAGCAGCGCCACCTAAAAATACGCAAGAATATCAGTTACTAGAGCTGGCAAATGGCTTGTCTAAAGAGTCTAAATATAAAGACGCATTTAATGCCTATGATAAATTTTTAAAAGATTATCCAAACAGTGTGATGGCGGCAGAAGCTACTTACGGTTTAGGCTATTCGCAATTCGCATTAAAAAATTATAAGTCTGCTATTGTCACACAACAAAAAGTATTAGATTTATACTCAGAAAGCCCAAAAGCGCCAGATGCGATGTTGAATATGGCTAATAGCCAGATTCAATTAGGCTTAGTACCTAGTGCAAAAAAAACCTTGCGCGACTTAATTGCTAAGTTTCCGAGTAGCGAAGTAACGCCTATTGCACAGAAACGCTTAAAGGCATTAGAGGCGATTAAGTAATTAATATTTAATTAACTACTATTTAAATAAGTTCTATTGCCAAAACATTCACTTAGCTCAATTTTAGTAATTTCATATTTAAGATACAATGGCGCCGATTCAAGTTGGCGCTATTTTTTTAGGTTATCAGCATCTCTGACATATTAAGTTTTTAATGAAACTCAAGTAATGAAGCTCAAAGTCCACGAAATTTTTTACTCACTACAAGGCGAATCCTCACGCGTAGGATTGCCTACGGTATTCGTGCGCCTTACAGGTTGCCCAATGCGTTGCGTGTATTGTGATACGGCTTATGCATTTAGTGGGGGCAGCAATGTTGAGATTGCTGATATTCTGGCTAAGGTAGCTGAATACGGTACAAAATATGTCACAGTCACTGGCGGTGAGCCGTTAGCGCAAAAAGATTGTCATGTGTTGCTCAAAGACTTGTGCGATGCAAGCTATAGCGTATCGCTAGAAACAGGCGGAGCGATTGATATTAGTCCAGTAGATAAACGCGTTTCTGTGATTTTAGACGTCAAAACACCAGATTCAGGTGAGCTAAAAAATAACGTGTGGAGCAATTTAGACCATTTAAAAAGCTCAGACGAAGTGAAATTTGTCTTGTGTAGTCGAGAAGACTACCAATGGGCGAAAGAACTATTAAATACACACAAAATTGCCGAAAAATGTCCCGTATTATTTTCACCGGTCTATAGTCAAGTGAATCCTACCGAGCTGGCAGAGTGGGTGCTTGCAGATAAGTTACCTGTGCGCATGCAAGTGCAGTTGCATAAAATATTGTGGGGCGAAAAGCCTGGCGTTTAAATAAAAAACTTAATGATGAATAACAAAGTTAAAAAAGCGGTTGTTTTATTATCTGGTGGCTTAGATTCAGCCACTGTGCTGGCTTATGCGCGCAAGCGAGGGTTTGAATGTTATTGCTTAAGCTTAGATTATCATCAGCGCCATATTGCAGAATTACATGCAGCTAAAAACGTTGCCAGCGTGATGGGCGCTGCGGCACATAAAACCGCTAATCTAGATTTATCTTTGTTTGGCGGGTCTGCGTTGACAGATGACACGATTGCCGTGCCAGAAAGTGAAACCTCAGGCATCCCAGTCACCTATGTCCCAGCGCGTAATACTATTATGTTGTCATTGGCTTTGGCTTGGGCAGAGGTACTTGAAAGTCAGGATATTTTTATCGGCGTCAATGCGCTTGATTACTCAGGTTACCCTGATTGTCGTGGTGAATATGTTAGCGCGTTTCAAGCGATGGCAAACCTAGCGACTAAAAGCGCAGTAGAAGGTCATGCAATTAATATTCATGCGCCCTTGATTGATATGACAAAAGCACAAATTGTGATGCTGGGTACAGAACTCGGTGTAGATTATGCGATGACGGTATCTTGCTATCAAGCAGACAGCCATGGCGAGGCATGTGGGTTGTGTGACTCATGTCGTTTAAGGCGTGAAGGTTTTGCCGCAGCAGGCTTGACAGACCCAACGCGATATAAAAAACACAACTAAAGATGGCGCTAAGACTGTGTATAAGCAGCGCAGTTTTAAAATGAGGAATTTTGCATAAATATAATTATGGCATTAATGCACAAACTACTTGCCAAACCCATCATTAATAACGTAAAATCCGCGCCTTTCTGCTTTAAAATTTTCTAAAAGAGAACAAAGATTATGGTTATTATTCGTTTAGCTCGTGGTGGCGCGAAAAAAACTCCTTTCTACAACGTGGTAGTGGCTGATTCACGCAATCGTCGTGATGGCCGCTTTATCGAGCGTGTTGGTTTTTACAACCCATCAGCAAAAGCTGGTGCAGAAGCGCTTCGTGTAGATCAAGAGCGTGTTACATTCTGGCAAGGTCAAGGTGCACAGCTGTCTGATACAGTGGCACGTTTGGTTAAATTTCACGCTAAAGGCCCAGAGTACGCTATTGCTGCTAAAGCAAAAGACGCGGCTAAAGCTGATGCTGTTAAAGCTAAAATTGCTGCTGCTGAAGCTGCAAAACAAAAAGCTGCTGCAGATACTGCTAAAGCTGAAGCAGATGCTAAAGCCGCTGAACAAGCTGCTGAGGCCGCTGAAGCTGCAGTCGCAGCAAAAGCTGCTGAGGCCGAAGCTGCCGCTGCTCCAGTTGAAGCCGCTGCAGAAGTTGCTGAAACACCAGCTGCAGACGCTTAATATCATCGCTCAGGTGATAGTTCACCGAGTGATTGACTAAGTCTGTAGGTAATTTTGGTAAGCACTAAGGTTTTGGCAAGCACTAAGCAAACAAGCAGTAATATGGTAGTCATGGGGCGCATAGTTGCGCCCTACGGCGTTTTTGGTTGGATAAAAATTGTGCCAGATACTGAAGCGTTCGACGGCCTATTTGATTACGATTCTTGGTGGCTTGGCAAAGGCGAAGATTGGCGTGAAATGGTGGTTGAAACTGCTAAAACGCACAACGATGTACTTGTTGTTAAGCTTAAAGGTATCGATGATCGCGATGCGGCGCTCGCCTGTAAGGGTAAGCAAATCGCAGTGCCAAGAGAACAATTGCCTGAAGCTGAAGAAAATGAGTATTACTGGTCAGACCTGATTGGTTTACGCGTCAAAAATAAACAAGATGTTGATTTTGGCTTAGTAGTGGATGTGTTTGAAACTGGTGCGAATGATGTGCTTGCAGTAAGAGCCGATGCAATCAAACAAGAAGTTCCAGTTGAAAAAATGACAGCCAAAGAAAAGCCGCAAGAAAGATTGCTGCCATTTATTGATGCAGTAGTGCTAGAAGTGGATATAGCAGCAAAAACAATGTTGGTGGATTGGGATGCAGACTTTTAATCCTGCCATTGAAATTTGATGATGGCTTTTAAATTTGACGTCATCACGCTTTTTCCTGAAATGTTTGATGCTATTACAAAATATGGCATTACCAGTAGAGCGTTACAGCAAAAGATTTATGATGTGCAATATTGGAATCCACGCGATTTCACTACGGATAATCATAAATCGGTTGATGATAGACCTTATGGCGGCGGCCCTGGCATGGTGATGCTGGCGGAACCATTAGAGCAAGCCATTAGCTCAGCTAAGGCTAATCAAGCTGAAAAGAATATTAAAAGTTGGGTGATCCATCTTTCACCAGCGGGTAAACCGCTGACGCATGAAAAAGTCGTGCAATTAAGTAAAAAACAAGGTTTGGTGTTGTTGGCTAGCCGCTATGAAGGTGTAGATCAGCGTTTGATTGACGCGCAAGTGGATGAGGAAATCTCCATAGGCGATTATGTATTAAGTGGTGGCGAGCTACCCGCCATGGCGTTGATGGATGCGATAGTCAGGCTACTGCCAGGTAGTTTGGGTGATAGTGATTCTGCAGTTGAAGATTCATTTGTAGATGGCTTGTTAGATTTCCCGCACTATACAAGGCCAGAAGAATATAAAGATGTTAAGGTTCCTGAAGTATTGTTATCAGGCAATCATGCAAAGATTAAGCAGTGGCGTTTGAAAATGTCGCTGAAAAGAACTCGGGATCAACGTCCCGATTTATTGGCCGCAAGGCTATTGACGAAAGAGGAAGCACGGCTGCTCGGTGAGTTAGAGCAGGAACAAGTTTCTTCATAATTAAAAGGAACCACATAGGGAAACCTGTGGATATAGAAAATGGCAGATATTATTAAAATGTTGGAAGAGGAAGAAATTGCCCGTTTAGGCAAAACCATTCCATCTTTTGCACCAGGCGACACCGTAGTAATCGGCGTGAACGTAGTTGAAGGTACACGTAAACGTGTGCAGTCATACGAAGGCGTTGTGATTGCTAAACGTAATCGTGGTTTGAACTCATCATTCATCGTACGTAAAATCTCATCTGGTGAAGGTGTTGAGCGTACATTCCAAACTTACTCACCGCTAATCGCTAGCATTGAAGTTAAACGTCGTGGTGATGTTCGCCGTGCGAAACTTTACTACCTACGTGAGCGTTCAGGTAAATCAGCACGTATTAAAGAAAAATTGTTCACACGTGAAAAAGAAGTAATGGCTCCAGCAGAAAGCGCTTAAATTTAAGAGTTTTTTGCTGAAAAGCAGAAACCCCAAGCGACGAAAGTCATTTGGGGTTTTTTTATGTCACCGATTGGTATCTGTGGAGTTAAGCATATGACTTTTCGTTTGCATCTGCACCGTATTGGTTTAACATAATGCTGATGATTACCCAATACGAAGCCCTTATTGATGCACCTTTTGGTGTGGTAGCCATTGCCATGCAGGATAATCAACTTGCGATTGATTTGTTGCTTGAATCACCTTCACAAGAGAGCTTGCAGCTTTATCACCCAACAAAGATAAAAAATCCCGCAGTGAAGCAAGCTTACGAGCAGATACAGCAATACCTAAATCAAGCAAGTACCCAATTTAATGCATCGTTTTATCAGCAACATGGAACAGCCTTCCAGCAACGCGTTTGGCAGGCTATTGCCGCCATTCCGTTGGGGCAAGTTGCAAGCTATGGGCAGATTGCTGGCCAAATAGGCTCAGGGCCGCGTGCTGTGGCCAATGCCTGTGGTGCAAATAGCATCCCACTCATCATTCCATGTCATCGTGTCGTTGCACAGAATGGATTAGGCGGATTTATGCAGGGTAAGGAGAATGGTTTGCTCATTAAACGCTGGCTGTTAGCGCATGAAGGTGTGCAAGGTTATACACATGAGTGAGCGCACGCTTTCGCCACAAGACGCAGCAGAGCTTGATACCTTCATTGACAACTTATGGCTAGAAGATGGTTTGTCTAAAAATACGCTAGAAAGTTATCGCTTAGACTTAAGCTCATTTGCGTTATGGCTCACACCGCAAAACAAGCAACTACTCACCGCGGACCAAGCTGATATTCAGCAATACTTGGCGGTTAAGTTTCCGCTGAGTCAGCCTCGCAGTATTAGTAGATTGATTGCCAGTATGCGCAGATTTTATCGCTATCTAATGCGCGACAATAAAATCAGCTTAGACCCAACCATCCAAATTCAATCGCCTAAATTACCGCGTAGCTTGCCTAAAAGTTTGAACGAAGATGAAGTCATTGCCTTGCTCAATGCCCCTAACATAGCAGAGCCAGCAGGATTGCGTGACAGAGCGATGTTAGAGCTACTCTACGCCTGTGGATTGCGCGTATCTGAGCTAGTAGGTGTCAAAGTGACAGAAGTCAGCGTGAGCGATGGTGTTGTACGAATCACAGGTAAAGGTAGTAAAACGCGGCTAGTGCCTATCGGTGAAGAAGCTGTTGATTGGATTTCGCGTTATTTAAGCGAAGCACGTTTGGAAATTTTACAAAAGCGTTTATGCGATGCACTGTTTGTTACCAATCGGGGCGAAGCGATGACACGTCAGGCTTTTTGGTATTTGATTAAGCGCTATGCTTTGTTGGCAGGAATTACCAAGCCTATGTCTCCACACGTATTGCGTCATGCCTTTGCTACGCATTTGTTGAATCATGGTGCGGATTTAAGAGTAGTGCAAATGCTGTTAGGGCATTCTGATATTTCCACAACGCAGATTTATACACATGTAGCGCGCGAGCGGTTGAAGCAGCTGCATAGCATGCATCATCCACGTGGCTAAGCTTGTCTTAATAATTGCATTCCAAAGCGGGATTAATACCTTCATTATCCATCGTTAGCATGGCTTTGCCATCTTGGTAATTGATTATCCAAATGCTATCAAAGTCTTTTTCAGGCCACTTTGGTGCGTCATTCACACCAAGCGCGCCAGCTAGCGCCTGAATAGCGCTATGCTCCCACACCATCAGCACTAGGCCATCTTTCTTAAATACATGCTTTGTGATTTTTTCATTTTCGTCCGCGCTATATTTACTATTAATGGGCAGATTATATTTAATCGCAAATGGGCTAATGGTTTGAAACATCCGGCTATGTTTAGTCTCATCGTCGCTTTTTAGCGCAGGCACATAAATAGTATCTGGAATATTTAATTTTGCATGCAACACAGCCGCTAATTGCAATGCACGATTTTGACCTTGGCAGGATAGATTGTCGCCATTTTTTGGTTTTTCACCGTGGCGAATAATGACGATTTTCAGATTGTTGCTAGGTGAATTTTTGTCAGATTGATGTTTTTTATCATCGCAACTTGTTAATAAAGCGGCTGCTATTGCGAGTAACAGCGCTAAGTAATATCTTTTGAATAGAAAGGTTTTCATATAAATTATCATACAGTCTTTTTTAAGTAAAAGCATCGGGCTGGGAGGCGCATGGGAATTGGCTCGCAGGGCAGGTGTTTTATACCGTATATTCCGTCATTCTCGCGCATGCGGGAATCCATTTTGACTTGTTCCCTCGCCCTTTAGGGAGAGGGTAAGGTCTATCTTAAATCGTCATTCCGATGAAAATCGGAATCTAGTGAATTTTGCGATATTCCTAGATGATTCAACGTGTCGGGGGTAGCCCGACAGCTAGTTACTTTCTTTATAACTGCCTGAAAAGTACCAGTACTTGGCATGTCACCCAAGTGCCCGCTGCTTCACAGCGACCTTGGCGCCAAAAGTAACCAAAGACAACGAAGTTGCGGCGTAGGCTAACCTTTAGGATAAGCCACTTTAGTGGCGGCTGAAGCCAAAACGGCACCCCAACAACACGGGCTTCGCCTTCCCTGCGCTACTCAACATAAAGGCAGCAATCGGTAACCGTAAAGGTCATCCCCATCATCACGAATTGCTAAAGCAATTGTTCTGATGTGAAAACTCGCTACGCTCAAACAGCCGGTTGCTGAAAGCTTCCTTTATGTTTCCGTTGCTCGGCGTAGTGCAAGGGGAATATGCGGAATTTCTAGGATTATGGGCATGTGGTCGCTTATTTCTAACCAGTCTGCGTGACTGCCAATGTGTAGTGATGCGACTCGTGAAAATGATTCTGGTAAAAATGCATAGTCAATATGGTATGGCTTTGACAGGTTGCGTTGAAGGTAGAAAGTGGGTTGTAGCTCTTCTCCTTGGCTTTCCTTCATTAACTCATGATACAAGCTAACAATACCTTTTTTGCTCAACAAGTTAACGCAAGATGAGTGGTCACCTTCAGTGCGTTTGTAATCCCATATTTTATTGCTGTTGAAATCACCAATAATAATTTGGCTATTAATATCATCAATATTGTTCATGATGAACTTATAAAGTTGACCTATATATCCGAAATAGCCACTTTCGCTTTTTTGCGTCCAAACTGCGATAAAGTCTAGGTTATTATTATGGCGAAACGGTATAAACCATTTAAGGCTAGCGTCGCCGAAAGAGTGATCGAATGTTAGATGTTCAAGAGTGGTGCCAGCTTTGACGAATACGCCAAGTCCCCTGTTTTTGGTATTTCCAATCCAAATATAATTTTTAGCCCATTCCCGATAACTTGCATTATTTGATTGAGCGGGGTCTTCGCATTCTTGAATGATTAGAACATCTGCGTCGAACTGGGATAGGTAAGCGAACTTCTTTCTAAATGCACCATTACAGTTCCAAGAAATAATTTTCACTATTTGCTACGTTCTATGATGACGCCTAACGCCTTCAACCCTGGTAATATCGCTGGCTTAGCCACTTTAATCTTCACACTAAGCGCATTAAATTCCTTCAAAATTAACTGACAAACATGTTCTGCCAAAGCTTCCACTAACATAAAGTTGTTTTCAGTCAGCGTTTCGCGTATGCGACCGACTACTGCACCGTAGTCTATGGTGTCGGCGATGGCATCGCTTTTGCAGGCGTTTGTTAAGTCATAGACAATCTCAATGTCTAGGATAATGGTTTGCGCTACCATGCGCTCCCACTCAGGTACGCCTAGTTTGGTTTGTACTTTCACTTGCTCTAAAAATATGATGTCCATTGGCTTTATTCTCGTATCGTGATTCCTGCAATTGCCAGAATCCAGTAATATTTTGAATATTAAACTACAATATATATTTATGTGATTAAAAGTTGCTTGATGAGTTGTTAATTCGCTTCGTTGAGCATCATGGCTAAGAGGGTTTAAATGAATGAGTTAGGGTTTGTACCAGTCACTTTGATTCCAGTGGTTTGGATTGTGGCTGCGTATTTGTTGGGTTCTGTTGCCTTTGGCATTATTGTGAGCAAGCTGTTTGGCTTGCCTGATCCGCGTACTGTAGGTTCTGGCAACCCTGGTGCGACGAATGTATTGCGCAGTGGTAAGAAGCTGGCTGCTGCACTCACTTTATTGGGCGATGTGGTAAAAGGTTGGCTGCCTGTTTGGTTAGCGTTACAGACTGATATGTTAATGTGGGTAGTTGCTACGGTTGGTTTAGCGGTATTTTTTGGGCATTTATACCCAGTTTTTTATAAGTTCAAAGGTGGCAAGGGCGTGGCGACCGCCTTGGGCGTGATGTTAGCTATTTCGCCATTACTCGGGTTAGCTGCGGCAGTGACTTGGGTTGTGGTGTTTGCTATTTCGCGTTACTCATCATTGGCTGCCATAGCGGCGGCGGCATTGGCGCCAGTGTATGCATGGTTTCTATTGTCCGCGTACAAAGACTATGTGATTGCCGTGGCTGTCATGGCGGCAATGCTTATTTGGCGGCATAGAAGCAATATTCAAAAGCTAATGGCAGGTACGGAATCTGGCTTTGGTAAGAAAAAGTAAGCTATTTCTCTAAATAGCAGGTTTTTGTAACTCGGCCAAATCCCAGCGTGGGCGTACACTAAAACCGTAATTCTTATTGCCATTACCGTGCATGGCTTTCAAGCGCATTGCACCTGCGAAGGCAATCATTGCGCCATTATCGGTGCAGAATTCTAAGCGTGGATAGCTCACTTTGCATAGCTTACGTTTGGTCGCAGCATTCAATTTTTCACGCAGTTTTGAGTTAGCGCCTACACCCCCCGAAACGACTAAATTGTCTAAGCCAGTTTCACGCAAAGCCGTCATACACTTCAGCGTTAATATCTCAGTGACGGCTTCCTGGAACTCCCAAGCAATATCCGCAGTAGTCGTGGCATCTAAGGGTTGGTGGTGATTTACCAGTGTTAACACCGCCGTTTTTAAGCCGCTAAAACTAAAGTTTAAATCGCCGCTGTTCAATAATGGACGAGGCAATTTAAAACGTGGTTTAGCATGATTTGAATTAGAAAGTTGTGCTAATTTAGACAGCGCAGGGCCACCTGGGTAGCCTAAGCCTAATAATTTAGCAGTTTTGTCAAAAGCTTCACCCGCTGCATCATCTAAGGTGTCGCCAAGTAATTCATATTCACCAATCCCATCCACACGCATAAGTTGGCTGTGGCCGCCCGAAACGAGTAGCGCCACAAAGGGAAAATCTGGTGGGTTAGCTTCAAGCAATGGTGCAAGCAAGTGCCCTTCAAGATGATGCACATTCATCGTAGGGATTTGTAAACTAAATGCGAGCGACTCAGCAAAGCTAGTGCCTACTAACAGCGCGCCAGACAAGCCTGGGCCTTGTGTGTAGGCAATTGCGTCAATGTCTTGCAGGGTTTTGTTGGCGGCTTTTAGTACGTTTTCAGTGAGTGGCAACACGCGGCGAATATGGTCGCGCGAGGCAAGCTCTGGCACTACGCCGCCATACTCTGCATGCATCTCAACTTGTGAGTGCAACGCGTGCGCGAGCAAACCTTGCTCTGTATCGTATAATGCAAGCCCTGTTTCGTCGCAGGATGATTCCACACCTAAGACTATCATTGGAGAAATTCTGACATCTAATTAAACACTTTAAGATTCTAAAAGTGGAATTATTGCGCATTTAAGCCATAAATGCATAAAAGTAATTGAATAAAAACAATTATGCGATTAAAATAGTCGGCTTTTCTCAGTTTCTAAATCAGAAGCGCGACAGTGCCTGTTAGAAATTTGAGTAAACCCATATTAAATTTGTTGTTATAAGAGAGATCGAATGTCTAGTGTACGCGTAAAAGAAAATGAGCCGTTTGACGTTGCCCTTCGCCGTTTTAAACGCTTAATTGAAAAAACAGGTTTGTTGAATGATCTTCGCGCTCGCGAGTTCTACGAAAAACCAACTTGGGAACGTAAACGTAAAGCTGCTGCTGCGGTTAAACGTCAGTACCGTCGTTTATTAAAACAAACACTTCCAGCTAAACTTTACTAGTTAATAGTAATGGCTGATATAGAAAACGCTCAAGCTGAGCCAGACGCCTTATTTTGGAGCTTGACAGATAAGTTTATTGGTTTTGCTAATGAACAAGCTGCAAACAACGATGTTGGTGTGGTGAATGCGAGTTTCTTGTTTGCATCTGCGCGATTCAATACTTTTTTGATTGCTAATCAGTGTGGCACAAAAGAAAACTTTGAAGCTGAAAAAGATGCAGCATTAGAGTACTTTGTTAATCAATACAAAATTGCACTTACTGAACATATGGCTGATTATCAGGCTAAGTTCGATACTTACATTAAGAGTGCATAAGTACACATGAGCCTTAAGTTACAAATCACTGAAGACATGAAAACTGCAATGCGCGCTAAAGATAGTGCGCGTTTAGGTGCTATTCGCTTATTGCAAGCGGCTATCAAGCAGCGTGAAGTCGACGAGCGTATTGAGTTAAATGACGCTGATGTGATTACAGCTATCGAAAAAATGCTCAAGCAACGCCGTGATTCAATCGCTGCGTTCGAATCTGCCAATAGAACAGATTTAGCCGATATTGAAAAATATGAAGTGAGTGTGCTGCAAGAATACTTGCCACAACAGCTGACTGAGGCGGAAATTATAGGTATTTTAGACCAAGTGGTCGTCGATACAGGCGCTGCAGGCGTTAAAGATATGGGCAAGGTGATGGCTGCGATTAAGCCGCTAGTTGCTGGCAAGGCTGATATGGGAAAAATATCAGGCTTGATTAAAACCCGATTAGCTTAAGTAAAAGACAGTTAGTAAAAATATTAAAGGAGCGAAAAGCTCCTTTTTTGTTTCTGCTTAATTCTACTTATGAAAGTAAGTGCTCTAAATTAAGCTAAAATTACCTAAAACCTTATAAAAGCAGACCACTTTGATTCCAGAGAGCTTTATTCAAGAGTTATTAAATCGCGTTGATATTGTGGACGTGATTGATAAAAGCACGCCCTTGAAAAAAGCGGGGGCTAACTATTCTGCATGTTGCCCGTTCCATAACGAAAAATCCCCTAGCTTTACTGTCAGTCCAACTAAGCAGTTTTATCACTGCTTTGGTTGTGGCGCGCATGGCACTGCTGTTGGTTTTCTTATGGAATACCAAGGGTTAAGCTTTGTTGAGGCGATTAATGAACTTGCGCGCATGGTCGGGATGATTGTGCCGCAAGAGACACGTGATATTAACAAGCCTGAACATAAAGTGGTGTTGGGTTTACAGGAGTCTTTGCAGCAGGCCGCTCAATACTATAAAGCTGAACTTAAAAAATCTCCTCGCGCCATTGAATACCTAAAGGCGCGTGGGTTAAGTGGTCAAGTGGCAGCTAAATTTCAAGTGGGTTATGCGCCTGCGGGTTGGCAAAATTTACAGAGTGTTTTTCCTAACTATGAGAATGAAGCTTTGAGCGTTGCAGGCTTAGTGGTTGAGAATGAACAAGGCCGTCGCTATGATAGATTCCGCGACCGTATTATGTTTCCGATTCATGACCAAAAAGGACAGGTGATTGGCTTCGGTGGGCGCGTGATTAACCCAGAAGATACGCCAAAATATTACAACTCGCCAGAAACGCCATTATTTCAAAAAGGCCACGAACTTTATGGTTTGTTTCTAGCACGCAGAGCCATACGAGATGCTGGCCGTGCGTTGGTAGTTGAAGGCTACATGGACGTTGTGGCGCTAGCCCAGTTCGGCATTGAGTACGCTGTGGCAGCCTTAGGTACTGCTACCACGCCATTTCATATTACCAAGTTAATGCGGCAAACCGATGAGGTGGTATTTTGTTTTGATGGCGATAAAGCAGGGCTAACTGCAGCATGGCGTGCCGCCATGAATGCTTTGCCTGCGCTTACGGATGGCTTGAAATTGTCATTCTTATTTTTGCCTAAAGAGCATGATCCAGATTCTTATGTGCGTGAGTTTGGTAAAGAGCAGTTTGAGGCGGAGGTTAAAAAGGCAATGCCACTTTCGCAATATATATTGAAGCACTTGAGTGAAGATAATGCTCTGCAAAGCCAAGAAGATAAAGTGCGCTTTTTGAATGATGCTGAGCCAATCATGCAACAAATTAATGCGCCACGCAGCGCTATGTATTTGCGAAAGAAAGTCGCAGAGCTAGCACAGTTATCCGTAGATGAGATGCAAAGTTTACTTAAGCTGCCTAACCTCAATAAAGCCCAAGTACAAGCTAGACCAAAGCTTACGCGCACCACTAATTCGCTGCATCATCATTTCTGTTTAACCATGATTATGCAGCCTGCGCTTGTGGACAAAGCTGACTTGTTATGGCTAGTGGGAAGCGCTGATGATGAAATATTGTTGCGACAGACTATTGAAACTTGCCTATTGCACCCTCACTCTAAACCAGTAGTGATTATGCGTGAACTTGAAAGCAGAGTTGATGCGAAAATCATAGCTGAATTGAAAAAAGAGCTAAATGTTTTGGATGTAACATTAGATTTGGCGCAGGATTTAGCTGGAGCAAGACAGCAATTAAAGCATCTTTATTTGCAGAAAAATGAAAGTGCTCTATTGGCTAAAGTCAGTGAAAAGCCTCTAAGCGCTCTAACGGATGATGAGCGAAACTTACTTAAAACTCTAGGCAGTAAGGCTAAAGTTACGACTAATAAATAAACTTAAGACAGCAATGAATGACGCTGAAAGTTGAATCATTAGACTTGAGCGCGAGTCAAAACAACATTATTTTCTGCTATAATAGAGGGTTACAGAAATTACATTCACCATGCCCGTTTGTAGATAAAACATGGTAATTGCATAAATTAGGGGTGAGTACATGGCAAGACCGAAAAAAAGCGATCAAGTAGCAGAAAAAAAGAAAATGGAGTTTGTAAGCCCAGAGCTGCAAGAAGCTAATGCAGAGGAACGCCGTTCACGCTTGAAATCGCTTATTGTTTTAGGTAAAGAGCGCGGCTATTTAACCTACGCAGAGATTAACGATCATCTACCAGATGACGTGCAAAACTCCGAACAAATCGATGGCATTATCGGCATGATTAATGACATGGGTATTCAGGTGTATGAAGAAGCGCCTGATGCTGAAGTGTTATTAATGTCTGACGCACCTCCTGCAGTAACAGATGATGACGCGGTAGAAGAGGCTGAGCAAGCCCTGGCTACAGTAGATTCAGATTTTGGCCGAACTACAGACCCAGTGCGCATGTATATGCGCGAAATGGGTACAGTGGATTTGCTTACGCGTGAAAGTGAAATTGAAATTGCACGCCGTATCGAAGATGGACTTAAACACATGGTGCAAGCCATTGCTGCCTGCCCAACCACTATTGGCGCTTTGTTGGCATTAGTTGATAAAGTTGAAAATGATGAGTTAAGTGTTGATGATTTAGTGGATGGCTTGATTGATTCTGATGTAGGTGCTGTGGCTGAAGCTGCTATTGAAGCCGAAGAGGAAGTGGTTGATGAAGAAGTTGATGAAGATGAAGGCGATGATGAAGATGGCGCAAAAGCTGCCGCTATCTCTGCAGAAGCTTTAGCTAAACTTAAAGAAGAGGTGCTTAACCGCTTCACAGTTATTCGCACAGCCAATAAAAAAATGACCGAAATCTTGCCTTTGAGAGGCTCACAAGATCCTGAATATCAGACGCTTTTATCTGAGATTTTGGTTGAATTAACGGCTTTTAGATTTTCACCAAAACAAGTTGAAGGCCTATGTGATCAGGTGCGTGATTTGGTGGAGGCTGTTCGTGGGCATGAACGCAAAGTGCTTGATTTCTGTGTAGAAAAATCAGGTATGCCACGTCTACATTTCATTAAATCTTTTCCAGGCAATGAAAGCAATTTAAGCTGGTTGGCTGAAGAGTTAAAAGCTGATAAGCCATATATTGAGAAATTAACGCGCTATAACCATTCGATTTTAGATCAACAGCAACGCTTGATTGATTTAGAAGCAAACGTGGGCATTCCAATTAAAGAGCTTAAAGAAATTAACAAGCAAATGACGACTGGCGAAGCGCGTGCGCGTCGTGCTAAGCGTGAGATGATTGAAGCTAACTTGCGTTTGGTGATTTCGATTGCTAAAAAATATACTAACCGTGGTTTGCAGTTTTTAGACTTGATTCAAGAAGGTAATATCGGCTTGATGAAAGCTGTTGATAAATTTGAATATCGTCGTGGTTTCAAGTTCTCAACCTATGCAACATGGTGGATTCGACAGGCGATAACCCGTTCAATTGCTGACCAAGCACGCACGATTCGAATTCCAGTTCATATGATTGAAACGATTAATAAAATGAATCGTATCAGCCGTCAAATTCTGCAAGAAACAGGGATAGAGCCTGATCCAGCACTGTTGGCAGAGAAAATGGAAATGCCTGAAGATAAAATTCGCAAAATCTTAAAAATCAGTAAAGAACCTATTTCAATGGAAACGCCAATTGGTGACGATGAAGACTCGCATTTAGGTGACTTTATTGAAGATGGCCAAACGCTTGCGCCAGTTGATGCCGCCATTTACGCAAGCTTGCGTGATGCAACTAGTGAAGTTTTAGAGTCCTTAACACCTCGCGAAGCTAAAGTGTTGCGTATGCGCTTTGGTATTGAAATGAATACTGACCACACATTAGAAGAAGTGGGTAAACAGTTTGATGTAACGCGTGAGCGTATTCGCCAAATTGAGGCGAAAGCACTGCGTAAGTTACGTCATCCAACACGCTCAGAAAGATTGCGTAGTTTCTTAGAAACTGGGCAAGATTAACTAGTCTTGATTTCAACTCTTAGTTTAAAATAGCGACTTTAAAAGTTTTGGCCCCCTAGCTCATGCTTGGTTAGAGCAGCGGACTCATAATCCGTTGGTGCTGTGTTCGACTCACAGGGGGGCCACCATAAAAATCAACGACTTAGAGAGAAATCCCTAGGTCGTTTTTCTTTTTATTTACAAAAGTGTCCACAAAGTGTCCACCAAAATAATTGCATTACTCAAACTCAGTAATGGGTTTAAAAATCAATACGTCTTGCAGATGGTTTTGTGAAAGGTGTGCGTAGCGCATGGTGGTTTTTAAATCACCATGATCAAGCACCCGCTGTAATGTGATAATGTTGCCACCCTTAATCATAAAGTTAGCTGCGAACGTGTGCCTCATTACATGTGTCAGTTGACCCGGTGGCAATTCAATCGCACATACTTTTATGGCATACCTAAACGTATCCAAATAATCTTCAAATGGTAAATTTGAATTAAGCAGTTCACTCAAATTACTAGAAATTGGGATATAACGAGGTTTATTATTTTTTGTATGCTTGGATGGGAGGGTCAGCATCCCACTTTGTATCTGTGATCTTTGAATTGCGGATGCTTCGCCCCATCTAGCACCAGTTTCTAAACAAGTACGACATAGCGCATAGGCTTTAATGCTTACTCTTTTTAAGTGAACTAATAGTTTTTTAATTTCAGGATCTGTTAAATAGCTCATTTCATCAGTCTTAACTTTGAGCTGCTTAACTTTAGGTTTATCAACACCAACATGTGTGAGTACGCTTAGAATATAAGTCATTTCCTTATTGGCTGTGCTTTGGCTAAGTCCGTTCTCGATTCTTTCAGAGCGATATTTCATCAACATCTCCGCATCTATATCTTTCAAAAGCGGATTATTAAGCGCATCAGCAATCTTGAGTAGTCTACTGTGTTTATCTTTCCCGCTACTTTGAAATTTACCAACTTCGATCCATGTTCGCTCGATGGCATCTGACAAACGACGATTGTCTTTTTGTTTTACCCAAATGTCCAACGTCTGCTGGGCTTTGAACCAATTTTCAAACTCAGATGCTTGACGCTTAGTCTCAAATATTTTTCTTGCACGCTTGCTTCCGCGCCCATCATTGCGAATGTCTACCAGCCATTTGCCATTTTCTTGTTTACTTATCACTCACCACCCCACGAATAATTTTAATGGACCTTTGCATTTCTACTATTAGCTCATTTTGTGTATCAACACTGCCATTGAGTGCCAGAGTCGTCATATCATGAATCTGCTCTTTCCAGTCTTGCAGTCTTTTACTCACCATCTCATCATCACGACTCTCGAAATAACTCTGCATATTGCGAAGCACATCCTCCTCGGAAAAAAGTCTCTCTTTAATACCATGCTCCATCATATCTTTTAGCTTAAGTTCGGAGACAGGCTGCTTGCCCCGGGCAATTCTTCGGAATACGGTGCCATCTCTGGCTGCATTGGCAATACCCAAACAAATTTCAAGTTTGTAATCTTGCCGACTCCCACGGTTTAGTTTTGTAAGGCCACACATCACCTTTTGTTTGATCAGACGCTCTTCTTTTTCTGCTGCATCCAATTTATGCCTACCCATACAACCTCTTTTCTCTACATGAATTCAAAGGGATTAAAAAACCTGCAAAAAACAGTAATTTCCTGTCCCAGGCAAATACTTTTGTTTACACTTTAAATAGTATATCCTTGCGACAGTTAAAAGTAAAGCAACCCAATAATCAACATAAATGCGAGGAATAATATGAAAGTAAAGATAAGTCAGGAAGAAGAAGTGCCAGTTTTAGTAAGCATCAAAAAGCTTTCAAAGATGACTGGGATTAGTGAAGGCATCGTTAGAGGATGGGCTGATCGTGGCTATTTAAAAACAACTAAAGTAGGCAAACACCTACTGATTGATGTTTGCGAATTGGTGCAAAGATGCCATCACTAATAACTATAATTAAACTGAAGATAACAGTGATGCTGACCAATTCAATGCCGAAGAAACGCAACAACTGCAAACTCATAATCTCAATATGCGCAGCGAATATTGAGCACGGCAAGTGCAATTCCGCAGAAAAATGGTTATCCATACACCCCATTATCTGCATATGGTATTTAATGCAGATAATGGGGTGGCAGTTGCATTTTGAGGTCTAATTTTGTGAGCGAAAGCGAGCAATATTTGACCTCAAAATCAACTGGTGGAGTTGGGCTGGGTGAAGAGATTTGTGAGACGAAGATCGAACAATTCGAAGCAGCCAGATTAACGAAACGTACCACTGCCGAGTCTTGAGATTTGGCATCGGTAGATGACGAATATCAAGGCGCTGGAGCTTGCGTGAGCGGGCGGAAGAAAGGATAACCAATAACAAAGGAGCGCGTATGGATAGACAAGCAATTTATGATTTAATCAAAGCAGCAAAAACGGCACTGATACCTAATCATAAAGATGCAGCTACGGTAGATACAAAAGTGACAGTTAACACCGATAAGCAATATAAAAAAGAAGCGCATCGGCTGTTTGGTATAGATACTGATACTGAAGAACTCAATAAGTTTCCAATAGATGCAAAGCTCATCATAGCCAATGTGAGGAATGCAAAAACCGTTTCTACCTTAAGGAAACGTGCACGTGCTGTACGCCATATTGCTTTAAATATGTTAAACATTATGCTGATAAGAACTGATGAAGCGCAGCGTAAAGGGCATTGGGATGCCGTAGAAAAAATAGTGGCATTGCCGATGTTCAAGTCGTGCACCGAGTTGGCAAATATGATGCCAGCTGATTATAAAGTTAGTTGGAAAGAAACTAAAAAAAGACATAGTAAAAAATCGTCACTTACTAAACTCCCTAAAGACTGGCGTGAGAAGATTGCAAACACGACTACAGGGCAATATAAAATGGCGACATTAGTCAGCCTAGCAACCGGTTGCCGACCTGCAGAGTTAGAAAAGGGAGTGCTGCTAGAGCGCAAAGCGGATGGTCTCTATGCAACCATCAATGGTGCCAAAGTTAAAGAAAAAGCAGGCCAAAAGGAACGGTCATTTCGTTTAGCGGATCATCCGATTACAACCTTAATCACTGACATCATGAAGCAGGAGCAAGACCTGCCTGACATCATACTGGTAAGCGTTGGCGTAGGTAAAAGTAACTCTATAACAACACACATAAGATCAATTGCTAAAAAGTTATGGCCGCTACATAAGGAAGCAGTGACTTGTTACACCTCACGCCATGCCATGGCTTCGGACTGCAAAAAAGTAGTTACTGAAGGCGCTGATCCTGATCTAGCGTCCTTGGTTTTGGGCCATGCTGTGGATAAAACAGCCTCCTACTATGGGAACACTTTCCAAAGCGGCGGTAAGAGCATGGCGCCAAGCAATGTCTCAGCAACCAAGCTTATCAGGCATAAAGTTAGAGATAGAAATGAGGCACGAAGGCGGGATAAAAAATTACCAAGTAGCAAAAATAAGCCTACAAATAATGTCCAATTTTAACTGTCAGAGTCTGAATAATTTCTTAATCTCATTTTCTGCCGTCACCGGCATCCCATCCCTCTCGTGCTGCCTGACATTTGCCACGATATTCTTTGCACGCGCGATTTCATTGTTCACCCGCTTTGAATACGAAGTGCTGGTGCTGAGGTTTTCGATGATCGTAAAGAAGTAGTCCTTCTGGTTTGTCAGAAACCAGAAGCTCAGGCTGCAGACCCATTTCTCCATTTCGAAGGATTGAAAAGGAAATCCGAAGGCATGATATTGCAAAATACTTGGCCGATTTACTCGTTATCAAGAAATATGAATGTCGCCATTTCAACACTTCGTTGAATTTTACATGGTAAATTGATATGTATGATTTGTTTTTATTAAATTAAATTAATAACTTTCAATAAGTTAGCAATATTAATTCAGGTAAATATACTTGGCATGAATAATGCTTATCTAAATTCATAATAGTTACTTTGAATTAAATCCAACCATGATGATCTTTAAAAAAAATGAAACGCAATTAGGTTTTAAATTGGCCAAAAGTCAAGTCAAGAGAATTGTCGTGCTAGAAAATTATGCTGAAGTATCAACCTTTGGAATGGAGAGGCTTGATCTAGATGCGTCAATTGACATAGATGAAATGGAAATAGATAAACTTTATAGATGTTTATAGCGTAGTTACCCAGAACCATTACAATGCCAGTTATTAACATCTCTGAATTTCAATTAATTGAAGCATGAATTGCGTTAGTTAAAACGAATAAACTACCACGGCTTAAAATAAAACATGTAGAATTTATTTATGATTCAAAATACAAATATCTCATTGCTCTCATTCAAACAAACTCCTTTATATAACAAGGGGTTTACTTTGCTTGAGCTATTGGTCGTGATGGTGATTATAGGTATGCTAGTGAGCTATGTAGGTCCTAAGTATTTTTCTCAAATTGGCAAGTCTGAAGTTAAAACAGCGCGGTCTCAAATTGATGCCTTGGAAAAAGCACTGGATACCTATCGCTTAGATACTGGTCACTATCCTTCGACAGAACAGGGTTTAGCCGCATTATTTACTGCACCAGCGAACGAGGCCAGATGGCAAGGCCCTTACCTTAAAAAAACTCCCCCCCTAGACCCTTGGGGAAATTCGTACATCTATAAATCTCCTGGTGAACATGGTGATGTTGATATACTCTCTTACGGAAGTGATGGTCAACTTGGTGGCACTAAGGATGAAACAAAAGACATTGGCAATTGGTAGTACACAGAGTGCCAGCACACAAATCTGATAGCAAAGTAATTATTAATAGGCATAAAATCTTGTTGTAAGTTGAGAAGTTATTGTGGAAATAGGGTTTATAGGTATTCCACATTTAAGCACCATGTGACTTAATATCACATGGATAAAATATTATCAATTTTAATGTTGCTGGTCGGTTTTAATGTGGATGTTGTGCATGCCGATGTTTTTGGCTATGCCGATGAAAGTGGAGCAATCTATCTCACGGATACCCCATCAGGAGAGCATTATCAATTGCTTTTAGCCTCCCCAGTAGAGCCATCGAAGGAAGTGGTTGCGGAGTCTGAGCAAAATCCTAGTGAAGATGTCAGTACCAGTTCGAAATTGCTGCATAATTTGCGCTATCTCGAAGAAGTTAAAGTTGCTGCTAAAAGTAGTGGTGTGGAAACTGCTTTGCTACATGCCGTGATTACAGCTGAGTCTAATTACAATTACAGAGCGACTTCTCCCAAAGGGGCTAGAGGTTTAATGCAATTGATGCCGGTTACGGCCAAGCGTTTTGGTGTGAGTAATATGTATGACCCAGGTCAAAACATTCAAGGTGGGGCGCTTTATTTGGCTTATCTTCTTAAGCTATTCAATAACGACTTTAAATTAGCAATTGCGGCTTATAACGCGGGTGAAAACGCCGTTATACAGCATGGCAACAAAATTCCACCTTACAGTGAAACAGTTAATTATGTAAGTAAAGTCATGGGCTTATATAAAAAACTCAGAACAATTTAATGGGGTTTTATTTGAGAAAATTTTTGCATATTTTGCTAGGTTACGTTCTATAAAAATATAATTAGAATGATCGTTTAGAGGAACGTAAAATGATTGAAGCCGAAGTTAAAATGCTTCTTGTGGAGGATAACAAAGATTTTAGAGAACACGTTGGGCGCATGCTCCGCAAAAGATTTTCTTCTTTACTCGTTTCTGAAGCAGGCAGTTGTCTTGATGCGATAAAAATCATGGATAATCAGGTGCATAACTTGGTTTTTATGGATATTAGTCTCCCTGATGGTACGGGGTTGGACTTAACTAAGACGATTACCGATAAATTTAGTGAGTCGGTAGTAGTCGTATTGTCAGTCAACGATATGACTGAATATCGTGAGGCATCCTTCAAGTCAGGCGCCAGTCATTTCTTCAGCAAAGCTAATTTTTCTTTTCAGGAGGTCGTTGTATTTATCGAAGATTTCCTATCTGACAAAGTTTATCGTAGTAACTTAAATTAAATGCATGAATATTAGCTTAACTGGACATTACAATCAGTTAATATTTCATTACAAATTGCGTATACTCAAGTTAATAAATGACATGCTTAAATAAACGCTTATTTTATATTTATTACGGCTATGGCCAGCAGGATAAAAAGTAGCCATGAAATCCACCTCTACACGGTTGTTGCAACATGTGAAGACAGAGTTAGAGTCAACTGTAGACTCTGTGCCTCAGCTTATATGCGTACTGCGTAGTGATGGAACAGTTTTACGCACTAACATAATGGTTGAGTCTTGGGGCTTAGGTGCGGTAGATAGTGTAAATGGCAAGCCTGTTCATGAGTTAATTCATCCAAACTGCAGTAGTAAAAAATGCTATTTAAAGAAATTTATTTCCTTATCTGGCAATGTGTTGGCTTCATATAAAAGTGTTGAGTATCGTGGTTATGATCATGTACTTAACAAGAGCCTTTTGATTCAACTAATACCAGTTAAAACTAGTGAAGAAGATAGCCTTGGGCATCTTGTCCTCATTTTACGAGACATAAGTCAATTGAATCTGTCTGAAATTGAAGCTCAAGCACATTGGAGTTTGCTTCAGACAATTAATGATACCCTTCCCAATTTAGATGATGTAAATTCATTGCAAATGGCGGATTTAAAGGCTGTTCAAGATTTTAGTTTCATTGAGAAAATAAAACGTGAATGGGAATCAGCTGTTGATTCTCTGCCGCAAATTATTTGCTTGTTAAATGAAAAAGGCTCCATTGTTCGCGTTAATCGTGCTGTTGAGCAATGGAAGTTAGGGGATGTTAGCTCTGTGCTGGGTCTCAGTATTCATGAGGTGCTTCATCAGGATTGTCATGATGGAGATTGTTATCTTAATGAACTAAATAAGCAAATTTCGGAGGTGCTTTCCACTGGACAGGTTGCTGAATGCCAGCGACATGATGTTTTTTTGAATCGATACTTGCATTTTCAAATCAATATTTTTTCATCAAAACGCGTATTACATAGTGGTTTAGTGGTTCTGGTTATTAGCAATGTGTCTGATATCAGACAAGCTGCTTCAAACATTGAGTGTTTGAACAGCAAACTTGAAAAGCGTATTAAAACTAGAACTTTGAATCTCCAAAAAGTAAATTTAAAACTCAAAAAGGAGATTGAGTTACGTAAATTAGCAGAGTTGAAGTTTAAAGATAGTCGACAAAAATTCAGTCATTTGGTTGAAATGATGAATGAGGGTATGGTAATTCAAGACCTTGATAAGAAGGTGAGTTATGCAAACAGACACTTACTTAAAATGTTAGGGTTGCCACGATCCGAAGTGGTTGGGAAATCTTTTACCAATTTTGTAGATGCTGATTTTATAAGTGCTTGGACTCAAGGTGACCTTAAAAATGTTAAGAGTGCTGAAAATTCTTACGTATTTAAGATGAAAGGCAATGCAGGTAAAACTTTTTGGGTCAAAGGTATGCCGCAACCACTAATCGATGCGGATAAGAACTCCATTGGCAGTTATGCTGTGATTACAGATATCAATGATCAGATAGAAATCGAACAAAAACTATTAAAAACAGAAGTTAAATTGCGCTCTTTAGCTAAGCAGGTTTTGTTCGCTCAAGAGGTTGAACGTAGACGTATCGCATCCGAATTGCATGACGGTATTGGTCAGACGCTTAGTGCCATTAAGTTTTACGTTGAAAACAGTATTAGCGACTTAATCGAGTATCCCAACTTGAGTTTGGTTAAACAGTTTGAGTCGGTAATACCAAAATTGCAGGATGCGATTGAGGAGGTGCGTCGTATTTCCATGGATTTACGCCCTTCGTTGCTAGATGATATCGGTATTGTGGCTACACTTAGCTGGTTTTGTAGGGAGTCCAAGCAAGCGACTCCGAATAAAGAATTTAGCTTTGATAAAAGTAATGTAGTTGAAGTGGATATTATTGCTGGGCTTAAAACGGAAATGTTCCGTATCGTACAAGAGGCGGTCAATAACGCTATTAAGTACAGTGAAGCTAAAAATATAGTCATTAGTCTACGCAATGTAGGTAAAATCTTGTGTCTTGAAATTAAAGACAATGGTATTGGGTTTGATTACATAAAAGTTGCAAGTCAGCAGGGTTACGCTGAGTCTAAGGGAATGGGTTTGGTGAGTATGCGTGAGCGTGTGGAAAACTCTGGCGGGCAATTCTCAGTAAAAAGCGATGCCAACGGTTCCAACGTTATTTGCCAGTGGCCTAGACAAAAAAGTACTTTTGTTGACAATCGATCTGGCAGGATGGATAGACGAGGACGGGATAGATAGTTATGCAGTTCAAAGTGAAAGCAGCACGTCATGGCGAGGGTATGGTCTATGTAGATATTGATGCAAAGACTAAAGAGGATGCTATGCGTCAAGCTAGTGAGAGAGGCTTTATGGTGCTTTCACTGCGCTCAAATGAAGCTTTTATCAAGCTACCTAAATTATATTTTTCTAGATTCTCACTGTCGCTATTTAGCCAAGAGTTACTTGCGTTGATGGATGCAGGCTTGCCGCAAGTTGAGGCCTTAGAAACAATTATGGAAAAAGAACTACGTAAAAATAATCGTAAGTTGTTTGAATCCATTATCTCAAACCTATATGAAGGTAAATCGTTGTCTACCGCGCTGCAACTCTTTCCTAAGGAGTTCCCACCTCTTTATGTTGCAATGATACGTTCTAGTGAAAAAACTGGAAACATTGCTGATTCATTGACGCGCTATATTACTTATCAATCACAAATCGACGTTATTCGCAAAAAAATTACTAGTGCTTCAATTTACCCTGTCGTTTTGTTGGTTGCTGGTGGCCTTGTTACCTTATTCTTAATGTTATATGTTGTTCCAAAGTTTAGTCTGATATATCAGGATTTAGGTCATGATTTACCGTTTTTATCTCGCATGTTGATGAAGTGGGGGCAATTACTTGCAGATCATAAACCTATTGTTCTGACTGGCTTGGCTATGAGTTTTGTTGGCGTTTATTATGCAGTGACGCATTCAACTGTTCGTACTTGGGCGCTTAAGAAAGTTAAGAAAATCCCAAATATTGGTAACCGCATACAGATCTATCAACTGGCACGTTTTTATCGAACTTTAGGTATGTTGCTCAAAGGCGGTGTGCCAGTTGTGCCGGCACTTGAGATGGTTTCAGGACTGTTGCAAATTGAGCTGCGTGACCAATTAGCGCAAGCAACTGATAGTATCCGCGAAGGCAAGCCAGCCTCAGTTTCTTTAGAAAAATTTGGGTTAACTACGCCAATTGCAGTGCGATTACTACGTGTAGGCGAGCGTACTGGTAGGCTTGATGATATGGCAGATCGTATTGCCAGTTTGTATGATGATGATATGGCGCGCTGGATTGATTGGTTTACTAAACTTTTTGAACCGTTATTGATGGGTTTTATTGGCCTCGTTATTGGGATGATAGTAATAATGATGTATTTTCCAATATTTGAACTTGCTGGGAGCATACAGTAGTGATTGACAGTGGAAATTACAATACTACATTAATTCCTACTGCAACTTTGCAGCAGGCAAAGGTAGATGCTGAGGGCTCGCGCCGTCATTTTGTAGAAGTGCTTGCTGACATGACCGGGCTTGATTATCAGGCTGTCATGCAATCGCTTGGGCGATCATTTCATTACCCAGTTTTGGCCATGGATGACATTAATTTACTCGCACCTGCTTTTGATGTGATTGATTTTACAAATGCTGTAGAGCGAACTGCTATTGCATTTCGTAATGCTGAAAATCAACTTATCGTGGTGTTCGGAAATCCTTTTGATGCGCGATTACAAACCTGGGCTGAAGATTATATCTCGGAAAGTTTTACTTGGTATTTAGCGCAACCATCAAATATCAGTGCTTTTCTTAGCAGGCAAGAAGAAAGTATGCGGGCGATGGATAGCATCTTGGGCCCAGAAGATGATATTGAAAGTGCTGTAAAAAATGTTCAAGAACTATCAATTAAGAGCATTAGTGAAGACACAAGCCCGGTTATTAAATTGGTTCACTCTACACTCTATGATGCGCTTCGTACTGATGCAAGTGATATTCATCTTGAAACCCACTCAAATGGACTAGTCATTAAATATCGTGTAGATGGGGTGTTGACGACTATCGGTAATGCAGATGGTTTACAAGTTGCAGAGCAGGTGATTTCGCGAATCAAGGTCATTTCAGAGTTAGATATTGCTGAAACTCGCGTACCTCAAGATGGCCGTTTTAAAGTGTCTATGCGTGGCCGTGATATTGATGTGCGTGTTTCCATTATGCCAAGTCTTTTTGGCGAAGATGCAGTGTTACGTATTCTTGATAAGCAAGCCTTATCAGACCAGTCTAAAGGCTTGAGACTTGATTACTTAGGCTTCGATGATGTCTCAATAGCTAACCTTCGCAAACTAGCGAATGAGCCATATGGCATGATGCTGGTCACAGGACCGACAGGTAGCGGAAAGACCACCACGCTTTATGCCGCAATTACTGAAATTAATCACGGTGAAGATAAAATTATTACGATTGAAGATCCCGTTGAATATCAATTGCCAGGCATATTACAGATTCCCGTTAATGAGAAAAAAGGTCTGACGTTTGCCCGTGGTTTACGTTCTATTTTGCGACATGACCCTGATAAAATTATGGTGGGTGAAATTCGCGACCCTGAAACAGCGCAGATTGCCATACAATCGGCATTAACAGGGCATTTAGTGTTTACGACAGTCCATGCGAATAATGTATTGGACGTGATTGGACGCTTTATGCATATGGGTGTTGACCTTTATAGTTTTGTTTCTGCAATGAACGGTATATTGGCGCAGCGTCTGGTGCGCGTGAATTGTCCGCAATGTGCAGTAGCAGAACAACCGGATATAGCTTTGCTAAAAAGCTCTGAACTGACAGCAGAAGATGTGGTTGGCTACAATTTTCAGGTGGGCCGCGGATGTGGTCACTGCCGTGGAACTGGTTATAAAGGACGTAAGGCAATTGCAGAGCTGATGACGTTAAACGATGAAATACGAGAAATGATTATCGACCGTGCGCCAGCAAGATTGATTCGCGAAGCGGCTAGTCGAAACGGCACGCGCTTCTTGCGTGAGTCGGCTTTGGAGCTTGTACGTAACGGTGACACCACATTAAAGGAGATTAATCGTGTTACCTTTGTGGCGTGATCGATTAAAAATCGTGCTTACTCCAGAGCACGTCACAGTAATACGTTTAAGTGCGGGATTTAACTCACGTGAAGTTTTTAATAAAACCATCGTGTGTACAGTACCAAAACAAGACGAAACTATATGGCAACCTGCGCTACGAGTATTGAGGCAGTTATTGAAACAGTCTGGCACAGCAAAAGCCAACGCAGAGATTATTATTTCTAATCATTTTGTACGTTATCAACTAATCAAAGCACAAGCTGATTTAAGCAGTTTGCAAGAAGAGCAGGGGTTCGTACGTTTTAGTTTTACAGAGATTTATGGCAGTGAAGCTGCCCGATGGTCATTGCGTTGGGGAACTGGTCTTGATGTCGCTCCTCAAGTAGCAAGCGCTGTAGATCAAGCGTTACTTGATGGTATTGCGAATATTTTTTCCGAAATAGGCATCAAGCTTATTTCGCTTCAGCCTTACTTAATGGCTGCTTTTAATTACGTATCTAAATCTATAGATGCTCAGCCGATTTTATTTGTGTTAGTTGAGCATGGTCGTTTATGTATTGCCTGGCTAAAGGATGGGGATTGGAAGACGTTGAGCTCCACTAAATTAGGTTCAGATTGGGCTGGTGAATTGCCAAATGTGATTGAGCGTGAGTATCAGCGCATAGGTACAGAGGCTACGATAGGCAGTATATTGCTGTGTTTACCTGATTTTTTTGATCACAAGCGACTGGGAATTGATAATCAATCAGTGCGCATTCTGACCATGTCACCCGAAGCGTTGCATAAACGGACAGTGTTGTCTGTAGCTAGTGTGGAGCTTAAGTCATCATGAGATCTTTAAGGCTTGATTATAGTGAACATGGTTGGCTTCGCAAGTTGCTCGGCTACTTGTTGTTGAGTTTGGTATTGTTGTTTGCTATTGCAATGGGTTGGTACTTTAATCACCTACGTTTAGAAACCCAGCACCTTGAGTCTATGGTAGATAGGGTGGAAGGTCGAATTAATGGTCGTGTCACATCAAGCGAAGTGACTCAAATTCCGCCAGCTAAACTTGCAGAAATCATCAAGTTTTCCAATCGCGCTATTCATCAACTCAATCTGCCGTGGGATATATTGTTCACCCAGTTAGAATCAGCCAAGAGTGACGGTGTTGCGCTGTTAGGCATAGAGCCGAATGCAAAAAGTAACGCAATCAAGGTCGAAGGTGAGGCTAAAGATTATGTCGCTATGATTAAATATGTGCGTAGTTTATCTGAACAGGGTGTGTTGCAAGGCGTGTATTTGACTGAACATAAAATGGATGACCAAAATCCAGATAAGCCCGTGCACTTTACGTTGGAGGCATCATGGGTGGCCAAATGACATTGGTGCGCTTGAAATCTATGTTGAGCTATTGGGGTAGGCAACTTACCTGGCCGTGGATAGCAGCTTTTGCCTTATTAGCTGCTTGTATTGGATTTTATATTTCAGTAGTCATGCCGACGCGCGTTGCGCTTGGAGAGACTAAGGCCAGACTTAACCTGATACAGCATGATGAGCAGCGTTTAAAACAGGCTTCACAAAATACAGCACGCCAAGCGCCACCTGGAAAGCTTGATTTGTTCTACCAAGCTTTCCCATCTGAAGACTCAGTGCCAGATACGATAGAGCAATTAATTAATTTTGCTCAGGCAAAAGGCTTAAATCCAAAGCAGGCTGAGTATCGTATTATCCGTAATAATCCTGGTGAACTTTTAAGTTATCAAATTACCTTGCCAATCAAAGGCGTTTATCCAAAAATTACTGCTTTTGCTTATGAGTTGTTGACTAAAGTCCCTAATTTATCTTTGGATAATATTAGTTTTCAGCGACAAAAAGTTGGTGACAATGATGTTGAAGCCATGCTGTGGATGACGCTCTATATCAAGCGAGGTCACTCAAATGAACGCTAAACAACGTTGGCTTGTGATTGGCGCTTTGGGTTTAGTCGTGGCAGTGCTCGCCAAATTGGCGCCTGAGCCAGAAGATAATACAGCAGTTACCAATAGTAAAAATACTAAATTGAAAGCCAGTATTAGGGGTAAGGCTGATAGTGCAGAACTGTTAACGCTTGATGAACTGCACGTTAGAAAAATGGCTTCATCTGAAAAGGGCGATATGTTCCAAAGTAAGTCTTGGTATGTGCCGCCTCCTCCGCCGCCCAAACCAAAGCCGCCACCCCCTCCGCCACCCCCTCCGCCACCGCCTCCACCTCAGGCACCACCGTTGCCTTATAGTTTTACTGGCAGTTATCAAGAGCCGGGTGGTAAGCTGGTGGTTTACTTAAACAGAGCAGATAAACTTTATGCGGTCTCTCCAGGAGATACGCTTGAAGGTACTTACAAGATAGAAAGCGCAAATGCAGGACAGCTTGCTATTATGTATTTACCACTGAATATAAGACAAAATTTACGTATTGGAGATCTTCGATGACTACTTCTCATGTTCGAAATGAGTTGCACGCATCTACCCTTAAAACCCCATCTATAGTCAATAGAAGTTTGGTCGGGTTGCTTATCATGACTTTTATTGTGAGTTGTGCGAATGATCCTGCGCACAAGGAAGCGCTCAAGCAGGTTAAAGAAGGGCCAGTAGAGGATGGTATCGCTAAATTAAAAGAGTCAACTTCAAAGCAGCCAGATAATCAGGCTTACCGGGTAGATTATTTGCGTGAACGTGAGCGTGTCGTTAATCAGCTTTTATTGGATGCTGTGCGCTCACTAGGTAAGGTTGATTTAGATGAGGCAGAAGGGACCTATCAAAGAGTGCTCACCATTGACTCTGAAAATGCGCAGGCAAAGTTAGGTTTAGCTGAGGTTGAGCGTAGTAGACGTCACACTGAAGCAATTAACAATGCGCGAGAGGCCATGGACCAAGCTGACTTTAAGTTAGCACAAAGCACAATAAAGCCTGTCCTGATAGAGAATCCGCAAAACACTGAGGCTCAAAATCTAAACTCACAGATTGATTCAGCAGCCTTTACTGGAGCTACATTTAGTCAAGCGCCGGAACTAGGGGCCGCTTATAAAAAACCAGTATCTTTACAGTTTAAAGATGCCAATTTGAAAATGATTTTTGAAGCTCTTTCAAAAACTAGTGGGCTCAACATTCTGTTTGATAAAGATATTAAAAATGATCTTAAAGCTACCGTGTTTGTTAAGCAGGCTTCAGTTGAAGATACAATTAACTTGATTCTGATGCAAAACCAATTAGAAAAAAAGGTGCTAAATGAGACTACGCTTTACATCTATCCCGCTACACCTGCAAAGTTGAAAGAGTATCAAGATTTAGTTATAAGAACGTTCCAGTTAACCAACGCAGACGCCAAGCAGATACAAACATTACTGAAAACAGTACTTAAAGTAAAAGACCTATACGTCAATGAAAAAGCTAACTCTATAGTAATGCGAGATACACCAGATGTCGTTACATTGGCTGCTAAAATGATAGCAGCGCAGGATGTAAATGATCCAGAAGTTATGTTGGAAGTTGAGGTGCTAGAAGTTACACATAATGTTGCTACAGAGCTTGGTGTTAAGTATCCCAGCTCTGTGTCAGTTACACTTGGTGATGGCATCAAAACATTGCAGGATTGGAAAGGCGTAAGTTCAGAAGATTTTAACGTAACACCTAATTTAGGCGTGACACTTAATCTATTGAAGCAAGATGGTAATGTGAATACACTTGCGAATCCTCGCATACGTGTACGTCAGCACGAAAAAGCTAAAATTCATATTGGTGAAAGATTTCCAATTATTACCAATACGGTTACCCCTTCCACTGGGACACCCGTTGTGACGGGAAGTATTCAATACATTGATCTTGGTTTGAAGTTAGAAGTTGAACCAGATATTCATCTTGATGGAGAGGTGGGTATAAAAACAGCCCTAGAAGTGAGTAGTCTTGGTGCAAAAGTTGAAAGTAAGTCTGGAGATACAACTGCTTATCGTGTGAATACACGGGTTGCCAATACGGTCTTACGACTTAAAGATGGGGAAACTCAGGTATTGGCTGGCTTGATAAGCGATGAAGATAGAGAAGATGCTTCTAAGGTGCCAGGATTAGGTGATATTCCGCTGCTAGGAAGGTTATTTTCAAGTCATAAAAAGGACAAAAATAAAACAGAGTTAATTTTAGCGATAACCCCCCATATTATTCGCAATATTCATCAACCTGATGCTGATTTAGCAGCTTATTGGTCTGGCACTGATACAAATGTTAGGAGTCGTCCTATTACTGTTGAGAAAATGGATACTATGAAAGTGGAAAGTAGAGGCGCAAGCATCTTGCCAGGTACCTCATTAGGGCCAATACAAGTACCTCTGCCTAACGTTCTGCCACCAACTAATACTCCTGCTTCAATAGAGCAAAGTGTTTCAAGCAGTACACCTGATACATCGACTAAACCTTATGTGGCGCCTGCAAGCAGAGTGGTGCCTTCATCTGGAACTGCGCCAGTTGCTCCTGCTGGAATTCCTCGAGTAGTCCCGCGTAGCCCAATCGTTAACTCAGGTTCAGCGGGAATGTCAGACGCAACTGTGGACCCTGTTCAGGCACAATAAGACTTTGTATTCATGATAAACACTTAAATATGAATGTTAAATATAGATTAAATATTGGAGGCTTTACGCTAATAGAGCTAGTGGTTTCGCTGGCTATTTTAGCTTTGCTCACGACCATGGCATTGCCTATGGGCGAAGTTGTCGTGCAACGCAGTAAAGAGCAAGATTTAAGAAAGGCGCTTAGGCAGATTCGCGATGGAATTGATGCTTACAAACAATTTTATGATGATGGCCATGTGTTAAAAAAAATAGAGGCTACGGGCTATCCACCAACTTTGTCGGTTTTGGAGGAGGGTGTACAGGATGCTAAAAGTCCAGAAGTAAAAATCGTTTATTTTTTGCGTAGAGTGCCGCGCGATCCATTTGCTCCCGCGGACATATCTGCCGCTGATACCTGGGGTTTGCGTAGCTACGATAGTAGCGCTAAAAGCCCACATATGGGCGACGATGTATTTGATGTGTATTCGCAATCTGAAGGTAACGGCTTGAACGGCATTCCGTATCGAGAGTGGTAATGAAAACACATAAAAAAATTCACGATATTGGCTTTACTCTGATTGAGTTGTTGGCAGTCATGGCAATTATTGCACTGTTGTTGACGATTGCTGTACCTAAGTATTTTGGTAGTGTGGATCGCTCACGTGAAACAATTCTACGTCAAGATTTAGTTACGATGCGCGAAGCTTTGGATAAGTATTATGGAGATACTGGACAATATCCTGATCAGTTAGAGGATTTGACAGCAAAAAAATATCTTCGCGCAATTCCTCGTGATCCAATCACAGAAAGTGAGGCTACTTGGGTTGTTATTCCTCCTGCCAATGGTGTTAAGGGCGGCGTGTATGACGTTAAGAGTGGCGCAACAGGCAATGGTTTAGATGGTACAGCTTACTCTGACTGGTAACTCTCCCCAGCCACGATGCTTGCAAAAATCCTATCAACAAAGAGGGTTTACCTATATAGGCTTGCTCGTTATTATGGTTGTGATGCTGATGGCTATGGGCGCTGCATCAGAAGTATGGCATAACGTTATGCAGCACGAAAAAGAGCAAGAGTTGATATTTATTGGCCATGAGTTTAGAGCTGCGATTAGTCAATATTACGTTAAGTTTGGAAATAAGTATCCACCCAGTCTTGAAGCTTTGGTAGAAACGAGTGACCCTAGCGGTAAGAAAGCGCATTTCTTACGAAAGTTATATTTAGATCCCATGACTGGTGATACGCAATGGGGTGTTGTGGTGGGGCAAGGCGCAGGCTTGGCAGGCGTGTATAGCCTGTCTGAAGAGAAACCGATTAAGACAGCGGGCTTTTCAGATGTAGATGCGAAATTTGAATCTGCCGAGAAATACTCGGATTGGAAGTTTGTTTTTGTGCCTCGTGCATCACGTACACAGACTGGAGCAGGCGCAGTTGTGAATGGATTTGTACGCCCAGAACCTAGAGTTAAATAAATTTTATAGAAAATCTAATTTGTAGAATTGTATGTACACTACTATGACTGAATTTAAGGGCTGCTTCACTACAATAGGGTAGATAACTAGGATGCAAAAAAAATACCGTATATTAATAGTTGAAGACCATACATTGCTTAGGGATGGCTTAAGCACGATTATTGCATCTGACCCTAACATGGAAGTAGTGGGTGGCGCGGATAATGGCTTGGATGCAGTCAGGCAAGCGGTTGCACTTAAACCAGACCTCATTCTGATGGATATCAACATGCCTGTAATGAATGGTACAGAAGCACTTATTGATATTAAAAAGAGAGAGCCTAATATCAAAGTAATGATGCTTACAGCACATAAAGCAGAAGAGTACATACGCGATTGCCTGCATGCAGGAGCCGATGGTTATGTTCTAAAGCATGCAACACGGGTTGAGCTAATGATGGCTATTGACAAAGTGCTGCATGGCAAGAACTACTTGTCGCCAGAGGTTTCTGAGCAGATTGTTAATGGCTATATGGGCGGCAGTAATGCTTCTGCACCCTCCGCATGGGAAACCTTGGCTAAGCGTGAGCGTGAAGTGTTGAAGCTGGTCGCTGAAGGTAATACCAATAAAATGATTTCAGCTCTGATGTGTATTAGCGTTAAAACGGTAGAGAAGCATCGTTCTAACTTAATGAAAAAACTAAATCTACGTAATTCTGCAACGCTCACAGCGTTCGCTATCGAAAAAGGTCTTTTAGCTAAAGGCTAACAAGCCGTATTTCAAAATCTAGTACTTGAATTAGAGTACTTTTCCATCTTAGCTCCCTCATTGAGGTAGTAAAAACCCTACCTGTTTTATCGGGGTTTTGCTAAGTGAGACATTTTGTCGCACCTTGTATTATCACTCCTGTAGAAATGTAAATAAATGTAACAATTTTTTGAATTTGTAATTTAAATTTAAAAAAATATTACGTGTTGTGAATCAAAGGGGAATGACAATGGAAACAATACGCAAATTACAAGCCAAAATACTTAATTTAGCTGGAGTAGTACTAAGTTTAATTACGTTAACGGCGGGAACTGCTGTGGCTGGTGATGGCTGGGGCGATTTTACGGATGCCAATGGTAATAATTCAAAAGTGCCAACATTTTATGCAAATAGCCCTAGTGGCATGCTTACAAATGCAGCATGTTTTGATGCAAATGGAGCACAAGCAGCTAATTGTGACACTGGTACGGCTTTGCGCAAGTTCGTTGCCCCCTTGCCTCCTGTAACTGGCCCGGGAGGCCCGTTAGGTAATAGTTCGGGTAAATATATTCCTCTTGCTGTCCCAACAAAGTGGGCTAATAGTCAAGGTGTCGTGAC
The DNA here is from genome assembly GCA_038327905.1 of Burkholderiales bacterium. Lineage (GTDB taxonomy): Bacteria > Pseudomonadota > Gammaproteobacteria > Burkholderiales > Methylophilaceae > Methylotenera. The sequence goes on from JBBQLN010000006.1 coordinate 82,712, forward strand.
CGGCGATGATTATTATGCAATTGCTGTGGTGGAATGGAAAGAGCGTTTTCATAGTGATCTTGCAAATGAAACCACTATCCGTGGCTATGTGCAAATCGATCCTGCTGCAACTGATTCAGCCGCTGGCATAAGTAATGGTGAAACACCTGTGCCTGGCAGTAAGGCTTACCCGTTAGTTAATCTTGATGGCTCAGCGGTTAAAATCTCACGTCCAGATGGACATGGTGGTTTTGTAAGTGTCAACGCGATTGCGGTTGACAAGCCTCACTACCTCGGCCCTATGATTACTGCAAATCAGCATACTCCAACCCGTATCACGTTCTATAACTTGTTACCTGTTGGCCGTGCTGTTGGCACTAAACGTAATGGTGATATTTTCTTACCTGTTGATGAAACAATACCAGGTGCTGGTTTTGGCCCAGATGGTAGAATCAAGTATACGCAAAATCGTTCATTGCTCCATTTGCATGGCGGTGATAACCCTTGGATTAGTGATGGTACGCCTCACCAATGGATTGCGCCTGCAGGTGAGGGTGATGTGAATGATCAATCAGGATCGAGCGTTGCTAAAGAGCTTGCTACTAAACATGCAGCATGGCAAACAGAGTTGAATGCTGCTCAAGCGGCTTTGGCTTTGGCCCCAGCTGATGCAGCTTTATTACAAAATGTTGCAAATCTAGTCAATACAGAGCCTAAATTAAATAACTATCTTCGTGGCGTAAGTGCAATTAATGTGCCTGACATGCCAAATCCTGGCCCAGGTGCAATGACCTATTACTACCCTAACGGCGAAACGGCTAGGCTTGAGTGGTACCACGACCATACATATGGTCTAACTCGACTCAATGTTTATGCGGGGGAGGCCTCAGCGTATTTATTAACTGACTCAGCTGAGCAGGCAGCAATTGCTGCTGGCAAGCTTCCATTAGATCAAATCCCGATGGTAATTCAAGATAAAACGTTTGTACCAAAAAACATCGATATTCAAGACTCGCGTTGGGATACAGCGTTATGGGGTGCTGAAAGTGATTTGTGGTTTCCACACGTCTATGAGTTAAATCAAGATCCAAATTCTGGAGATGGTACAAATGGTGTAGGTCGCTGGGATTGGGGACCATATTTCTGGCCAGTATTTCCAGCATTCTACGATCGTTTACCTAGTGGTACGCACGATTTATCTACTCAAACTATCGCAGGCGCTCCTGCTGATACAGGTTTAACAGAGGTAACAACAACACCAGAGGCTTTTGTAGATACACCAGTAATTAACGGTGAAGCTTATCCAACCTTAACAGTTGAGCCTAAAGCTTATCGTTTCCGTATGCTAAATGCGATGAACGATCGCATGGTGAATTTAGGTCTATATGTAGCGGCTGATAAAAAGACTACGAACCTGGCTGATCCTCTTGACCCAACCAAACAGCCAGAAGTTTGTGATGGCCGTGCAACCCGTACTGATGGCTCTCCATTACTAATCTCAGATTGTACTGAAGTGAAAATGGTGAATTTTGATACTAGCTATCCAAATCTTTACTATCCAGCATTAACAGCATCAACAGCTCCATTTGGTGTTAATGGTCAATTTGCGTTCCCAACAACTGGTGGTCCAAATGACACTGGTTGGGGTCCAAGTGGTGCTGGTGGTGGTTTTATGGCAGTGCAAGCTGGGGTACCTGATCCTGCTACCATGGGTCCAGATATCCACATGATCGGTAACGAAGGCGGTTTCTTAGCGATGTTACATACGATCCCATCGACCATTATTAACTATGAGAACAACAAACGTAGTATCACTATTCTAAACGTGTTGGAAAAAGGCTTGTTCCTTGGCCCAGCGATGCGTGCTGATGCTGTGATTGACTTCTCACAATATGCTGGTAAAACCTTGATTCTTTATAATGATGCGCCAGCACCATTACCAGCGGGTGACCCACGTATCGACTACTACACTGGTATGGGTGATTATAGTGCTGTGGGTGGTATTGAGAACGTGAAACCTGGTTATGGTCCAAATGACCGCACCATTATGCAGATTTACGTGAAAGGTCCTAATGACGGTGCAACTGTAGCTGCTGCTTTAGATACAAATACATTATCAACGACAGTAGCAACGCTTCATGGCCAAACTCAGCCTGCGCCAGTGGTGCCACAGCCGCGTTATGCTCAAGCATTCACGGGTGTAAATGCTGTTGTTGCTGGTACAACTAAAGAAACGCTTGCACGTATCTATACAGGTGCAATCTATCTTGGTAAATATAATGGCTTAACATTTACAACACCTGAAGATATTAAGTACACTGCAGTACCACTTAGTAATGGCGTTGTTTGTAATACCCCTGCTAACTGTGCTGCAAACTTGCATCAAGGCGCAGCAACAGCAACCGCTGGTACACAGATTACTGCTTATGTAGAAAGTAAAGCAATTCAAGAACTGTTCGAACCTACCTATGGCCGTATGAATGCTACATTAGGCGTTGAACTTCCATTTACTAGTTCATTAACTCAAACAACGATTCCTCTTGGTTATGTTGACCCAGCGACAGAAAAAGTTGCAGATGGTGAAACACAAATCTGGAAAATTACACACAACGGTATCGATGCTCACCCAGTACACTTCCATCTAGTGAACGTTCAAGTGATTAACCGCGTAGGTTGGGATGGCACATTAAAATCTCCAACAGATGCTGAAATTGGTTGGAAAGAAACCGTAGTAATGAACCCACTTGAAGACGTCATTGTTGCGGTAAGGGCTAAAGCGCCTAAATTACCATTCGGCTTACCTAATAGCGTGCGCTCACGTGATCCTTCACAGGCTAACGGTCCGCTAGTTCAAGGTGGGTTCACTCAAGTTGATCCAGTAACTGGCAACCCTGCAGTTGTGTTCAACAAAGAAGAAGATTTCGGTTGGGAATATGTATGGCACTGCCATATCTTAGGCCACGAAGAAAATGACTTCATGCGTGCATTTGTATTTGATTACTGGAATGGTAAGGATGGCAAAGACGTAAATAACGTTGCTATTAACCGCCCTGATCAAGTGCAAGGTTTAGCAATGGTTGGTAATGTTCTAAGCTGGCAAGATCCAACACCGAGTTTAGATGTGAGCACCATGGCAAACCCTAAAAATGAAATAGGTTTCCACATTGTTCGTACTAACCCAGACAATACAGTAACCAATTTTGAAGCTATATCTAACCAAACTACCTTTGCTGATACTCCGTTAGGTGCTGGTAACTACACCTATACAGTAGCTGCATGGAATCAAATGGGTACAGGTTTAGCATCAACACCTTTTATTACAAATATAAACCCAGTTTTACCTGTTGCACCTAGTGGTTTGTCTGTAGTAAGTGTGACAACTAACTCAGTAAATCTAACTTGGACTGACAATGCTACTAACGAAAATGGCTACAAAGTTCAATCTAGTACAGATGGTGTAAATTGGATAACAGTAAATCTTCCACCACAAGCAGGTACAGGTGCAATGAGTTACAGCGTGACTGGTTTACTTTCAAACACTACTTACCAGTTCCAAGTAGCTGCTAATAATGTTGCTGGTGATGCGTTCTCTACTCCTGTAGTAAGCGCTACCACTAAAGCTTTAGGTGCTACAACGGTTGTCGTGTCAAGCGTGACTGACACTACTGCAACTGTGACTTGGGTGAATGCTAACCCTGGTGTAAGTAATGCTGTGTTAACGGTGACAGATGCTTTAAATGCCGTTGTACAAACTATCAATCCAGCAACAAGTGGTATTGTGGTTAGTGCGCTAACACCAAATAGTGCTTACACATTTGGCGTAGTTGTTACAAGTTCTAATGGAGTGGCCGCGGCAGTTGCGACTACAACCGCAACTACTAATGCAGTGCCTGTTGGACCAATCACTTTTGCAAATGTGGGTAGTACTACTGCAGATGCTATATTTGCTACACCTGCATCAGGCGGTACACCAGTATTGACTGTAACAGTTGCTGGTAATCCGGTAGTGGTTGGTGTGACTTACAATGCAACTGGCGCCAGTGTAACGGGACTTATCCCTAATTCACTCAATACAGTCAGTGTTGTTAATAAAGGTACTAACAATTTTGTTACTAGCGCTGTTACAGCGGCTCTAACTACTAACCCAGCTGCTATAGCGACACCAGTTGCAACGGCAGTAAGTGATACGGCTGTTAATGTTACTTGGACGATGCCAGCATCAGGTGGTACTGCACTATTAACAGTAACAAAAGTAGCAGATGGAACTACCGCAGGTGTTGTTGCTTACAATGCTACAGGTGCAGCAGTGACAGGTCTTACTTCAAACACTAATTACAATTTTAGTGTCGTAGTGAAATCTGCAGCTTTGACTTCAACAGCTGTATCAACTACTGCATATACAAATGCAGCGGCGGCTACTGCGCTTACCTTGGATGCATTATCTATATCAACAGCAAGTTTACATTGGACCAATCCAGTGGGTAATGGAACTGCAGTGTTATCAGTGTCTCCTATGAGCTCTGGTATTACGGTTAATACCACTGGCAATAGTTCTACATTAGGTGGTTTAGCTGGCAATACGCAATACACCGTTAGTGTGGTGGTGGTTGGTACTAATGGTGTTGCGTCACCAGCGGTAACTCAAGTGATTACGACGAATATTCAAGCAATTGCAGTAATGAATGTTTCAATAAATGGCTTGAATGGTACTGTTACCTGGACTTATCCTTCAGGTGGTGGTTCATCACAAGTGGTTCTGTCAGTGTCACCATCAACGAATGTAGCGGTTACTCCAACAGGTGGTAACTCAGCAACAGTCGCTAATTTGACACCTAATACTGCATACACCTTTAATTTAAATACAACAGGTGTAAATGGTACGACTGCAGTGACTACACCACAAACTGTCATGACAAATGCTGGCCCAGTGACAAATATACAAGTGGCTAATGTAACGGCTACTGGTGCAAATGTAAGTTGGACAGCTCCGGTAGGAGGTGGCAATGCGGTTCTTACTGTACTAGATGCTAATGCAGTGGCTGTACCTGTGACTCAGACACCAGTGCTAAATGGTGTAACAGTTACTGGCCTAGCACCACATACCCAGTACACATTTAGTGTTGTAGTGACTGGTATTAGTGGTGTACCTTCTGCACCTGCAACGGCATCTGCGGGGACTCCAGCAAAATTGTTAGCGGCTACCAATGTAATTGCTAATTCAATTAGCGCTACTAAAGTACAGCTGACATGGACTGACAACTCATTAGGTGAAACAGGTTACACAGTTGAAATGCGTCGTAACAATGGTGCATGGGCTGTTGTGCCAGCAGCTAACATAGTGGGTGCAATGTTAACGCCAAATGATGTAGCAAATGTTGCGCTATCAGTTGAGTTGACTACAGCGGCAATGAACCAGGCGCGCTATCAGTTCCGTGTAACACCAGTGTCAGATAACCCATTAGTTGGCCTAGTAAGTGTGGTAGCAACAGTTGACTATACTCGCACACCAAATGCGACTGTGGTTAATGCTGTAGGTGGAGCTGGAAGTGTTGTAATGACTTGGGTACCAAGTACTAATACCCAAAGTATTACGGTTCAACGTCGAGCTAATGGTGGAGGAGTTTGGACGACTATTGCTACGATACCTGGCAATAGTGCTGGACATACAGATGCAGGCCTCTTACCTGGAAGTCGCTATCAGTATAGAGTTACTTTCAGAAATCCTGCAGGTACTCGTGTAAACACTACAGCAAATATAGTTGTGCAATAATAGTAGATAAGGGTGTCAGCTTAGCTGGCACCCGTTTACTCAATAAAAGGAGTTAATAATGAAACAGTTTTATGCCAGTTTTACTGGCATTTTTTTTATAGTCTCGTTGGCCTTGGCAGATAATGCTGCTGATAAGCCCTCTAACTTTCAAAATAACCGTGAGATTACTAGCTACAGTCTAGGTGTGCAGACTTCTAGAACTTTTGTTAAAGATAATGTTGATATCGATATTGATATGTTTGTTCAGGGTCTGAAAGATGGCTCAGGAGGCAAACCATTATTGCTTAGTGAAGAAAAATTACGTAGTGTTTTAAATGGATTTCAAGCAGATTTACGTCGTACCTTAAAAACAACGCGTGCTATTGCCGCAGCAGATAATATACGCAAAGGTAAAGCTTTTCTTGAGGAAAATAAGAAAAAGTCAGATGTTGTGACAATGCCTAACGGTTTGCAGTATAGAATCATAAAAAAAGGTGATGGTAAAACACCTGTTGAAACTGATACTGTTGTATGTAATTACCGTGGTACTTTAATTAATGGCACAAAGTTTGATAGTAATGAAGAAGGTACGCCAGCAACAATGAAAGTTTCCCAGTTGGTTCCTGGAATGAAACAGGCACTTACTATGATGCCTGAAGGCTCGCATTGGGAACTTTATATTCCTAGTCCTCTGGCTTATGGCCCAAGATCAGTAGGCACTGATATTGGCGCTAATGAAACCTTAATATTTGATTTGGAATTGTTGTCTATCAAATAGTATGCTGATGCGTTGAATGCTTATATCATTATTTTGGAGTTGGTTATTATGAAATTATTTTTATTAAATAGCATTGAAATGCTTACTCTGAGTAAGTTAGCAAAGGCATTGCTTTTTTCTAGCATAATAACAACTTCTCAAGTATTGGCTGAAGAAGCCCCAATATCTGCGGATGTGCCTGTTAGCAAGCAGGAGTTGATGCAACAGGCAGCTGATGGTGAGGTATCAGTTCCTCGTGTTAGAAAGTTTGTCAAACCTAACCGTATGTTGATGCATGAATCTGTAGTGAATTCAAAAGCGGGATTCTCCTTTCTTGATGAAAACTCACGCAAATCAGGGGTTATCAAATTGAAAAGTGGTCTGCAATATAAGGTGCTTAAAGCAGGCGCAGGTGGAAAACCAAAAGAAGAGGATATAGTAAGCTGTGCTTACAAAGGATCATTGATTGATGGCACTGTATTTGAGCAGTCTGAACTGGGTAAACCAGCTGCTGTTAAAGTTGCACCGCTAACAGCTGGCCTCAAAGAGGCAATTAAATTAATGACGGTAGGTTCTAAGTGGGAAGTTTATATTCCATCAGAGCTAGGTTTTGGTTCTGCTGGAAAATCGCCTAAAGTTGGCCCTGACGCTGTGCTTGTATACAACCTAGAGTTGTTTGCTATCAATCCAGCACCTTCTAAATAAGTCGGATAGCGAGCACTCTAAGATGGTCTGTAAGATTTTTAAGCCGCTTCTAGTTGCTTTGTCCCTTTTATTGGTGATGCCAATACATAGTTATTCAGCGGATTCTGACGTAGAAAAAGGGCGCCGAATCTATATGGATGGAATTCTACCTTCTGGTGCAGTGCTTACAGGCATACGTGATGGAAATGAATTTTCGGGCAAGCAAGCGGCTTGCGTAAGTTGTCATCGTCCAAGTGGCATGGGTTCGGTTGAGGGCGACATTGTCGTTCAGCCTATTACAGGAAATTATCTTTATCGAACAGGTGGTTTGTTGCTGACTACAATGGATCCTAGAAGCGGTAAACGATTCAATCAGGCGCATGAGCCCTATAACGATAAAACATTAGGTGCTGCAATACGACATGGCGAGAATGTTAGCGGACAGCAGATGAATATACTGATGCCTCGTTATGAATTAAAAAATGATGAATTACGAGCACTGATTGCATATCTTAAGCAACTTTCGGAAAGTAGCTCTCCTGGTGTAACTCAAAATGAGATTCATTTTGCTACTGTAATCACCCCTGACGCTGATCCAGAACAGCGCAGAATTTTGCTCAATATCCTGAATAAAGGTTTTTTGCAAAAAAATGGAAGTACCGCATTAGGCAGTAAGAGAACAGGGCGTCGTCATATGGTAACCGCCGCTGAAATGGTGCTGGGTACGGAACGTAACTGGGTGTTACATGTTTGGGATTTAAAAGGGGCGCCTGAAACTTGGCATACACAGTTAGAGAGTTATTATCAAAAAGAACCGGTTTTTGCATTATTGTCTGGTATTACAGGCTCTACTTGGCAGCCAGTGCATGAGTTTTGTGAACAGCGCCATGTTCCTTGCTGGTTGCCAAGCGTTAATTTGCCTGTCGATAATGGGGGATTTTATTCAATTTACTTTCAACGAGGCGTTAAGTTGGAAGCGGATGTGCTCGCTAAATATTTTATCAATGAACCTAAACTAGCGCCGCGTCGTATAGTTCAGATTTATCATGACGATATACTTGGTCAAGGCGCATCTACAGCATTGACAAATGCATTTAAAAATACTGGGATAACAGTTGAAAATAGACCTATAACTCAAATTGATTCGCCCACACTTTCTAAGTTGCTAGAAGGGCTTGATGAACGTGATGCGGTTATGCTTTGGCTTAACTCTTATGACATTCCATTGTTAGATTCTATTGTGGTACCTAAATCTCAAGTATATTTTTCTGGACAATTGTCAGGCGCTGAGAGTGCTCAGTTCTCCTCAGCTTGGAAACAATCAGCGAATATAATTTATCCTTATGAAATGCCCGATAAGAGACAAGTTAATTTAAATTATTTTCATCGATGGGCTAGGTTTAATCACATTCAATTGGAAAATGAGCCTTTGCAGGCAGAAGCTTTTTTTGCATTAGAATTTTTAAGTGAAACGCTAACTGAAATGCTCGACAATCTTTATAGTGATTATTTGATTGAACGCGCTGAGTCAATGTTAAGTCGCAGTCAGTCAAGTAATTCAGAGGTGCGTGACAGGACACGGCAAGTACTTAGGTGGTCTACTAAAACGCCAAGAGGCACACCACAGCAAGCTGCAAAAATTGATGAAAGTACTGCTGGGCAGGAGAAAAGCATCCCAGGCAGTAATTATGCAGAGGCACCTAGTAAAAGCACGACGATATACCCACGCATGAGTCTAGGTATATCACAGAGATTCGCTTCTAAAGGCGCATATATTGTTACTTTTGATGGTGAAGGAAAAAATAAATTGGTTCCTTTGTCGACATGGATTGTTCCTTAACTGTCATAACTTTAATAATTTATTAGGAGTACCAAATATGAAAAGTTTAAGCTTTCTTATGCCGGCTTTATTTTTGACATTTTTAAATTCACATACATTGTATGCAGAAGAGGATATGCACGCGCATCATCACCACAAGATGCCTACCGAGGTAAAGCGAACTGAAGTAAACCTTACTTTGCCAGCGGTACAATTAGTCCGACAAGATGCAAAAACCGTGCAACTTAAAGATGAATTAAGTGATGGGCGAGTGGTTGTATTGAGCTTTATTTATACAAGCTGTACTGCAATTTGTCCAATGACTAGCCAGACTATATACAGGCTTCAGGGTAAGTTAGGGGCAGATGTCGATAAGGTGCATCTAGTATCAATTTCTATTGACCCAGAGCAAGATACGCCTGCAATATTGGCTCAATATGCAGAAAAGTACCACGCGAGCAAATATTGGGATCATTATACTGGCACTGAAGAAGCAAGTATAACCGTGCAAAAAGCGATGGAAGCCTATCGTGGTGATAAGATGAACCATGCGCCAACGACGTTTATTTGGGGTGGTAAAGGTAATGCTTGGGTAAGAATTGATGGCTTTGCGTCAGCTGATGATTTACTTCTTGAGGTAAATAAACTTATTGGTAAAAACTGATACTTTTTATATGGTGTGTTCAAGGATTCAAAAATTAATCGCTAAAAAGTGTCCACAAAGTGTCCACCAAATAGTGAAATTCAGTAAAATATAGAGCATATTAAATTTATAACATATTGATTATAATCATTATATACCACTATGTTTTACTGTTAACTCGGACTCATAATCCGTTGGTGCTGTGTTCGACTCACAGGGGGGCCACCATATACAGTAAGCCTCACAGCGATGTGAGGCTTTTCTGTTTCTAGCGCACCGTAGCCAAATCGTAACCAGCAAACACCGAATCAAGTCGTGCAGCAGCGCTAGCCAGTTGTTCTGGTGCTAGGTGAGCATATCTTTCCACCATCGCCCCA
>JBBQLN010000007.1:0-77305 GCA_038327905.1 Burkholderiales bacterium
GTAAAAATATTTAGTTTGGCTTTTTAAAACTATCCAGCAACAACAACCCAACGCCCACACAAATCGCGCTATCAGCGACGTTAAAAGCAGGCCAATACGTTTGCTGATAATGGAAGTTAAGAAAATCGATGACATACCCTAGTGTCACACGGTCATACAAATTACCGATTGCCCCACCTAATACTAAGGCCAAACCAACACAAAAAAGCTTTTCAGTGCGATGCTTTTGAAGAAGGTAAGTAATCACAATAATAGCAGTGACAGAAACACCCGTAAAGAACCAGCGCTGAATACCACCAGCATCATGCAAAAAGCCAAAAGCCGAGCCTTCGTTGTGATAATGCACCAAGTCAAAAAAGCTGGTGAGCGTAAGCATTTCGCCGTAAGCAAACGCGCCTTGTATTAAATGCTTGGTGTATAAATCAAGCGCAACAACAATGGCACTGAGGCCAAAATACTTAAGCATACTTACGCGCCTCGCCTTTACCAAACAAGTTGCTTACACAACGACCGCAGATTTGTGCGTGTTCAGCATCTGCTCCAACGTCTGCACGGTAATGCCAACAGCGGTCACATTTTTTGTAAGCGCTTGGGGTCACTGAAATTTTCCGCTCTGCATCACTGGCCACTTTGTAAACTTTCGCACTAGAGGTAATCATCGCAAAGCGTAAATCATCCCCTAAACTAGCTAGCGCATCAAAAGTAGTGTCAGCTAAGTACAGCCCTAATTCCGCTTGCAATGAAGAGCCTACCTGCCCCGCTGCACGTAACACTTCAATCTCTTTTGCTGCTTGACCGCGCGCCGTAATCACCGCTTCCCACACACTAATACGCGCTGCATTCAAGCCATGTTCAGGCAGCGCATACCACACATCCTCAAACACCGTTTTATCTGCCTCAAGACCTAAAGTTTGCCAAATCTCATTCGCAGTAAAGCTTAATATCGGCGCCATTAAACGCATCATGCAATGCGTAATTTCATGCAATGCGCTTTGCGCGGCACGGCGCTCTGGTGAGTGTTCACCTGCGGTGTACAGTCTATCTTTAAGAATATCTAAATAGAAACCACCCAAATCTTCTGAGCAGAAGCTAACGAATTTTTGTACCGATAAATGAAATTCGTAACGGTCATAATCAGCTAACACTTCTGTCTGCAGCTTTTGCGTTAAATGCAGCGCATATCGGTCAATTTCTAACCATTCACTGACTGGCAGTAAGTCTTTAGTAGCATCAAAATCAGCGATATTCGCCAGCAAGAATTTCATCGTATTCCGAATACGGCGATAGCTTTCCGCAACGCGCTTTAAGATTTCATCTGAAATCGTCAGCTCACCAGAGTAGTCGGTAGAAGCCGTCCATAAGCGCAGAATATCTGCACCATAGGTATCCATCACCTTTTGTGGCGCAACCACGTTGCCTTTGGATTTACTCATTTTATGGCCAGCGCCATCCACCACAAAACCGTGGGTAAGCAAGGCGTTGTATGGTGCGCGGCCATCAATCGCACAGCCTGTTAACAATGAGCTTTGAAACCAGCCACGGTGTTGATCTGAGCCTTCAAGATACAAATCAGCCGGGAACGCCAATTCAGGGCGACGCTTCAACACAGCTGCATGCGTTGCACCAGAGTCGAACCATACGTCTAAAGTATAAGTGACTTTTTTGTAGTCAGCCGCATTGAGTGCTGCATGCTGTGCCAAAAAAGCTGCGCCATCTAAGCTAAACCAAGCTTCCACGCCTCGCGCTTCTACCAGCAAAGCAGCCGCTTCCAGTAGCTCGGCGGTTTGTGGATGCGGATCACCTGTTTCTTTATGCACAAAAAATGGCATAGGCACGCCCCAATTACGTTGGCGCGATACGCACCAATCAGGGCGGTTCTTAATCATTGCCTCTAAGCGCGCACGTCCCCATGCAGGGAAAAACTCAGTAGCATCTACGGCTTTATTCGCATACTCACGCAAGCTGATTCCAACCGCATCTTGCTGGTACATACCAATAAACCATTGGTGTGTAGCCAATTGCATCAAGGGTGTTTTATGGCGCCAGCAATGCGGAAAGCTATGATTCAAACGGGCACTTGCCAGCAGGGCACCACTTTCCGTCATGGCAGCCAGTATTACCTTGTTGGCTTCTTTTCTGTCTAAGCCGCGAATCGCCTCAAATTCTACCAAGTCGCTATTAAAGAACTTGCCATCACCGCCCATTAAAATGCGTGGCTTTTCGTTTGGAAAGTTGGCTTTCATCACCAACCAGTCATCGTTACCATGCGCAGCGGCAGTGTGGACTAAGCCTGTACCAGCATCAGTTGTGACATGGTCACCGCAGATGATAGGTACTTGGCGGTTGTCAAATGGATGTTGTAATAGCAAACCTTCCAAATCAGAACCCTTACAGGTTCCACTTACTATTGCACCCACTTCTCCATAGCGTTCCAATGTTGCTTTGGCTAAGTCGTGAGCTAGAATAAACACACCCTTATTAGTTTTAATAAGGTCATAAGTTATGTCTGGATGCACACTTACTGCTTGATTAGCAGGTAACGTCCATGGTGTGGTTGTCCAGATAACTGCATATACTGGGTTATTAGAAAATAAAACTGCGCCTCTTTCGTAATCCCGCAAGCGACCCGATTTAATTTGACCAAGAATATCTTCCGTTCTCGACCCGGTAATTAAATCGAATAATTTATTAAGCTCCTCAGCAGCAACTTTGAAACCCACATCAATCGCAGGCGAGTTTACATCTTCATACTCAACCTCAGCTTCAGCCAACGCTGAACCGCAATCCACGCACCAATGTACAGGCTTGCTACCTTGATATAAATAACCATTTTTCTGAATATCCCCCAAAGCGCGCATGATGTCAGCTTCAGTTTTGAAATCCATGGTTAAGTATGGATTACCCCAATCGCCAAGCACGCCTAAGCGGATAAAATCTTTCTTTTGCTTTTCAACTTGTTCAGCCGCATAGGTGCGACACAATTCGCGAAATTTAGCAGGATCAATATCCTTACCGTGGTTTTTCTCAACGACCAGCTCAATCGGCAAGCCGTGACAATCCCAGCCTGGCACATACGGCGCATCAAAACCACTCATGGTTTTAGATTTAATAATAATGTCTTTTAATATTTTATTAACCGCATGGCCAATGTGAATATCACCATTCGCATAAGGTGGGCCGTCATGCAGGATGAACTTCTTAGCGCCTTTACGCGCTTTACGAATACGTTGATACAACTGTTTATCTTGCCATTCTTTAAGCCAAGCTGGCTCGCGTTTAGCCAAATCTCCACGCATCGGGAAAGTGGTTTCGGGCAAATTTAATTTGTACTTTGAATCTTTAGCTTCTTCAGTCATGGTCTATTTCTTAATGGATTATTTCTTAATTAATTACGACTTGTATTTTATATCTTAAAAAAATTTCTTGCGGATTCAACATCTAGCGCGATTTGCGCTTTTAAGGCCTCTAACCCATCAAACTTCGCTTCATCACGTATTTTGTGCAAGAACTCAACATGTACATGTTTGCCGTATAAATCAGCATTGAAATCAAGCACATTCACTTCTAACATTAACTTTGAAACGCCACCAATTGTCGGCCGCACGCCTAGGTTTGCAACGCTATTCAACCCATTCAACTTTACTGCAAACACCCCTGTTAAGGCCGGGCGCTCATGCCGCATATGCACATTAGCCGTGGGGAAACCAAGCTGGCGACCTAACTTAGCCCCATGTACTACTTTGCCACTCATGCTGTAGGGGCGACCTAACAATAAGCTAGCTTCATGCAAAGCTCCTGTGGCCAGTGCAGAGCGCACACGCGTACTAGACACACGAGCATCATCTAAATCAACTTGCGGCAAACTAATGAGATTAAATTTCGCTTCAATAAAGTCTAATACTGAGCCAGCGCGCATGGCGCCAAATCTAAAATCATCCCCCACTAAAATAGCTTGTGCATTCAGAGAGTCACGCAAAATATTTTGCATAAATGCTTGTGGTGTTAGCCCTGCTAATCTGCGATTAAAGCGACACACATAGACAGCTTCAACACCAGCCTCAGCAAAATGCTCTATCTTTTCACGTAGCGAGCTTAATCGCGCTGGGGCAGTTTCTGGTGCAAAAAACTCACGAGGATGCGGCTCAAATGTCATCACAGCAGAGGTCAAATTAAGCGTTTTTGCAGTTTCATTCAACTTTTGCAATAAGGTCTGATGCCCTAAATGCATGCCATCAAAGTTACCTATTGCTAAAGCGCAAGGCAATTGCTGATGCAAGGGAGTATGGCGAAGTATTTTCATTTAGTGCGTGACTCTTCGTATGTAATCGCGGGGCTTAAAACCTAGCAACATTAGGGTTGCAAAATAACTCGCACCACCTAACGCGACTAAACCACTAAGATATATAAGTCGCTTCATTAAGCCATAGTGTAACCACGCCCCAGTATCGCCCATCGCAAAATAAAGAGCTATGCCCATCACGCTAAGCGCGGCAAAGAGTTTAAGCAAAAAAATCATCCAGCCAGGTTGCGGCTGAAAAATATTATGCTGGCGCAAATGATAATAAAGTAATGACGCATTGATACAAGCGCCTAGGCCAATCGCCAAGGCTAAGCCAGCATGCCCTAAAGGTAATACAAAAATAAACAAACCATTCATTAGTTGTGTAATCACCAATGTGAAAACAGCAATTTTAACGGGTGTTTTAATGTTTTGTCGCGCATAAAAACCAGGCGCTAAAATTTTCACTAAAATCAACCCTAGCAGACCAACACTATAGGCTACAAGGGCTTGCTGTGTCATCACAACATCAGTGGGAGTAAATTTACCGTAATGAAATAAAGCCGTGACCAAAGGCGTGGCGAGTACAGCTAATGCTACAGCAGCAGGCGCAGCTAAAATAAAGGTTAAGCGCAAGCCCCAATCTAACAGTTGTGAGTATTCACTCTCATCCTTACCCGCATAGGCTTTAGATAAACTAGGCAGCAATATAGTACCGAGCGCCACACCAAGCACGCCCGTTGGGAACTCCATTAATCTATCTGCGTAATACAGCCAACTCACACTTCCTGTTTTCAAAAATGATGCGAATATGGTATTGGTAATCATAGAAATCTGCGCCACTGATACGCCCAGCACCGCAGGCCCCATCAACTTTAAAATGCGCCATACGCCATCATCACCAGCGTGAAAGTCAAGCTTAGGCAGCAAGCCAATTTGTTTTAGGAATGGGATCTGAAAAACTAACTGTAAAAATCCACCAAAAAATACCGCCCATGCCAACACTTTAATCGGCTCGGCAAAATGGTCCGCAAAAAATAAAACCGCCGCAATCATGCTGACATTCAACCAAACAGGGGTGAATGCAGGAATACCAAACTTGTTATAAGTGTTGAGCACTCCACCAGCCATTGACACTAGCGAAATAAAGAAAATATAAGGAAAAGTGATACGCAATAACTCAACCGTCAGCTGCATTTTAGGCTGATCTACAGTAAAGCCTGGTGCAATGAGCGCGACTATCCAAGGTGCAGCCAACATACCTAGCAAGGTCACAATCACTAAAATCAAACCTAACCAAGTAGCAACACGGTTAATTAAATGGTGCGTTTCATCAAAACTGCGCTGGCTTTTATACTCAGCTAAAATGGGCACAAAGGCTTGGCTAAAAGCTCCTTCAGCAGAAATTCTGCGTAATAAATTGGGTATTTTAAACGCAACGATAAATGCATCGCTCAACATCCCTGCACCAAATACCCTAGCAATTAAGGTATCTCGCACAAATCCCAATATACGAGACACAAAAGTCATGCTGCCAACTTTGGCTAAGGCTTTAAGTAGATTCATATTAAAATTGGGGAAATTGGCTTATAAACAACATATTGAACGATTTTATCATGCCTACTGGCAACATGCGGCAAATACCGAGGTTATTTACTGCATTTAAACTTGCAATGTGTTTAGAAAATAGCTATGATTATGGGCTTCGTATTTTGAACAGCTTTTAGCACCTTTTAAGAAAGAAACATAGATGGCAAATACCGCACAAGCAAGAAAACGTGCTCGTCAAGCAGTTAAGCAACGCGCTCATAATGCAGGCTTGCGTTCTACTTTGCGTACCGCGATTAAAAAAATTATTAAAGCTGTAGAAGCTGGCGACAAAACAGCCGCTGTTGCAGCATACACCGAGAATGTAAGTGTAATTGACCGCATTGCGGACAAAAATATTATTCATAAAAATAAAGCTTCACGTCATAAAAGCCGTTTGAATGCTGCAATTAAAGCTATGCCAGGCGAAGCTGTTAAAGCCACTCCAAAGGCAAAAGTAGCGCCTAAGACTAAGGCAGCGCCTAAAGCTGAATCTGCAGCACCTAAAGCTAAAGCGGCTCCAAAAGCCAAGGCAGCACCTAAAGCTAAAGCTGAGTAATTACAATAATTAATAAAAAAGCCTCGCTTTGCGAGGCTTTTTTATTTTATAAAACTAATTAAGCGCAATTAGCCCATAGCTATCTACTCACCAATCTTCAAGTCTGCACGCACTTGCATTGCTTGTTTGATAGCCTCATCGCGACTCACATTAATCACCGTAAAATGCCCCATTTTTCTGCCTGCGCGTGCTTGCTGTTTACCGTACAAATGCATTTTCAACATTGGGTTACTTAAGGCAACTTGCCACTCAGGTGCTGAGTCGGCATCTTCAGGCCAAATATCACCCAATAGATTGACCATCACCGCTGAGCTATGCTGCCTTGAGCTACCTAAAGGCAAGCCAGTCATCGCACGCACTTGCTGCTCAAATTGATTTGTGACACAAGCATCAATCGTATAATGCCCAGAATTATGCGGCCTAGGCGCGATTTCGTTCACTAACAACTCACCGTTGCAAACAAAAAACTCCACACCTAACACGCCAGTGTAAGCCAGCTTTTCAGCAACCAATATTGCCAACTTCTGCGCTTGATGACTAATCGCATCACGACCACGCGCTGGTGCAATCGAAACATCTAGTATGCCGTTGAGATGGCTATTTTCCGAAGTCGGAAATGTGGCCACATTGCCTTGCACATCACGCGCCAACACGACTGAAACCTCATAATCAAGCTTCAACATTTTTTCTAGCACACATTCTTCGCGCTCAAATTGCGCAAAAGCAGTTTGCGCTTCATGTTGATTTTTGACTCTAGCCTGCCCTTTACCATCATAACCAAAACGTGCGACCTTTAGAATGGCTGGATAAATATCACTCACATCATTTGGCAAGTCCTCAACTTCATTAATAACTTCGAATGGCGCAACCGGCAAACCCGCATGTTTAAGAAAGTTTTTTTCACTCACACGATGCTGCGCAATTGCAACACTGTATGCACTTGGACGTACAGGCTTAGTTTCAGCTAGAAAAGAGAGTGAGTCTGCAGGTACATTTTCAAACTCCGTACTTATTGCCTCACAAGTGTTGGCCAACCTTAACAGAGCAGCTTTATCATCAAAAGCTGCGCAAATATGCACATCTGCAATTTTGCCTGCAGGACTATTCGCATCAGGGTCTAACACCGTGACTTTATAGCCCATTTCATGCGCAGCGACTACAAAAAAACGTCCAAGCTGACCACCTCCGAGCATGCCTAGCATTGCTGGTGGAAGAATCACTGGTGTTTGTTCTTGATGATGGTTCATATATTGAATACTGTTTGATTGATTTTAAAACTTAGTAATATTTCACTTAACTATTTTAAGGCTTGTCGCTTAATTCCATCGCATGCACTTTTGCGGTCTGCTTAGTGCGAAATTCGATTAACTTATTAGCTAAAACTGCATTATGATTCGCTAAAATTGAAGCGGCAAATAAACCAGCATTCGCTGCACCAGCTTCACCAATGGCAAAAGTTGCTACCGGAATACCTTTGGGCATTTGCACGATAGAAAGAAGTGAGTCCTGACCTTGCAAATGCTTAGAAGGCACTGGCACACCTAATACTGGCAGCGTCGTTTTAGCGGCAACCATACCAGGTAAATGCGCCGCACCGCCAGCACCAGCGATAATCACTTGGTAGCCTTTTTGTGCTGCAGTTTCCGCAAAACTAAACATTAGATCTGGTGTGCGATGCGCAGAAACCACATCAGCCGTATAAGCAATATTAAAATCCGCTAACATTTGAGCAGCCGCTTTCATAATAGGCCAGTCGCTATCAGAGCCCATAATAATCGCCACTAAAGGTTGTTTATTCATTCACATTCCTTTGTTATTCTTGATGGTTCAAGTTCACAAAAAATTAAAATACCCGCATTAAAATATAAGTATGTTTTGCCAAGACTTACAGCAAGACTAGATTGTCTCTGTGTATTAATTCAGCCTCTTCCACATAGCCCAATATCTTTTCAATTTCTTTGCTAGATTTTCGCATGATTCTAGCGGCTTCCATGGCTGAGTAGTTAACCAAACCTCGCGCCAACTCTACACCGTTTTCATCGCAACAAGCAACCACTTCGCCACGCTCAAAGCACCCTTCCACAGCCGTTACGCCAATAGGCAGTAAACTTTTACCATCTTGCTTGATGACTTTTACCGCGCCTGCATCTAGCGTTAATTTACCACGTAACTGCAAATGATCTGCCAACCATTGTTTACGCGCGGTCGTTTTCATTTCCGTCGTTTTTAAATGTGTGCCTATTACTTCACCTGCCGCTAAACGAACTAGTACGTTTTTTTCACGACCTGAAGCAATGATCGTATTCGCGCCACTTCTAGAAGCGCGTTTTGCAGCAAGAATCTTGGTTAGCATGCCACCAGTACCTACACTACTGCCCGCCCCACCCGCCATCTGCTCTAAGGCTGAATCTCCAGCGGTAGCATGCTGTATGAATTTAGCCTCTTTATCTTTACGCGGATCTGCAGAATACAAACCTTGCTGATCCGTTAAAATCACCAAAGTATCGGCTTCGATCAAATTAGCGACCAATGAACCTAAAGTATCATTGTCACCAAAGCGAATCTCGTCGGTCACAACCGTGTCATTCTCGTTAATAATTGGAATAACTTTTAAATCAAGCAAAGTACGCAAAGTGCTACGCGCATTCAAATAGCGTTTTCTGTCAGCTAAATCATCGTGAGTTAATAACACTTGTGCAGTATGCAACTGATGCTCAGTAAAACAGCGTTCATACATCTGCACCAAACCCATTTGACCGACGGCTGCAGCGGCTTGCAATTCATTTACCGCCGTTGGACGTTTTTTCCAACCCAATCTTTGCATGCCTTCAGCAACGGCACCACTAGAAACTAATACAATCTGCTTACCTTGTTGCACCAAAGCGGCAATTTGCGCCGCCCAAGCAGCTATGGCTGCTTGGTCTAAACCATTACCATTATTGGTCACAAGGCTAGAGCCAACCTTCACCACAATGACTTTTGCGTCAAACAAAAGTGATTGTGATGTTAATGATGGTGAAGTGATCGATTGAGATTCCACAGCAATCATTCTAAACTTCTTTTCTTGTCACAGCGATACTTGCTGCACCCTCATTAACCAAGCCCGTATCGGCTAAAGCATCCTCAGTTTCTCGCTTGCTCTCTTCAATATGCTGCATGATTGCATAAGTGAGCTCTTTGCAACCAACGCCACTAATGGCTGAAATTGAGAATACGCGACCTTTCCAACCGTAGTCTTTGACGAACTGTTTTACGACTTCTTGTGACTCTGGCAACATGTCGATTTTATTCAACACCAACCAGCGTGGCTTGTCGTAAAGCGCCTCATCATACTTACGAAGCTCTTCAACAATCGCTTTTGCTTCATAAACCGGGTCAACAGCTTCATCAAATGGTGCAATATCGACCAAATGCAACAACAAAGAAGTGCGTTGTAGATGGCGTAAAAACTGATGACCTAGCCCAGCACCTTCAGCCGCACCTTCAATGATGCCTGGAATATCAGCAATCACAAAACTACGCTCGGTATCCACACGCACCACACCTAAATTAGGGTGCAAGGTAGTAAATGGATAATCAGCCACTTTAGGTTTTGCTGCAGAAACTGAGCGAATAAATGTTGATTTACCCGCATTTGGCATACCTAACAAACCCACATCCGCCAATACTTTAAGCTCTAAATAAAGCTCAAATTCCTCACCCACATCACCTTTAGTGCATTGGCGTGGCGCACGATTCAAGCTAGATTTAAAATGCACATTGCCTAAGCCACCTTTGCCCCCAGAAGCCATCTGCGCACGCTGACCATGCTCACTTAAATCCACCAGCATTTGCTCACTGGCCTTATCTGAAATCACGGTGCCAACTGGCACGCGCAATACCATGTCCTCGCCTTTTGCGCCGTAACACTCAGCACTACGGCCATTTTCACCACGTTGTGCTCTGAAAGTACGCGTGTAACGGTAGTCTACAAGCGTATTAATATTGCGGTCAGCTTCAATGATGATGGAACCGCCACGACCACCGTCACCGCCACTTGGGCCGCCCATCGGCTCGTATTTCTCACGACGAAACGTAGCTACGCCGTTACCACCGTCGCCCGCGTAGATCTTAATCGTTGCTTCGTCTATAAATTTCATGTGTTTAGTTTACCAAATACCAAATAAAAAAGCCCCATCAGATGATGAGGCTTTGACTATTGCAATCTTAATTAAGCCGTAATGATGCTTACGGTGTGGCGTTTTAAAGCGCCTTTAATTGCAAATGAAACTTTACCAGCCGCTTTAGCATACAAAGTATGATCTTTACCCATGCCAACATTTTCGCCTGCGTGCATTTTTGTGCCGCGTTGACGAACAATGATGCTGCCTGCTGTCACAACAGTTTCACCAAATGCTTTAACACCTAGTCGTTGTGAGTGTGAATCCCGACCGTTACGTGAACTACCGCCTGCTTTTTTGTGTGCCATGATTTAATCCTTAAGTCTTATGTATTGCTTCAATTATTCTGCAGCTTTAGCGGCTTTTGCTTTTGCTGGTTTTGCAGCAGCTTGACCTGCAGCTAAAATTTCGCCGATTTGAATTTCAGTAAAACTTTGGCGATGGCCTTGTGTTTTACGATAATGCTTACGACGACGGAATTTGAAAATCATTACCTTGTCACCACGGCCATGTGAAAGCACTGTTGCTTTTACAGTTGCGCCGTTAATGATAGGTGAACCAATGGTTGTACTTTCACCATCTGAAACCATTAAAATTTGATCCAGCGTAACAGTACCGCCAACCTCAACTTCTAATTTTTCAACTTTTAATCTTTCGCCTGAAATTACGCGATATTGCTTACCACCAGTTTTAATTACAGCATACATGATTGAGCCTTAAATTACGCTTTCTAAAGAACTCGGCATTATACGCAAATAATGGTGTAAAGCAAACCATAATTGCATGCAAATTCAAAAAATTAGAGCTTAAGCGAGAATGAGTGATTATCTCACTATTTATAGTCACTTTGATAGGCTATTAAGTTAGCCTTTAAATCAATCTTTAAATTGGCTGTGATAAAATATTCGCTACTTTTTAAGGCTTACTTATCGTGACGCAAAGCAATACTCCATCTAGTAGCTCGCCATTAAACCTCATTCAATCTTGTATTGCTGCGGATATTCAAGCTGTCAACACAGTCATCACACGCTCTCTGCACTCTGAAGTCGCATTAGTCAATCAAGTTGCACATTACATAATTAATAGCGGTGGTAAGCGCTTAAGACCTATGTTAGTTCTGCTATCTGGCGGATTGTTTGGAAAAGTAAAGCCTGAGCATCATCAATTAGCCGCAGTCGTTGAGTTTATTCATACCGCCACATTATTGCATGACGATGTCGTAGATGAATCATCAAAGCGCCGTGGCCAGCATACAGCTAATGCAATATTTGGGAATGCAGCCAGCGTTTTAGTGGGCGATTTTGTTTACTCCCGCGCTTTCCAAATGATGGTTGCTGTGCAAAACATGCGCGTCATGGAAGTATTAAGCAACGCCACCAACATTATTGCAGAAGGTGAAGTGCTACAACTGCTGAATGTACATAATGCAGATGTGACGGATGAAGCATACCTTCGTGTCATTCATTATAAAACCGCAAAACTATTTGAGGCTGCCACTCGCCTAGGCGCAATTATTAGCAATGCCAGCCCTACTGATGAAGAAGCCTTAAGCCAATACGGCATGCACATAGGTACGGCATTTCAATTGATTGATGACGTGCTAGATTTAAGTGGAGATGCACTGGAGATTGGCAAAAATCTTGGTGACGATTTAAGTGAAGGTAAACCTACATTACCTTTATTATATGCAATGCGTAACGGTACCGCAGAGGAAACCGCAACAATCAAACACGCTATTGAACATGGTGGATTAGATGACTTACCAACTGTATTAAGTGCTGTGGAACGCACAGGTGCGTTGCAACATGTGCGCACAGTAGCTGCTAAGGAGTCAGAACTAGCCTGTGAGGCGATTGCACACTTTGCAGACTCGCCCTATAAACAAGCGATGTTAACCTTGGCTGAGTTTTCAATTACAAGAAATTATTAATTCAGCGTAATTTTCTCACCGCTATCTGCATGATAATAGCTCAAGTGTGCACACTCATTAGCACCAGAAGTGAGCGAACCATCAAACAATGACTTTCCATCCACATCTACAATCGCATAACCATTGTGATATAGCGTTACCTCAGCAAGCTTAGGTGTCTGCTTCGTGTCTCTAGTGGGTCCTTGACGCATCTCAAAACTAACGCAACTCTCCTCTTCGGCTTCTGAATACACTTCCCAATCACGACCACCTGCTAATTGCGCGAGCCATGCTGGCAAATCCACCTCAACACGGCAGATAATAGGCTCATCCCATTCAGGATGATTAAGTTCAGTCTGTGAAAACTCTGTAGTATTTTGTTGATTCGTTTCTGTCATTTTGCCTCCAGCTTACCTGAAATATCAAAGCCAACTTGATATGCTCATTATAATATTATCTTTAACCTTGTGGCAGCCTGCTAAAATTTCAAGTGGGAAACCTTTGAATGTCAATTTATGTAAATCCTAGCAAGTTTGGTTGCCACAAGTATTTAACGGTGCGATGATGCGATAAGTTTACAGTAGCAGGCATGTATATTTAATTTTAAGGATTGTTATGTTCAGCGGATTTTCTGATATTTCAAGTTTGTTACAAGAAAATAGCACTATTTTTATAAGTTTATCAGTCGTTTTTGGCCTCATGGTTGGTAGCTTTTTGAATGTAGTAATTCATAGACTCCCAAAAATGATGGAGCGTGAATGGCATAACAACTGCCTGGAACTTCAAGGTAAAGAGATTCCAGAAACCACTGAATATACGCTCGCACATCCACGCTCAGCTTGTCCCAATTGTGGGCATAAAATCACAGCGTTAGAAAATATTCCAGTGATTAGCTACTTATTTTTATTACGCGGCAAATGCAGTGGTTGCAAAGCAGGCATCAGCATGCGTTATCCACTTATTGAGGCACTCACCGGCTTATTGATTGGCCTAGTGAGCTGGAAATTTGGCTACACTAGCCTCACGCTATTTGCTTGGATATTCACTTTCGCCCTTGTATCACTGACTTTTATCGACTTTGATACGCAGCTATTACCCGACGACATTACACTGCCATTGTTATGGATTGGACTACTATTTAATCTGAACAATGGCTTCACTGACATAAAATCAGCGGTAGTTGGTGCGATTGCTGGCTATCTCATTTTATGGTCAATTTATTGGGCATTTAAATTAGTCACTGGCAAAGAAGGTATGGGCTATGGTGACTTCAAATTATTAGCGGCGATTGGCGCATGGTTTGGCTGGCAGCTATTGCCTGCCGTGATTTTACTCTCCTCTGTTTTAGGCGCGGTGATTGGTATTAGCCTAATTGTATTCACCAAACGCGGTCGCGAAATCCCTATGCCTTTTGGCCCATTTTTAGCTATAGGCGGTATTGCGGCGCTATTTTTAGGTCCGCAACTGGCCAGTTATTATTTAGCGTAACCCTATGATAGTCGCGCTTACTGGAGGGATTGGCAGCGGCAAGTCTGAAGCGGCAAAGCAGTTTGCGGCTCTAGGTGTACCGATTGTGGATGTTGATGTCATTGCTCATGCATTGACTGCTGCGGGGCAACCTCTATTGAAAGAGATTAGCCGCCTCTTTGGTGTAGATTTTATCAATGCCGACGGTTCATTAAAGCGCTCCAAGTTACGTGAGCATGTTTTTAACAACCTGGCTGAGCGCTTAAAACTCGAAGCACTTATACACCCCGCAATTCATAAGCAAGCTATAGAACAGCTTGCTGAAAATCAGAATCTGTTACATCCCACTTATCAAATGTTAGTCATCCCACTTTTATTTGAAAGCAATCGTTATAACGGTGTAGCTGATAAAATTCTTGTGGTTGATTGTAGCGAAAGTCTACAAATCAAACGAGCAATGGCGAGAAGTAGCATGCGCGAGTCTGATGTAAAAGTGATGATGAATGCACAAGTCACTAGAAATGTGCGATTAGAACTTGCTGATGAAATTATTCTAAACGATGGAACACTTGCTGAATTACAAGAAAAAGTCACACTAATTCATAAAAAACTCATTAAAACTTGCATAGTTAGCAAATAAATTTGATAATTCAGTTCAACTTTAACTTACACATATATTCATGATTAACACGGCACCAATTCGCTAGTAATTAAATGAAAAATAGTTAATTTATTCATGCCTAGCTACGATTATCCTTTTAACGAACGTATACGCACATTTCTTCGTGTAGAGGATTTATTTGCTAAAGTTTTACACAATATTGAAGATAGCCATGAATATCAGCATCACAGTGCATTGCTTACCTTGCTGCAAATCTTGGATATTGTAGATCGCTTAGAGTTGAGATCAGATCTCATGCAAGAATTAAGCCGTCAAAGAGTTGCAATGGAAGCTCTGAGGGGCAACCCAGCAATTGCTGCAAAAAAACTAGATGAAATTCTGAATGAGATTGACACCGCTGCAGATGCGCTTCGCGCTGAAAACACCAAGCTTGGCCAAACACTGCGCACCAATGAATGGTTAATGAGTATTAAGCAGCGCGCTGGTATTCCGGGCGGTGTTTGTGAGTTTGATGTACCGTCATACCACTATTGGCTTGGACTTGGTGAGGCAAGACGTAAAGAAGACTTGAAAAGCTGGCTTAGTCCTTTAGTGCCTATGCATGATGCAATTGTAATTATTTTACGGATATTGCGTGGCAGTGGCTCGTCTACAAAACTTCTCGCTCCAAGCGGTGCTTATCAACAAATGCTTAGTGGTAGCAAGCCAGCCCAAATGCTAAAAATTGACGTCCCAGATAATGTTAAATGCTTTCCAGAAGTAAGTGCTAACAAATACGCTATCAACATCCGTTTCAACATCTTAGACTTTACTCAAAAGCCTCAAAAATACGACGAAGATGTTAACTTCACATTAACGCTTTGCAACTTATAATCACAACAAAAGACTAACACAAGTCATTTGCAATAATAGACATGCTGCTAAAAAGCAGTGTTGTATTACCTTCAACCTAGAATCAAAGTTTATTAAAATGGAATCCATTAAAAAACGTTTAGTTGCTTGTCCTAATTGTAAAAATTTATCTGAATTTTCTTCCAATAATGCTTTTAGACCTTTCTGTAGCGAGCGTTGCAAGATGATTGATTTAGGGGTTTGGGCGAGTGAGGGATATACTATTCCAATAGAAATTAAAGAGGATGAGCTCGAAAGCCAGATCTCCAACAACAGTTTTTCTAGCCAGTGAGACTAACATGCTAAATTCCACTTACAAACATTTGAGCCACTTTTCTTTAGCAATAATGCTGGCACTTAGTTGCACTTTCTTGCAGGCAAAAGATACTGTAACGACTACAGAACCCGTGTCAATCACTAATGCGTGGGTGCGCCCAACCAACCCTGGACAAGAGGTAGGCGCTGCTTATATGACATTTACGAGCAAGCAAGATTTGACGCTTACCAGCATAGAAAGTGATGTTACCAATAGTGTAGAAATACATAATATGACGATGGAAAATGGCGTCATGAAAATGCGCATGATGGAGAATCTTCCACTTAAAGCTGGCAAGCCATATAAACTTGCACCAGGAGGGTTTCATTTAATGCTATTTGATTTAAAAAAACCATTAACTGCAGGCGAGCAGGTGCGTTTTGTACTTCACTTTAAAAGTAGTATGGAAAGCAACTTAAAATCTCAGGCAGGAAAGAAAAAAAACGTAACAGAATTTAAGCAAACATTTACAGTGACAGTAAAGCCTCAGCCATAAGCG
Organism: Burkholderiales bacterium; assembly: GCA_038327905.1. Taxonomy (GTDB): domain Bacteria; phylum Pseudomonadota; class Gammaproteobacteria; order Burkholderiales; family Methylophilaceae; genus Methylotenera. Next base: position 16,290 of record JBBQLN010000007.1, read on the forward strand.
GCTAGTCACTAAGCCAAATACTTCGCAGCATGGCAATGCCATGCGCACCATTAGAGTTAGCTTGATGCAAGTAGTACTTCTCCATGCCGCCAAGTGCATAAACTGGCAATGAATATCCAGCAATTAACTCCCTAAACTTACTCCATCCCAATGCTTGCGCATCTGGGTGGGTGCGCGTAGCCTTTACTGGGGATAACATCACATAATCCAAGCCTAACATTTCAGCATGCGCTAGCTCTTGGCGATTATGACAAGAAGCCCCACATAACTTTCCTACAGGCTTAGTCTGCAATCGCATTAAAGCGCTTGAAGTAAGGTGTATGCCAGCCACATCTGTATTGTCGACTAGCTTTAATCCCAAAGCTGCATCTGTTGAATTTAAAAAAACTTTGGCGTGATATGGTGTTGCGATTGAAAGTACCCGCTTAGAGAAAGCCAATAATTCCGTCCCTGATAGCTGTTTTTCACGAATTTGTATCATCCGCAAGCCCTTGTCTAAAGCAATTTTCAGTCGTTCAAAAAACAAGGTTTCACCCAACTCATTCAAATTGGTAATTCCGTAAATACTTGGGAGGCTCAATGCAGATAAGATAGGAGCGTTTGCAGGCAACATTGGGGAAACCGTAAGATTATCGGGGGATTGCCAACTTAAAGTTTGACTCTCTAAACCCTGTGGTTCGCCATCCCATTGAGTCACAATAAAAAAATGCAACTTAACAGTTTTAGCTGGCGATTCCAACTGGCCTTGAGCATTCAATTTGGCTGGATAATCAAATGTACGTGTCAGCCATGGGTAATGTGACTTTACGGTAATACCTAGCTCCTCTTGCAGCTCACGCACCAGCGCTTGAATCGGCGTTTCATCTATCTCAACTTTTCCGCCTGGAAACTCCCAGTAACCTGCCCAAGGTTTTCCAACAGGACGTTCCCCCAGCAGTACCAAACCATCTTCACGCTGAATAACGCCTACTGCTGCATGAGTAATATTAAGTGCATTCATCGGCAATGATCACTCAAGCTAAAGCTTTGCTTCGAGCTGTTTTCTGCCTGTATAATCACGTGCGAACTGATAAGCGATTCGACCACTACGAGAGCCGCGCGTATGAGACCATTGCAAGGCTGCAGCTCTTGCCGCATCATCAAACGTCTGAATGCCATAATGACGACACCACTGTGCAGCAATGGTTAGATATTCATCTTGATCAAACGAGTAAAACGACAACCACAAACCAAAACGGTCAGATAAAGAAGTCTTTTCTTCTATGCTGTCACCAGGTCTAATTTCGCCGCCTAGATGCTGTGTTTCTAGGCTTTCTGCCATAAATTCGGGTAACAAATGACGCCGGTTTGAAGTCGCATAGACTAAAACATTGTCAGAAGTAGCGGCCATTGAGCCATCAAGCACCACTTTCAACGCTTTATACCCAGCATCGCCTACTTCAAAAGATAAATCATCACAAAATACAATAAAACGTTCTGAGCGACTACGAAGCAGATTGGTAATTTGCGGCAAATCGGCTAAATCTTGTTTATCAACCTCTACCACGCGCAGTCCGTCTTTTGAGAACTGACTTAACAGTGCTTTAACAATAGAGGATTTACCCGTGCCTCGCGCACCCGTTAGCAAAACATTATTCGCAGTAAAGCCTTTAACAAACTGTGTGGTGTTGCGGACAATTTCAGTTTTTTGTTGGTCGATATTATGTAAATCTTCCAGCTGAATAAGGTGTGGATGAGGAATGACTTCTAAATAGCCATGCCCTTTGTTGTGTTGCCAGCGCCAAGCAATAGCAGACCAATCAGACTCACTAGGCACGCTCGGAATAAAAGCCTCTAAGCGCACTAATAAATCTTCTGCGCGCTTAATCAACGGGTTAAAGTCGCTCATTTAAGACCTGTAATCTGCATTAATTTTAACGTAATCGTAAGAAAAGTCACAAGTCCAAACCGTGCAGTCTGCTTTGCCGCGCACTAAATCAACACGCACTAAGATCTCTGCTTCTTTCATTACGGCTGAGCCTTGTTCCTCAAGATAAGCCGCTGCTCTGCCACCATTTTCAGCCACCAACACATCACCTAAATAAAGCTTAAGTGCATTCACGTCTAGATTCTCAACACCCGCATAACCAATCGCGGCTAAAATACGGCCTAAATTAGGGTCTGAGGCAAAAAACGCAGTTTTAATCAACGGTGAGTGCGCAATCGCATAAGCGACCTTGCGACATTCAGCTTCGTCACGACCACCTTCGATTTTGACGGTCATAAATTTAGTGGCGCCTTCACCATCACGTACGATGGCTTGCGCTAACTCGATAGCCACATCGGTCATTGCATCACGCAAAGCAATGTAATCACCGCTAGTTTCTGCAATTTCAGCATTACCTGCAAGGTTAGTTGCCATCAAAATCAAGCTGTCATTTGTAGAGGTATCACCATCTACAGTAATACAATTAAATGATTTATTCACGGCATATTTGATAATGCTTTCAAGCCCAGCTTGGCTCACAGCAGCATCAGTCGCAATATAGCCCAACATGGTCGCCATATTGGGGTGAATCATGCCAGAGCCTTTACTGATACCAGTAATCGTGACATTTTTACCACTCAGTTTAATTTGACGCGAGGTACCTTTAGCAACAATATCCGTTGTCATAATTGCTTCAGCGGCGTTCAGCCAGTTATCTTCTTTTAGGTTTGCTATCGCCGCAGGCAAACCTGCAATCACCTTATCGACTGGCAAAGGCTCTAAAATCACGCCTGTTGAAAATGGTAGTATTTGATTAGCGTGCAAATTAAGCAATGCACCCAATGCTTCGCAAGTTTGTTTTGCGCGACTCAAGCCTTCTTCACCTGTGCCTGCATTTGCGTTGCCTGTATTCACCAACAAAGCGCGAATAGTCGATTTTTGCGCAAGAAAATCTTTACACAAAATCACTGGTGCCGCACAAAACTGATTTAAGGTAAACACTCCTGCAACCTTGCTGCCTTCAACCAAAGTCATTACCAGCACATCCTTGCGATTAGGCTTACGTATATGTGCTTCAGCAAAGCCTAATTTAACGCCGCTAACAGGCAGTAGTGATGTAGCTTGCGGGGATAGTAACTTAACGGGCATAAACAAACTTTCATTATTATTTAGTATGTCTATTTTAGCGCATTAGCGGGGAATCGGAAGATGTAGCAAGTGATTTTATTTGGGTAGCTAACTCGCCTAACTTTCGCAAACTTAGCTTATCGCTGTTTTACATTATTGACTTTGCCTGTGAGGGAAAATTTAGTCTGTAAGCGCCGCGATTGAGCCACCAAGCTTGCAACCATATTGCCCGAAACATCTTGATTCGACTGAATATCTATATTGCCTTGAGCTTGTAACTGAGGTGCTTGTAGCAATAATTTTTTATACTGAAAACGTCCAGCTTTAACTTCTAGCAAGCCGGTTAATTTGCTAAAATCTGTAGCCTCACCAGCAAATGATTTATCACCACTCGAAAGCACCGCTCTTTCAATATCAATACCAATAATTTTCCCGTTGCGAACTTCAAAAGTGGAGTTTACTTTAGCTTCGCTGACCAATTTTGCTGCCGCATCAGATATTCCCGCGAAACTTCCTTTAAGATTAAGTTTGCCCTCTACATCACCATCACTAGCAAAAGCTTTTAGTAACTGCGTTGTACTAGCTTGAGATAAACTAAAGTTTCCTGCCGTTACCCATTGTTTAGACCAGCTAATAATTGCTCCAGCCGCGAAACTTCCTCCATAAATACTGCCATCAACTTGCTTTAAATTGAGCTGACCTGCATTGAGCGCTCCACTTGCCTTAAGTTCTTCAAACACAATTTTTGTGTTAAATGGCAACGGCCAATGCGTTGCAGTGAGATAAACATTAAAACCATCGCCTTTTGGTGACAATTGTATTGATAGCCCATGGTCAGAATTATTAATATTAATGCTTGTTAATCCTCGCGACTCATCGAGCACGATATGTCCCTCAAGCGGCTCAAGATTTAAGTCGAGAATTTTGAGATTAACTTGATCAAAGTTAATCTGTTTGACTTTTAAGTGCTCGGCTTTGCTTAGATTGTAAGCCCATTGCAATACCTTATTCGTAGCGACCTGCTGAAGATTAACCCCAGAAAATTTGAGCGACTCCACTACTTTCATATCTTCAAAAAGCGTAGAAATAGTTGGTGCAATATAAACAAAATCAATTTTCAAACTCTCATTTTCTAAATCAGAACTAGCACCGACAGCAACCTCATCGAGTATTAAATGTGCCTCTGGCCATAGCGAAGCATGCACTTCATGCACAATCACTGGCTCTCCAAGAGCCTCTGAAGCTAGTTTTTGAATAGGGCTAACCAAAAAACTCAAATTGATTAAATGTAGAATACCCACTAAAAACAAGATAAGAAGCGGTAGATAAATCAACACCACTTTGATGCTCACTTGAACCCACCTCGTTAATGAGAAGGGCCTCGTGGTTGGTTTACTGGAAATTTTTACTTTTGACTTATCACTTTCGGCCGCTGCTACCAAACGCTGCGCTTCAGCAAACTCCTGTTTATTGGAATCCTGTCTTACTCTTTTTTGTATTGCCAATGCTTCTTTTTTCGCAATACTGCCAGCCTCTTTACGTGCTTTTTCATCGGCTTTTATCTTGGATTTTAATTGAGATTCTATTTGTGCACTTAGTTTAGCATCGGAATCCGTCTTTTCTAGAGCCATGCGTTTATCTGTTAACTTAGCTTCTTCTTCAATTTTTGCACGAGCTTCAGCCTCTGCTACTTCGAGCATTTTCTTGGCTTCTCGCATGTTGCGCTCGGTTTCAATGCGCCGCAACTCCTCATCTGCAGCCTTAATACGAGCATCTTCAGCCTCTTTCCTAGCTAAAGCCTCAAGTTTCAGGCGCGCTTCTGATTCTTGTTGTGCTGTATATTCCGCCTCTAGTCGCGCCTTTTCTTTAGCAAGCGCGTCTTCTTCAGATTTTTTTCGAGCATTCAGTTCCGCGGCTTGAGCATCCGCCTGCTCTTTAGCTCGAATTTTTGTCAAGGCTTCACGCGCCCTAAGTTCGGCTTTTTGTTGAACTTCTGCTTGTTGTTTCACTTTACGTTCATCTTCTAAGCGAGATTTTTCTACAGCTTTAATAAGCGCGTCTGCCGCGGCAGTTTCTCGCTGCTCCTCTTGTTCACGAGCGATACGTTCTTTCTCAAGGCTTGCAACTTCTTCAGCTTTTGCGAGCGCTTCCGCCTCGAATTGTTTACGCGCAACCTCTTGTTCACGAGCCGTATTTTCCGATTCAATGCGCGCTTGCTCTTCTTCTCTAGCCCTATCCTCTACCTCTGCCTTAATGCGCTTTTGTTCTGCATCTTCTATGGCCTTAAGCACGGAAAGTACAGCCTTATGGCGCGCCTCAGCTTCGAGTCTATTTTTTTCTTGAGCAAAAGTAATAGCCTCGGCCTCTGCTTTTTTCCTAAGCTCCTCTTGTTCAAGTGCTAAACGCTCTTTTTCGATACGTGCAACTTCAGCAGCTCGGATTTTCTCATTAGCTTCAGCTTCCTGTTCAGCTTGCTCAGTTATACGAGCTTTTTCAGCATTTTTTTTCGCCTTAAGCTCAGCTATTTTTAGCAACTCAGCTTGTTGCTTTGCCTTACGTTCGGTCTCTGTACGAGACTTTTCTTCGGCTTTCGCTTTTTCCTTAGCTCGTATCTGATCTACAACTTCTCTAGCTTGAAGCTCATCCTCCATTCGAGCTCTAGCTTTTTGCTCAGCTTCTAACTGAAGCTCTCTTTCTGCTTTAGCCTCAACTTCTTCTATATGGCTAAATTCTTCAACAACCATGGGAGAGAATATGCTGACTCGCAACCAGTCTTCAGAAACGGTCAAAGGCACTTGCTTGATATATCCATCGTGTTCAAGCTGAGTTAAATCCGAGGTCAATTTCACCTCAGAGAAATCATTTAACCGAGCTAAAATCTGTCGTACGTTCGACTTTCCATCGACAAGCGCAAGGACTCTCTTCAATGGTGACGATAGGCCGCCAAACAAGGTACTGCGTAGGCGAGAGCCTTTAGACGTCTTGCTATAAATGACAGTCAAATCCATATTTTGCGACTTCTAGCTCCTCAACTTTTGACATTTTGAGATAGTGCTTGATGATCTTAAAAATGTTTAATCACACTCTAATTTTACTGCTGCATTAACTTCTAGTACGAACTTAGGCATAGTTACCGTTTTTAAGTCTTTCGGTTTTGGGGAGTTTAAACCTAAAGTTCTTATAGACTTAAGCCCTTCGCCATGTCGTTCCCTGAGCGGTATCTTCTAAAATAACTCCTGCATCGGCAAGCTCTTTACGAATGCGGTCAGCCTCTATGAAATTTTTTGCTTTTTTTGCTTCATTCCGCAATTTAATTATTTCATCAATTTTTTCAGCACTTCGAACTACTGTGAGTGTGGCATCCGAGCCTGTTATTTTATACTCTCCTGACTCAGCTTCAATAAAATAGTGCCTAGTTCCTTTTAAGAACTCGTTAGGGTCGCGTTGAAGCAAGCCCATCACGGCACCTAAATTTTTCAGTAAATTAGCGGCTGCTACAGATTTAGTTCTATTCACTTCATTCGCCAAATCAAACAATACGGCCATCGCTTCTGGCGTATTAAAATCATCATCCAACGCCCCCTTAAACCTTGCAGCCTGTGGATGAAGCCAATCTATTGCGACATCAGCAACAGCATGGCCGCGCAAGGCTGTATATAAGCGAGTAAGTGCTAACTTTGCATCATCCAAATGCTTATCTGAATAATTAAGCGGGCTACGATAATGCGCTCGCAAAATAAAGAAGCGCACAACTTCAGCATCATACGTTTCCAACACGGTACGAATAGTAAAAAAGTTACCTAATGACTTTGACATTTTTTCATCGTCTACACGCACAAAGCCATTATGCATCCAATAGTTCACCATTTGGCAGGGCTGGCCATCGTGGCTATGGGCAGCTTCAGACTGAGCGATTTCATTTTCGTGATGCGGAAACTGCAAATCTTGTCCACCACCGTGAATGTCAAAGCGCTCGCCTAAATGATGAGCGCTCATCGCCGAGCACTCAATATGCCAGCCTGGTCGGCCTTTTCCACTATTGGGGCCGCCAAAAGGCGAATCCCAGCTGGGTTCGTTAGGTTTTACTGATTTCCATAAAACGAAGTCCATCGGATCTTTTTTATGCGTATCCACTTCTACACGTTCACCCGCACGCAAATCCTCTAACGATTTACCTGATAACTTGCCATAACCCTCAAATTTATTCACTGAGTAAAACACATCGCCGTTTGCTGCAACATAAGCAAAGCCTTTTTCAATTAAGGCTGAAATCATTGCAATCATACCTGCTACAAACTCTGTGGCTTTGGGCTCAATATCTGGGCGAATAACGCCTAATTTTGCAGAGTCTTCGTCCATTGCCTCGATAAAACGTTGCGTGAGCTGACTTATCGTTTCGCCATTTTCATTGGCACGTTTTATGATTTTATCGTCAATGTCGGTGATGTTGCGCACATAAGTCACTTCATAACCTGAAGCGCGAAGCCAGCGACTAACCATATCGAATACCACCATGACTCGCGCATGACCTAAATGGCAGAAGTCGTAAACAGTCATGCCACATACATACATACTCACTTTTCCAGCGACAATTGGGATGAAAGTTTGTTTCTCACGGGCGAGAGTGTTATAAATTTTTAGCATAGTCTGTTGGTTAAACAAGAATTTAATGAAGTTATTGATGAATATTACTTAAGTAAATGAATAATTAGGATGTTATTGCGAAATATATTGCATTTATCTCTAATGGGCTATTGGATGTTAGCTAGGCTATTGATAGAATTACGCTTTGTTAGTTATCTAGAAAAAGTATATCACAATGAATAAATATATTTCTTTGCTAAACGGTTTAATCGCTCGCTCCTTCTTGGTTGCAAGTGTGAGTTTATTAGCGCCTGCTGCCCATGCCGATGAGCTAAAAGACATCTCGCAAATGGCAGACCAAGGTCAATCTGCTGCTGCAATTGATCGTTTGAACACCTATATCACTGCAAACCCCAAAAATGCACAGGCTATGTTCATGAAAGGTGTTTTACTCGCCGAACAAGGCCGTCGTGATGAAGCTATAAGAACATTCACTGATGTAACTGAAAAGTTTCCTAATTTGCCTGAACCTTACAATAACCTAGCGGTACTTTACGCAGATCAAGGACAGTTTGACAAAGCAAGAAAAGCGCTCGAAACTGCAATAAAAACTCACCCAAGCTATGCTACTGCACATGAAAACTTAGGTGACATTTATGCGCGTATGGCATCAGAAGCTTATGACAAAGCATTGCAACTTGATACAAGTAACACTCGTGCGCAAAGTAAACTGTCATTAATTAAAGATTTGTTTGGCACAGGCAACAAAACAACGATTGCTGCAAAAGAGCCAGCTAAAGCCGATGTTAAAGTAGTTAACCCAATCCGCCCTGCAGACACTAAGTTAGCTGAAGTCAAGAAAGCTGAGCCTACGGCTGTAAAACCAAGTGCCGAACCAGCAAAAAACAGTGATGCTGAGATTACCTCTGCGGTGAATACTTGGGCGCAAGCTTGGTCATCAAAAAATCTTGATCAATACTTTGCAAGTTATGGTGCGAGCTTCCAACCAGCAAAAGGTGAAAGCCGCAAATCTTGGGAACAACAACGCCGCGAGCGCATTACCAGACCAGCTAAAATCAATGTAGAAGTATCTAACGTTAATATCACATCTACAGCTGATGACAGTGCTAAAGTACGCTTCAAACAATCATATCGTGCTGATACCAAACCGATTTACACAAGCAAAACGTTAATGATGAAAAAACAAGGCAGTAACTGGTTTATTGAACAAGAAATTGCAAGCAACTAAGCTGCTAGTTATACAGTTAGCTAAATGCGAATTTAAAACTATTTATAGTTGCGAGTAATTTTTACTTGTAGCTTGAATTGGGGTTGAAAAGAATGCAGCTAACTTAATTTTTACAAGGTGATTAGTTGAGAAATGGCTTTAAATAAGGGTTTAACATACGTACTATTAGCGGCGATTACACTTGTGCCGTGGAATGCAACGGCAGTCAATAGCTTCAGCTTAAGCAACTTGTTGCAGAAGCCTAAGTTACGCGCAATCGCTGGGTTAGCTGAAAATCTATTAGTAAAAAGTTTGCTTGAGATTACACAAGGTAAAAACCAGCAAGCGCTTAACACCGTGGATGAGCTCATCCAGAAAATCCCTAATTTCAAACTAGCCTACCTTGTACGTGGTGACTTATTAATGGCGCAGGCACAGCATTTGCAATCCTTTGGCAATGCCAATTTGAATCAAGCTGACGCCGTCAAAGACTTACAAGCAGAAGCACGTGTCAGAATTGAACGTTACTTATCTAATGAAAACTTGGATAAATTGCCTAATTTATTACTCGCGCCGAATGAGCAACAAAGTCATCTAATTGTGGTTGATACAGACAAGTCACGTTTGTATTTGTATAAAAATAATGGCGGTAACTTAACTTACGTTGCTGACTATTATGTAACTGTTGGTAAAAATGGTGTGGGTAAACAGACAGAGGGTGATAAACGCACGCCAATTGGCGTTTATTTTGCCAAACCTAAATTAACCCAACCATTAGCTGATATGTATGGAAATGGCGCATATCCACTTAATTATCCCAATGAGTGGGATATTCAGCATAATAGAAGTGGTTCTGGTATATGGTTGCATGGCACACCAAGTAGCACCTATAGCCGTGCACCTAATGCAAGTGATGGCTGTGTAGTGTTAACTAATCAAGACCTTAGTACAATCGCACCTATCCTACAAACGGGTAAAACGCCTGTCATTATTGCCAATAATTTAAAATGGATAGACGCAGATAGTGCCACAACCGACAAAGACACGTTGCAAGCAGCTATAAACAGCTGGTTGAGCGATTGGAAGTCACAAAATACGCCCAAATATCTTACACACTATTCACAGGCATTCTCCAGTGATGGCATCAATTTTAAACAGTGGTCTGATCATAAATTTACTGTGCAAGCGAGTAAACCTAAAGTTGATATTGCGCTGTCAAACATCAGTATGTTCGCTTACCCTGATGCTGATAAAAAATTAGTGGTGGTTGACTTTATACAAGACTTTAAGAGCCCAACTTTAAGCAATAAAATGCAAAAAAGACAGTATTGGATTAAAGAAGATAATACTTGGAAAATTATCTACGAAGGTTCAGCTTAAGCATCTCTTTTTCGATTCAATTTAAGATCAATCTTCACCAGCTATTCCCACACATGAATAATATATACCTAAGGAATACCATGCGTAAATTTTATACAGTTGCTGTACTTTTAGTTCTCTCAAGTTTCGCTTTGCTAAGCAACTCTGCTTTAGCGGCTAACCCCCAAGTAGTATTTGAAACTAGTCGTGGCAGTATTGTAATTGAGCTTTATCCAGAAAAAGCGCCTAAGACCGTCGCCAATTTCTTAAAGTATGTAGATTCAGGTTTTTACAAAGAGACTATTTTTCATCGTGTGATTAATCGCTTTATGATACAAGGTGGTGGTTTCAACGCAGATATGTCTGAGAAACAAACGCTTGCTCCTGTGAAGAATGAGGCGGCAAATGGTTTACTTAATGAACCTGGCACGATAGCCATGGCAAGAACTAGCGATCCTGATTCTGCAACCGCGCAATTTTTTATCAATCTTGAAAACAATGCCGCACTTAACTATCAAGGCCCAGAACCAGACTTAATCGGCTACTGCGTATTTGGTCGCGTGCTAAAAGGCATGGATGTGGTGCGTGAAATCGGCATTTCACCTACTATCAATGTAGGGCCTTATTATGATGTTCCAAAAAATGCAATTGTGATACATCAGGTTAAACTGAATAAAAATTAAACAATGCAATAAAACGGAGTCATTTTGGCTTTACTTACACTCTTTAAATTAAGGATATTTTGTGGTTAAACTACTTACAAACTTTGGCGAAATTACATTAACACTAGATGCAGAAAAAGCACCGATTACCGTAGCAAATTTTTTGCAATATGTAGATGCTGGCTTTTATGACGGTACTATTTTCCACCGCGTCATTGATGGCTTTATGATTCAAGGTGGTGGCTTTGATACCTCTATGACTCAAAAAGAGTCTGCTGATGAAATTAAAAATGAAGCAGATAACGGTCTAGCTAACGATCAATACACCATTGCGATGGCGCGCACTTCTGCACCACACTCAGCAAGTAATCAGTTTTTTATTAACGTTGGAAATAATGATTTTTTAAATCACTCAGCATCTACTAGCAGTGGTTGGGGCTACTGTGTTTTCGGTAAAGTCACAGCTGGCATGGATGTAGTTGATAAAATTAAAAAAGTTAAAACATCTAGCAAAAAAAGTCATCAAGACGTGCCTGTTGAGAATGTAATCATTGAGAAAGCAACACGCTGCGAATGATGTATAACGCTAAACAGTTTAATCTGACGATGCTATTGGATTACGCTGTTTAACATGAAATACCTCGGGGATAATGCTGATGCTAATCTTTTAGGCAACAGCTTAAAAGATAATAGTTTATTTATCTCCGATTTACATTTATGCGCCACTCGACCGCATATTACTTCCGCCTTCTTAGACTTTCTAAAAAATACAGCGTCACAATCAAGCGCCCTATATATTTTAGGTGACCTCTTTGAATACTGGGCGGGTGACGATGTTATTCACGACATTCATCATCAGCCAATTATCTCAGCTTTCAGGCGCCTTGCAGATGCTGGGATCAAGCTCTACTTTTTACATGGCAACCGTGACTTTCTAATTTCAAGTGAGTTCTGTGAAGCTGCAGGAATTACTCTATTGCAAGACCCTAGTTTAGTCCAGCTACATGGCAAATCTGTATTATTGAGTCATGGTGATAATTTATGTACCGATGATGTGGAATATCAAAAATTTAGGTTACAAGTACGTGATGGCCGATGGCAACAGGAATTTCTGAAACTGCCTTTGCAAGCCAGAAAAGACCAAATTGAAACTATCAGGACGCGTAGCGAGCAGGAGAAATCACAGAAATCCATGCAAATTATGGATGTTAACCAAGCCGCTATCAATCGCCTATTAAAAGCGTACCAATATCCCGAGCTGTTAATCCACGGACATACTCACCGACCCAATGAACACCATATTCAACTAGATGGTCACAATATAACGAGATGGGTTTTAGGTGACTGGTATGAGCAAGGCAGCTATTTGCGCTGCGATCGGTTCAGTTGCTCAGCGATGCAACTTTAGCGATATCGACTTATGGTTGATAGCCTGGGATCTTAGATTCATCCACATCATCGATTTGTTCTGGCTCTAAGAACTGCTGTGCATATTTCAAATAGATTTTTTCACGCACAAAAATATCAAATAAATCAGGATCGATATGATGATCTACTTTCATCTTTCCTAAGATATGTAACGATTCTGACAATGTTTTGGCTTTTTTATAGGGTCTATCCTTTGAAGTAAGCGCCTCAAAAATGTCTGCTATCCCCATAACACGGGCAGGCACTGACATTTGCTCTCGAGTTAATCCTTTAGGATAACCTCGGCCATCCATACGTTCATGATGTCCTCCAGCATACTCTGGCACGCGTTTCAGACCATTTGGGTAAGGTAAAGAATCCAGCATGTGAATAGTCACAATGATATGATTGTTTATCACCTCTCGCTCTTCACTCGTCAGCGTACCGCGCGCAATATTCAAGTTATAGACTTCATTTTCACTCAAGAATGGTGTTAAATCACCATTAGCATCCACCAACTGATTGGCAGCAATGTTAACCACTCGCTGCTGATCTTCTGGAGTCATAAACTCACTGCCAAAATTTGATTTTCTTAAGAACTCTCGATCAGCATCGCATTGCTGTTTAAAATCAGCCAGTTCAGTATCTAATCGCGAAATATCAACTACATGCCCATTCTTTAGTGCCTCTACTTGCAACTTTAAGGCTTCACACTCAGCCTGTTTTTTTAGTAATTCAAATCGCTGATCTATCATCGTAATGCGGTCAAATATGCCCGATAATTTAGTAGGCTTATCCATCACAGACTCTGGCGTAGTCACTTTGCCACAATCGTGCAGCCAGCCTGCAATCTTCAATTCATAAAACTCTTTCTCATTGAGCGTAAACTCTTTAAGCGGCCCTTCTTTAGCGTCAATTGCAGCCTGAGCTAACATCAAAGTGAGTTCTGGTACGCGTCTACAATGCCCACCAGTGTAGGGTGATTTTTGGTCAATCGCTTCAGCCATCATTTCAATGAAAGCTTCAAACAAACCCTTTAAACCTTCAATCAAATTCTGATTTGTCATCGCCACAGCGGCTTGTGACGCCAACGATTCGACTAAGCTTTGGTTTGCCTGAGAGAAAGGAATGATTTCATGCGTATCAATATCAATCGCATTGATTAGCTGTAATACACCGATTACTTCCTCCTCATGATTTTTCATCGGGATAGTCAAAAATGACTGTGAGTGATAGCCCGTTTTCTCATCAAATTTACGTGTGCCAGTAAAATCAAAATCTTGCGCTTGGTAAGCATTTTCAATATTAACGGTTTTATCGTTCAAAGTAGCGTAGGCAGCTACAGTGGTTAAGTTAGGTTTTCCGTCATCTAAGTACAAAGGAATCGGTAGAAATGGAATATCCCTGCCTGTAGTGCCGCCCATAGCCAAATTCAGCGTTTTATTGCTCATAATTTCAAATTTAAGGCGCTTATCATCGCTGATGGTGTATAGCGTTCCTCCATCTGCATTAGTAATCTCTTGTGCGCCTAACAATATCATTTCAAGCAGGCGTTTATTATCTCGCTCTGCTGAAAGTGCCACGCCTATAGCATTTAAGCGCTCGAGTCGTTTTAATAAATAGGGGTGTTGCTCATCTATCATTCTAGGTAGCCGTATTAATAATTAAGTTAAGACAAGTATATATCCGCAATATTTCATGCTGCATAGTTAATCATTTTGATTAATAGGAGTTACATATTCATCTGTGTAGCTAGGCTAGATTTTATCTAGATAAAATTCCATTTTTACCCCAGCAAGCTCAATCACATCATGGTCGCTTAATTCAAAGGCTTTAGCGCCTAAGGTGTTTCCATTCACGAGAGGAAACACCTTACCCTCAACATGAGTGATGAAGTAGCCATGCGGTCGCTTACTAATCACAGCAACCTGTGCGCCCATTTTACCTAGCGTGGTAAGCGCTTTATTCAAAACCAGCTCTCGCCCTAAACTTGACCCATTAAGTACTTGTATTCTACCAGTTGCAATTGGTGATGGAACTTCAGCATCGAAAAGTTTTGCTACAGTTTCTATCTCTGGCCCTGGTAAAGAATTGGCTGCCAATTTCTCAATTGGTGTTGCTTGAGAATGCACTGGTACTTGCATTAACGCCGCCTTCTCAAAAGCAGAGTCACCTCCACTGTATTCTTGTATGATGGCATCATTGATAAACTTCAATTGATGTTTGCCGAACTCAATTAAATCACCAGGTTGCAGTAAATGGCTTTTAATCAGCTTAGCATTCACTTTTGTGCCGTTAGTGCTATCTTGATCTTCAATATAAAAATCATCGCCTTTTTTTAGTATTACAGCGTGCTGACCACTTACGACTAAATTATCTATTTGAATGTCATTCGTTTGTCTTCGACCAATCATGGTTCGCTCATTCTCAAGCTTATACTCATTCAGAATCGCATTATCTAAAGAAAAAATCAGCTTAGCCATCATCTATCCTGCTATTTTAACCAACTAAAAACATTGTCACGCCAATGACTGGTGTGCTCAAAAGAGGCATTTACCTTAACAAGTATGACAGAAATGTTATCTTTTCCGCCATTTTCGTTTGCCATGTGAACTAGCGCTTGTGCTGCACTATCCATATCTGGCATCAATTTGTTGATTGCAGATTGAATTTTTTCATCATCGACTAAATCTGTTAGCCCATCTGAACAGAGTAAGTATATATCACCAACTTCAACATCGTACTCATTGAGCTCAAGCTCCACCTCTGCATCGACACCCAAAGCCCGTGTCACCAAGTTTTTGTTAGCGGCATATTTTGCTTGCTCTGCGGTGATTAAACCTGCATTTATCTGCTCTTGCAATAAGGAGTGATCTTCCGTTATTTGGCTTAATACATGACTGCGTAGCCTGTACATTCTTGAATCACCAACATGGCCAACTAATAACTTATTATTCGTAAATATTGCAACTACAAGTGTAGTGCCCATGCCAGCGCATTGCGGCTGAGTCTGAGAAACAGTGTAAATAACGTCATTAGCATTATTGACTGCATTAATGATTAACTGCGCTTCTGCTTGCTTGCCTAGCGTTGCATCAACTTTGCCAGAGGGCTGACTCTCCAAGGTTTCCATCAACTCTGCAGTAATGCTTAATACCGCCATCTCACTGGCGACTTCTCCAGCCTTGTAGCCCCCCATGCCATCTGCAAGTACAACAAAACCCATTGTCTCATCACTAGCAATTGCATCTTCGTTATGGTCGCGTTGTCGACCCACATCAGTCAAACGAACAATCTCTAATATGCCACTCAAGTTCATATTAACTTACCAGCCTGAGATCGGTTCTGAGCTGAATTAAAACCTGTGAGGCTTCTCTATAGTGTTTATAATGAAGCTTTACAAGACGTGATGCAAAAAGAGGAGTTATCAGCAGCATCAGACAATGTCCGATAAGCATTAAAAATGCGTTAGGCACTAAGTTTTTTTGAGGGCTGCTATTAATGGCAAAAAGAAAGTCTAAGGAAAAAATAAGTCTGGCTGAGCAATCTGATTTCCTAAAACGTTTCTTCATGTAGCACCCTAATGTAGATTATGGAGTGATATTTTTACACTACTAATTTGAAGTTACTTCAATTCCTATTGTTTTGAACTTCTGATGCTCGCACATCAGCAGCCATTTTATCTAACACGCCGTTAATGTATTTATGGCCATCAACACCACCGTATATCTTAGCTAACTCGACACCTTCATTAATCACTACGCGATATGGAATACTCATATCAAACATCAACTCACAAGCAGAAATACGTAAAATCGCATGTTCGATTGGACTTAATTCCGTCACTTGTCGATCAATAAAAGTCGACATTTTTTCATCAAGCTCAGTCACGTGTGCGCCAACAGCTTCTAGCAATTGCCTAAAATAAGCTTCATCAGCCTTAGCGTAATCTGGATCTTCGGCCATATCGCGATATACAGCACTCATTTCAGACTGGTTCAGCATGCCACGATACACTGCTTTTAGCGCTAACTCGCGCGATTTTCTACGATTTTGTCCACCCTTCTTTTTAGCTGAAGACTTTTTTGGACTACTTTTTTGCTCAACTACTTTCTCTACGACTAAGCTGATCAACGAAGCTTCATCATCAGCCATCATAGTGATCTAACCAAATTAGCCATTTCAATGGCTACTTGTGCTGCTTCAGCACCTTTAATATGCATACGTGCAATTGCTTGATCATCATCTTCTGTAGTCAGCACAGCGTTAGCGACAGGCACACCCGTATTAAACTGTACTTCAGAAATACCACGCGCTGATTCATTAGAAACCACTTCGAAATGATATGTCTCACCACGAATAATTGCACCTAGCGCAATCAAAGCATCAAATTTTTCACTAATGGCCATGTGCTGCAAAATCAATGGTGTTTCCAACGCGCCTGGTACAGTCGCAATTGTGATGTCATCACTGGCAACGCCTAGCTTCAACAATTCGGCAGTACATGCGCTCAGTAAGCCATCGCCAATATCACTATTAAATCTTGACAGTACTACACCAATTTGAAGCCCAGTACCGTCCAAATTCTTTTCAATTTCTCTCATGTTTTATCCTTTAGCATTGAAGCATATTTCAAAAAACATATTTTACCGCATATCACCCATATGATTGAGTAAAAATGGTTGAGGATCATTGATTTACATGTGATTTAGTGAAAAAATCCCCAGGCCTTTTGTATGGTGCTCCAAATGCCGTAGCTAATTGGAATAAGTACCAAAGCCCAAACTAGCACCAGCATAGCGTTGCTGCCAGCCTGCGGGGCAATGTTTACTGAACCACCACCTATATTTGCTGCTTCAGATTTCTCATGTGCTAATTTATGCTCGGCTTCAAGTTCAGCGTCAGTCATATAGTATTTTTCAGCCACTGGCTTCACTAAAAAGTTTGCAATAAAACCAACCACCAGCAAACCAGCCAGCACTAGAAAAATTGGTGCATAAATTTGGTCAAAGGGAACTTTGGCTTCTAATCGTGTGTCATGCATATAATTCACCACTACTGGGCCTAAAATACCTGCAGTTGACCATGCAGTAAGTAATCGTCCATGTATCGCCCCTACAAACTGCGTACCAAATAAATCTGCCAAATATGCAGGTATGGTAGAAAAGCCACCACCATACATAGAAGCAATCACACAGAATGCGCCCACAAACAACGCCAGTGATTTAAATCCCGCCACATAAGTGGCAGCACAATACATGAGCGCCCCTAATACAAAGAATATGTAGTACGTGCGTTTGCGACCTAATTTATCAGATGAGGTTGCCCAGGCAAAACGACCAAAAATATTAAATAATGAAATTAAACCAACAAAACCTGCACCAACTGCCGCTGCTGCAGCTGTCATTGCTTCATCTTTTTTAATGTCAGCAAAACCAATATCGGGTTGGCCTATCAACGCTCCGCCAAAAGTTTCTTGAAGCATAGGTGCTGCTGCACCAATAATGCCAATACCTGCCGATACGTTCATACATAACACCAACCACAATAACCAAAACTGTGGCGTTTTGTGCGCGTTTTTAAGATCTACATTTTTAGTAGAAATCATCGAGTTACTCTTCCCTACTGGTGGAGTCCAATTAGCTGGTTTCCATCCCGTGGGTGGCACACGATAGCTCAGCGAACCCCATAACATGAACACAAAATAAATAGCAGCTAATGCAACAAATGTTTGCCAAACACCTGGGTTGGTAGGGGTGGCAAAATGACTCATCAATTTAGCAGCAATCGGCGAGCCTATCATCGCCCCGCCACCAAACCCCATAATGGCCATACCTGTGGCCATACCGCGACGGTCAGGGAACCATTTAATAAGCGTGGATACTGGTGAAATATAGCCTAAACCGAGGCCAATACCGCCAATAACGCCACTGCCAAGCCACATTAGCCACAGCTGATGCGCATAAATACCATAAGCTGAAATAAGCAAACCACCACACCACAACACTGTAGAAACCAAACCTGCTTTACGTGGACCTTCACGCTCCAACCAGCCTCCCCACAGAGCAGCTGAGCAGCCAAGCAACACAAAAAACAGTGTGAACATCCAACCTAAGTCAAACTGGGTCCAATTACAGTCTGTCGCAAATAAAGCTCTTGCCGTCCCCGATAATTTTTCTGATAAATTAGTTGCTCCAGCGGCACAAGCCGCAAGTGGCTTTCCATCCGCACCCATTAAGGCGTTACCTAGCGGCTTCCAAAACACGCTAAAACCATAAGCCATACCAATCGATAAATGTACTGCCAATGCTGCTGGCGGCACTAACCAGCGATTAAAGCTTGAATTTGCAGTAATATGTTCTTTAGATAAAAAGTTAGCCATGCCCACCCTCTATAAAATAATTTTTGTTTATTTACATTTTATTATACGAATTTGTTACATAGTGTAACAACTAACTACATGGTGTAACAAATTAAAATAAATGGCAATTTAAAATGGTAAATTTTATGCTGATATTGCCTTGATGATTGATATTTATTAATTGTCATTAATATGTCATATTAAAATCATAAACTGGCAAAAATAAAGTAATAAATAGTACATCCTAGAGGAATTTATGCCTGCCAATATATTAGTAGTTGAAGATGAACCAGCGATTCAAGAATTACTCGCGCTAAACATTACGCAAGCGGGACACAATGCCATGCGTGCTTTAAGCGTAGAGATTGCACAAAATCTGATGCGCGAAACTATTCCAGATTTGATTTTATTAGATTGGATGCTGCCAGGCATGAACGGCTTGGAGTTTGCGCGTTTATTGAAATCTGACAGCCTAACAAAATCGATTCCCATCATCATGCTCACTGCTCGCGGCGATGAATACGACAAGGTTCGTGGTTTAGAAGTCGGCGCTGATGATTACGTTACCAAGCCATTCAGCCCACGAGAATTGAATGCTCGTATTAAAGCGGTATTGCGCCGTCGTGCGCCTCAAATGACGGATGACCCAATTGAAATGGCGGGCCTACGTCTGGACCCTACCACTCACCGCGTCACTGGTAACAATAAAACTATCGATTTGGGCCCGACTGAATTCAGACTATTACACTTTTTTATGACGAATGCAGAGCGCGTGCATACACGTAGTCAGCTATTAGATAAAGTGTGGGGTGACCGCGTATTTGTTGAAGACCGAACGGTAGACGTACATATTCGCCGCTTACGCAACGCGCTTTCACTTTCTGGTCACGAGGATTTAATTCAGACAGTACGTGGCGCAGGCTACAGACTCTCAGAGAAAAAAGACTAACTTGCGCAGTAAATATATGCGCCATTCTTCAATATTCTGAATCAAAAGCTAGCTATAATTGAGCACGTCAATTTATTGAAGAACTTAATCTGTGCTAGATATTCGTTGGAAAGCTGGTTTATTCGTTTGCGCACTTAGCGCCATCTGCTTATTTTTATGGCTCATCACTAGCACTAATACTGCACTTATCGCATTTTCTTCAGGCCTTTTGATTTATCTCATCAGCCATGTTTATTGGTTACATGCGCTACAGAATTGGTTTAAGAAACCCACACTTAAAGAAATTCCTGAAGGCTCAGGCATGTGGGAAGATATATTCGTTGCACTTTTGAAATATGAACGCAACAATAATCAAAATGAAAAACAGTTAAATTCTGCGATAGAACGGTTTAACCTTGCCACTAGCGCCATGCCTGATGGGCTGGTAATTCTCAGCTCTAGCAATGAAATTGAGTGGTGTACGCCCAATGCTGAAAATCAACTTGGGCTGAATTTAACTACGGACAAGAAAATTCCTATCGTAAATTTAATTCGAAATAGTCATTTTATTGCCTATTTGTATAACGAAGATTATGACGAGCCTTTTAAGCTTAAATCTTGGCGTAACGCTGATGTAGTATTTGAAATCCAACTTATTGGATTTGCAAACAATCAAAAGTTGTTAATTTGCAGTGACATGACGCAACGCGAAAAAGTAGATGTCATGCGCCGCGATTTTATAGCAAATGTGTCACATGAACTGCGCACACCATTGACGGTAGTTGGTGGATTTTTAGAAACACTGTCCGATATGGAAGGCGCAGTGCCAGATAACCTAAAAAATTATTTTGCGATGATGGAAGAGCAAACCATACGCATGCGCCGTATTATTGAGGATCTACTCACACTATCCACCATAGAGAGCAATATTGAAGAGCCTGACAATAGTGAAATTGATATGTCGGATTTATTGAAATCTGTGCAAAATGATGGCATTGGATTAAGTCAGGGCTTGAATAAAGCTAAACATATCATTCATCTTGAAGCTGACCCGGCACTCAACCTAAATGGCGCGGTGGATGAACTGCGAAGCGTCTTTAGCAATTTAGTCAGCAATGCCATACGCTACACCCCTGCTAGCGATAAGAAGTCAGGAAAAGCTGGTGAAATCTTTATCCGTTGGGCATTACAGAATGGCGAACCTGTGTTTTCTGTGCGTGACACTGGCATTGGTATTGAACAGCACCATATTGACAGACTAACCGAACGTTTTTATCGCGTAGATAGAAGCCGCAGTCGCGAAACAGGTGGTACAGGGTTAGGCTTATCTATCGTTAAGCATATTTTAATACGGCATCAAGCTAAGCTGGAAATTAGCAGTGAATTAGCTGTAGGCAGTACGTTTAGCACTGTATTCCCTAAAGTACGAGCGGTATTAAAACAAGTTAAGGCATAATATGAGGTCGATCATATTTGCTGCATTAATTACAATACTGACTGCTTGCGCAAACATCTCAGAGAACACCGCGACACGACCTGCAAAAGCCATTCCTGAACAGCAAGACCGTAGCACGATTAATCAGCTAGGCAAGGGTGATTCTGACCGCATGGCAGATGTTGAGATACGTGAAAATACCGAGAGCCTGCGCTTACTCATGCTTAAATTGTATAAGCGCAACCCACATGAACTGCAAAAAAGCACGCCTGACGTTGCCGAAAAAATGGTGAATTGGGTCTTCAGCGGTGAAACGCAACATCATTACCAATTTGAATCTATTAACAATCAACAAGGCACCGAGGCCATTTTTCTAGCATTTAAGCCTGAGTTTACTGGTGATAGAGTATTAGCATTCATCGTCGGTATGCAAACGATGCTACTGAAAGCGCATGGCAATAAAACTGACTTCTATTTAAACGACAGCATAGACCCTCAGCACATGTATAACGTATCGAGAAACATAGAGATAGCAGCTTGGAAGCTCTCAAATGCTAGAGATGAAACAGGTGCGCTATATTTACTAAGCAATGAAATCAACGATAAAGATAAAAATTTATCTTTTGAACGTGAGTTTGGAAAAATGATAGGGCGTACAGATTTATTTGCCATTACCCTAGCTGAAAAATCTCAGCGAATTATCTCACGCGTGTTACAAAGCCTAGCAACTGCAGTATTCTTGCCTTTTTAATAGGTACAGCAGATAATAAAAAAGGAGCAAAAGCTCCTTTTTTATTATCTATATTACTGGAAATTACTTAGCAGCTGCATCTTTAGCTGCTTGCACAGCATCTACCGCAGCATCTTTTGCATCACCAGCGGCCGCCTCAGTAGCTGCTGCTGCATCTTTAGCCGCATCTTCAGTTTTAGCTGCTGCATCTTTTGCAGCATCAACTGTTGTATCCTTCATTTCAGTAACAGCCTCTTTCGCTTTATCAGCTGATTCTGCTGCTGCATCTTCTGCTTTTTTGCTACATGCAGCAAAGCCAACCGTTACAACCAAACTCAACAATAATACTTTCAGTAATTTATTCATGTGTTAATCCCTTATAGTAAGTTGTAGACCTATCGTATCCAATGATTGGCCTATGAGTAGAAAAGTGTATTACTTATTACTTGCTGGCGCAACTGCAGGTGCCGGTTCTGCTACATATATCTCTACACGGCGGTTTTTTGCTTTATTCGCCGCAGTATCGTTAGCCGCCAATGGCTCACGTGAACCGCGACCATCAA
Organism: Burkholderiales bacterium; assembly: GCA_038327905.1. Classification (GTDB taxonomy): domain Bacteria; phylum Pseudomonadota; class Gammaproteobacteria; order Burkholderiales; family Methylophilaceae; genus Methylotenera. The sequence goes on from JBBQLN010000007.1 coordinate 38,641, forward strand.
TCGCAATACGGTTCAATGCAACGCTTCGACTCGTTAAATAGTCGCGCACACTCGCTGCACGATTCAATGATAGTGGGTTATTAACTGCATCGCTACCTGTGCTATCTGTATGACCGATGATCGTCACATTGCTATTTGGGTTACTTACTAATCCATTGGCAAAAGTATCTAGTATCGCCCTAAAGTTAGGTTGCACATCTGCACGACCAACTGCAAACGAAATATCACTTGGAATATCTAGCTTCAAGCGGTTATCTGCCGTCTGCGTTACAGCAACACCTGTGCCCGCGGTAGCCTCTTCCATTTGTCTTTTTTGCTCTTCTTGACGCTTGCTCCAGACATTACCAGCCACGCCACCAGCAGCAGCACCGACCGCAGCACCAATCACAGCACCTTTTGTATTACCTGCAATAGCACCAATCACCGCACCAACACCAGCACCGATTCCAGCGCCTTTAGCTGTACCTTTTTGAGTCTCAGTCATATTGGCACATCCACCCAACGTAAACGCAACCAGAATAGAACTCACAATAACTTTATTACGCATAACAACTCCCTTAACTAATGAAACTAGCATTGATTAACCAACTGAGTTAAATAAAAACTTAATGACCACCTCAAGAACGAGAAAGCAATCTATTAATGCTGGCTAACACACATAATATTTTTAGTTTAACAATAAAAATTCAGTAAAGTTGTTAACAAAACGTAAAGAATCGTAATGATTTTAAGTGATGAATAAAGTCAGTAAATAATTCATTATAAATAAAGCAGTCTGTGAGCCACATCCAGCCTAGCTGACAAGGCAATAGACTTAACAATGAAACGTGTGCACGTAAGGGAAGTGCAGCATACAAGCCTCAGAATGAGGGATAGAAAGAGTTTAAGATGACTAAGGAGCTGAAGCATCCCTAAGCAGAGAAAAATATTTTAGATTTTTCTCTGCATTAGAAATTTTCAAACTTTAGTTTTTAACCGACGTAAAATGCACGTAAAACAGAAACTAATTACAACAGCACCTTCTCAATTCCACCATTATTCACACGCGCCACATATTCCTGCATCCAATTCTCACCTAGAATATGTTTCGCCATCTCGACCACAATATAATCTGCCTCAATACCAGTATCTTCGCCATAACGCGCTAAACCTTGCAAACAGCTTGGGCATGAGGTCAAAATCTTCACCTTTTCTTCAGGATTACCGACTGTTAAGCCCATTTTACTCATGCCTTTTTCCAGCTCTTCTTGCTTACGCATTTTTACCTGCGTGGCAATATCAGGGCGGGCAACAGCAAAAGTCCCACTTTCACCGCAACAACGGTCATTCAATTGTACGTCAGTGCCCATAAGTTTATTGGTCACTTCTAGTGGCTTATAGGTTTTCATCGGTGTGTGGCAAGGATCGTGGTACATATACTTTGTACCTGTAATACCTGACAGCTTGATGTCCTTTTCCATTAGATATTCATGAATATCTAACAATCTGCAACCTGGGAATATCTTCTCAAACTCATATTTCTGTAGTTGATCCATACACGTACCGCAAGACACGATGACTGTTTTAATATCTAAGTAATTTAGCGTATTGGCCACACGGTGGAACAATACGCGATTATCCGTGGTAATTTCCTGACCTTTGTCGTGATTACCACTTGCCGTTTGCGGGTAGCCACAACACAAGTAACCTGGTGGCAACACGGTAATTGCGCCTACTTCGTACAACATCGCTTGCGTAGCTAGACCTACGTTTGAAAACAAACGCTCAGAACCGCAACCTGGAAAATAGAACACCGCCTCTGAATCTTCAGTCACAATTTTAGGGTTGCGAATGACTGGGATCATCGTGTCATCTTCAATACCCAAAAGCGCGCGTGACGTTTTAGTCGGCATCTTTTTCGGCATCGGTCGGTTGATAAAATGAATCACCTGTGCCTTGATTTCCGCCTTACCCACCGTGGCTGGCGGTCTGATTTTATCTTTTAATAGATGAAATTTCTTCGCCAAACTATGCGCGAAATTTTGCGCTCTGTAGCCAATCGTGATCATAAAAGTATGCATCAGCTTAATCGTCGCGGGGTCTTTAGCATTCAAGAAAGCCATTCCAACTGCAGTACCTGGATTGAATCGCTTTTTACCTTGCTCGCGTAAGAAGTTACGCATGGCGACCGAAACATCGCCAAAATCAATATCAACTGGGCACGGGTTTAGGCATCGATGACAAACCGTACAATGATCTGCCACATCGTTAAACTCATCAAAATGCTTAATTGAAATGCCGCGACGTGTTTGCTCTTCATATAAGAATGCTTCAATCAATAAAGATGTCGCTAAAATCTTATTGCGCGGACTATATAGCAAGTTAGCACGTGGCACGTGGGTGGTACACACAGGCTTACACTTACCGCAACGTAAACAATCACTGATTGAGTCTGCTATCTCGCCAATGGCAGATTGCTCCATAATAATAGACTCTTGTTCAAGCAAACCAAAGCTAGGCGTATAGGCATTCTCAAGCCCTGAACCTGCCATGAGTTTACCTTTGTTAAAGTGACCATTCGGATCCACTTTATTTTTATACTTGGTAAAAGCTTCAATAGTTGAAGTTTCTAAAAACTCCATTTTAGTAATGCCAATACCATGCTCGCCTGAAATTACGCCATCCAAGCCTTTAGCAAGTGCCATTACACGCGCTACAGCCTCATGCGCGGTGCGCATCATTTCATAATCATCCGAATTCACTGGAATGTTGGTATGCACATTACCGTCACCAGCATGCATGTGCAAAGCAATAAACACACGGCCTTTAAGAACGGTTTTATGAATCTCATCGCATCGATTTAATATTTTTTGATACTCGCGGCCTGCAAAGATATCAGCCATAGGACGTTTAAGTTCACGCTTCCATGAAATACGCAAATCGTAAGCTTGCACGGCACGGAACACATTTTCATATTGACCAAGCGAATCGCCAAGCTGACCAAGCACATTCACTGGCTCATCCAAGGTATTCAAAATCATGCGCCATTTAGCGCGTAAATCGCGAAGTAACTGTAAAGCAATCAATTGTTTTGATTGCACCATTTGCGCATCGGCGTTGCCATCTTCATCGGCTTGCAAGGGTAAATCACCTTGCATAAAGGCTTCTAAAGCATCTACCAGTTGCAACTTGTTTTTAATAGAAAGTTCTATGTTGATGCGTTCGATACCATCTGAGTAATCACCCAAACGCGGCAGCGGAATCACCACGTCTTCGTTGATTTTGAATGCGTTGGTATGCTTAGCAATGGCAGCTGTGCGGGCACGATCAAGCCAGAATTTTTTACGCGCTTCCGCTGAAACAGCAATAAAACCCTCGCCGTCACGGGCATTACACAAGCGAACGATATGCGAAGCCGCTTCACCCACTGCATTTTCATCGTCAGAGGCAATATCAGCAATCAACACCATTTTGGGGCGTTGCTGGCGTGCGGCTTTTGTCGCATAGCCAACCGCTTTGATATAGCGCTCATCCATGTGCTCTAGACCAGCCATTAACACTAATGGGTCTTTTTTCGCAGTCGCATCTAAATAGTCTTTAATTTCAACAATGGCAGGTACCGCGTGCGATACATTGCCAAAAAACTCCAAGGCCACGGTGCGCACATGCTTAGGCATGCGATGTAAAATAAATGTCGCAGAGGTAATTAAACCATCGCAACCCTCTTTTTGTATGCCAGGTAAACCACTCAAGAACTTATCAGTGACGTCTTTACCCAAACCAACCTTACGGAAGCTAGGCCCCGCGATTTCTAAAATTTCAGGTTCTACCAGCAAAGTCTTCATGTCTTCTGCATAGCGACTGACTTTAAAGCGAGCGATTGCAATATCATGAATTTTGCCTAGATTATGATCTAAGCGCTCCACCTCTAGCCATTCGGCATCAGGCGTCACCATGCGCCATGACGCGAGGTTATCTAACGCCGTGCCCCAAAGCACGGCTTTTTTGCCGCCCGCATTCATTGCTACGTTACCGCCTATGCATGAGGCGTCGGCAGAAGTTGGATCACAAGCAAACTCTAAACCTGCATCAGTTGCGGCTTCCATTGCGCGGCGTGTTACCACACCTGCACCACATTCAATGGTCGCCACTTGTCTTGCTACGCCTGGCAAAGTGCGCATTTGTATACCAGTATGTTGGTCTAGTTTTTCCGTATTAATCACGGCAGACATAGGCGTTAGCGGAATTGCACCGCCTGTGTAGCCTGTACCGCCGCCCCGTGGAATAACAGTTAGACCTAACTCAATACAAGCACGCACTAAGTAGGCAATTTCTTTTTCTGTGTCTGGATTAAGCACCACAAACGGGTACTCAACGCGCCAGTCAGTCGCGTCTGTTACATGTGAAACTCTAGCCAATCCATCAAACAGAACATTATCTTTACGGGTAATTTTAGTAAATTTAGCTAAGGCTTTTTTACGCAAATCATAAGTTTGACGGAAATCATCAGCAAATTTATCTATGGCTTTTTTTGCAGCAGCCACCATTTTTTGTACTTTATCGCTGGCAGTGCTGCCAGTATTGCGCTCATCAATCGCGGCAATACGGTGATGCAATGCATCTATCAAAGCCTTGCGACGCTTAGGATTTTCCAACAAATCATCTTGCAAATATGGGTTGCGAGTTACTACCCATAAATCACCCAACACCTCAAACAACATGCGTGCAGAGCGGCCTGTTTTTCGCTCACTACGTAATTCGTTTAAAGTTTCCCATATACCCTCTCCCAAGAACCGAATAACGATTTCTCGGTCTGAAAATGAAGTGTAGTTGTAGGGAATTTCGCGCAAGCGCGCTGCAGGTTGTGCTTCTGCATGATGAATGTTGCTGTGTAAAGGTGCGTTCATTGTTTTTTTGATCAACGTCTTTTTGATAAATGTCTAGATAAATAGCTTTGCTATTGGGATGCATGATTATAACATGTTGAATCACTGCAAATAAGCGCGACTGTTTTGTGGTTATTTGATTTTTTTAAGACCTTTATTAATTCATTAAGTTGCGTGCCAAATTGCAAGCTGCACTAGTTATAAATAAGATAATCTACATTTATGAATAATTTATTTAATAAATCATTAATTGCTGCCGTTATGTTGGTATTGTTTATTTTTCTGACAATGCTTATGCGCAGCAACGGTAACGCCCCAGACGTTACTTTTACCAGTATTGAAGGTAAAAAAATTAACATGACAGACTTAAAAGGCAAAGTAGTATTAGTGAACTTTTGGGCAACCGACTGCCTAGCATGCGTAAAAGAAATGCCAGCATTAGTAAAGACCTATCAGCAATATCAACTTAAAGGCTTAGAAATTATTGCCGTTGCCATGCCTTATGACCCGCCTGCACAAGTATTGAACTATGCTACGCAGCAAAAACTGCCATTTCCTGTGATGCATGACGGCTTTGCGGAAATGACTAAAAAGTTTGGCAATGTCGATTTAACGCCAACAACCTTTATTTTTGATAAGCAAGGTAAGCAGTTACAACGTACAATTGGTACGTTAGATTTTGTTAAATTAAATCAGTTATTAAACTATGAACTAGCAACTAAGCATTAGTCTCGAGAGTTCATATTTACAAAGGATAGTGTTCATGTTGTGGGTAAAAGCTTTTCATATTATTTTTGTCACTAGCTGGTTTGCTGGCTTATTTTATTTACCTAGGCTACTTGTCAACCACGCTATGGTGACCGATGCGGCAACGTCAGAAAGACTTAAGTTAATGGAGCATAAATTATATCGATTCATGTTTCCGCTCGCTGTTTTAGCACTTATTTTTGGTCTTTGGTTGTGGCTAGGCTATGGTGTGACTGGCAAATGGATGCATCCAAAATTAACGCTGGTTGCCGTACTGGTTGCTTACCACTTTTATTGCGGCAAGCTGGTCAATGATTTTAAACATGATAGAAATACACGTAGCCACATCTGGTATCGCTGGTTTAATGAGCTTCCAGTTATTGTGCTTACCATTATTGTCATATTGGTTGTAGTTAAACCTTTTTAATATCTAGAGTTGATTGATGGATATTTTTAATTCTCAATGGCTGCTTAATATGCTGGCTAAGTCCAGCAAGACGCCACAAGGTAAAATTCTCAGTCTATTTGATGTTATGAATGACTGGTTAGCTGCGCCCGACACAGTGATGAAAATTTCACAGACCTCAATTGCAAACAGTCAACTTATCGCATTTTTAACAGTGCAAGCTAAAAGCCTAGGCGCGTCTAACCCGTCAATTTTAGCCGAACATATCCTGCTTATTGCTCGAAATGCCGCGCAGCAAGAAATCAATCAGCCTGGCTGCGGCAGTTTAATGCACGCTAAAAAAGCTGCAAACGCGCTAATTTTGGCGCAAACTCAAAGCGAATGGATTTGGTTAGAAAACCTAAAAGATAAACTCTCGACATTTAAACCAAGCATATCTAAACCAGCCATTTACGGGATAGCTGCAAGTTTATTTCTAATCGTTGGTATTGGTACAATTTGGCTTCCAACGCTTTTGCGTAAGGACGTTAAGCCTCTAATCGCCAAGTCTTCTAGTAATGAAACGACAAAAGTAAGCGTTACGCTAAGCCCGAGTACCACTAGATTAACTGCACAAGAAGCTGCTGCTATGTATGCAAGATATGAGCAAATGCGAAATGGAACCTGTCAATTTCCGGAAGTAATTCAAATTCCAGATAAAGACAAATCTGTTTATTTAGAAAATGTGGTAGGAGGGAAAATACCAACCAATCTGAATGATTTAGCTATCGCCAATTCATATTTAGAAAAAGTACACTGCAATTTTACACCTATGCTGATGGCAAATTCCAGATAATTACAACTGTGTGGCAATGGTTTTGCCATCGCCACACTTGCTTGCTAACTACTCTAAAATTTTCTTAAGATTAGCTAGACCACCATCATAAACACCGCCAATAACATCAGAAGCTGCTTTTTCGTCTGCAGGTGCTTTTGGCAAAAAGCTACCTTCCCAAACAACCACTGACTTATCTGCACCATTTGAATACACATGTAAATTAGATACATAAGAAGTAACAGGCAATACGCTATCAACAATGATATAGCTCATTGTTTTATTTTTTGCGCTGTATGCAGTTAGTTTTTCGTTAATTTTTCCGCCATCTTGCAAAGTGAGTGTGCGTTTAGCACCTTTTTTACCTTCTGAGCCTGTTGTAATTTCAGTTTTAGCCACCGCTGGATGCCAAGCACCTAAATCGCCAAACTTAGAAATTTTTTCCCAAGTAGTTGCTGCTGGAGCATTAATGTTGACTGACTTAATCACATAAAGTGTTGCTGGTGATGCTGCATTAGCCTGTGCCGCAAAACCAATTGTTACTAAAGATAGTGCTATAAGTAATTTACTCATGAAAGTTCTCCTAAAAAATATACAAATTGGTATAGTCGTTTAACATCGCATTGTTGCAGTATTCTCGTATATAATTTTGTTTTAAATCAACATTAAAATACATATAAACTACAACTGTAAAAATAGTTTACCTTATATATACAGGTCTGTATATAGATTTTTTATTTGTTTTGTTGTAGAATCAGCAATCAAGTATTAATTCGGGGCAATTCATATGTCTTCGTTGAAAAGTAAAATATTAGTAGTAGCCACTGACCTTTTCCAAACGAGGGGTATAAACTCGACCGGCGTTGATACCATTGTCGCTGTCGCTGGCACAACCAAAATGACGTTATATAAGCACTTTACAAGCAAAGAGAACTTAATTCTTGAAGTGCTAGAAAAGGGCCATCAAGACTTTCAAAGTTGGTTGAGCGAAAAACTTAGCTCAAACGCCAAAAAACCAAGCGATAAACTACAAAAGTTGTTTGAGTTTATTGAAGAGTGGGTAACATCACCTAATTTTCGTGGCATGGGTTTCATCAAGGCTTCGGCCGAATTCCCAAATGAAGAAAGTGCAGTACATCAACTTTCTTCAGACCAATCTCGTCAATTTAGGCAATATATCAGTAGCTTAGCCTCAGAAGCTAACATTCAAGACGCAGACGGCTTAGCGTTACAACTATCCTTAATATTTGAAGGTGCAGTGCAGGCCGAACAAATGAAGCGTGGCTCTGGCGCCATGAAGTATGCTAAAAAAGCTGCAAAAATATTAATCGACAGCGCACTTACAAATTAGATAGTGCGCTCACAAATTAGTTTGTATATTAATTTGGCTTGCCTGTATACGCCAATACCTTAGATAATGGATGCTTTAATTTAATCTATTATTTTCATGCATACACTTATTTGCGGCTCGCTTGCCTTCGACACCATCATGGTGTTTCAAGACCAATTCAAAAATCACATCTTGCCAGATAAAATTCATGCCTTAAGCGTCGCGTTTTATGTGCCTGAAATGCGCCGTGAATTTGGCGGCACTGCTGGCAACATTGCTTACAACATGCAATTACTTGAGGGCAATCCGCTCATTATGGCAACTGTAGGCGAAGATTTTTCTACCTATACTCAATGGTTAAATCATAATAAGCTTAATACTTCACACATTAAAACTATCTCAGCTAGCTTTACAGCGCAAGCATTTATCACAACAGATACCGACGATAATCAGATCACCGCTTTTCATCCGGGCGCGATGGTTGAGTCTCACCAAAATAGCGTTAACGATGCTAAAGACGTTTCACTGGCGGTCATTGCACCTGATGGTCGTGACGGCATGTTTCAACATGCGCGTGAATGTTTCGAAGCTAGCATCCCATTTTTGTTTGACCCAGGCCAAGGCTTGCCGATGTTTAATGGTGAAGAGCTTTTAACGTTTATTGAAATGGCCGACTATCTAGCAGTAAACGACTATGAATCACAAATTATTCAAGATAAAACGGGGCTTAATTTAGACCAACTAGCACTTAAAGTAAAAGCCTTAATCGTGACACTCGGTGGCGCAGGCTCACAAATTTATGCAGAGGGTCAACGCTTTGATATTCCATGCGTTAAAGCCATGAAGATTGTTGACCCAACGGGTTGCGGTGATGCATATCGCGCTGGTTTGCTTTACGGCATTGCAAAAGGTTGGGATTGGCCGACTTGCGGCAGACTAGCTTCTACTATGGGCGCAATTAAAATTGAAAGCCGTGGCGGACAAAACCACAAGCCGACACGTGCCGAAATTGAAGCTATTTATACACAAGCGCTGGTGGATGAAACTGCCCTCACTGAGAATTTAGATAAATAGGCGCAACTTAAAATTAAGTATAGCAGTCCAAACTCATGATTAGATTTAGAAAAACATTAGGAGCCCCTTTATGAAAATAACAAGATTAATAGCAATTAGTATTTTAAGCATATTCCTTGCTGCATGCGCCAGCTCAAATTCTGGCAGCGTTTATAGCCGAGACGATGCACGTAAAGTGCAAACAGTTAGAACTGGTGTGGTAGAGAGTGTACGTTCAGTTAAACTGGAAGGTACTAAATCACCCGTTGGCACAATCGCAGGCGGCGCAGTTGGTGGCATTGCCGGCAGCTCAATTGGTGGTGGGCGCGGTAGCGCTATTGCAGCGGTAATTGGCGCAGTTGCTGGCGGCCTAGCAGGCTCAGCAGTTGAAGAAGGCGTAACACGTAAAGACGCATATGAAATCACCGTAAAGCTTGATGGCGGCGCATTAATCGCCATCGTACAAGAAGCTGATGAAGAGTTTAGAGCTGGTGATAGAGTACGCTTGGTTGAAAATGGCAGCACTTCACGCGTTACACACTAATTAGATACTTTCTTATGACCTATCAAGAGACGCAAGCATGTTGCGTCTCTTTTTTTATAAACTAAATTCTCTCGGCTAATCTTCACTATAGATCTATTTTAGAAAACCTCCCTAGCAAATAGACTGTCAATAAAAAGTCATATTTACGTCATCTAAGCTTCACTTTTGTTCATTAAAGTCACCTTAAATTTAACAGGAGACATTCAATGATAAATAAAGAATTTTCAGCGCTTGATATCGCGCTTGGCAGCAATTTTGCACTTAATCAAAAACTTACGCATGTATCAACTAACGACAAAAGACGTTTAAGCATTAGCATTGCACACAGCCAACTAGAAATAGAAGAGGCACAACGGTTACGCTACAAAGTGTTTGCAGAAGAAATGGGGGCGCAGCTCTTAGGTACTGGTGGGCTTGATGTAGATGGTTTTGACCAGTATTGCGATCACTTAATCGTAAGAGATACTAGCACTAACCAAGTGATTGGTACTTATCGAATATTAAGCCCAACAAAAGCAGATGAAGCAGGCGGATATTACTCTGCTGCTGAATTTGATTTAAGCAGAATATCACATTTATTTGACCGCACAGTTGAAGTTGGACGTGCATGTGTTCATCAGAATTATCGCAACGGCGGCACAATTACTATGCTCTGGGCAGGCCTTGCCAAGTATATGCAAGTTCACAATTATGAATACATGATAGGTTGTGGCAGTGTCAGCATGTCCGATGGAGGCCACGCCGCAGCAAGCTTGTACTATAGGCTGCAAGATGAGTATTTATGCCCGCTTGAGTACCGCGTATTTCCACTTAATCCGCTCTTAAATGACTCTCTACGTACCGATATGCAAGCAGTTTGTCCTCCATTAATCAAAGGTTATTTACGCCTTGGTGCATATATTTGTGGAGAACCAGCATGGGACCCATACTTCAATACAGCAGACATTCTGGTAATGTTACCGCTGAGCAGAATGAACTCTAGATATGCAACACATTTTTTGAAATGAAACTCCTAGAAAAAAATCAAAAACAGAATGAATCTAAATAATTATTTTTGCAGGTGCGTTACGTATAAAATATGGCGTATTGCATTCATTCAGAAAAAACGCCATCAACACGCCTATTCTCACTACTAGACTCAACCGCTATTTTAGAATTTGTCGCATTTTTTTGCATACTTTGCTAGGAATAGCATTAGCGGCTTTGGTATTTCCGCTATCTAGTAAACTGTTTAAATTACGGCTCATCAAGTGGTGGTGTAAAAGCTTGTTAGATATGTTCAATATACATGTAAAAGCTTATGGGCATTTACCACCTTCATATACATCTGCAAGCAACATCATGTTTGTTGCCAACCATATTTCTTGGATTGACATTCATGCACTCAACAGCATTATTCCAACTAGATTTATCGCAAAGTCAGATATTCAAAGTTGGCCTGTATTTGGCTATCTAGCGAAAAAATCAAACGTGTTATTTATTTCTAGAGAGAGTCGTAAAGATGCTGCACGCGTCGTACATGCAACTAACCATAGTCTGTTAGATGGTGACACGCTTTGCTTGTTTCCAGAAGGCACAACCACGGATGGCACTGAAATAAAACCATTTAAAAGCAGCATTATTCAAGGTGCAATTCACGCCAACTCTGTAATTTGGCCGATTGCATTTCGCTACACTTGTAAAGATGGCACCATCAACACTGCGATTGCATATGCGGGAGAAACAACCTTAATTGAATCAATACAACAAGTATTACAACAAAAGCAAGCAGTGGTAGAACTGCATTTTTTAGCGCCTATAGACACTTCTGAATTAACCGAAGCAGATAAAGACCGCCGTAAACTCACCTTACATATTGAGCAGTTAATTAAAGATAAGTTAAAGCTTTAACTTAAGTTTGATTGGCTTGTCGAGAGGATTTGACTGGACTTGTGTAATGACTTTGCTTTCAAGGTTCATTGCCGTAAGCTGCCCACCCCACAAACAACCTGTATCAAGTGCATATACATTCTGCCTTTGTTGCAAACCTAGAGCTGACCAGTGACCAAAAATTACATGTTTATCGCGACTTGCACGATGAGGCACATCAAACCATGGCATAAACCCTGCTGGTATATCAAGCAGTTCGCCTTTAAAGCTGAATTCCATCTCACCCTGCGCTGAGCAGACTCTTAAACGAGTCATTGCATTAGTAATCACACGTAATCTATCCAAACCTGTTAAATCATTATTCCAGCTACTGGGTAAATTACCGTACATATTAGCTAAAAAATCTAAATGCTCATCACCGTGCAATGCTGCCTCTACCTCGGCGGCATAAACAAGCGCTTGATCACATGTCCACTGTGGAAGTAAGCCCGCATGCACCATTAAGTAGGATTCATTTCGATAAACTAAATGTTGATGACGTAGCCAATTGAGCAAATCATCACAATCAGACGCTTGCAATATTGCATCCAAGGTATCACCCTTGTGCGCTTTAACAAAGCCCGCCGCAACTACTAGCGCATGCAAATCATGGTTACCTAGCACCACTTTTAGATTGTCTTGATGCTCATAGCACCAACGTAGCACTTCAAGCGAGCCACTACCACGGTTGACTAAATCTCCAACCAACCAGAGCTCATCGACTTTCGGATTAAAATTGATACGTGCTAATAATGCTTGAAAAGCATGATAACAACCTTGAATATCACCTATTGCATAACTTGCCATTTATTTATCATCCACAATAAAAAAGCCACTTAACTTAGTAAGTGGCTTTTTTATTTCTTTCACTTTACCTTTTGTATCTAGTTTAGTTAAAGCTAGAGGTATAGTTAACTGTAATTAAAAACCTGCACCAGCTTCATTCGCCATATATTTAACGGCACCAGCAACTTCATCATCGCTCAAACTTGCATTACCACCTTTAGCGGGCATCATACGAATACCTTTAAGTGCGTGACTCACCAATGTGTCATGGCCTTGCGCGATACGAGGACCCCATTGTCCCTTATCACCAATTTTAGGCGCATTCATTAAACCACCCGCATGACACATACTACAAACGACTTTGTATACTTCTTGACCACTTTTTCCTTTAGTTTCGGCTGGTGCGGCATCGGCTACAACTATTTTTTCCTCCACAGCTGCAGAAGCTACTTTAGCGAGCTCTGGTTTTTTCTCTTCCGCTTTTTTAACAGGCGCGGCAACTGCCGCTTCCGCACCAGCAGCAACTGGCGACGCTTCAGCAGGTTTCGCTTCAGCTGATGCACCTTCTTTAGGTGCTGGCGGTGTGAAATTAGCGCCAGCTTGATTTGCCATATTGGCTACAGCATTTGCAATTTCACCATCTGTTAAAGCGGCATTACCGCCACGAGCTGGCATACTACGAATACCATTAATCGCATGACTGATTAAAGTATCATAACCTTGCGCAATACGAGGACCCCATTGTCCCTTATCACCAATTTTAGGCGCATTCATTAAACCACCCGCATGACACATACTACAGACGGCCTTAACAACTTCTTCACCCGTTTTATCTACATGTGGGCCAGCATCTGCCGCCGCTACTTCAACTGTAGCTAATGGCTTAATATTCTCTTCCACTTGCGCAACAACCGCTTGAGGCACTTCTGCTGCTGGCGTACCTACAACACTAGAAGTTTTTGCAATTAACGAAATTAATAGGGTAAATGCTAAAATAGCCCCTGGAATCACCAAAATTAATTGCTTTATTGTGGAACCTTTATATTCATTATCGTTATTGCTCATAACAGTACTTTCCCATAGATAGTTTGATATGGCGTACATTATACCTACACTTTAACGTAAGACAAAAGAGCTTACTGATAAAGGTAAAAAGACATGAAATGCTATGGTTTGCTATAATGCTCGGATTATTTGCGCCCGTAGCTCAGTTGGATAGAGTGTTGGTTTCCGAAGCCAAAGGTCGTGGGTTCGACTCCCGCCGGGCGCACCATGTTTATGCAAAATTTATAGATAACTGATATAGTCATTTACTAGAATTTTTTGATAATCAGCACATCTCGTTTTATGTGAAAACATGTTGATTTCGGGCAAGTTAAAATAAACATAGCCTGTGAACTTTTAATAATAAATGACTGCATGACAAACTTTATACGACCTCTAAAATACGGTTTTACACTGATTATCCTTGCACTATCTGCTGCAGGCTTGTCTAGTTGCAGCGCCGTTCAGCCCAACAGCTACAGACCTAAGCCGCCACCCGATGGCTGGGTTGAGCCGCTACCATCGACCCAGCCACACAATGGCAAAGTCGCCAATCTTAAAGACTGGTGGCAGCAATTCAATGACCCAGTGCTTGTTGAATTAATTGAAGCCGCACAAAAAGTAAGCCCCGACATTGAGAGTGCTAAAGCCAGAGTCTTAGGTTCTCAAGCCGCGGTTACTTTTGCTAAGGCGCAGCAACTGCCTAGTGTTAACGCTCAGGCAAGTGCTAGCAGAAGTAGATCTGGTTCAGCATTCCCTACAAGTAATGGCAATACAGTTTTTCCTACTACCAACACGGTATCAATTGGCGCAGATGCAAGTTGGGAAATTGATGTTTGGGGCAGAATTAAAGCCAATAAAAATGAAGAAGACGCTAAATTTGTTGCCACAACCGCACTATGGCACGAAGCACGCGTAATAATAGCCGCACAAACGGCCACACAATATGTCAATTATAGATTGTGTGAAAACTTAAATATGGTGGCAAAAAAGAACGCCGAATCGAGTAGTGAGACCGCTCGACTGTCCGATTTAACTGCAAAAGCCGGTTTTCTAGCGCCTGCAAGTGCAAGCCAATCGTTGGCTCAAGCCGCTGAAGCCGCAAACCTACAAAAGAAACAAGCCTTACAGTGCACTTTAGAGATTAAAAGTTTGGTAGCCATCACAGCAATTCCAGAACCTGAATTAGTAGCAAAACTTGCAAAAAATAGCGGTGTGATGCCTACCCCTGCAGATATTGAGATCACTGAATTGCCAGCCAGCTTATTAGCACAGCGTCCTGACGTGCTGAATGCGGAACGAAACGTTGCAGCGGCTAGCTTTGAAATTACTGTAAATGAAGCACAACGCTACCCGAGACTAAGCTTGGCTGGAAATATAGCACTTAGTTATGACTCATTTTCACGCACCTTTAGTAAAAGTAAATCCTTGCATGATGGACTCACTTGGTCAATTGGCCCACTAGCAGTATCGTTACCAATTTTTGATGCTGGCGTCAGAGCAGCCAATATTCAAAGTGCAAAAGCGCAATATGAAGCATCCAAAGTCACTTATGAAAGCGTTGCACGAAATGCCGTGCGGGAAGTTGAAGAAGCTTTAGCCACTTTAAATAGCACCACTGAACGCTATGAGGATGCTAACAAAGCTGCTGAAGGCTTTAAAATCTCTTTAGAAGCAACTGAGGCACGTAACAAGGCAAGTTTAGGCAATTTATTTGAGCTAGAAGATGCGCGTCGCGCTAGTTTGCAAGCTGAAAATAATTTCCTTTCCTTAAAAAATGAACGTGTACTGGCCTGGATTTCCTTGTATCGAGCAATGGGCGGGGGCTGGACCGCAGCGCTTAACTCTCCCACACTTATTTTCGACCATACGCTTAAACAAACTGAGCCGATTGACGCTGATTCTGCGCCAATTAATTAAGCACCATGCACCATGAGACCAACCATGCCATATTCAATTAAATCATTATCAGTCCAACTATTTAAAAGTAATGGCTTAGCAAATAAGTTGCTTCTACTTATTTTGCCGCTGCTCGTTTTAGCGCCAATTATTGGCTTAGCTGAAAAAACGCCAGAAGTAGTAAGTACCACACCAGCATTAACGGTTACGCTGACTCAGGCTCAACAAACTATATTGCCACTTAAAATATCAGCAAATGGCAATATTGCAGCTTGGCAGGAAGCGATTATTGGCTCTGAAGCAAACGGATTGCGACTCACGCAGGTTTTAGTTAACGTGGGCGATATTGTTAAAAAGGGTCAACTGCTTGCCACTTTTTCTGCAGAATCGATTGAGGCCGAATTAAGTCAAGCCAAAGCAAACCTAATGGAGGCTGAAGCACAGGGTAGAGAAGCGATTAACAACGCAGACCGGGCGCGCACCTTACAAAACACGGGTGCAATGTCGAACCAGCAAATAGACCAATACACCACAGCATCTGATGTTGCAAAAGCAAGAATCGAAGTCGCGAAAGCTAATATCACTACACAACAAATACGCTTAAAAAACACCAAAATCTATGCCCCAGACAGCGGTGTTATTTCATCACGTAGCGCAACGGTTGGTGCAGTAGTGGGCGCAGGTAGCGAACTATTTAAACTCATAAGACAAAGTCGCTTAGAATGGCGCGCCGAAGTCGTTTCTGCGGACTTAACTAAAATTAAGAAAGGCATGCAAGCCAACTTAGTAGCGGCTGATGGTTCTAGTTTTAAAGGCAAGGTTCGCATGGTCTCGCCAACCGTTGATATGCAAAGTCGCAACACGCTTATTTACGTGGACTTACCTACCAATAGCACTGCAAAAGCAGGGATGTTTGCTAAGGGAGAGTTCATTTTAGGCCAGTCCAGCACTTTAGCGCTACCACAACAAGCACTGGTTTTACGTGATGGATTTACCTATGTATTTGCTATTAAAAATGAAAATGGCAAAAAAATAGCCAAGCAAATTAAAGTACAAACTGGCAGACGCATAGGAAATTTAGTTGAAATTATTAGTGGGATAACAGCTAGCCAACAGCTGGTAGCAACTGGCGGCGCCTTTTTATCTGATAATGATCAAGTGAAAATTGCGCCACAAGTGAATGTTAAAAAATGACTTCAGCACTCAAAAATAAAGCCTTAATACTTAGCTTCTATAAAGACCAATAACCGCATGAATATTTCCGCATGGTGTATTAGAAACCCAATTCCAGCCATCATGCTGTTTGTGATGTTGTCGTTCGCGGGCATTGTCAGCTACAAAGCGATGAAAGTACAAAACTTCCCTGACCTTGATTTACCTACCGTGGACATTACCGCTTCCCTACCTGGCGCCTCACCAGCCCAATTAGAAACAGAAGTCGCGCGTAAAATCGAAAATAGCTTAGCGTCTTTGCAAGGTTTAAAGCATATTTACACCAAGGTGCAAGACGGCGTAGTCAGCATTACAGCAGAGTTCCGCTTAGAAAAACCTGTGCAAGAAGCGGTAGATGATGTGCGCTCAGCAGTCGCCCAAATCCGTGCAGATTTACCTAGCGATTTGCGTGATCCTGAAATCAGTAAACTTAATGTAGCATCATCGCCGATACTTTCTTACACGATTAGTTCACCCACTACGGATGATGAAGCGCTGTCTTGGTTTGTCGATAATGAACTGACCAAAAAGTTACTCAGCGTGAAAGGACTAGGTAAAGTCAGCCGCGTTGGCGGCGTCAATCGTCAGATTCGCGTTGAACTTGACCCTAACAAACTGCAAGCACTTAACGCGACTGTCGCTGAAATTTCGCAACAATTAAAGCTAAGTCAGATGGAATCAGCTGGCGGACGCACTAAGCTTGGTGATAGTGAACAGCCAATGCGCACCATCGCCACCGTTGAGTCTGCTGAAGCGATTGGCGACATTCAACTTAATTTGACTGATGGTAGAAAAGTCACGCTAAATCAAATCGCCAAAATATCTGATAGCTTTGCTGAGCCACGCTCTGCTGCATTGTTAGATGGAAAGCCTGTAGTAGGATTTGAAATCTCCCGTAGCAAAGGCGCCAGCGAAATTGAGGTAGGCGATGGTGTAGAAGCAGCATTTGCTGAGCTTAAACTCAAGCACCCTGATATTGTCTTAACCGAAGCATTTAATTTTGTACAACCCGTGCGGGATGAATATAAAGCCTCTCTCATCATGTTAATAGAAGGCGCGATATTGGCGGTAATTGTCGTGCTGCTATTTTTGCGTAACTGGCGCGCGACTTTTGTTTGTGCTGTGGCGCTTCCGTTATCGGTTATTCCCGCTTTTATCGGCATGTTCAACTTTGGTTTTAGTATCAATATCGTCACATTGCTGGCGCTTTCGCTCGTCATTGGTATTTTGGTGGATGACGCGATTGTAGAGGTAGAAAACATCGTACGGCATTTACGCATGGGTAAATCTCCCTATCAAGCGGCCATGGAGGCGGCAGATGAAATTGGCTTAGCCGTGATTGCGACTACTTTTACCTTGATTGCTGTATTTCTGCCTACGGCATTTATGAGCGGCATACCCGGTAAATTCTTCAAACAATTCGGCTGGACTGCGGCTTTTGCCATCTTTGCATCACTCGTGGTTGCGCGCGTACTCACGCCAATGATGTCGGCTTACTTACTAAAACCCAATAATAGCCATCAAGAAGATGGCGCAATTATGCGCACCTATTTGCGTTGGAGCCACTGGTGTTTGCAACACAGATTGGTCACTGTGATTGCAGCCATTCTTTTCTTGTTTGGTTCGATTAAACTCATTCCATTGTTGCCTACTGGATTTATTCCTGCGGACGATAGTTCACAAACGCAAGTCTATTTAGAGCTCGCTCCTGGCGCGACATTAGCGCAAACCGAACAATCTGCTGAAGAAGCACGACAAATTATCAAAAACATTGCACATATCAAAACCATTTATACCGCAATTGGGGGCGGCAGTGCGGGTACCGATGCTTTTGTAAGCACTGGTGCAGCTGAAACAAGACGTGCGACATTGACTATTGCACTAGACCCTCGTTCTGAGAGACCTCGTAAGCAAGAAATTGAAAGCCAAATTCGTGAAGCACTCACCAATCTAGCGGGCGTAAGAAGCAAAGTGGGGTTAGGTGGTTCAGGTGAAAAATACATATTAATGCTAAGTGGTGATGATTCTGCCGCCTTACAGAAAGCGTCAAATGCCGTTACGCAAGACTTACGAACAATTCCTGGCATAGGTAATATTGCCTCTAGCGCCACTCTCATTCGCCCTGAAATGATCGTGCGCCCAGACTTTAGCAAAGCCGCAGACTTAGGCGTAAGTAGCAATGCGATTAGTGAAACATTGCGCATTGCCACCGATGGAGATTATGACTTTGCTGTAGCTAAGCTTAACTTAAGCCAACGTCAAGTGCCAATTGTTGTTCAACTATCAGATGAAGCACGTAAAGATCAAAGCATCTTAGAACACTTAACCGTTCCTGGCGTTAAAGGCCCCGTTATGTTGGCACAAGTCGCAGACTTTAACTTAGAAGGCGGCCCAGCGGTAATTGACCGCTATGACCGTACCCGCAACGTACAAATTGAAGTGGAGCTTTCCAAACTCACATTAGGCGATGTAACAGAAGCCGTCAAAAACCTACCTAGCCTAAAAAATCTACCCGCTGGCGTGAGACAAACAGAAATTGGCGATGCAGAAGTGATGACCGAACTATTCAGCAGCTTTGGTATGGCCATGCTCACTGGCGTATTGTGTATCTATATAGTTTTGGTGATTTTATTTAAAGACTTTTTACACCCATTCACCATTCTGGTCGCCCTGCCCTTATCCTTAGGCGGCGCCTTTGTGGCACTTTTAGTCGCAGGTAAAAGCTTCTCCATGCCATCACTCATCGGGCTGGTCATGCTTATGGGTATCGCTACCAAAAACTCTATATTACTAGTCGAATATGCCATCGTCGCACAACGTGACCATGGTCTAAGCCGCTTTGACGCTCTAATAGA
Organism: Burkholderiales bacterium; assembly: GCA_038327905.1. GTDB lineage: Bacteria > Pseudomonadota > Gammaproteobacteria > Burkholderiales > Methylophilaceae > Methylotenera. The sequence continues at coordinate 58,104 of JBBQLN010000007.1, forward strand.
CGCCTGCCACAAACGCGCAAGACCCATTGTAATGACCACTATTGCCATGGGTGCAGGCATGCTACCAATAGCCGCTGGCTGGAGCTCTGGTGACACCTCGTTTCGTTCTCCAATGGCAGTAGCGGTTATCGGTGGCTTAATCACCTCTACGCTATTAAGCCTGCTAGTGATTCCATCAGTATTTAGCTATGTAGATGACGTTAAAAACTTCTTTAAACAACGGTTTAAATAGCACTCAATAGCTTGTAATTGATTTTAAATTACTGACAGAAATACAACAACTGCTTGCGGAAAGTGTGGCACAACAAAGGTGTGCTTGATTATGAATTTTATTTAATTTATAGTGTAATCAATAAAGTTAACTTATTGATTAATTGATTAATTGATTAATTGATTAATTGATTAATTTTTAAGTTTTAAAAAACTGAGTTCTTTTTTGGAGCTACTTTACGTTAGATTATTTAGAAAGGTTGAGGAATAATGACCAGACTAATGGAATGTAGAGATTGTGGGCATAGCGTTAGCAAGTCTGCCGACTATTGTCCTCAATGCGGAGCACGATTAAAGCTGCGATGGCATGAAGGTAGCTGGACGACAATATTTAAGGCTGTCATTGTCATTGTCCTAATATTTCTGATAATGCCGTTATTTTTGAGGGCTTGAGCAATCTAACCAATCCATCAAGCGGGACTTTGGGCCTACCTTAATTCAGACCTTAGGTTTCTCATCAGGATAAGCTTGCAGATATATTGCTAAATCCTCATCTAGCGTATCCCAATTGATGGTTTTAGCTACTTTGGCATACACCCAATGAATGAGAGGGTTTTGATGCGCACAGTAATTGGTGAATGGTATTAACTGATTACCCAACTCAATTTTGGCCGAATAGCCAGTTTGTCCACTTTGGATAGATTTTGCCTTGATTGAGGCAGACCATTCAACTGCGGCCTCCCATAATCTAAAGTATAAAAACCACTCTTTTGATTTTGTGTAGTCTATGCCGATGAACTTGTTAATCACATGACCACCCAGTGCAAAACAGAGCATGAATGCAACTACTCGTTGACTTTCACGCGCTCTTAACACAACAAAGTAGGAATGTTTTTCACTTGTTATCAAATCAAAAAATTTGCGATTTAAACGCTCGAATTTAGTCGAACCTTTTTCGTAAGTTTGCCAAAACAGGCTAAAAATCTCATCCATTGTGGCACTATCTGGCTGCTGTAATATTTCCACGTCAACAGGGGCTTCGGCTGCGGCCTTTAGTTTCTTCTTTAACTTATTTCGGCGAGAGGATTTAAGGGTACTTAAGTAACCTTCTTTAGTCGCGTTCGGCAATTCCACCACAGTGCCTGGAAAGCTGACTAATGGAAATAAATTAGACGGGAATGTGGCAAAGTCTTGTGCATACGCTTGCGGGAAGTCTTTCCAAACCCGCATCGATGCATTGAGCTTTTTAGCTTGAATCACCATAGAATCATTTACAAGTCTTAGCACTTGCGCACGATTTGCATGGGCACGCATGCCTACCCTGCCTTCGTCGCTACAAGGTGAACCGATAAATAGCGTGCGTTGGTACAAAGCAGACGGTATGACTTTTCCAACCATATTCGCTAACGGCAATAGCGGCGGCGGCAGCACCAAGCGCATCGGCACATTCATGACAAAGGCTGGTGCGATTGCAATAGGGCCATTGGCATCACTGACTAACGCATATAAAAAAGTGAACTGGTCGGCAATGCCGCAATGCTCTAGTGCCTTATACCACCAGCGGCCTTCATAGGGCGCAGGGAAGCAAATCTCCCATAATTCTGATGGGATTTCTGATTCAGAACTCAACCATTCAATCGTATATTCAGGCAATTACGCGTTCCAATACTTCACAAATCTTCAAAAAATCGTCATCTTTCAGCCACGGGCTGTTGGTGATGGTGAATGTGCGTGCCGCAAAATCTCTGGCATTGGGCGTTTCCACTTTTCCGAAAGGCAAGTAATCATAATCACACAAAGCATGTATAAATAAGCGCCCTACGCCAAGGCGTGCAGGCCAAAGCTCAGCTAATGCGGCATCTCTAGCTTGCTCTGTGGGCATTAATACCAATAGATACGGCCATGTGCCTATGTCGCCATCTGCATCATCTATTACGTTTACGCCAAGTATCTTAATGAGTTGCGCCTTTCGACCCAGAGCTTGCTTATGACTAGCTTCATGAAAAGCAGGTAATCGGCGCAAGGCATTTGCACCGACAGACTTACGCCAACTCCCCACATGATGCACTTGGAAATCGGCAGAGCAGTCATCACCTACCGCCTCAATTAATTTTCCACGTTTAAGATTTTGCCGTAACGGTATGCCAAAAACTAGACCCAAACCTAGAGGACGATAAAAGGCGTAATAACCTATCAGGCCTAATAAGCGCAGCACTTCCCAATTCAATTTAAATGGCACAATTTCAGCATGAGTGGTTTGTAACGCTTGTTGTACTATGCCTTCACGTGCAATGACTGCACCGCCGCCGAAGATGGTTAAGCCTTTACCAACGCCTAAGCTATAACAACCAACGTCGCCCAGCGTACCCACCAACTTGCCCTGCCAACGTGCGCCAAGCGCTTGCGCAGCATCTTCAACCACATAAGCCCCGTATTGTTGTGCAATTTTCATAATACTGCCAATGTCAGCAACGCGCCCACCAAGGTGCGTAGGCATGATTGCCAAAGTATCTTCATCACAAGCGCTTTCTAGTGATTCTAAGCAGAAATCAAAATGGTGCTTTTTGGTGTCACAAATAACTGGTTTTAAACCGCAACGTAAAATAGCGAGTGGCACAAAGGGACAAGTATACGCAGGGATAATCACTGAACGTCGATGACTTAAACGTTTGAGCGCAGCCAAGGCAACCATAATCGCGGCAGTGCCTGAGCTTTCAATTTGCACATGCTTTTGCTGTAAAAAAGCGGCTAGGCCGTCTTCAAGCGAAGTTTTACTTGGCAAAAAATCTAGGATTGAAAGAGGCAAACCCGCAGTGGGTGGCGCTTCATGAATCAAATGAGCCATGTTGCTTTGCCTTAATCACACTTTATTCGTGAGGGTGCTAATCATGGGGATACTTAGCCTCACTTAAGCTCAAAAATACAATGCCTACCATGATACTCACTGCGCCTATTAACTGCATAGTGGTCAGCTTTTCACCAAAGTAGGTAGCTGAAATCAGTAATACTGGGATCAGGCCTAAATGTGAGGCTGCAAATGCAGGGCCTACTGGGGCATGTTTTAATAAGGTCATCCACGCAAAAAATGCGCCTAAATATCCTAGCACCGCAGCATAAAGCCAAGGGTTATGCAGCACATGAAGTAACCAATCTAGCTTCATTTCAAATGTGCCCGCTTGGCCTGACGAGAGTTTAAGAGAAACCTGCGTTAACGTATCAAATGCGATTAAAACCGCATAGCCGATGGCATAGAAATATAGCTTCTTCACGCGTATCCTCCAACCAATGCCACGCCGACCGTAATAAAGGTAATGCCTATGATTCGCAAAGGATCAAGCATTTCTTTAAATACCAACCTGCCCGCAATCATAATGGCTACAGTGTTAAACCCACTCAATAGTATGCCAATCGATAACGGCAGCATAGAAAGCAACACTAACCACAACACAAACTCTAAACAAAAGCAGAATATACCCACCCACAGTGGCAAAGATGAAAGCATACTTTTCCAACGAAGAAATTCACTTTCATGCTCAGTAATGGCGGCATGTTTAAAGGCAATATGACCAGTTGTATCAACGATAATATTCAACAACCATACAAAAATGGCGAGTGTAGACAAGGAAATTTACCTAACTAAGGTCAATATGATGCTTAATATTTTTTTGAAAATGATAAAGTCTCTCTATCGCGTTATGCGAAACGAAACATCGTCAATTTAATTTTTTTAGAATTAACGACGCACCTGTACCACCAAACGCAAATGAATTTGACATAGCATATTCAAGTTTTGGCAATATTTTTGAGACATTAGGCACGTAATCCAAGTCACACTCAGGGTCTGGGTGCACTAGATTAATCGTAGGTGGAAGTTTGTTGCTGCACACGGCAAGCGTCGTAATAACGGCTTCCAACGCACCAGCAGCCCCCATCAAGTGGCCATGCATAGATTTAGTCGAGCTGACACTCAATTCGTAAGCATGCGAGCCAAATACCTTTTTAATCGAGTTGGTTTCAGTCACATCATTCAGTTTAGTGCCTGTGCCATGCGCATTGATATATTGAATAGTGTTTGCACTTAATCCTGCATCATTCAAAGCCGCTTGCATCGTTGCGGATTGACCATCTACAGAGGGTTGTGTGATGTGATTACAATCATTCGCCGCGCCATAACCAGCAATCTCAGCATATATTTTAGCGCCGCGTTTTGTTGCATGCTCGTAAGATTCCAACACAAGCATCGCAGCGCCTTCACCGAGTACCAAACCAGTGCGGTCTGCAGAGAAAGGTTTGCAAGAAGCACCAATATCATTGGCATCCTCTTCTGCCAGCGTTCTTAAGGCTTCCCAGGCTTTCATGCTACCAAAAGTTAAAAGCGCTTCTGTGCCACCAGCCAACATCACATCAGCATAGCCATGACGAATTAATCTAGAAGCCTCGCCAATAGCTACTGCTGATGATGAGCATGCTGTAGAAAAAGTTTGGTTAGGTCCCGTGAGTTGATGCTCTAAAGCAATGGCTGAAGCCGCCGCGTTATTCATACCCATTAGCACGGTGAAAGGCTTTAATCTACTTGCGCCATCTTTAAAAAGCCTTATATAACCATCTTCTACAGATTGTGCGCCACCCATACCTGTACCAAGATAGATGCCCATTCGAGGCTTTAAGTTATCATCTATAGTTAAGTTTGCATCTTTAATCGCCTCTATGCTGGTGTGAAGCGCGATCTGACTAGTGCGATCCAACATGGAGTAGGTATGTTTAGTGAAGTGATCTTCAGGCTTAAATTGCGCTTGCGCTGCAATCTTACAATCCATTTGATCAACAAATGGAGTATCTAGGCGCTTGATGCCGGAAATTCCAGCAAAGACATTTTTTGTTAAATCTACGATTGTATTGCCAAGTGGCGAAACAACGCTTAAGCCAGTGATGACAACCCGTTGCAAGTTAGACGAATGAGTCATCTCTATTCTAAATTTCTGCTCTAAACTTTAGGATTTTTGTGTAAGTATTAACTGATGAACTAATATTGCCACATCGTACAAAGTGGTAATATTTACTTGATCGTTAGGTACTTTAATTTTAAAGTAATCTTCCGCACTAAAAATAATGTCAAAAGTATCAAGCGAATCAAGACCCAGTTCTTGTAGGTTACTTTCAGGCTTGATAGTTGCAATATCAATTTCCATTTTATCAGCAATCATTTTTGCTAAAGCATGTGAAACTTCATCAATACTTGGCGTTTTTTTATCATTTATTGTCATTATATTTTCACTTCTCAGCAATCTTTATGCAGCCATTGAAACTTTAGCGTTCGAAGTTAATATATGCGCCTGTTCTTTGCAGAATTGAGCGGCACGTTTAGCAACATCATCTTTGCGTTTATCAAGTGTAAGCACATGGTAAGTATCATCCACAAAGAATGTTTCCACTGTTTCTGATGAAATATTCGCTTGAGTATAATGAGCGTTTTTGATGCTAGCCATATCATCTTCAGTTGCATGTACGATTAAAGTTGGCACAATTACTTTGCTCAGCACTTTTTTAGCTGCGCTAATCAAACGTACACTTTCTAAAATCACTGTAGCTGGCGTTTTAAAATAACCAATTTTATCCGCCGCCTGATTATCACGATTCTCTAAAATAGCATGTACTAAAGCACGGGTGCGCTCATCTTTAATGCCATATGGCGATGTTTCTTCCCAATGTAAAAAATATTTAAGTGGCGTATAAAGCACCAATGGTAATAAAACGGCTTGCTTCAGCTTTGGTACATTCCAACCATCGTAAAAAAATGTGGTTGAAAGTAAAATTACTCCAGCCACTTGGTTGCCTTTTTTTGCTGCCAGCAAGAGTGCAATTAACGCCCCCATAGAAAGGCCTGCTACAAACACATGATCACACTCTTGTTTAAGGGCATCAAATGCCGCTTCAATAGACATATACCAATCATGCCATTTAGTCGCTGATAGCGCTTCAATGGTCGCACAATGTCCAGCTAGTTCAGGACAAGCTACAGTAAAGCCCTTACGAGCAATCACTTTGCCAAACTGCTTCATTTCAGTGGGGGTGCCAGTGAGACCGTGTATAAGCAAGACGCCTACACTACCTTTGCGTTCAATAAAACCTATTGGTCCCAACAATTCGTCGATAGTAGGCTTCCTTGAGCTTGGCTCTTCAGACGTCTTATGCAAGTGATTACTCATATCTGTATATAACTCTTATCTTTAGAAACAATTACTTTGCGCCGCAGCGTTTAAGTAAAGCTTCAAACAATTTGATGCCTAAATCGATTTCTTCGTTAGTAATCAAAAGTGATGGCGCCAAAGTAATCACATTCTTTTGGTAGCCGCCAATGTCTAGTACTAAGCCATACATTTTACCGCCAATATCAATGTTTCCTTTTAAGCCTTCGTTAAACATTTGGTCTGCTAATTCACGGCTGGCGGTAAAGCCATCATCGGTACATAACTCAATACGCAACGCTAAACCTAAGCCACTCACATCGCCAACGCATTTCCAGCGTGATTTTAAGCCTTGAATCGCCTTAAGGAAATATGCACCACGTTCGTTTACTTCCGCCTCAAAATCTCCCTCAGCCGTCATTTTCAATACTTCTAAAGCCACAGCCGTACCTAATGGATTGGACGCAAAAGTTGAGTGCGTAGTTCCAGGAGGGAACTTCTCTGGGTTGATATATTCTTCTTTAGCCCAAATACCTGAAAGCGGGTTTAAGCCGTTTGTAATCGCCTTACCAAACACAAACACATCTGGCACAATGCCGAAGTTTTCCCATGACCATAATTTACCTGTACGGTATACACCCATTTGAATTTCATCGGCCACTAGCAAGACATTGCGTTTTCTTAAGCTTTCTTGCAACTTAGCCATGTAGCCTTCTGGTGGGATAATGTAACCGCCAGTGCCTTGCATAGGCTCAATATAGAACGCGCCAAATTCACATTCTTGCGCTTTAACATCCCAAACTGATTGATACTCAGTTTCAAATAATTTCTCAAACTCTTTATGACAATAGGTGTCACAAGTTTCCACTTTCATATCGTATGGGCAACGGAAGCAGTATGGATAAGGTACAAAATGCGCGCGATCCGAAAAGTTACCAAAGCGACGGCGATAGCGGAAACTAGAAGTAATCGCTGAAGCACCTAGCGTACGGCCGTGGTAACCACCCATAAATGCAAACTGGTGCGTTTTGCCTGTATGGTTGCGCACCAACTTTAACGAGTCTTCTACCGCTTGCGCCCCACCAACGTTAAAGTGAACACGGCCTTTTTCGCCGTATTTATCTTCCATATATTTACAAATAATTTCAGCCAAATCCACTTTTTCTTTATGCAGATATTGGCTTGCTAACTGCGGCAAGGTATCCACTTGCTTATGCAAAGTATCAGCTAAGCGTTTATTCTTATAGCCAAAATTAACTGCTGAATACCACATTTGCCAATCTAAATAAGGCGTTTTATTTTCATCAAATAAAAAACTGCCTTCGCAATCTTCAAATACTTTTGGAGGATCTGCATAGTTGACCGTATCGCCATGTGAGCAATATTTATTGTTTTTATCTAAAATTTCAATGATCTTTGCATCCATCAGAATTACTCTTTCATACTCAAAGTTATTTTATAAATTAAGTTAAGCGGTAAATTGTAAGCAGGCTTAATACTATTGCTTGATTAATAGCAATTTTACGCTACTTGTTGATTTGCTGATACTACACCAGATGATTTTTTAGCAATATCCCAGCCTTTGACAACCTCTAAAACCTCAGCAAATGTTTGGAATCGCCTAAAAGGAATGCTTTCTTGCTCGCAATGAGTGATTAATTTGCCTTTTGCAAACACAATGTCTGCATGTTTAGCCAAGCAGTAATCAGACTTGCCATCACCAATTAACACTACTGGGCCGCCCACATCTGCAGATAATTGTTCCGCAATCTGGCACTTACAGACACCATTACCTGCCTTGCAATCTGGATTACGATATGGGTAGCTAATAGACACGCCATTAGGCTTAAAAGTCAGCTTATTAGCGTAAATTGGCATAGCAGGAATATCTGCATTGTGAGTAGCTACGTCAATCGCGTGATCAAGACCGTCACTTACAATAGCCACTTTAGAAAATTGACTGATATATTTATGAAATGGAATAAAACTAGCATCTAGCTGAATTCCACGGAAAAAAGTCTCCAGCGTTACTTGATCAACTTCGACCAAGTCCAACTGCTGTTTCATACATTCAATTGCAGTAATATCGCCATTCAACCATTCGCCTTCAAGATCTTTCCAACGGTCATCAGCAAATCTCTCTAGCATTGCATCTACGGTATCACCCACTGAAAGCGTACCATCAAAGTCGATTACAAAAAGCATTTAGTTCCTTAAACGCATTCAAATATGCTGATTATACTCGAGAGTACCTTACAGTTAACTTACAACGTTCAAAATATCATAACCATGAAACACTTAATTACTAGTTTTGCCAATTAGTGAAATTAATTATGGTAAAACTTGATTAATTTCAATATCAACTTTATCGCCTACTGGTTTAATAGCCGCTGAAATACCCTGCAAATCACCTGCCTGTGACTTTGCATCTCCAGTTTTTGAGACTCTAGCCACAATCACCACTTCACTTGCCTGTGAAAGTTTGTTACTAGGCATCAATGCGCTGCTATCATCTAAATGATAGCTATAGGGCAGATCTTTTGCTGTAGTACGCACAATGGCGAGTGGCATTGGTGGGCCTTGTGTGGCGCGTGCGAACACGAAAACCGTGGCGGCTGGATCTAGCTTATTTGCTAAGCTAGCTGCGATCTTTACAGTGCCACTTACACCTGCAGATGCGACTGCGGCAACCTGCTCTGACGCTGATGGCTTTACTGCAGCCTGCGCTGATGCAACTACAACAGGTGGTTTTACGCCAGCCAGCGCATAGACCTCACTTAGAGATGCTTTTACCTCTGGCAAAACGTCAGAGTCGGCAGGTAAGTCTTTTTGTAATTGCTCCCAATGCGTAATAGCAACTTTGTAATCTTTACGATTAAACGCTGCAGTGGCAGCCAACAATAATGCTTTGGTATGGTGTGGGTCAAGCTTCAATGCTTGATTGGCAAGCTCTTCTGGCTTACCAGCAAGATTATGCCCATTTACTACAGCTAGAGCGTCCGCATAGTCGGCTAACAATTGCGGATCATCTTGAATTATTTTGGCAGCTTTTTCATAGGCAGCAACAGCTTCTGCATGGCGTCTGAGCTCTACATATGACCTTGCTAAGAGTGCCCAGCCAGCACCATCTCCAGGATTATTTTCCAATTTGCTTTTTAATGATGCTAGTAAAGGCTCAATATCGCCACCCATTTTGTGTTCTGTTGTCGGTGCTGATGATTGCGGATCTGGCACTGCAGTGGATGAAGCCATAGGTGAAGCTGTTGGAATGTTAATTGATACTGGGCTGCCAATTTTGTTATAAATAACCACTGCTGCAAGTGGCAACAACACTAGCAACACTGCAGCTAAACGGCGATCAGGCTTACTGTTTACAGCCAGCACGGCACCTGTACCAAGCTCATCAAGCATGCGTCGTTCAAGCTCGCTTTTTGCCACATCATATTGAGTGGCATCCAATATTCCATTTGCTTTATCTTGTGCTATTTCTTCAAATTGCTGGCGAAAAATTGCACGCTTTTCGGCATGAGCATCTGTGGTTGCAGCCTGACTTGGCTTTAATAAAGCTGGCAAAATGAGCGCCAGCGTGGCGACTATCATTACAACTACGATTACCCAAAATAACAACATGATGCTTCCTTAATTAATCTTTCGCTGATTCAGCAATTTACTTATTCAAAAGCTCGCTTACTTTACGTGCTTCTTCTTCAGTCAGCGGCGCATCTACAGCCATTCTTTGACGTCTGCGCAACTGTATAAACAAGCCAAAACCACCTGCTAGCAGCAATGCAAATGGCCCTAACCATAACAACACTGTGCTCGCTTTAAGTGGTGGGCTATAACGTACGAAATCACCGTAGCGAGCCACTAAGTAGTCAGTGATTTCTTTATCCGTCATCCCCTTGGCTGCCATTTCACGAATCTCTTGCACTAAATCCTGAGCAAGCTCCGCATGCGAATCTGCTAATGTTTGATTCTGACAAACTAAACAACGCAGTTGGCTAGCTAGTCGTTGCACCTGCACCTCAACTGCAGCATTGTCTTGCATAGGACGTGCTTCTTGCGCAACGATGTTAAATGAGCAGATTAAGAGACAAACCGCCAATAGATGTGTTATTTTTTTGAGCATTATTGAGCCTGTAATTTTTTAACTAGAGGAATAATTGTGTCACGCAATGCCTCCATGGTAATCGGTCCTATTTGCTTATAAGCAATCATGCCATTTTTATCGATCACATACGTTTCCGGAACGCCATATACGCCATAATCAATGCCTACACGACCATCTGCGTCTACAGCATTTGCTACATATGGGTTTCCAGCCTGATCTAGCCATTGCTGTGCATCTTGGTTAGTATCTTTATAATCCAAACCAATAATAGGCACAAAACCTGTTTTAGATAACTCAACTAAAAGCGGATGTTCATCTTTACAAGCAGGGCACCAGGATGCCCATGCATTAAAGAGCCAAACTTTACCTAACATTTCTTTGGGCGAAATTTTTTTCTCAGGATTATCTAAGCGCGACAAGTTAAACTGGGGTGCAGGTTTACCCACCAATGGAGATGGCACCTCACGTGGATCTAAATATAGACCCTTAAACAGAAATCCAGCAACCACCAAAAATATAACTAAGGGCAGTAATGCACGCTTCATGCAACAACCTCTTGCTCACTTAACTCATCATCATTTGAATTTTTATTACGTTTCTTCATACGGTAGCGTCTGTCTGATAGTGCCAATAAACCACCAAAGGCCATCAACGCACAACCAACCCATATCCATTCCACCATAGGTTTGTGATACAGCCTGACGCTCCAAGCACCATCGCTAAGGGGCTCGCCAAGTGATGCATATAAATCATGAATAATCGCTGGACTAATACCAGCTTCAGTCATCGGCATATTCGTGACGGTATAAAGTCTTTTTTGAGTTTCAAGGACCGTACGTTCAACACCATTTTTACTTACACGAATCTGCCCTCTATTTGCCGTATAGTTAGGCCCTTGAATTTCATCCACTCCTACAAAAGTAAAATCAAAACCCGCTAAGTGCGCAACATCCCCTGGCAACATGCGTACCGCAGTTTCAGACTCAAAGCCTTTAACTACAGTCACACCTATAGTGAATACCGCAATTCCCAAATGTGCGATGACCATACCCCACCAAGCACGTGGTATGGCTTTAATGCGCACCAACAAAGATTGACCATGTCCGCGTAAGCGCTGGTGAACCATATTAACTGTGGTTGTGATAATCCAGAAAGCTAAAAACAAGCCTAAACCAATCATTGGCGTCAGATTACCTAACAATAATGGCAATATAATCGCTGTAGCGATACTCACGCCAAAAGCCCAGCGTAAACGCATCGCTAATTCAGGTAATGTAGCTTTCTTCCAACTTGCGATTGGCCCTATTCCCATCAGAAATAGTGCGGGTGTCATCAGCGGTGCGAATACAGAATCGAAGTAAGGAGGCCCTACTGAAATTTTTCCGTAATTTAATGCATCTAGAAATAGCGGATAAAGCGTACCGAGCATGACCGAAATCGCAGCCACGGCCAGCAATACGTTATTAGCCAACAGAAAACTCTCGCGGGAAACAACACTAAACTTACCTCCGCGTCCTACTGTTGGTGCTCGCCAAGCAAAGAGCGCTAGTGAACCACCAATCACAACTACTAGGAAAGCTAAAATAAATACACCGCGTCTTGGGTCTGTTGCAAAGGCATGTACAGAAGTTAGCACACCAGAGCGTACCAAGAATGTACCAAGCAGACTTAAGGAGAATGCACAAATAGCGAGTAATACTGTCCAAGCTTTAAAGCTACCACGCTTCTCAGTTACGGCTAATGAGTGAATAAGCGCAGTGCCGACCAACCAAGGCATAAATGATGCATTTTCTACCGCATCCCAAAACCACCAACCACCCCAACCTAACTCATAATAAGCCCAGTTACTACCGCCCAAAATACCCAGGGTTAAAAACACCCATGCCATCGTTGTCCAAGGACGCGACCAGCGCGCCCATGCGGCATCTAACTGCCCGCCTATCAATGCTGCAATCGCAAATGCAAATGCCACAGAAAAGCCAACGTAGCCCATATAAAGCATAGGTGGATGAAAAATCATGCCAGGGTCTTGCAACAAGGGATTTAAATCACGTCCATCAAGAGCCGCTGGAATTAAGCGTTCAAATGGATTTGAAACCATGAGCATGAATAGCAAAAAACCTACGCTGATTAAGCCCATTACACCCAAGATACGCGCACGCATATCATCTGGCAAATGCTTAGAAAATAAACTTACTGCCACCGTCCATACACTTAATATCAGCGCCCAAAGTAGTAATGATCCTTCATGACCGCCCCAAACTGCAGCTATACGGAAATGAATAGGTAATTTTGAGTTTGAATTAGATGCAACATACAGAACAGAATAATCCATACTTGCAAAAGCATAGGCCAAACAAAGAAAAGCAAAACCTATTAGCAAAAATTGTGTGCGCGCTAGCGGTCTAGCTAAGCCCATCCATACTGCATTGCCTCGAGCCGCACCAATGATAGGAAGTGTGCCTAATGTCAGCGCAACCAACAATGCAAGTATTAGGGAAAAATGACCAATTTCTGGAATCACGTTAATATCCTTAGAGAATTTAATCTAAATTATGTTTTTGAACGGTATTGATTGTTTAGCGTAGCTAAGTTAAAAACAAACTACTTTTTAGGTATTTCCAAAGTTCCACCCTGCTGAGCACGTTTTAAGGCTTCAGCTGCTTCTGGTGGCATATAGTTTTCATCATGTTTAGCTAGCACTTCACTGGCGACAAATATACCATCTGAACTTACTTTACCTTGCGCAACTACACCCTTGCCTTCTTTAAACAAATCTGGCAAAACCCCTTTATACACAACAGGGATAGTTTTAGCGGTATCAGTAATAGAAAAATGTACTGTTAAACCATCGTCTTGGCGTTTCAGGCTATCTTTAACTACCAAACCACCAATACGAAAACCAGTACCATGCGGAACCTCGCCTTTTTCTACTTGTGTTGGTGTGTAAAAGAACACCATATTGCTTTGAAACGCATTCAAAACTAACGTTGCCGCTAAACCAAGCAATACCAAGCCAATTGCTATCAAAATGAATCGTTTATGTCGTGCTTTAAGAGCCATATTAACCTTGTGCCAAAATTTTAGATAACCGTAACGCCTCTATGCTTCGTTTGCGTAGAGATAAGACTTCCCAAATGACACAAAGTGCCGTCAATCCGAAAGAAAACCACACATAAAATGCGTAGCCGCCCATATAAAAAAATGCTGACCAACTTGCCCATTGCATTATGATTTCACTCCTAGCGATAGCTCTTTAACCCAATCAGATGAACGCTCACGCTCAAGCATTATGCAGCGCACGCGCATCAAAGCCACGGCTACGGTATACATCCAAAATGCTAATGCCATGAGCAACATGCCAAGCAACATGGTTGCAGCCATTTTTGGCGCAGCCCCCATATTGATACTTGAGCCCTGATGCAAGGTATTCCACCATTTCACTGAAAAATAGATAATAGGTACATTCACCACACCAACCAGCGCTAGCAATGCTCCCGCGCGATCTGCACGACGCGGGTCATCTATAGAAGCTTGTAATGCAATAAAACCAAGATATAAAAATAATAAAATAAGCTCAGAGGTCAATCGCGCATCCCAAACCCACCAAGCACCCCACATAGGCTTGCCCCATAAAGAGCCAGTGACCAAGGCCAGAAAAGTAAATATAGCCCCAGTAGGTGCTAACGCCTGCGCCATCATTGCAGATAAACGCGCATTAAGTGCAAGGCCTAACGCGGCCCAACCTGCCATTACAATATAAATCACCATAGACATCCATGCGGCTGGCACATGGACAAATATAATTCTATAGGCTTCGCCTTGTTGAAAGTCTGTAGGGGCAATGGCAAAGCTAATATATAAACCAGCAATGGCGAAAGCAGTCGCAAGCAAAGCAAACCAAGGAATCATTTTTCCCGCTAATGGGTAAAATGTTTGTGGGGATGAATATTTAAACCAATTAATGCTCATAATATATTTTACTCAAATTGCACTGTAATTTCATTCTAAACTTATCACCAAACGCATGTTGCTCCACCAGCTGTCTACTCCACAGAGATCCGTAAAGCAGCAGCAGTAGCCAAAGGTGCTAATACTAAAGAAAGTAAAGAGCAAGCTGCTAAGAGTGAAAGGTGTGCATTAGCACTCATTCCATGCTGACTTGCTGCCACAGCTCCAGCCCCAAAAATGAGTACTGGAATATACAAAGGCAGAACTAGCAGCGCCATCAGCAAACCACTTCCACGCACTCCCAATGTAAGCGCTGCGCCAATAGCACCAATTAAACTTAATGCAGGTGTGCCCAATAACAAAGAAATTATTAACACCAATAATGCGTCATTGGGTAAGGCATACTGCAAACCAATTAATGGTGCCAAAAGCACTACAGGCAAACCACAAACTAGCCAGTGTGCTAATACCTTGGCCGTCACTAACAAAGTCAACGACTGAGGCGTGAGTAGCATCTGCTCTAAACTACCATCAGCAAAATCTGCTGCAAATAATCGCGTGAGTGAGAGCATTCCCGCCAACAATGCCGCTACCCATAAAACCCCAGGTGCAATGCTACTTAACACCGCAGGCTCTGGGCCAATCCCCAATGGAAACAAGCTAGACACAATCAAGAAGAAGAACAGCGTAGTTGCAACATCTGAACGTCTTCGAAAAGCCAGCAAGAGGTCACGCCTCAACACCGTCATCCAAGCACCGTTCAAGAACTCAGCCTCAAAGTTTGAGTTGATTGCGCATTTATAGCAACATCTTGATGGGTTGTAAGAATAGCCATTCCACCATTTGCCAAATGCTCACCTAACCGTGCAGCTAACACGCTAACTGATGCAATATCTAATGCTGCAAAAGGCTCATCCAAAATCCACAACTTGCCTTCAGTCAACCAAAGCCTTGCCAATGCAACTCTTCTTTTCTGACCTTGTGACAACACGCGAGCTGGTAAGTTTGCACAACGTTCAATACCAATAGCTGTAAGTGCCGCTAAAGCCTTATTTTCAGTCACTTCATTACCAGCTGAACGTGCGCTCATGTATAAATTCTCTAGCGCAGTAAGGTCATCTTTAAGACCGTTTAAATGTCCAATATAAGTCAAATTGGACAAATAATTTTCAGCATTTTCTTTGATTTTCTTTTTATCCCAGAAAATCGAACCTTGTTCAGGCATTAAAAGGCCACATAACATACGCAACAAACTACTTTTACCGCTACCATTCTCGCCCAATACATACATTAAACCACCTGCATTAAGCTCAATCTCAACATTTTTAAACAGCAAGCGATCACCGCGCAAGCATGCTAACCCTTGCGCTATGAGCATTAAATATCCAAGCGGTACCCGATAAAGCTGAAATCACGGAAGGTGCGAGTATGACCACTACCCTCTGTATTATCATTAGTTACTTCCAAGCCCACTTCCGCCTCAATCGTTGCCTTATCACGTAATCTATAGCTAGCTCTCATTGATGGCCCAACAATATATTGCACTGACGAAGGGTCTGAGTCTATTTTCAGGAATTTCAGAGAGCTATCTAAACGCCATTTTTCATATGGCACCATTACGTTAGTAAAAATTAATGATTGCACAAGACTTGAAGGTCCTGTTGTTAAGCTAGCACTGATGATAGAGGTATCATCTTTAAATAGCGTATCCAAACCAACCGCCTGAACATGGTAGGTATAGGTGTTGCCGCCTGCAAATGATTGGTTGAGATTTTGTAAAGTAAGCGCATCAGGCGATGTGCCATTATTTGCATCCTGGAAATTTTTAATTGCAAGAGCAATCGCCGCAGCAGATGCACCTGGGCTGCCAGAAACTCGATTCATTTGAATATCGCCGCCCAATTGCCAGCGCGGTGTAAATTGACGAGTAGCGCCAAACAGCACCGTACTCGTATCCAAGGTTTGCTTGATAGCCGATTCTCTTAAGATTGAATCAGTAAAGCCCGCATTAATTGCCTGACGTATACTTGTTGGTTGCGTTCCACCAAGTGTAAAGCTGGTATCTGAAAGGCTGTTAATCAACTGTAACACTGGCGATTTACGACTCTCCAACAACATATTGTAATTAGTACCATCTACCGTTGCCCAGTTACCCTGAACCATCACTGTATTCAGACGATCATAATATGTATCGTAATCAACGAGTGAGTAAATAGATTTACCACCATTAAAATAGCGTAACTCACCACCCACACCACGACGATCAATTACATTATCAACTCGTTGCTCAATAAAGAATGCATTACCGCTCCAGTTATCAAATACTGGGCCTACATCTAAGTTAATGCCGTAAAAGTGACGTCTATAATCCACTTTATATTCATCCAAAGTACCAGCCACAAAATTAAGTTTGTATTTTGGTGAAATCCCATAACGGAATAATGCACCATCAAAACGACCTAAAACACCACCTGAGTTACCATTTTGCCGGCCTAGTCGCGTCATAAAGTCTACATCTTTATTAGCCACCTCAACATAAGCGGCTTGCGTTCTATCTCTATCTTCACCTTTAGGTAAGAAATTCATGGTTTGCGTATTACGGAATACTATTTTGCTATCCCATTCGTTTTGACGAAAACGAGCTGTTAAATCTAACGCACTTATTAATGAAGACTGGTCATGTGAAGTAGTGTTAATGCCTGTGCCAGGGTAATTATGGCTATGTGCATCATAGTAGTATTGATTCCAGCTACCGTACACTGTGTTCTCGTGAATTTCTCGGATTGGCTTTTTGCCACCGAATGATCCTGCCGCACTGCCAACTTTTGAAGATTTTAACGCTTCATCAATCACCGCTAAACGTTGACGCACGCGATCAGCACCATCACCCTTTGGATAAAGTTTTAAATATGATTCATACTCAGCTTTAGCTTTCAGGGACTCACCCATTTTTTCACGCGAATTACCAATGAGCTCTTGTACTTCTTGCGTATGAGTGTTGGGTGGAAGTGCAAGTACAGCATTAAATAACTGTACCGCTTTTGGATAATCACCAACACCCCTAGCAACGCGAGCTTCTGCAACCAACTTACCCGCATAATCATTATCTGTCATGCCTTCTGGTTTAGCTGGTATCTCACCTTGTGGGCCATGATCAACTATTGGCGCTTCAGGTTGAACCTGCGCGACAGGTTCGGGTGAAGTAGTTTTGTCAAGTGGAACGTGAATCACAATACCTCGCCCGCTATTATCAGGCGTCACCGTAAAAATGACTGGCTTTTTAAATCTTACCCCTATGCTATTGGTCTGCTGCTCAGGAAAGTTTACAGTAAAACTTGGTACTAAATTTGTGCTTGGACTGTTACGAAACTCTCGACTTGTTGGAATCGCGTTTTTTGTAAATTGCGGAAAATCGAGGAAAATCTGAACACGACTAGTTTCGGTTGTTGGTGAGTGCCTTAAATACCGCACTTGCGTTAAAAACTCAATATGAATTTCGGTCTCGTTTTGAGCTTGAACGACTTCAACTTTATCAAGGATTCTATCCGCATAGGCCATTGACGGCACAATTGAACAAATAAATATTAAAACAAGGTAAAACTTCTTAGATAGATTCATATTTCCCAACATTCCTAGCCTATTAATTGCGCATAGGCAGATAATATTAATTTTTTTATTAAAAGTCAATTGCTTACAGTTTCAACATGAAGTTTTTTATAGGCTAATCTTCAGAAAAAATAAGGTGGGCACAAAGCCCACCTTATAAACCCTTACTTACTGAATGTATTAGTGTTGTGACAACCAGAGTTATTACAATCTGTTGCAGTTCTACTTTGGTGCGTGACAGATCTAGAAGTTACGCCTGGGTAATTTGCCCCATGGCACGACTTACATGTACTAGCGGCAAATAATGTGTGGTTCGGTTTTTGTATCGATGTGAATGCTGACGTACCTCTATGACAGACTTCACAGCTAGCAGTCGTTGGAACGTGGTTTCCTGGCTTACCTAACGCTGTTGAACCGTTATGGCAAGTCGCGCAACCACTCACAATACCCGTGTGATTCATCGTCGCACCCAAGAACGAAGTGGTGGATTTGTGACATGTTTCACAAGCCGCAGTCGTTTGGATATGTGTCGCTGATTTACCTAACGCTGTTGTACCGTTATGACAGGTTGCACAACCACTCACAATACCCGTGTGGTTGAATACCGCACCTAAGAACGAAGTGGTCGATTTATGGCAAGTTTCACAAGCAGCCGTGGTCGGTACGTGGTTTCCTGGCTTACCTAACGCTGTTGTGCCGTTATGGCAAGTCGCGCAACCACTCACAATACCTGTGTGATTCATCGTCGCACCTAAGAACGAAGTCGTCGATTTGTGACATGTTTCACAACCCGCAGTCGTCTGCACATGGTTAGACGGTTTACCTAAGGCCGTTGCACCATTATGGCAAGTCGCACAGCCAGTCGTGATGCCCGTATGGTTCATGGTAGTACCAGCAAATGACGTGGTGGATTTATGGCAAGTTTCACAAGCCGCCGTCGTTTTGATATGGGTCGCTGGCTTACCTAAGGCTGTTGTGCCGTTGTGACAAGTCGCACAGCCGCTCACAATACCAGTGTGGTTGAATGCCGCACCTAAGAACGAAGTCGTCGATTTGTGACATGTTTCACAACCCGCAGTTGTCTGCACATGGTTAGACGGTTTACCTAAGGCCGTTGCACCATTGTGGCAAGTCGCACA
>JBBQLN010000008.1:0-74578 GCA_038327905.1 Burkholderiales bacterium
ACAGACCATCACAGGGCCAAGATCAGAGCCGCCAATACCAATATTAACAATATCTGTAATGCGCTTGCCTGTGTAACCAAGCCATGTGCCATTACGAACTTTTTCTGAAAATACACGCATTTGCGCGAGTACTGCATTCACATCTGGCATCACATCTTTGCCATCAACAAATACCGGAGTATTGCTGCGATTTCTAAGTGCCGTATGCAACACGGCACGATTTTCAGTGATGTTAATTTTCTCACCAGCAAACATACGGTCGCGCCAGTTTTCGATATTGGCTTCACGCGCTAATTGCGTTAATAAAGGTAGCGTTTCGTCATTAATACGATGCTTAGAAAAATCGAATAATATATCGGTAAATTTAAGGCTGTATTTATCAAAGCGATTAGGATCATTTGCAAATAAATCACGCATATGCGTTGAAACAATTGCTTGTTGATGTTGGCAAAGTTTTTGCCATACTGGTAGTGTCGTTAATGCAGCCATTTTTTGTCGGATTACTTTAAGTTTGGTATAAAAAAATTTGGTACGAATTGTTTAGTTACTTTATTTGTAAAACGATACCAGCTAAAGGCGGTAAAGTGATGACAAGTGATTGATTCTGATTCATCCAAGCAACGTTTTCTGTGTGTAGCCCAGCACCATTACCTTGATTACTACCGCCATAACAACCCGCGTCACTATTAAAAATCTCATGGTAATTGCCAGCTTGCGGCACACCAATTCGATATGCATTGCGCAACACAGGCGTAAAATTCAGCACTATTATAACAAAACTATTGTCTAAACCCCGTCGAACATAGCTAACAATTGATTGATCGCTATCATGGCAGTCTATCCATTCAAAACCTTGCACGACAAAATCTAGTGAATGCAGCGCATTTAGGTCTTTATAGATTTTATTTAAATCAGTCGTAGCCTGTTTAACGCCTTGATGCCATTGATGGCCTTCGTAATCATTGCCTAATAAGTGCCAATCGAGACTGCTGTTGACATTCCACTCACGACCTTGACCAAATTCATTGCCCATGAAGTTTAGTTTTTTACCTGGTGCCGTCATTTGATAGGTAATTAATAGACGAAGGTTAGCAAATTTTTGCCACCCATCTCCTGGCATTTTATCTAGTAGAGAATGTTTACCATGCACCACTTCATCGTGCGAGAACGGCAGTACGAAATTTTCAGAGTATGCGTAAAGCTGACCAAAAGTCAGCATGTCGTGGTAATAACGCCTATGCACAGGGTCATGCTCAATATAGGCAAGGGTGTCATTCATCCAACCCATGTTCCACTTCATGTTAAAGCCTAACCCGCCTAGGTACACGGGGCGAGATACGCCAGGCCATGCGGTAGATTCTTCAGCGATGGTGAGAACGCCAGCAAAGTCCTCGCCTACCATCACGTTAAGTTGTTTTAAGAACTCAATCACATCAAGATTTTCACGTCCGCCAAATTTATTTGGTAACCATTCACCAGCTTTGCGCGAGTAATCTAGATAAAGCATAGAGGCCACAGCATCAACACGCAAGCCATCAATATGGAACTCAGAGAGCCAGAAGTAAGCATTAGACATTAAGAAGTTACGCACTTCATTGCGGCCGTAGTTAAATATCAATGTGCCCCAGTCTTGGTGTTCACCTAGGCGTGGGTCTTCATGTTCATACAATGCAGTGCCATCAAAGCGTGCTAATGCCCAATCATCTTTTGGAAAATGACCTGGTACCCAATCTAAAATTACGCCAATATTGGCTTGGTGGAAGGCGTCAATCAAAAAGCGTAAATCATCTGGCGAACCAAACCGATTGGTCACACCAAAATAGCCTGTGGTTTGGTAGCCCCAAGACTCAGTGAGAGGGTGCTCTGAAATTGGCATCAACTCAACGTGGGTATAGCCCATTTCAGTGACATAAGGCACTAAGGTTTTTGCTAACTCACGATAGGTAAGGAAGTGACCTTCTGCATTACGCTGCCAAGAACCAAGGTGCACCTCGTAACAGTTAAAAGGTGCATGAAGCCAGTCACGTTTTTTTCGTGCGTCTAGCCAGTTTTTATCTTCCCACTGGTGATAACTTTTACTGATTTTAGCCGCTGTTCCAGGGCGTTGCTCAAACTCAAAACCATACGGGTCAGTTTTAGCTAAAATGCCACCAGAGTGACGATTACGAATTTCAAATTTATAAGTATCGCTGGTGGTTAAATGCGGAATAAAAATATCCCAAACACCGCTAGAACCGTGCGCGCGCATGGAGTGCACTCTGCCATCCCAGTTATTAAAGCTGCCAATTACGCTTACACGTTCTGCATTGGGTGCCCAAACGGCAAAGCGCACACCTTCAACATTGTCTTGAGACATGCACTGTGCACCTAGGGTTTTGTAGCCTTGCAACAGACGGCCTTCACCAAATAAATAAAGCTCATCCTGCGTTAAGCTTGATGCAAAAGTATAGGGGTCGTATGTTTCGTATTCGTTATCACCCGCGGTGATTTTGAGCAGGCATGGCGTTTTAAGTGCAGCCTCACTGCATACTTCAAACAAGCCGTCGGCATGAGTTTTATCAAGTTTGGTCCATGTTCTAGCCGTTTTAACCCAGACTTCTGTTGCATTAGGTAAAAACACACGATAAACATAAGCCTTATCAACCGCATGTAAACCTAAAAAACTGAAGGGATCGTGATGTTTTGCTTTCAAAATCAATTTCAAAGAATCTGAAACTGTGCTTAAAGCTGATTTTGTTTTGACATTAGATTTTGCTGCTGCTTTAGCTTTTGTTTTAACTTGAGTCGCTTCAGATTTTTCCAAGATACATTCCCCCTAAATTTTTCTAATTAATATTTTTATTAATATTTGCTAGATTTGGTCTTGTTTAGCTAGATTATAGTGCTTTAAGCTGATTATAATGTAAACACGTGCACTAAGAATAAAAAATTAAACTAGTTAGCCCAGCTAGTTAAGACAATGATTAATTAAACTTCAGGAGGGCATCATGCCGCAAGATCAGCATTCAGACCGTTTTATTAGTACATTAACCAAAAATACCGCTGCGATTATTCTTGCGGGTGGCCGAGGTAGTCGCTTAAAGAACTTAACTGAGTGGCGCGCAAAGCCCGCCGTGCAATTTGGTGGTAAATTCCGAATCATCGACTTCCCATTATCAAACTGCATTAACTCTGGCATTCGCCGCATCAATGTGGCTACACAATATAAAGCGCAAAGTTTAATTCAACATCTTCAGCGCGGCTGGGGATTTTTGCGTGGTGAATTTAATGAGTATGTGAATATCATTCCTGCACAACAGCGTATTTCTGAAGAATGGTATAAAGGGACAGCAGATGCGGTATATCAAAACTTGGATTTATTGCGTGAAGGGGGTGGCGACTATATTTTGATATTAGCGGGTGACCATATCTATAAAATGGATTACGGCAAAATGCTAGCAACGCATGTACTTAGCAATGCTGACATGACAGTGGCCTGTATCAACGTGCCATTAGAAGATGCCAAAGGTTTTGGTGTATTAGAGGTTGATGGTACAGATCGCGTGATTGAGTTTGCTGAAAAACCAGATAACCCAAAACACATGCCTGATGACCCAACCAAAGCTTTTGCTAGCATGGGTATTTATGTATTTAACGCTAAGTTCTTATATGAACAACTCATTCGAGATGCGGGTGATCCAAAATCAACACACGATTTTGGTGGAGACATTATCCCTTACATTATCAAAAAATATAAAATCCAAGCGCATCGCTTTACTGAGAGTTGTGTAGGCGCGAAAAATGGAAATTATTATTGGCGTGATGTGGGAACGATAGACGCTTATTGGGAAGCCAATATGGAGCTTACCAGAGTGATACCTGAATTAAACTTGTATGACAGAGAGTGGCCAATCTGGACTTCACAAGAGCAATTACCGCCAGCTAAATTCGTGTTTAACGATGAAGGCAGAACAGGTAAGGCGACCGATTCACTGGTGTCTGGTGGATGTTTAATCAGTGGTGCTTCTGTAACGAGTTCAGTGTTATTTTCAGACGTGCGTGTACATAGTTATTGTGATATTGAAGGTTCAGTCATTCTGCCAAAAGTAACCGTTAATCGCAATGTAGTGCTTAAAAATGTTGTGATTGACCGTGGATGTGTCATACCAGAAGGCATGAAAATAGGTGTGGACTTAGCTTTAGATGCTAAGCGTTTTTATGTGTCTGAAAAAGGCATCACGTTAGTAACGCCCGAAATGTTGGGTCAAGATTTGCATAGACTTATCTAATATAAATCAATGGTTTAATATAAGTAATCTAATGTAATTTATTACTATTTTAGTAGAAACAATTTTAAAGGTTGTGAATGTGAAGTCTAATCGCCCCAAGCTATATCTCAATCTCTATTGGCACATGCATCAGCCAGACTATCGCGACATTGTCAGCAATGAATATGTGCTGCCTTGGACGTATCTACATGCCATAAAAGACTACAGTGATATGGCATATCACCTAGAGATGAACTCGAAAGCACGCGTCAGCTTCAATTTTGTGCCAATTTT
The DNA here is from genome assembly GCA_038327905.1 of Burkholderiales bacterium. Lineage (GTDB taxonomy): Bacteria > Pseudomonadota > Gammaproteobacteria > Burkholderiales > Methylophilaceae > Methylotenera. The sequence continues at coordinate 4,542 of JBBQLN010000008.1, forward strand.
ATTGGAGCAGATTGAGGATTACACGGTTCAATTTAAAGAAAAACGTATTCGCGATCCCTTATTAGCCTTATTGGTTGAGCCAGACTTAGCAGATATTAGCCATGAGCAGTGTCATTTAATTGTGAATAGCTGCTTTAAAAGCCATCATGAAAAGATGTTAAGCCCGTTTCCACATTATCAAAGGTTATTACAGCTTTATCAGTTAATTGAGCCGATTTCTGGAAATGCTGAATTTCACTATTTATCAGCGCAATATAAGGCTGATTTATTGGTTTGGTATCACTTAGCTTGGTGTGGTGAGAGCCTGCGCCGACAGAATAAGGTAGTTCAAGCGCTAATGACTAAGGGCCTAAGCTTTACGCTGGAAGATCGTAAACAGTTGTTCGATGTGATTGGTGAAACTATTTCTGGCTTGATTCCACGTTATAAGGCGTTGATGAAATCTAAGCAAATTGAGATTTCTACAACACCTTACTACCACCCAATTTTGCCATTGTTGATAGATTTCAAATCGACTATTGATGCAATGCCTTATGCGCCACTGCCTAAGTATGCAAAATATTCAGGTGGTCAAGAGCGTGCCGCTTCTCATGTTGTTGCAGCGAGTAAATACCATGGAGATTTATTTGGTCAAGTACCACGCGGTATGTGGCCTGCAGAAGGTGGCGTATCCAATGCAGCATTATCCTTAATGGCTGAACATGGCGTTGAATGGGCGGCTACAGGGCAGGCTGTATTGGCAAATAGTTTGTTGAAATCGCAGTTGGGTCTGCAAGATAAGAATGAATATTTATATCAACCATACCGCGTCACTAACGGTAAGCAAGATATTTTATGTTTTTTTAGAGATGATAATCTTTCAGATAAAATCGGCTTTGAGTACGCAAAAATGCATACACCAGATGCTGTAGCAGACTTCGTTCAAACCTTAGAGGCAATCTACCAAGCAAATCCAAATGACTATTCTAAAGTGGTCAGTGTGATTTTAGATGGTGAAAATGCATGGGAATACTACCCATACAATGGTTATTACTTTTTGAACGAATTGTATGCGGCATTGGCTAATCATCCGTATATTGAAATGAGCACTTTTAGCGATGTTGTTGATTTATATCAATCAAAAGAATACAAAACTAAAGGAATATCCGCCCCTGCGTTGCCACAAATTGCGGCAGGTAGCTGGGTGTACGGTACATTTAGTACTTGGATTGGTAGCAAAGATAAAAACTCAGCGTGGGATTTACTTTGCAGCGCGAAGAAAACGTACGATGATGTATTGTTGAGTAATAGTTTAGATGCGAATCAACTAAAAGCCTGTGAGCGTCAGCTTTCAATTTGTGAAGGCTCTGATTGGTTCTGGTGGTTTGGTGATTACAATTCGTCAGATAGTGTGGCGAGCTTTGACCAACTCTATCGTCGTAATTTAATTAACTTGTATACCTTGCTAAAACAGCCAATTCCAGCGGTATTGCATAAAACAATTAGCGCTGGCGGTGGTAATGCAGATAATGCTGGCACAATGCGCAGAGGACAGGCTTAACGCAAGTACATTAAGCAAGTACACATTTTGTAAGTTAGTGTTAACCAGTTCAGACAACATAATATTTATGTAGGTAATCATGAAACACACTAATTTATCTCTTTTATCTCAACGGCGGGCAGGCGTGTTGTTGCATATTAGCTCTTTGCCTAGTTCGAGTTATGTGGGTGACTTAGGTGCGGAAGCTTATCGATTTGTGGATTTTTTAAATAGCGCTGTCATCAGTGTTTGGCAAACATTACCAATCAACATGCCGCATGCGGATAACTCCCCATATCAATGCTTATCAGCCTTTGCGGGCAATCCTGATTTCATTAGCCTTGAAATTTTGCAAGCACAAGGGTTGCTTACCAAAAAAGATTTGAGTGGATTCTTAACGAGCAAAACCCAATTGCTGGCAAAAGCTTATTTGACGTTTTGTAAGCAAGCTGAGCAAGTTGGCTCTTCGACAGCAAAAGAACAGCTAGATTTTAAAAAGTTTTGTAAAAAACAAGCACACTGGCTCAATGATTTTGCCTTGTTTTTAGCGCTGCGTGATAAATTTAATCAAGCTGGCTGGCATTTCTGGCCTGAAGCCTATAAAAATAGAGATAGCAAAACACTCAAACAAGCGCGTAAAGAGCTTTCGCAAGAAATTGCAATTATTCAATTCACGCAATTTATATTTTTTACGCAATGGTTAGCGCTAAAAACTTACGCGGCGACTAAAAAAGTTTATTTGTTTGGTGATATCCCCATTTTTGTGGCATATGACAGTGCCGATGTGTGGGCGCAGCCAGAGTTATTCAAGTTAGATGAAAACAAAAATATGGAAGTGGTGGCGGGTGTGCCACCCGATTATTTTTGTGCCACAGGGCAGCGCTGGGGTAACCCGCACTATAACTGGGATGCGATGGCGGCTGATGGTTTTAGCTGGTGGGTTTCACGCATGGCAACGCAAAATGCCTTGTTTGATATTGTACGCATCGACCACTTTAGAGGCTTGGAAGCCGCTTGGGAAATCCCTGCAAGTGAAGATACTGCCATTAATGGACACTGGGTGTTAGCACCAGGCGAAGCCTTGCTGGCAGCCATTGTTAAAGCTTTGCCTAATATTTGTTTAGTTGCAGAAGACTTGGGCATTATTACCCCAGAAGTGGATGCGTTAAGGCATGCATTCAACTTGCCTGGTATGAAAATTTTACAGTTTGCGTTTAGCGGACAAGAAGACAACCCTTATTTGCCACATCATATTGAGCAGAATAGCGTGGCTTACACAGGTACGCACGATAACGACACAACGCTAGGCTGGTATAACAGTTTAGACGAATATCAGCGCGGATTGGTACAGGCTTATATACACTCGACCCATTCTGAACAGCATGAGGTGAATATGCCCGCTGACTTAATTAACATGGCATTTGAATCTGATGCACAGCTAGCTATTATTCCTATGCAAGACATACTCGAGCTGGATTCCAGCCACCGCATGAATACGCCAGGCACATGCTCAGGCAACTGGCATTGGCGCTTTAATTGGCAGCAGCTCACTGCTGCACAAAGCAAAAATATTAGAGAAGTGACTATGCGCACAGGTAGAAGTTAACACAGTGGAGATATCATCGTGGCGATGCTAATAGGTATTGATGTTGGTGGCACTAATTTGCGTTTAGGCGTGGTGGATTATGATGAAGCCAGGCCTGATGTAAAACCTAATTTAGTAGAAGAAAAACGTTTTCATACAGACTTTTCTACCCTTTGTAAAAACCATACCCCAGATCAAGCTTGGCAAGCGATTTTAAATGCCATGGCAACTGCAATAGACAGCATGAAAGTTAAATTCCCCAGCATTTCGGCTATCGGTATCGGTTTTCCTGGGTTTATAGACCCAAGTACACAAAAAATATCGCAATCGCCTAATTTACCTGGTTTAAGTAATGTCGATTTAAGTGCCGATTTAAGCCAGTTGGTAGACTTGCCAGTTGCTACCGAAAATGACGCACTCGCGGCGGCTTATGGTGAATATGCCACGCACCCTAAACAAGTTAATAGTCTGATTTACTTAGGTTTAGGTACAGGCGTTGGCGGTGGTTTGGTACTCAATGGCAAACCGTTTCAAGGTCAGCATGGTGTGGCAATGGAGGTCGGCCACATCACTGTTCAGCCCAACGGTAGGTTATGTGGCTGCGGTAATCATGGATGCATGGAGCAATACGCATCGGCTAGTGGTGTTGCATTGAGCTATTTAGAAGCTACAGGGCAACATCACAATGCGCTTGAAATCGCTAAACTGGCACGTCAAGGTAATGCAAATGCTATTGCAGCTTATCAATTGGCTGGTAAATGTCTTGCACAGGCTTTAGCACATGTTCTTAAAGTAATCGACGTCACTGACGTAATAATAGGCGGTGGCATGAGCGCAGGATGGTCGTTGATGCGGCCAACTTTTTTTCAACAATTAGAAGCAGACTTAATCCCAGCGCTTCGCGGCAAAGTTAATGTGGGCATCTCTAATATGGGCGACCAAGCAGGCATAATAGGCGCGGCGATGTTGGCGCAGAAAAAATATACAGTCAAATAAAATGAATCAAAGTTGTTTGAATAAATCTCATACGCATGTGTATTTTTAACAGATTAATGTACATAAAATGCAGTAATTTTAAAGGGTTGTAAATAAGTTTTAAGAACTACAAATATGATAATTGCACATAAAAAACAATACGCTAGTGTGTTTAAGGCTAGGCTTGCTCCTTGGATAACTTCCGCTATTGTTTTGCTTGCTGGTTTGATTGTGACCACTGTTTTGTGGCGAGATGCCCAGCAACATCAGACGGCTGATTTGAGCGCTAAGTTTGAAACAGCGGCTGATTATGCTGCAAATAATATCCTTCGCCGCTTAAATACCTATGAAACAATTATGCGCGGTGTCAAAGGCTATATTGATGGTTCTGATGATGTGAGGCCTGACGAATTTCGCACTTATGTGAAAGCGCTCAAGCTACAAGATGGAAAATTAGGTGTGTTAGGTATTGGCATTGTTAAATTGGTGCCAAATGCAGATAAGGCGAAGCATATTGCTGAAATTCGTAAACAGGGCATACCTAATTACGACATTAAACCAGTAGGTCAGCGCGATGTTTATGCACCTATCGTTCGAATTGAACCTATGACAGCTGAAAATCTCAAAGCGCTCGGTCTGGATACGTTGACTGTGCCTGTGGCTCTAAGTGCAATGCAACGCGCTCGAGATTTAAATGAGGTTGCAATAACTAGCCACTTTACCTTGGCACAAGATGCTGGAAAGCCTAATGCGTCCTCTTTTGTGATGTATTTCCCGCTCTATAAGCATGGTGTAAATCTTGACACGCTGAGTGCAAGACGCAGCGCTATTGAAGGCTGGGTAGATGTGCCTTTTCGTCTCAATGACATTATGGTGAGTTTGAAAGGGCAGTTTGCACAAGATATAGATTTAGAAATTTATGATGGTAAAGTAATGTCAGATCAATCGCTCATGTATCAGTCAGATGCTCAAGCATCTAAGTCTAGGCTTGTAACTGAAACGCTGCAGACTCAGCGTAAACTTGAATTTGCCGGTAAAACGTGGATTTTGCTGGCCAAGACAACACCAGCATTTGTAAATAGGGTTTCTAATTCCGATCAACCAAAAATAATTATTTGGTCAGGCTCATTGCTTTCGTTTGTGTTAGCCATTTTGGCTTGGGTTTTAATGAGAGACCGCGTAGTCGCTAGAAATAACTATCAGAAACTATTTAGCCAAGCGGGTGAGGGCGTTCTCATGTTAAATCATGAGCATCGTTTGCTAGATGCAAATCCATCTGCAGTAAAGATGTTTGGCTATTCGCGTGAGGAGTTACTCAATTTAAATTTACCTAAGCTCTTGGCAGATAGCGAAGTTGAAAAAATTAACCCTACAGTCGCAAGCCTAATGGCTGGAGAGCCGCATAATGGTGAGTGGATGCATGTGCGTAAAGATGGCTCTCAGTTTTTGGTAGAGGTCAATGCACGTAAACTAGATAATAATTCATACTTTGCCACCTTGCGTGACCTCACTAATCGAAAAAAGAATGAGCAACGTATTGTTAGGCTAAACAATCTATATCAAGCTTTGAGTGAAATTAATCAGGCTATTGTTCGTATGTCTGATGAACGTGAATTGTTTCCTTTAGTCTGCAAATCTGCGGTGAAGTTTGGCGGTATGCAGATGGCTTGGGTAGGCGAGTTAGATCAATCATGTAATCTTATTTTACCCAAAGCTAGCTACGGTAAGGGTTTAGATTATTTAGAAAATCTTAAAGTATCAGTCAATCCTGATATTCCAGAAGGTTGCGGACCAACGGGGACAGCATTTAGAGAAAGTCATTTTGTAATTATCAATGACTTTATTGAAAACCCATCCACTCAGCCTTGGCATACCCAAGCAAAGCAGTTTGGCTGGCAATCTGCTGGAGCATTCCCTATTCCTCGAAATGGTAAGCCATTCGCTGTGTTTTCTGTTTATAGCCCTGAGGTGGATGCTTTTGAAAAAGAAGCTGTTGATTTGCTGAAGGAAATGTCATCAGATATTACTTTTGCGCTGGACAACTTTGACCGTGAAGCGCAGCGACGTTTAGCGCAAGATAAGTTGAAGCTGGCGCAAATTAAGGTGACTGAATCGCTTGATCGCTATACCGACTTGTATGAATTTGCGCCAATTGGTTACCTATCCATCTGCAAAGATGGAATGCTTAATGAAGTGAATTGGAAAGTGACTTCAATGTTTGGCCTTAAGCGTAATGAGCTGAATAAGCATGCAATGGTTGAGTTTGTCATTGAAAAAGAACAGGCACGCTGGCAGAGTTTATTCTTAAGTATGCAAGACCTAGAAGCAGGTGAAGAGCTAAATTTTGACATGAGCTTTGCGCATCATGACGATTCGGTTTTTATGGCTAATCTAAACTGCTTACGCATGGATGATGAAGATAATAAACCCATATTGCGTGTGGCGATGCTGGATGTCACTCAATTAAAACATACTGAGGAAGCAAAACAACGCTCTGAGATAAGTTTGCAGGCCACACTAGATGCCATTCCAGACTTGTTGTTTGAAACTGATATTAATGGACAATATTATTTCGTCCATTCGCCTGATCAAAGCTTATTTGCAGCACCAGCTGAAGTGCTCATTGGAAAAACAGTTAATGAAGTACTACCCACAGATGCCGCTTATGTGGCAATGTCTGCGATTCGTGAGGCGGATGACGAAGGTAAATCGCATGGTAAACAGTTTGAATTAGACCTGCCACAAGGCAAGCGCTGGTTTGAACTTTCGGTATCTAAAAAACCAACCTTAGCGGGTGAAGGCAAACGCTTTATTGTACTGTCGCGGAACATCACCGAGCGTAAACAGGCTGATCTTGAGTATCGTATTGCAGCCACCGCCTTTGAATCGCAAGAAGGCATGATCGTGACTGATGCAAATAAAATTATTCTTAAGGTCAATAAAGCCTTTACCAAGATTTCTGGATTTTTGGAGGAAGAGGCTATTGGTCAAACACCGCGTTTAGTCAGCTCTGGTGATCATCATGAAGATTTTTATGCGTCAATGTGGCAAAGTATTGACGAAAATGGTGGCTGGGAAGGTGAGGTCTGGAATCGCCGTAAAAGTGGTGAAGTCTATCCACAGCACCTAACTATCACTGCAGTGAAGAGTGCAGGTGGTGTTGTCACAAATTATGTTGCCACCTTTACTGATGTGACCTTACGAAATGCAGCTGAAGCTGAAATCAACCATTTAGCATTTTATGACGTACTTACACGCCTACCAAATCGGCGACTTTTAATTGACCGCCTAAATCACGCTTTGGCTGCAGGTAAGCGTTTAGGTTGGGGTGGAGCGCTGCTTTTTCTTGACCTTGATCATTTTAAAACACTTAATGACACGCTCGGGCATGATGTTGGTGACATGTTGTTGAGACAAGTGGCTGAGCGATTGACCACCTGCGTGCGAGAGGGCGATACCGTAGCGCGCTTAGGCGGTGATGAATTTGTTGTGATGTTGGAGGATTTAAGTAAGCTGCCAATTGAAGCTGCGTCACAGGCTGAAATCATTGCCAATAAGATTCTGACTACGATTAACCAACCGTATCAGCTTGCAACCAATACCTACCAAACCACGGCTAGTATTGGTGTCGTATTGTTTAGTGATTATGAGCATACTCAAGATGCCTTACTAAAACATGCCGATATTGCTATGTATCAGGCTAAAAAAATGGGTAGAAATAGGCTCTGCTTTTTTGATCCAAAAATGCAAGAGGCCATTAATACACGCGCTTCCTTAGAGGTGGATTTACATAAAGCGCTCGATAACAAGCAATTTGCACTGCATTATCAAATACAGGTAGATAGGCTAGGTCGCGCAACTGGCGCTGAAGCCCTGATTCGCTGGATTCATCCTGAACGAGGCATGATCTCGCCCCTAGAATTTATTCCGCTAGCTGAAGAAACAGGGATGATTCTACCTATAGGCGAATGGGTGCTTGAAACGGCTTGTGCTCAGCTTAGTGCATGGCAGGCAGAGCCTTTATCTCAGAACCTCACGTTATCTATAAATGTGAGTGCAAAGCAGTTCTTCCAAGCTGAGTTTGCTTCTCAGGTAAAGTCAGCTGTTAAGCAGTATGCTGTTAATGCGATGCAACTCAAGCTGGAGTTAACTGAAAGTATTTTGCTCGAGAAAATAGACGGCACTATTGTTAAAATGAAAGAGCTGAAAGATATTGGCGTAAGCTTTTCGTTAGATGACTTTGGCACGGGCTACTCATCGCTACAATACCTCAAGCTATTGCCACTTGATCAATTGAAAATCGATCGTTCATTCGTGCGTGATATCGCGATTGAAAGCAGTGACCAAGCCATTGTGCGCACAGTGATTGCCATGGCGCAAACATTGAATTTAGATGTGATTGCAGAAGGTGTTGAGACTAAAGTACAACAAGAAATTCTGGCAAACTGTGAGTGTAATAGCTACCAAGGATTTTTATTTGGTAAAGCCATGCCAATAGAGCAGTTTAACTTGGCTTTGAAGTCTAACTTAGCTTTGAAAGCGAGCTAATTCGCACCATGCTGGGCTAAAGCCCAGTTAATGTGTTCTTGAAGTAGTGCTGAAGTAGTATTCATGCGGCTTTGTAATGCAGTGACTACTTCTGGCGTGGTGCTTGCGTTGCCCAGCCCAACTGCAATATTGCGTAACCATTGTTCATAGCCAATACGGTATATCGCGCTTCCAGCCATATTTTGTTTAAACTGCGCTTCTGTCCAATTAAAGCATTCCACTAAGCTAATGTTATCCAACCCATTTTTTATTGCAAAGTCAGATTCATTGCTGGCTTCCGCAAACTTATTCCACGGGCAAAATAATTGGCAATCATCACAGCCATACACGCGGTTGCCAATTAAAGGTCTAAACTCCACAGGAATGCTGGTTTTAAGCTCTATGGTGAGGTATGAGATGCATCGCCTAGCATCGACCTCGTAAGGTGCTGTAATCGCTTGAGTGGGACATACATCCATGCAACTAGTGCATGTACCACAATGATTGGTTGCAGCTTGGTCTATAGGTAATGGCAAATTGGTATAAATTTCACCTAAAAAGAACCAAGAACCGCGATTTTTATTGATAAGCAGTGTGTGTTTGCCACGCCAGCCTAAGCCAGATTTTTCTGCCAAAGCCACTTCTAGTACTGGTGCGCTATCGGTAAATACGCGGTAGCTAAAGTCGTCAATTTGGTAGTGGGTGACCTCTGATTGAATTCTCTCACATAGCTTTTGCAGTTTATTACGCATCACTTTGTGGTAATCACGCCCCATTGAATAGCGCGAGATAAAAGCTTTAGTGCTATCCTCCAAAATGGCTTCGCTATGAGCAGCGTTGGGTGGTAAATAGTCCAAGCGAACAGAAATTACACGCAAGGTATTAGGCACTAATTCCGCAGGGCGGGTTCGCTTCACTCCGTGTTTTGCCATATAATTCATCTCACCATGAAAGCCTTTAGCAACCCACGTTTGATGTTCAACTTCTGCCGCTTGCAAATGGGTATCGGTGATGCCTATTTCATTAAAGCCCAGTGCCAATCCCCATTGTTTAATGTCATCGGCAAGCTTAGTAAACTTAAATTGGTCCAAATCGTTAAGGTCATTCATGGAGTGTAATTTTACACTTGATTTGGCCGATGAAGCAGCGACCTTAGATTTTGGCGCCAGGCTAGCAAAAGCCATACAGCCAAATTTAACCATCTATTTGCATGGTGACTTAGGTGCAGGTAAAACGACCTTGGTGCGCGGCCTATTGCGCGCTTTGGGGCATGTAGGTAAGGTTAAAAGCCCAACTTATACTTTGGTCGAATCATATAATATTAAATTAAATGTAATTTCTAACTTAATGCTGTATCATTTTGACTTATATCGATTTAATGATGAAGAAGAATGGGAATCTGCAGGGTTTAGGGATTACTTTAATGCAACCAGTGTTTGTGTCATTGAGTGGCCAGAAAAAGCTGAAAACGTATTGCCAACACCAGACCTAGACGTCACTTTTTCCATTAAAAATAGTGGGCAATTTTTAGGTCGTATCGTTAAACTGACTGCACACACAACATTAGGGCAACAATGTTTACAGGTTATTTCTACAGAAAAATGATGAATTTCAAAAATGCAGCTTTTTTTAGCCTGATTATCCTTTTAGGCTTTAATTTTTCAGCGCCTGTTGAAGCCGCAAATGCCGTTACTGCTACCCGCGTTTGGCCTGCGCAGGACTACACTCGAATCACGCTTGAATCAGCGCAACCGTTTGACTATAAAATGTCTATTATTCAAAATCCAGACCGAGTGGTAGTAGATATTAAAAATATTGATTTAAACCAAATGGTTAAATCATTAAGCGATAAGATTTTAGCAAGCGATCCCTATATTAAACAAATTCGCGTGGCTAAGTTTCAGCAAAATGTGGTCCGCCTGGTTGTGGATTTGAAAACGGAAGCTAAACCTAACGCATTTACATTAACGCCGACTGGCGATTACAAATATCGTTTGGTGCTGGATATCTACCCGCTGAAAGATCCACTCATGGCGATGATTGCAGAACGTGATACTGCGGCTAAGTCAGCAGATGCTAGTTCATCAACACAAGCTAATACGTCCAACCAAGCCACAATCACACAAGAATCAGGAAATGGCTCAAGCCAGCCACAGGCCATTGCAGAGCCCTTGCCAACGCAGCCTGAGGCTGCCGAACCTAATATAAGCAAACCCACTGAAGCCAAAAAACCTGCTGAGCCTGCTATCGCAAAAGCAGAAGAAAAAACGCCAGAAGTTAAGGCTTCCGAAGCGAAAAAACAAGATACTAACCCAGCTAATTCAACAGAAACAGCACGAAATAAAACTAAGAAAAATGACCGTCAAATCGTCATCGCAATTGATGCTGGCCATGGTGGGGAGGATCCTGGTGCGCGCGGTGCAACTGGCAGCCGTGAAAAAGACGTCACTTTGATGATTGCCAAAAAGCTTAAAGAAAAAATTGATAATGAGCCAAATATGCGCGCTGTTTTAACGCGTGATAGTGATTTCTTTATTCCTCTGCATGGGCGCGTCGTGAAGGCCCGTAATATGCAAGCTGATTTGTTTGTGTCTATCCATGCGGATGCATTTACCAACCCAGCTGCCAAGGGTTCTTCAGTATTTGCTTTGTCTGAACGCGGTGCTACCAGCGCCAGTGCACGTTATTTAGCCAAAAAAGAAAATGAATCTGACTTAATTGGTGGCGTGAGCCTAAATGATAAAGACCCTGTGTTAGCGAGAACATTGCTTGACCTATCACAAACCGCAACCATTAACGATAGTTTAAAGTTAGGTAAAGCGGTACTTACACAGATTGGTGCTATCAATACCTTGCATACCAGTCGTGTAGAACAAGCAGCTTTTGCGGTATTAAAGTCACCTGATATCCCATCAATTTTAGTTGAAACGGCTTTTATTAGTAATCCAGAAGAAGAGCGTAGGCTGAATGATGCGGAATATCAAGATAAGCTTGTTACATCGATTTTGACGGGCATTAAGAAATATTTTTCTACCAATCCAGCTTTGGCTAAAACTAAGGTGGCATTGGAATAGCTTCAAGTTGGAATAATAAAGACTTGTTCCAACCAGGATTTACCAGTGATTAAGGGGAGTCAGTATGGAACTAACATTTCTTGGTGCAACAGGCACGGTTACTGGGTCTAAATACTTGCTCCGTTGCGAGACTGAAACTGGGGCCAAACAAATTCTGATTGATTGCGGTCTTTTTCAAGGACTCAAACAATTGCGGCTCAAAAACTGGGCAAAACTGTCTATTAATCCAAAAGATGTGGATGTCGTTGTATTAACCCACGCACATATTGACCATAGTGGCTATCTACCACTTTTTGTTAAGAATGGCTTTTCTGGCAAGGTGTATTGCACTGAAGCTACCCGTGATTTGTGCGATATTTTGCTGCCAGATTCTGCTCATTTGCAAGAGGAAGAGGCGGAATACGCCAATCGACGTGGCTTCTCTAAGCACAACCCAGCGTTGCCGCTATACACAAAAGAAGATGCGGATCATGCGTTAGAACTGCTAGTGGCGGTCGATTTTGAGCAGCAAGTTGACTTGGGTGATGGCTTAACACTGACTTTTTCACCTAATGGACATATTCTTGGTTCAGCTTTTGTTCGTATTCAAAATAAAAAAACGTCTATTGTCTTTTCAGGCGATATTGGCCGACCCAACGATATTCTGATGAAGCCGCCAGCACGTATTAAGCAGGCAGATTATTTGGTGCTGGAGTCTACTTATGGCAATCGATTACATGAGCAAAATGATCCTCAAGTGAAATTGGCATCAGTTATCAATAAAACTGTTAAACGTAAAGGCGTGGTGCTTATTCCAGTGTTTGCCGTAGGTAGGGCGCAAGAGTTACTTTATTACATTCACTTACTTAAATCGTCAGGTGCCATAGCCAAAGATATTCCTGTGTATTTAAATAGCCCGATGGCAGTCGATGCTACTACGATATTTATCCATCACAGCGGCGAGCACCGTCTATCTCCTGAGGAATGCGCTGCACTGAGCAGGACTGCACATATGGTCAATAGTGTTGAAGAGTCTAAGCGTTTGAATGAAACCAGAGGCCCGATGATTATCTTGTCAGCTAGCGGAATGGCTTCTGGTGGACGTGTTGTACATCATTTAAAAGCTTTTGCGCCTAAACCAAATAACACCATTTTATTTGTAGGTTTCCAAGCAGCAGGAACGCGCGGTGCAGCCATGTTGGATGGCGCTGAAAGCATCAAAATTCACGGTGAGTATGTACCAATTCGCGCAGATGTTGAGTTGATTTCCAACCTTTCTGCACATGCGGATTACTCAGAAATTATTGAATGGTTAGGTGGCATCGAAGCTGCACCTAAAATGACTTTTATTACGCATGGTGAACCTGTAGCGGCAGATGCGATGCGGCATCATATTGAAGAGCAATTACATTGGACTGTTGAAGTACCAGAATATCTAGAAAAAGTAACGCTGACTTAAATATTTGTCATTTAGTATTTTTTAAGCGTCAAGTAATCAATTTCTCTTGTAGTGTCGCCATAGCCTGCTTGAGTTAGCAAAGCGCTTTCTATATAGCGACTGACGCGTTGACGTAAAGAGCGGACTTCATCCCCATCAACAAAAATACGCGGAAACTTAAAGCTTAACCATGCATACAAACTTAAGTTATGACTGAGTAACTCTGCGGCTTCTAAATGTTTAGACGATACTGAATCCAACCGGCTAGACATGGCAGGTAAGTGTCGGACTTGCGATTGTTCGACACTTTGTAAGCAAATCAAATAGTAGTCTTTTTCAAAAGCCACATTGAGCGAAATTGGTGCGCAGACAAAGATATATTTGTCTTTAAGCGACATGGTCGGTGCGTATTCATCCACTAACATGGCTTGTGCTATTTGCGTATTGAGCGATGATTGGGCAAATAATTCTGAGTCAAAACGTGTTCTTTGTCGATGATAAGCTAAAACCTCTGCAATTTTTCTTGTGTGTAATTGTTGAGAAATTTCACCAATCTGACCAAAACTAATACTAATCGGCAATTTGCTTAGATCTGACGTGTCATCGGTATTGAGCATATGTTCAACGTGAATGAGCTCATCGTTCTCAAGTACGCTCACATAGCCTGTGTCATAAATACCAAATCGTCCTGCACGCCCAGCAATTTGGCGCACTTCGGTTGAGTTCAAATGGCGTGAAGCCACACCATCGAATTTATGAATATTCGAGAAAATTACGCGCCGAATTGGCAGGTTTAAGCCCATACCAATCGCATCGGTGGCTACTAAAATATCAGCTTTGCCTTTACAAAAACGTTCAGATTCAGTGCGACGTACTTCTGGGGAAAGCGCGCCGTAGATGCTTGCCACGGTAAACCCCCATTGGCGAAACCTTGCGGAAAACGTCAATACATCTTTGCGACTAAAAGCGATAATCGCATCGCCTTTTTGTAGTTTGGGTTTTAGCTTTTGACGGCTGTAATGCTTGCCACAAATACTTTCGTCCTCTAAAACTAAGGGTGTTTTACGTGCTAGGTAAGTGACTTCATGTGTTTCCCCCATAACTTCAACCGTTGCTATGCAGATGGAGGTGACAGCCGTTGAACCGCATATAAACACTTGTGTGGCAGGAACACCAACAAGCGCAGCAGTCCAGGCACTACCACGGTCTGGGTCTTGCAGCATTTGAATCTCATCAATAATGGCTACCTCTACGATGTTAGTAGGGTTCATCATCTCAATGGTTGAGGCGGTATGTTGTGCGCCTTCCATCAGTACGCGTTCTTCACCAGTAATCAAGTTGCATGGCACGCCAAACGCCACTAAGCGGTCACGTATTTCCATCGCAAGCAATCTTAGTGGCGCTAAATAAACGCCAGATTTAGCATTTTGTAAGGCCATTAAAGCATTGTGCGTTTTGCCTGAATTGGTTGGCCCTAAGTAAAAGTGGTGATGTCGTTTAAGGCTGCGCGCTTGACTAAAGCTCTTGATGTAGCTGTCTTGTGTTAAATCTGAAGCGTTTGATTTCATATTCTCAAGAATTTAGCTTAAAACAGGTAAAATAACTACTAATAAAAAACGTCAATAAAATTAACCGCATTTTAAATGCTAAAGCCTCATGCGTATTCAATTGTTACCAGATCAACTTATCAGCCAGATTGCCGCGGGCGAGGTAGTGGAGCGCCCAGCGTCTGCGCTTAAAGAGTTGCTGGAAAACAGTTTGGATGCGGGTAGCACAGATATTTCCGTGTGTTTGGTGCAAGGCGGCGTTAAGCAATTGCGCGTGGCTGATAATGGTAATGGTATTCCTCAAGAAGATTTAGCCATGGCGCTGACTCGTCATGCCACCAGTAAGATTGCTACCTTGGATGATTTAGAAGCCGTAGCTAGTTTAGGTTTTCGTGGAGAAGCCTTGGCGAGTATCGCTTCTGTTTCACGTACGCAAATAAGTAGCCGCTCGATAGACACCAAACACGCTTGGCGTATTGCCTCAAATGGCAGTGAAGTTTCAGCAATCGAACCAGCCGCTTTAGATGCAGGCACGATTATCGAAGTTGATGATTTATATTTCAACACACCTGCGCGCCGTAAGTTTTTAAAAACTGAAGGCACTGAGTTTGGTCATTGTGAAGCTGCGTTTAACCGCGTGGTACTCTCGCGTCCTGATGTGGCTTTTATGTTGCAACACAATGGTAGAGCGCTCAGTCGTTATGCGATAAGCGAACCAAGCAAGCGTTTTGCTGAGGTATTAGGCGCAGAATTTGCAGCGGAAACGATTGCTGTAGATGACTCCGCAGCTGGTTTACGCCTATGGGGCGTAGTCGCCAAACCAACTTTTAATCGCAATAAAAGTGATACACAATATGTCTATGTGAATGGCCGTTATGTGCGCGATAAACTAATTTCACATGCTATCCGTCAAGCTTACCAAGATGTGTTGCACCATGACCGCCATCCTGCGTATGTATTATTTTTAGAGCTAGATCCTAACTTAGTCGATGTGAACGTGCACCCAGCAAAAACCGAGGTGAGATTTAGAGATGGGCAAGCGATTCATCGCTTTATTTTTCATTCACTACACAAAGCACTAGCATCGCCTACTGGCGTTTCAAATGCTAGTACTGCTAATCAAGCCGCTTACAACCCCTTTAGTAATCAGAATGCTAGCGCTTCAAATTACCCAAGCTATCAGGCGCAAATTAATTTAAGTGTCGCTGAACCTAACGCTTTCTATCAGACCTTGTTTGGCAATAATGAGCGTGCGCCAACTTTGCCGCAATATGCTAGTCCTGTATGTTATTCAGCTGAGTTTGAAAATCAAGACACTGATACACAGACTCAGCATTTCCCCTTAGGCTTTGCCGTTGCGCAAATTCATGGGGTGTATGTGCTGGCGCAAAATGCTGAAGGTTTGGTGGTTGTGGATATGCACGCCGCACACGAACGTATTATGTATGAGCAGCTGAAAAATGCACTTGATGGTAAAGATGGGCACAATAAAACCGTTGCCATGCAGCCCTTATTGCTGCCAGTGAGCTTTAATGCAGATAGGCTAGAAGTTGCTACGGTGCAAGAAGCCTTAGCAAGCAACGATGCTAGCCTGCAACAATTAGGGTTTGATATTGCCATACTTTCGCCCACTACTCTAGCTGTGCGTGCCGTTCCGGCTATGTTGCAAGATGCCGACGCTGTGATATTGGCGCGAGATGTTCTACGCGACTTACGTGAATATGGTGCCTCAAGAGCCCTTACCGAGCGCCGTAATGTGTTATTAGGCACCATGGCTTGTCATGCCGCAGTGCGCGCGAATCGTAGCCTCACAATCCCTGAAATGAATGCTTTGCTACGTGACATGGAAGCGACTGAACGCTCGGGACAGTGCAATCATGGTAGACCAACTTGGTTTCAAGTGAGCATGGGTGACTTAGATAAGATGTTTATGCGGGGAAAATAGGTGGCAGTCTTAAAACCCAAGGCAATTTTCTTAATGGGACCAACCGCCAGCGGCAAAACTGGCGCGGCTGTTGACCTTATTTCAATGCTTCCTGTTGAAATTATCAGTGTTGATTCTGCATTGGTATATAAAGACATGAATATTGGCACGGCTAAGCCTGACGTTGCAACGATAGCAAAGGCGCCACATCTCTTAATCGATATTATTGAGCCTACTAGCGCATATTCGGCGGCAAATTTTAGAACCGATGCTTTACGGTTGATGGCTGATATTACCGCGCGCGGCAAAATTCCATTGTTGGTCGGCGGCACCATGCTGTACTTTAAAGCCTTGCAAGAGGGTTTAAGTGGTTTGCCTGAAGCGAATCCAGAGGTGCGTGCTAGGCTGGATGCGCGTGCGGCATTTATTGGCTGGCCTGCCATGCATGATAAGTTGGCGTTGGTTGACCCAATTACCGCTGCAAGATTAGAGCCTAACGATACGCAACGTATTCAGCGCGCTTTGGAAGTGTTTGAACTGACAGGTGAGGCCATATCTGCACTTTATGCAAAGCAAACGAATGAGGTTTTACCATACACACTGCTCAAAATAGCTTTAGTGCCTAGCGACCGTAAAGTGTTGCACGAACGCATCGCCATTAGATTTGAGCAAATGCTCAAAGATGGTTTTGTGAATGAGGTGAAGTATCTAATCGCAAAATACCCATCATTAACACCTGAATCTACGTCAATGCGATGTGTTGGTTATCGACAAGCTTTAGAGCACCTCGCAGGCGAATATGACCTATCAGAATTATGTGATAGAGGCATATTTGCCACGCGCCAATTAGCGAAACGTCAGCTCACTTGGTTGCGCGGCATGGATGATAATGTTGAGTTGGATTGCTTGAATCCGCAGCTTAATGAATTAGTTTTTAATGAAATAAATCAATTTATTAGTAATTAAACTTAATAAATTGATTTAAGTTTAATGTGATATTAATTCAAGTGTTCAGCCATGCGTTTTGCCGCCTCAACACATTCGGTATGCGGTGCAACCAAGGCCATGCGGATGAAGTTTTCACCAGGGTTTAATCCATGTGCTTCACGTGCTAAATAGCTACCTGGCAATACCGTAATATTCAAATCACGATATAGCGTTACAGCAAGCTCCGTGTCACTTAGTTTGCTTCTCGCCCATAAGTAAAATGCGGCATCGGGCAACTCAACATCTAATACGTTGTTGAGTAACGGAGTGACTATGTTGAATTTGGCAGCATAAAGCGTACGATTTTCAATCACATGCGCTTCATCGTTCCATGCGGCAATTGAAGCCGCTTGCACCGCAGGGTTCATCGCGCAACCATGATAGGTGCGAAATAGCGTGAATTTTTCTATGATCTTTTCATCACCAGCCACAAAGCCCGAGCGCATGCCTGGCACATTTGAGCGTTTAGAGAGTGAGCTGAAAATCACTAAGTTTTTATAATCTCTACCAAGCTTGTGAGCCGCTTTTAGGGCGCCTAACGGCGGATTAGCTTCATCAAAATAAATTTCTGAATAGCATTCATCTGCCGCAATGACAAAACCGTATTTGTCTGATAACTCAAACATGGTTTTCCATTGTGCTAATGACATTACCTTTCCTGAAGGATTGCCTGGACTGCAAACATAGACTAATTGCGTGCGTTTTAGCACATCTATGGGAACACTTTCAATTTCCATCGCGTGTTGATTTTCAGGCAGTGTATTAAGAAAGTAAGGTTCAGCCCCCGCTAAAAACGCAGCACCTTCGTAAATTTGATAAAACGGATTCGGTGAAATCACGACAGGCTTCGGTTTAGTGCTATCAATAATTACCTGTGCAAAAGCAAATAGTGCTTCGCGGCTACCTGTCACTGGCAAAATAGCAGTTTCAGGATTAAGCGCTGGCACTCCATAACGCCGTGAAATCCAGTTAGAAATTGCTTCACGCAGCGCTAAAGAGCCTACTGTTGTTGGGTAACTCGCTAAACCTGCTAAATTGTTCACCAGTGCGTCTTTAATGAGCTGTGGCGTGGCGTGTTTAGGCTCACCTATAGATAGATTAATGGCAGAATAGCTTGGATTAGGTGTTACGCCTTTAAATAAATCGCGTAGGCGCTGAAAAGGATAGGGCTGGAGTAAATTTAAATTTGGATTCATAGGCAATATTGTAAACTAGCCGCCCCAGTACTGGTAATTTTAAGTCGCAAAACTTGATACTAACGCTATCAAATATAAGTTCATAAAGTTGAAAATAAAATGCATGAAAGTAACTCAAAACCACTCGCCAATAAAGCATTGCTCAATAGCACCAGTCTGCTTTTAGCGGCAATATGTTGGGGTGTTGTTTGGTATCCCTACCGAATTTTAGCTAATGCTGGTGTGGCGGCGGTGGCATCGAGTTTCTATTGTTATTCAACAGTGCTTATTTTAGCTGGTATTGCATCTATTAAGCATTGGAGAGGTATTTTTAAGTTACCCTTGAGCATTTTTTGGCTGAGTCTCACTGCGGGATGGACTAACCTAGCCTATGTACTCGCCGTAATCGACGGTGAAGTTATGCGTGTGATGTTGCTATTTTATTTATCGCCATTGTGGACTTTGATACTTGCCCATTTTTGGCTGAAAGAGCGTATAGATAAACGCGGTTTAATGATTATGGCACTATCGCTGATGGGGGCATTTATTATGCTGACTGATTTAACAGGCAAAGCCAGCGCTTGGCCATTACCTAGAAACACTGCGGAGTGGTTTGCACTAACATCAGGTATTGCGTTTGCCATAAGCAATGTGATTACTAGAAAATCTACTCACTTAACCATACGCAGTAAATCCTTTGCCGTATGGGTAGGTGTGTTTTTAATGGCGATTCTAGCCATGCCATTTGTGAATGAAACTATTCCCACACTAAGCTTCTTTAGCCTTAATGATGGTTTGGTAATTTTGGTCATTGCCCTTTCACTCATTGCGGCAACCTTGCTAACACAATACGGCATTACACAAATGCCAGCGACACGCGCTTCTGTGTTGTTTTTGTTTGAGTTGGTGGTTGCCGCTATTACTTCTTATTTTCTAGCGCACGAAACAATGGAAATAAATGAATGGATAGGCGGCAGCTTAATTGTAGCCGCCTCAATATTTGCCGCATTGCATCATCACAAGTAGAAGCTATCTACCTAGAATCTAGGCATATTAACTAAAGCTGGAGTTACGCGTTCCTTCCGCCGCAAAACGGATTTTTAATGATAAGTCGTTGCGCGAGTCTGAATTGGCTAGCGCGTTTTCTTCATCAATTTTGCCGTTACTAAATAATCTAAATAAAGATTGGTCGAAAGTGTTCATGCCAATATCGTTATTATCCGCCATGGTATCTTTCATATCGCTCATTTTTTGCTTCTGAATAAGCTCTGAAATATAGGGCGTATTAATCATCACTTCAGTCGCTGCAACTCGCTTACTGAGTTTGCCTGGAATAAGACGTTGCGACACAATAGAGACCAAATTCATTGATAAGCCAAGTAGCAAGCCAATTCTAGCGTCTTCTGGAAAGAATGAAATTATACGTTCAAGTGCTTGATTGGCATTATTGGCATGCAATGTAGCAAGGCACAAATGGCCAGTTTCTGCATAGGCTAGCGCATTTTTCATACCGTCCATATCGCGCACTTCGCCAATTAAAATCACATCGGGCGCTTGGCGCATGGCGTTTTTTAGGCCATTTTCAAAAGACAAGGTGTCTATACCCACTTCGCGTTGGTCAACCACGGATTTTTTGTGAGGGTGAATAAACTCAATTGGGTCTTCCAGCGTAAGAATGTGGCCGTTCGTTGTGGTATTACGATGATCAATCATAGAGGCGAGGGTGGTAGTTTTACCAGAGCCTGTAGCGCCAACTACAAGAATTAAACCTCGCTTGCGTAAAATCAACTCTTTCAATACAGCAGGCAGGCCTAGTGTTTCAATTGATGGAATGTCAGTTTTAATATGACGCACCACCATACCTACTTCGCCACGCTGTCTAAACACGTTCACACGGAAGCGGCCAACATCTTTTTTACTAATGGCAAAATTACACTCTAATGTTGATTCAAACTCGGTAATTTGTTCTGGACTCATCAACGAGTAAGCAATTTCTTTAATCATGCCAGGTAACATTATTTGGTTGTTAATAGGTAGTGTTTCACCTTCAACCTCAATATGAATGATTGCGCCGGTGCTAAAAAACAGGTCTGAACCGCCTTTATCTAGCATAAATTTTAAAATTGGACTGATGTCGATTGCTGCCATAATTTAATCCTATTACTTAATTTTGTAAAAATACTGTGTGAAATACTGTGCGCATGACTTTAGCATAAAATTTTGCACTAATTATCAGCAAAATGATTAGATTCTGTAGTGGTTGAATATTGCTGCCACACCGTTTGATAAATATCCTCTAATGCGCGAGCAAAACTTGTTGTATCAAATAAAGCAGACGTTAACTTTGTGGCAAGCAGTTTTTGTTTGATTTTTTCTAGATCTGACCGATGATTAGCTAAATAAAATGCTTTACTTTCATAATCTTGCAGTGAGTAGGTGATGAGTTCCGGTATATCTGCTGCAGTTAATAAGCTACCTGCAACTCGCGCTGCAAAAGTGTCGCCAACGTAGGTTAATACTGGTAATCCCATCCATAAAGCATCGCTGCAAGTTGTGTGGGCGTTGTAGGGTAGCGTATCTAAAAACAAATCAGCATGAATGTGGCGTGCCAAGTGGTCTGCAATGCTTACCCGTGGCGCAAAGATTAACTGCTCGGCGGCAACGCCATGTTGAGCCGCCATTTTGATTAAATTTTGTTTAGCCCATGGGTTGCAATCTAATAGCCAAAGTAGGCTCTTGGGAACATCGCGGAGCAAGCGCATCCAAACAGCAAAAACTTCAGGCGTGATTTTAAAAGTTTGATTAAAGCAGCAAAATACAAACGCAGTTGTTGGCAGATTGCAACTTTCACGGCTAGGTTGCTTGCCAATTGGGCGTTTGCGGTCATTGGGTTGATAGCAATACGGTAAAAGGGTAAGTTGTTCAGTATAGTGGCTTGCTGCTTTAGGTGGCGTGATGAAGCCATCACTAAGTATGTAATCAAATAATGGTTTGTTATCAGTCGTCATTCCCATCGTGCCAGGAAAACCAAGCCAGTTCACATTGATATGTGCAGGGCGCAAAGCAGCAATGCCACTGCGGCTGGTTTGGGTAAACCCTGTTAAATCTACTAAAATATCTATTTGTAGTGCGTTGATTTTTTTTGCAGCATCAATTTCAGATAAAGTGCGAATATCATGAAATTCGTCAAAAGCTTTTTCCAACCTAGCTCTGGCGCTAGTTTTGTCATTCACGCCATATGAAAAAGCAAAAATTTCAAACTTAGACCTGTCGTGCAGCTCAATTAACTCGCTGATTAAAAAAGCTAAAGGATGTAGCCTAAAGTCAGCGGATAAATAGCCAATTCTGATTTTTTGGTTTTTACGAGGCAAGCCGTACTTAAAGTTAAGTGTTTCAGCCTGTTGAATAAGCGCAGCATAACGATTATTCACCCAGTTATTGGCGCAAAGTTTCTGCTCTTCAGCCGAAGTCGTTGGCATAGCTAAAAATGCAAACGGTGAAATTTGTGCCTCTGGCACGTTTTTCACCCAATCGCGGATACTTGAAACGTCAGCTTCTAAACCTTGCCAGTCGCATATATGCTGCTTTTGATGCACTAAATGTACTTTGGCGTGATGGAGGTTAGGGTTTAAATCTAACGCTTTTTGGTAACTGGCAATCGCTAAGTCTAGCTGACCTAATTCGCGTTGTACATTACCTAAATTATTGTGAGCATCGGCATCATTAGGCGTTAATTGTATGGTTTTTTGAAACTGAATCGCCGCATCTTTTACTTTACCTAATTCGCGCTGCGCATTTCCTAAGTTATATAAATATGCTGCATTGCCAGGCTGATATAGCAAAGCCTCCTCAAAACAGGCTTCAGCCGTCACGTAACGCCCTTGTGCATGAGATTCGTTGCCAAACGCTTGCAAGGCATAACACAAGGCATTACGAACATCTAAGTTGGTTTTGAATATACGCACCAAGCGCCTAAAGTAGCCAGCCGCTTCTTCATAGCGTTTTAGCTCAACACACAAATTGCCGCAATTGATTTGTGCAACAGTATCTTTGGGGTTGTGTAATAGAGCTTGCTGATAATGTTTAAGAGAGATTTCGTTTGAAGTTTGCATGCTGCAATTTTAATTGAAAATCAAGGCGGTTGACGAATAAACTAAAAACTTCGCTATTTTTCACTAAGCTTAGTTTGAAGTGGTTTGTAGAAGGGCGTCAATAACTCACCGTCATTCTGAGCGCAGCGAAGAATCTAGGTTTAAGGACTATCAAACGACTGGATTCTTCGCTGCGCTCAGAATGACGGGTTAAGGTTATAGGCTGAAGACGTTGATTGCGCCGCCGCTAGGTATGGCATTTGAATGTGTTAATTGATAGAACCCACCACTACCTCCCATTCCATAGTCGCAAATTCCGCAGGGAGTATTTCTAAGTTTAGTTTCTTGAATAACAGTATTTCCTGGCAAACTTCCAACTCCAGTGACTACGCCAATGTATTGTTTGCCTTTTTGGTGGTAGGTAAAAGCATTGCCAATAACACCAGAACCTACTTGAAATTTCCAAAGTTCTTGCCCTTTTTTTGCATCCACGGCTTTGAACCAGCGATCAAGCGTGCCGTAAAAGACTAAGTTTGAAGCAGTTGTTAAAACGCCGCTCCATACTGAAAAATACTCTTTATTGTACCAAGCTACTTTATTTGATAATGGGTTGTAACCAGCAAGTCCACCCATAACGCTGTCAGGTCCTGCAAAATCAGCTTGGAATGAACCTACCCAGGGTTGTCCAGCTACGTATCTTGATTCAACTGCTTCATAGTTCATGCATAAATGGTTAAGTGGAATATAAATCATGTGCGTATTAGGTGAGTAAGCCGCAGGGGCTAAGCTTTTAGCACCATAATGTACTTGGGCAAATTCCTTTTGAGTTGTAATTTTGATGCGTTGCAGTAGAAGCGAGCTTACTCGGCACCCCAGTCTTAAGGTTAACACTCGTCGCCCAATTCACAAACGGATGCACCTTCTCCGCCGCAATCAAACTACCATTATTCGCCTGCCAAGTATAAATAAAACCATTCTTGTTCACCTGTGTGGCATAGGTATTAGTTTTGCCTGATTTATCTTTTTGGTCAAAGAGGATAACTTCATTGGTGGCATCATAATCCCACTCATCATGCGGCGTAGTTTGCATTGCCCATTTAGCTTGGCCTGTATCAACATCTCTCGCAAATACACTGCTTGCCCATTTGTTGTCACCCGGACGCACATCAGGATTCCACACACCTGGGTTGCCAGTGCCGTAATAGACTAAGTTGGTTTTAGCATCAAAAGAAAAATATCCTGTAACTGCTCCACCGCCATTCTGCCAACCATCTTTTTCTTGTTGTGGTTTAAGCCAAGTGCGAATGCCTAGTTCACTTTCACCAGTTTTAAGTTGCTCATTGGGTAATGGCTTAAATGAACCGCCTTGCTTATTGCCACCGTTCACGTCCTGATACACACTTAACGCGCTGTATTGTGGGTTAGCCTGATTAAAGTCTTTACCGATGAGCACATCAGCATCACTGCCTGTGCTGTAGGCTTTCCAAGCCAATGCACCATCTTTTAGGTAATAGGCTGCCATAAAGCAACGCACACCAAACTCACCACCTGCGCAGCCTGTGAGTACTTTATCTTTAATCACTTGTGGGGCATTGGTATTGCTTGCGCCTGTTTTAGGGTCGTTGACTTTCACTTGCCATTCTAGCTTGCCTGTTTTGGCATTCAGCGCAACTAGCATGCCGTTGTTTTGCTGGAGATAGATGTTGCCATTACCAAAGCCTAAACCGCGATTAACGTTGTCACAACACATTGCCGCTTGGGTGCTGGGTTCTTGTTTCGAAAAGTAAGACCAGGGTATCTTTTGGTCATTGTTTAAATCGAGCGCGTAAACGTTATTGGGGAAAGCGGTGTGCAGATACATCACGCCATCAATCACTAATGGCGCACCTTCGTGACCACGATTAACGCCTGTGCTAAACGTCCATGCCAGTTTGAGGTTCTTGACGTTACTGGTGTTGATTTGATTAAGTTCGCTATAGCCTTGGTTGTTGTATTGACCGCGTGGGTATGCCCAGTTATTGGGATTTTTCATGGCGCGGTCTAGGTCTGGTGCGGCTTGGACTAAACTGGGAAGGCTAAGTGTGAGTAGGGTAAAGAAGCTTAATTTTTTTGTCATTATTTTTAGCCTTCAAATTATCTGATGTTATTGCCTACGTTATCATCATTTACTCATGCGCTACAAATCATTTTTGCTAACCGTTTTAAACCAAGCTTACGCAACGCAAAACGGTTAGGGTTCATTAACGCAGCCAATTCAGTATTCAGTGTGATTGGCTCGCAGCAAATCATTTGCGCGAGTAACTCTGCGCAATAGGGCGCACTGGTATAGCCTCTGCTGCCATGCGCTACATTGATGTATAGCCCTTTAATCCACGGCAAAGACTCTGGTTGTGCGTTGGGGCGGGGCGGTTTGGCTTTTAGTAGAGTGTTATCTAGTAACTGGCCAAGTAATGGAAAATAATCAAAGGAGGTACATCTAAATGAAACACGACCACCTGTGATATTGTTTTTTAAATCTTCATGCAGGGTCAATGAAAAGCTGTTTAGTTTGAATAAATTGGCTTGGTGGTCTTCTTCATCTAATTCGTTATTCATATTATCTACAGAGAATGTCGCACCTAGGCAATGTTGACCATTATCTGCTGGGCTTAAATAGCCATCACTGCAAATGATGGTGTTGAGTTTTTTGCTTTCATGTGTAGCTTCAAGACTGCTCACTTGCCCACGTACTGCTTGCGTTTTCAAGTGCAGATTAAACCCAAGAGTTTGCGCTTCGTTAGCATTTGCAATAATTGCAATATCCGTTTTTTCTACGAGGTTTCCGTTAGAGTATATTTCAAATAAATCATTATTTTTCAATATACTATCTACGTTATTTAAAGTATTAACTGAAATATTTTCATGCGTAGTTAATCGTTGGCAAAGTTGCTGTGGATTTACCCAAGCAGCCTCTGGAAAGTAAAGTGCATCATGTGGTAGCGTTATGCCTGCTAGTTCACTTGCTTTATCTGCGTTCACATATTTTAGCGTTTTTTGATCATGATTCTGTGCCGCGACTTTTTGAATGCGCGCTAACTCTCTGGGATTAAAGCCAAGCTGTAACATGCCGCAAATATTGATGTCCGTGGAGCTAAGGTTAAGTGACTTAAAAAAATCTAAGCTATACAAATAGCTTTCAAGCGCAAATTGGCTAGCATCATCATCGCCACTTAATCTAGGGTAAAGCATGGCTTGTGGGTTGCCTGAGGCTTCACTGGCAATGGTTTCGTTGCGCTCGTATAGTGTGACTTTAATGCCACGCAGGGCTAATGCATATGCCGTACTGCAGCCTGCAATGCCACCGCCAATAACAATTGCGGTGCTAGGCTTCATCATGGTTACCTGAAAATTGACCAATGAGCATTTCACGCTTTTTACCAAATCCTGCACGTTTTGAAACCTTAAAACCTGCATTGATTAAGCCTCGACGCACGTCACCGGCACTGGTGAAGGTGGCAAAAGTGGTGCTTGTTTTTGAAAGGCGCGCCATTTGTTGAAATAGCTCGGCTTGCCACATGTCTGGATTTTTTGCGGGTGCAAAGCCATCTAAAAACCATGCATCGATTTTGTCATTTATTTGACTAAGACATGAGGTAGCATCGCCAATTAACAGGCTTAATTGCACGCGATTGTTATACAGTAAGATGGTTTGAGCGCCATTAATTAAGCTTTCATACTGCGCTAAAAATGGCTCGCTTACAGTGTTGAGTTGTGGCCAAAGATTTAAAGCAGTGGTAATGTCTTGAAAGTTGAGCGGATATTTTTCTACACTAATAAAATGTAGCATTGCTTTTTTTGGTGCGGCTTCTAGCCACATTTTCGCTGCACAAAGGAAGTTTAAGCCAGTGCCGAAGCCAGTTTCAGCGATGTTGAAAGTTTGTATATTTGCATCAGGCCAGCGTCTAGCCAAGTCGTTGCCTTGCAAAAATACGTAGTCAGTTTCTAGTAAACCATTGTCGGTCGAGAAGTACACATCTTGGAACTCGCTAGCAAATGGCTGACCATTGCGCCATTCAATGTTGGTAATATTGCTGCTTGGGTTTTGCATGCTAAGTTGATTGATGTCGTAAGGAGTAAGAATTTAAATGATTTTCGCATAAAAAAGGGAAACCAAATGCTTGTTTGGTTTCCCATGAATGAAAAATCTAACGAGCTATTCTAAGTGATGTGTAGTTTCTAACTTACGATTTCGCATTAAATCATGGATGAGCGGTGCTAAAATAATTTCCATCGCCAAGCCCATTTTTCCGCCTGGTACTACGATATTATTGCGGCGTGACATGAATGAATCTTTTAACATGGAAAGTAGGTAAGGGAAGTCCGCCATACCTGGGTCGCGGAAGCGAATCACCACAAAGCTTTCATCCAAAGTTGGAATGTCGCGCATCACGAATGGGTTTGAGGTGTCGACAATCGCCACACGTTGAAAGTTGATGTGTGTGTTTGAGAATTGTGTCGCAATGTAATTGATGTAAGACGGCATACGGCGAAGTATGGTTTCTACGGTTTCTTCAGCAGTATAGCCACGCTCAGAGCTATCTCGATGGATTTTTTGTATCCATTCCAAGTTAATCACTGGTACTACGCCTATACCTAAATCTACGTGAGCAGGGAGGTTAACCTCGTCTGTTTTAACCATGCCATGCAGACCCTCGTAAAACAGCACATCGCTATTTTCTGGCAAATTCTCCCAAGGCGTGAATTCGCCAGCACTCAAATTTGTGCCAAGCCTAGCATTTTGTTCAACGGCTTCAGCCGCATTGTGGATGTAATAGCGTTTTTTACCCGTGCCAGTTTGTCCGTAGGTTTCAAATAACTCTTCAATTTTGTCAAAATGGTTTGCTTCTGGGCCAAAGTGGCTGAAATGGTTGTTGCCTTCACCTTCAGCTTTTTTAACAGCAGCTTTAAATTCTTTGCGATTTAAGGAGTGGAAACTATCACCTTCAACTACGGCGGCATTAATGCCTTCGCGGCGAAACACATGTTCAAATGAGCGTTTGACTGTAGTGGTTCCCGCCCCAGATGAGCCTGTGACTACAATAACGGGATGCTTCTTTGACATGATAATTCTCCCTAATATAATTATGGTCTTACGTTTACTCTACTCTAGCAGTGCAAGCGTGGCTTGGCTAGCTAAGATATATAAATATTACTGTTACTTAGATTTAGGTATTGGTATAGTGTTATTGAATAAGATAAAAACAATGTCGCAATGACGACATAATAAAAAAACAAGACGGTGGTGAGAGTTTTTAGCGAGTTGTATACGGGAGAAAATGATGGATCAGTCAGTACGTTATTCAGATTTAAGTCTTAAAGAAGAAGATCTTATCAAAGGCGGTAAGCATATTCTGGTTGCTTACAAAATGAAGCCAAAATCTGGCCACGGCTATTTAGAGGCAGCCGCACATTTTTCAGCTGAATCTTCTACAGGCACTAACGTTGAAGTTTCAACAACGGATGATTTTACTAAAGGCGTGGATGCGCTGGTGTATTACATTGATGAAGCCACTGAAGATATGCGCATTGCGTATCCGCTTGATTTGTTTGATCGCAACATCACCGATGGTCGCATTATGATTGTTTCGTTCTTAACGCTGGCAATCGGTAACAATCAAGGTATGGGTGACATTGAGCACGCTAAGATGATTGACTTTTACGTGCCTGAACGCGCAGTGCAATTGTTCGATGGTCCCTCAAAAGACATCAGTGATATGTGGCGTATTCTTGGCCGTCCAATCAAAGATGGTGGCTATATTTCAGGCACGATCATCAAGCCTAAGCTAGGTTTGCGCCCAGAGCCGTTTGCGCATGCTGCTTATCAATTCTGGCTAGGTGGCGACTTTATTAAAAACGATGAGCCACAAGGCAATCAAGTATTCTGCCCAATGAAAAAAGTGATTCCACTTGTGGTGGATTCTTTGAAACGTGCGCAGGATGAAACTGGTCAGGCTAAATTATTCTCTGCCAACATTACTGCCGATGATCATTATGAAATGTGTGCTCGCGCAGATTATATTCTTGAGCAGTTTGGTCCAGATGCAGACAAAGTAGCATTCTTAGTCGACGGCTATGTAGGTGGTCCTGGTATGGTGACAACTGCACGTCGTCAATATCCAAATCAATACTTACACTACCACCGTGCTGGCCACGGTGCTGTGACGTCACCTTCGGCTAAACGCGGCTACACAGCGTTTGTACTGGCTAAAATGAGCCGTTTACAAGGGGCTTCTGGTATCCACGTAGGCACGATGGGTTACGGCAAAATGGAAGGCGAAGGAGACGACAGAATCATCGCTTACATGATTGAGCGCGATGAGTGCCAAGGTCCTGTTTACTTCCAAAAATGGTATGGTATGAAACCAACCACACCAATTATTTCTGGCGGTATGAATGCGCTGCGCTTACCAGGTTTCTTTGAAAACTTAGGCCACGGTAACGTTATTAACACAGCTGGTGGGGGCGCTTATGGCCATATTGACAGCCCTGCGGCTGGTGGTATTTCACTGCGTCAGTCTTATGAGTGCTGGAAATCAGGCAGTGACCCAGTTGAATACGCAAAAGAGCACAAAGAGTTTGCACGTGCATTTGAGTCATTCCCTAAAGATGCGGATAAGTTGTTCCCAGGTTGGCGCGAGAAATTAGGCGTTCACCGCTAGATTTAACTTCTTTGACTCAAACGTGAGTTAAAGAAACTGAAACAGGTTAAGCCTCTGCGTTATAGAATACCGCAGAGGCTTTTTCTTGAAATAAGCATATATACAGATTAATGAGCAGAAATCATGAGCGACCATTTCAACATTCAACAATATCAAATTAAAGTAGAGCCTTTTTATCAGCCAACTGGTAATGAGGTAACCTTGTATGAAGCCGCTTATGCAGCACGTTTGCCTGTTATGTTAAAAGGTCCAACTGGATGTGGTAAATCGCGCTTTGTTGAACACATGGCTTGGAAGCTAGGTAAGCCACTTATTACCGTCGCTTGTAATGAGGATATGACGGCATCAGATTTGGTGGGTCGTTATTTGTTAGATGCAAATGGCACACGTTGGCTGGATGGCCCGTTAACGCTTGCTGCGCGCTATGGCGCAATTTGTTACCTCGATGAAATTGTAGAGGCGCGCCAAGATACTACCGTGGTGATTCATCCGTTGACCGACCACAGACGAACGCTACCGCTAGATAAAAAAGGCGAGTTGGTTGCTGCGCACCCAGATTTTCAATTGGTGATTTCCTATAATCCTGGTTATCAAAGTTTGATGAAGGATTTGAAGCAATCAACCAAGCAGCGCTTTACGGCATTTGATTTTGACTATCCATCTGCGTCGCTAGAAACTAGTATATTGGCTAAAGAAACTGGATTGGATGAATCTATTGCAGGCCAGTTAATCAAGATTGGCCAAGCAGCACGCAACCTGAAAGGGCATGGCCTAGACGAAGGGGTTTCTACTCGCTTACTAGTCTACGCAGCAACACTGATTAAAGGCGGTGTTGCACCTCGCGATGCATGCCGCATGGCCTTGGTTCGCCCCATCACGGATGATGCGGATATTCGCGATACTTTAGATCATGCGATTGATGCTATTTTTGCTGAATAATAGTGTGGACTTAAATAATGGCGTTAGCAGTTTCTGAGGATTTGGAAAAGTATTGGAAGCTGCTAGATAGCCGCTTTCCACAAGTGCATGATGTTTTTGAGGTTTGCATGCATGAAGCTTTTAAAGTCCTGAGTAGTGATGGGCTGACGGCTTATATAGAAAGTGCCAGTTTTTTAGGAAAAATGGGGCGGGGTGTTGAGCCTATTTTGATTTTTCTCGAGGAGTGGCCAGTGGTTGCAAAAACCTTGGGCGAGGTTTCGCTACCGCCGATTATGGGTTGCATTAGGCAGATGTGGCGCTCACCGAATAGTAAAGCAATTGCTCCATTCTTGCAGGCGTTGCCAGCATCAGCACGCAGATTGCATTCGCAAGCACAGATGCAAGACTACCTCGAATTAGTGTTGGATTTCATGAATCGCACTACGACTTCGATTCATGGACATCACACAACAATGTCTAGCCCAGGTTTGCCAGATTTCTTTGCAAAATCTCCCTATTTACTTAGTCAAGTCTCACTGGCAGGATTGAAAAACTGGGTCAATTATGGCATTCATAATTACGGAAATCATCCAGAGCGCCAGTGTAATTATTTCAGCTTACAGTCGGCTGATAGCAAAGCTATGTTGCAGCGCGAACGACACGGTACATTATTGGCTGATAATGAGCGTAAGCTCGATTTGTATCTGCGTAGCTTGTGGCAGGATAATGACTATCTGGTACCTTACTCGACAGGTTTTGACGAGCTGCGCAAGCCCATTCCTTACTATGACCAATTGGGCATTCGCCTGCCCGATGTGTATGACGATGCGCGCGGAGTTTCTGGCATTAACCGCTATCGTGCTGTCTTATCACACATCGCCGCACATCGTCGTTGGACAACAGCAATTTTTGCCGATAACTACAGTCCGTTTCAGCGCATGGCCGTGGAGGTTTTTGAGGATTCTCGTGTTGAGTTTTTAGCGATGCAGGAGTATGCAGGCTTGCGTTGTTTGTTTGTAGCATTGCATCCACGGCCTGCTGAGGATGCATGTGACCCAGAAACCGAGTCTGCTGTGCGTCATCGTTTGGTGATGATGTCACGTGCGTTATTGGATGCGCAACATGATTATCAAAACCAGCATATTATTGACTTTGCTCAACGCTTTCATCAAATAATGTCAAAAGGTAAAGCTAGTACACAAGAAATAGCTGATTTAGCGATTCTGTTTGTGGCTAAAACTCGCCGCCAAAGTGACCAATTGCCTAATGTACACTTTTTAGATACCGAAGTGGATTATCGCGATGATAACCGCCATATGTGGCGCTATTACGAAAATAGTGACGATGAAGAGCAGTTTGAAGAGCATCGCCAAAATGCCAATGAAGAAACAGTTCAAAGCCTTCCGCCACGCCATTATCACGAATGGGATTACACTACGCAAACTTACCGTCCAGATTGGGTGAGCGTTTATGAAACGCTGCACCCACAAGGCAATGCGGCGCTGATTGACGGGCTGCTAGAAAAGCATGCGGCGCTGGCAAAACGATTGAAGCGATTGCTGGATTTATTAAAGCCTCAGCAGAAAGTACGTATCCGTTACCAAGAAGAGGGTAGCGAGTTGGATTTGGATGTAGCCTTGCGCTCATTGATAGACTACAAAAGTGGTGCAGCGCCTGATCCTCGCATTAATATGAGTCACAAGAATGATGGGCGTGATATTGCCGTGATGTTGCTATTGGATTTGTCTGAATCCTTGAATGATAAGGTCGCAGGAACAGACCAAACCATTTTAGAACTCAGCCAAGAAGCAGTTTCATTGCTGGCTTGGGCGGTTGAACAACTAGGTGATGGTTTTGCAATTGCAGGTTTTTACTCAAATACTCGCCATGAAGTGCGTTATTTGCATATTAAAGGCTATGGTGAGTCTTGGGATGCTGCTGTAAAGGGGCGATTGGCTGCTATGCAAGCTGGCTACTCCACTCGCATGGGCGCAGCTATGCGCCATGCAGCGCATACTTTAGAGCATAGGCAGGCTGATAAAAAGTTGATGTTGATACTGACGGATGGAGAGCCAGCGGATATTGATGTGAAGGATAAAAAACTACTCATTCAGGATGCGCATAAAGCTGTGCAAGAGTTATTTCAGCAGGGCATTTACACTTACTGTATTAATTTAGACCCTAAAGCAGATGAATACGTGGGTGATATTTTTGGCAAAAATTATACAGTAATAGATAACGTAACGCGTTTGCCGGAACGCTTGCCTCAGCTATTTATGGCATTGACTAAGTAAAACTATTTGCCTGTAGGATTTACGGCGATCTTAAAAACCGCTTTTTGTAAATGATGCTCTGAAACCATTCCAGAGTGAGCGTCTTCGGGAAAGAATATGCAAAATTTATTGGCTGGAGTCGTTAGCCAGTTCAATGGTGCATCTTCAAAAAACTGCACATCATTAATAGTATTGAAGCTTTCTATGGCTTGCTGACAATCAGCAAGGGTTTTCCAGCCCATTGTATCTGTACCATCAAGCACTAGTTGAATATCAATATACTTGCGGTGGCATTCAAGTTTAGTTTCTGCTTTTGTTTGCCCAGCTCCGCGTTGAATCAGCACAAATACATCGTCGTTTAAAGTGGTATGTTTGCCGTTAGGCAGTGCTAACAAGTTTGTGCTTTTGATGTATTCAATGACTTGAGGGAATAAGGGGTGAATGGCTGCATAACGTTGTATATTGTCAATCGTGTCGATAATCATTGCATTCACTCATGTTGGTTTAAGTTTTCACTTTAACATTTTTATGAGTTTAAATTAATGGCTAGTTAATTTAATGCTTCTCGACGATTTTCTGGTTTAGCTAATAGTAAATGCACATCACCTAAAGCACGTTCCATAAAACCGCCTTCGCAATAGCTTAAGTAAAAATCCCACATTTTAATAAACTCATCTGTATAACCAAGTTTGCGAACTTCTTTAATATTGGTAAAAAAGTTTTCTCGCCAAACTCTCAGAGTAGTGGCGTAGTGTGGGCCAATATCCTCTAAATCGAACAGTCGCAAATCACTCATCTTAGTCACGCTGTTGAGCATGGCGGTATTTGAGGGAATGCATGAGCCAGGAAATATATAGCGTTGGATAAAGTCTACCGACTTTTTGGCGCTTTCATAACGTTGATCTGCAATGGTGATGGCTTGTATCAGCGCTAGGCCGTCCGCTTTAAGCAGCGAACCCACTTTAGCGAAATAGGTGTCATAAAACTGATGCCCGACCGCCTCAACCATCTCAATAGAAACTAACTTATCAAAAGTGCCCGTTAAATGACGATAATCTTCAATTAATAAAGTGATTTTATCCTCTAAGCCGGTCGCTTTAACTCTGGCTTTAGCCAACTCATATTGCTGTTTAGAAATAGTGGTAGTAGTAACGCGGCAACCATAGTGCGTTGCAGCATAAATGGCAAAACCTCCCCAACCAGTTCCGATTTCAACGACATGGTCAGACGATTTTAAATCTAGTTTATCGCAAATGGTTTTAAGTTTAAGTTCAGAGGCCGTTTGTAGATTAGGCGTGTTGGGGTTAAAAATAGCGCTGGAATACATCATGGTTGGATCTAAAAATAAAGCAAACATGTCATTACCTATATCATAATGCGCAGCTATATTCTTACGGCTTCCTTCAGTAGTATTGCTATTCAACCAATGCAATATTTGCATGAAAGGTTTCGTTAGCCATTGGTAACCACCTTCAAGTGTATCCATGACAGGTTGATTGACACACAACATGCGAATCACATCCGTAAGATTATCCGCAGTCCAATAGCCCAGCATATAAGCTTCGCCAGCGCCTATGCTGCCACCAAATGCAATTTCGCCATAAAAGCGTGGGTCTTGTACATAAATAGTTGCGTTGACGCCATCACGGCTACCAAAAGTGTGTTGCTCATCGCCGTCAACAAGGGTCAGACGACCTTTTTCTAATAGCTGCAAACGCTTAAGAATTTGCGATTTAGCAAAATCAGCCACCCATTTAGAGCGACTTTTTTGCTTTAAGCTAGCGGTTAAAGTTTCTTGCTGAAGTCTTTGATTAATCATTATTATTTGCTAACTTGTATTGGGTTTGAGTAAAAGGGTATGCGTTTAACCCAAAGCAAAA
This sequence comes from Burkholderiales bacterium, assembly GCA_038327905.1. GTDB lineage: Bacteria > Pseudomonadota > Gammaproteobacteria > Burkholderiales > Methylophilaceae > Methylotenera. The sequence goes on from JBBQLN010000008.1 coordinate 39,132, forward strand.
GCGCATTCCAGTAAATAGCTGCAACTACTTTAACAGTCATGAATGGATAGGTAATCAAAATCCAGTTAAGGCTACTTTGCGTAATTTCTTTACGTTGTAAGGCTAATGTGGCATTGAACACTTGTTCGCCATCTTTAAAGTTTTTCATATGAATAAACAGTTGATTGGCTTCCTGCTTGAATGCCCAATCGTATTGAATATCCATCGGCATAAAGGGCGATACATGAAACTCTTTATTTAATTTGAATACTGATATTTCACCATTTTTAGTTTTTTTAACCGTTTTTTCCGCTTTAAAATCGTGTACATAAGCATAATCTTCGCCCCAAGGTGTATTAGTGATATGACTGACGATTGCTTGTAGGGTTGTGCCATCTGCTTCATAGCAATAATAAAAACTCACGGGATTAAAGCAATGACCAAAATAGCGCATATTGGTGAGTAATCGAATTGCTCCACGTGGTGGAGAACCAGTGGTTTGAAAAAGTAGCTTACTAATCTCTTGTTTAAGTGGCAGTTTCGAGTCGCCATAGTAGTCAGAACGCTTAAACCATGCCCAATTTTTAGTGACATAAGACCAGTTTTTAATGCCAGTGAATAAATCAGGCAACTCATCCAAATCTAAATACATCATAAACACTTTATAGCGAAAACCATGTGGCTTAGGTTGGAATCTATGATGTGTGACCAAACCCTCATAAATGGCGCTATTAAGCATTTAAGCTTTGCCTATATTCGCTTGATCAAAATGCTTAATGGCTTCTAAAGCACTGACAACGCCATCTTCATGAAAGCCATTGCGCCAGTAGGCACCTGCAAAGCCTGCTCTGTTATGTCCACAAATTTCTGCATGCCTCGCTTGTGCGGCTGCACCGGCCAAGGTGTAAACAGGGTGCATATACTTCAGACGTTTAATTACTTTAGCTGGATTAATTAGCTTTGTGTGATTTAACGTGACAAGCAGTGGTTCTTTTGATTGTAAATTTTGCAAAATATTCATGTTGTAAGTGACTGCCACTTGCTCGGCATGTGGATTAGTCACATGGTAATTCCAAGCAGCCCAAGCAAGTTTTCGTTTAGGCATGAGTGAAGCGTCATGATGTAAAAATATCGTATTTTGTTGATAGGGAATAGCGCCCAGTATTTCCACTTCATTCGCTTTTTTATCACTCAGCAGTTTTAACGCTTGGTCACTATGACAGGCAAAAAATACGTAATCAAACTTTTCCTCTTCACCATTGAGTGGCTTAACGCGAACAGATGCGGTTAATCGACGTACGCTTTCCACAGGGGTATTAAGCCTGATTTTATCTTTAAAGCTTGCCGTCAATGCGCTAACATAACTCGCTGAGCCACCAGTAATAGTGCGCCATTGCGGCCTATTATTGACTGTAAGCATGCCGTGATGATGGAAGAAACGCACAAAAAAACGTGCTGGAAAATCTAACATTTGGCAAGCTTCTGTCGACCAAATGGCTGAACCCATTGGCATAATGTATTGGTTAATAAACTGTTGACTGTAGTGACCTTGTTTTAAATAATCACCTAGTTTTATTTCGTTGCCGTCAGAGAGTAACTCAAGTGAAGTTTTATTAAAGCGTAAAATATCACGAATCATTTTGTGAAATGACGGTTTAAATAAGTTACGGCGTTGCGCAAATAAACTATTAAGATTAGTACCGTTATATTCCAAACCCGTTTTTTCACATTGCACACTAAAGCTCATTTCGCTTGGCTGCCAAGCGACTTTTAACTCATCAAGCAAGGCGATGAAGTTAGGGTATGTGCGGTCGTTAAATACAATAAAGCCAGTATCTACATTGTATTCATTACCTTCGTGCGTAATATTGTGCGTATGGGTGTGGCCACCTATGTAGCTTTCTGCCTCAAATACGGTCACATCATGTTGTTTGTTTAAGTGGTAGGCAATGGTATTACCTGCAATGCCGCTACCTATAATGGCGATTTTCAAATGACTGTTTTCCTAAGCATTACTATTGATTTTTCTAGATTCGCGAATGGCTTTAGGCACGGTTCTAATGTCCCAAATCAAACCACATGCTGCGAGTAGCTTTAAGCCATAATAAGTTAAGTCAATTTCCCACCAATAAAAACCTTGTCTAGCTGAACCTGGATAGTGATGATGGTTGTTATGCCAGCCTTCACCTAATGTAATCAGCGCAATCCATAGGTTATTACGGCTTTGATCGCTGGTGGCGTAACGTCGTTTTCCCCACACATGGGCAAGTGAATTAACGGTAAATGTAGCGTGGTATAACACAACGGTAGAGATTGCAAATCCCCAAACCAACAATTGCATGCCATTGGTGTTTAGGTTCGGGTAATAGCTCTCAAGCCATGCGCCTAATAAATAAATGCTTAGACCAAAAAGGATAGGTACAACGATATCAAAACGATCGAGCAAACGTAACTCTACAAACTTAGCCAGTTCTTTTACGCGTTCAGTTTGAGTGGCAAAATGTTTGTTTGAAAGAAACCAGCCCAAGTGACTCCATAAAAAGCCATGCTGAACAGGTGAGTGCGCATCATCGATTTCATCGGATTTAATATGGTGATGCCTATGGTGCGAAGCCCACCACAAAGGGCCGCGCTGCACTGCAGTGGCGCCGAATACAGCTAAGATAAACTGAAAGATACGCGTGGTTCTAAAGGCTTTATGTGAAAAGTAGCGATGATAAAAGCCAGTAATGGCAAACATTCTAATGGCATAAAGCGCGATGGCAAAAACCAGAGCAAACCAACTGAACTCTACCCAAAATACAGCGAAGCAAGCTAGGTGCAGCAGCACAAAGGGAATTACGCGCCATAGGTCAATTTTCTGCCAGTTTGCACGATAATTAAGACCATCCTCAGGGATGATGACAGCCTCGTTATCAAACCATTTAATCATCTTTTTAAGCGTCATGTTTAAGTGTTCCAAATATTACGGATTAGAAGCTTTACTTGTGTTGTGTGGCACCTTACGTAACTTACTTAAATCATAACCCAGGTTTGAAATGAAGCTAGTTAACTTGTTATATTCTATATCGCTAATAGTGGGTGTTCTAGCCATTATCCATACATAATCTCGTGCATTTCTAGCAATGACAGTTTGTGTGTAGTCGTCATTTAAATAGGCGATACGAAATTCAGCTTTAATCGGCCAAATAAATTGCATTCCCCATAATGCGTTGCCTGAATTTTCTATGACGAAGCCATGTGGCTGATAGGTTTTTAATTCGCCATTTAAGCTGCCTTTATTAAAAGTAAAGGTGGTGGCAATCGTGCCATCTTCATTAAGTTTATAATTTTCTACAGCATTGTAAGACTGCGTTTCTATCGCAGTGGGAATGGCTGCAATCACGTACCAATCGCCCATAAACTTTGGTAAATCTACTTGTGGCACTGTTGCAATCGATGGCAACTTAGTTGTTGCACATGCAGATAAAATACTTGCAAGTATTGACATAATGAAGACTCTTTTAATATTGAATAAAATCATATTTTATTTAACTTTCAGTTAGTTATCGTATTAATTTAACGTAATTTGTAATTAATGGTATAGCCTTCTGGCGTAATAGACTTGAGTGCAAGCCACTCGTTACTTGGTAAATACCAAAGCTCAATTTTTAATTTGCTTTTACCATTCAAACTACCATCTAATTTGTAATGATTGGCTTCTACCTTTTTGTTTTTTACCTCAATCATTTCAATGCCAAGATTAGTAAATTTTGTATCTAACCACTCGCCGTTCTGTGGGTTCAGCAGCTTAGTTTGCTGAATTATTTTAGGATTCCAATAAGCAAAAGTCATGCTACAAGCAGGTAGCTTTTGTTTAACTTTGCCATCGTCTACAATAAACTCTTGCCCAGACAATTTTCCTTTAATGTTGCTTACAACTTTGTTTTCTACTGTATGTGACTCTAAACTACTTAAACAGTCACCTTGCCATTGCTCAAGGGCTTTATGGTCATATTGATAAGCATTGATAAATAATACTTTAACGTTAAATTTTGCAGTGCTGGTTAGCTCGTTAGAATCGCTTAGTTTAAATTCATGCTGTCCAATTTTATTTTTGTCCAAGTAGACATCAAAAGACCATTCTTTGGCACTAACGCCAGATGAAAATAGGCTCGTCACTAATAGTGTACTAATAAATATAACTTTATTCATAAAGATGAAGACCTTTTGTGAAACCATGGAAACAATGCATTCGTATTTTTAATGTAGTTTATGTAAGCTGGGCGGCGTTCTGAAATATCTTTTTCCAGCAGCGCAACGCCGCTCACTTTAAGCAGTAATAGAGTCATTAAAATTGGACCAGCAATTGTCCACCAAGCGCCGCCAGCGGCGGCGATTAGATAAAATCCCCACCAAATACAGCACTCGCCAAAGTAGTTTGGGTGGCGGCTGTAACGCCAAAGACCCGTACTCAGTACTTTGCCTTTATTGCTTAGGTTGGCTTTAAACATACTTAATTGCCAATCACCAATGGTTTCCCAAACAAAACCAAGTGTAAATAGTATGCCGCCCAAAACATCTAATCTTGTTAACAACGCTTTTGATTCAATGGCAGCGAATAAAGGCATGGAAATAATCCAAGCAAGTACTGCCTGTAAGCCAAAGATAATGTAAATACTTTTAAACCAAAAGTGTGGTTCGTTATTTTTGCGGATAGCAACATAACGATGGTCTTCATGTGGCCCCCAGTTGCGCCAGGTTAAGTATATGCACAGCCTGATTGCCCACAAACTCACTAGAAACAGCACTAAAAACATGCGCGGTGTTAGCTCGTTTAGCAGCAGGGCATAGGTGTAGGCTGACAGCATTAAGAACAAGCTCCACATGCTGTCTACATGGGTTACATTCTTTCTAATCAGACTGACTATCCAGCCCAAAGCAGCCAGCAAGCTAATGCTGATTAAACCATTTAAATATAGTTGCCAATCGATCAATTAGATAAACCTTTCATTGGTTTTGTAGCGTTACAGACAAATCCATCAAAGCGACTAGATAGCAAAAGCAATAGAGGAGTGATGATTGCCCAGCCAATCGATAGTGCTGTGAAACTAGTTGCACCATGCAGCATCACTGCACCTAATTTTTCTGCACTCAAGTATGCTAGTGGTGCACCAATTGCACCAAATACAATAGCTATTAAGTATTTACCGCGCATCCAGCGCAAGCTCACATTAAGCGTGCTTGTGAAGCCAAGCCAAAGCGCAAGTATCCAAACAGGTACGATAGCGTTGCTCCAACCATTGTTTACATAGCTAATGTAACCTAAAGAAAGCATGGACTGGTCAAAGGCCGCACCAATTAGCAAAGCAAATAACATCAATATAAGTTCAGACTTCGCATCCTTAGCTTGATATAAATGCCACGTTAAGGCAATCGCGGTTACCAATACGCCCAGCCAAGGCATACCTATGCTTGCGCCTATCACGCAAGCAAACCACGCTAATTGAAACAAAATGAAGTTGATAATTATCATAAATGATTTAGGTTAAGCAGGACGCTCAAATTGGTAATGTGAAACCCACCATTCTTGGCCATTTTTATAACCAAACAGTTCTGCACAGGCCATATAGAATATGCGCCAGCGATTGCGCCACTTAACAGCTTCATCAGCTCCGTAGGTTTCTTCTAAAATAGGGGTGATAGTGCTTTCATGTTTATCCATATTTTCTAACCATGCATTAGCTGTTTTTTCGTAATGCGTGCCATCCCAGCGCCAGCGCTTGGTTAGCTTTAATTTCTCTTGGAAATATAAAGGCAAATCATCACTTGGCATCATGCCGCCAGAAAAGAAAAATTGGCTCATCCAATCATCGTCTCCTTGTACTTCAAAGGCATATGGCGTGGAACGATTCACAAATATGTGCATAAAGAACTTACCACCTGGCACCAGCCAATCATACACTTTGCCATACAAAAGCTTGTGGTTACGCATATGCTCAAACATTTCAACCGACACTACGCGATCAAATCCTTTGTTTATCGAAAATGAACTAGGTGAAAAATTATTCATATCACAGGTAATCACAGAAATGTTTTTTAGACCTCGTTGTGCTGCGGTAGCGGTGATATGTTCACGCTGTGAGTTTGAATTAGATACTGCTGTGATTTGGCTGTTAGGGTAGTGTGCGGCCATCCATAGTGTGAGTGAACCCCAGCCGCAACCTAGCTCTAGAATATGCTGACCATCTTGTAAGTCTGCATGTTCACAGCTCATCCGCAAAGCATTTTCTTCGGCTTCATCTAATGATGATGTCTCAGGTAACCAAAAACAGCTGCTGTATTTACGATGCTTTCCTAAACACAACTCGAAGAATTTGGTTGGTAACTCGTAATGTTGAGCATTAGCAAGCTCTGGTACTAATGCGATAGGAGCCATATTCATAGCTGCCACAAATTCAGACTCAATTTGCGCCCCTGCTTCGCAATTGTTCGCACAGATTTCTTTAAGCCGAGTTTCTGATAATTGCCTAATGCCAGCCCTGACTGCACTATCAGGTACTAAACCTTTTTCAGCTAGATTAATGGCTAAATTTGTTAATTGCATTGTTACCCTTATTATTTTTAAGTTGAATATTATCTACCGATGTATAGACGTGACAGGCTAGACTAGGTTCCTTCTTTAAGGCAACAAACTCATTTCATATACGCTGCATTTTTAATTGTGGATGCAATGCGTAAGTTATAAATATCAATTTATAAGAGTGGTGTATAAGTAGAGCAATAGGTTGATAATTTAACTTGAGACTACTATTGACTTGTCAGTTGACCCGTAATAGTGGCTTCTCTCTGCAAAGCTTCAAAGTAATGAATGATATGTTGAGGGAGCCAGTTATTATTACCTGGGAAGGGTGAACTTACAAAACCAACATGTCCGCCTTCCTCAGTAATTTCTAATGTCATTGCCTCAGATACTGAAGATTGGTCGGGTAAAGACTCTGCAGGAATAAAAGGATCATTTTTTGAGTTAAGCATCAATGTTGGGATTTTAATGTAAGGTAACCATGGTTTTGCGGCATTTTTTGCCCAGTAATCGTCAGCATCTTTGAAGCCATGTAGCTTGGCGGTGACGTAAGTATCAAACTCTCGAATAGTCCTTGCAGACTTAATCTTTTCTTCGTCGAGCAAACCTGGAAACTGGTGCGCTTTTTCAAGGGCTTTTGGGCGCATGCTATTCACAAACATAGGGGTATAAAGTATGCGATTAAGCCCCGTATCTAAGGCTTCTCCAGAGGCTGCCAGATCAGCCGGGGCTGAAATGGCGGCTGCTGATTCAATGATTTCTGCAGCATGTTCACCCGATTCACCAAGCCACTTTAATAAAGCATTGCCACCTAATGAAACGCCAACGGCATAGACGGGTGCATTACCTACCGTTTTTTTAACGCGAGATAATGCCATTTCTATATCTGCGCTATCTCCAGCAAAATAGGCGCGTGGTAAGCGATTGTTTTCGCCAGAGCAGCCGCGAAAATGAACCACAACACCATGCCAGCCTTTAGCTTTTAAGTTAGCCATTAAGGCTAAAGCATAGTGACTTTTAGAGCTACCTTCTAAGCCATGAAACAATACGACGGTAGGCATATGGTCATTTTTTAAATCTTTACGATCGCTTTTAAAGTTATCTATCCAGTCAACATCCATAAAGTCGCCGTCATCTAGCTCCCAACGCTCACGCCGATACTGAACTTTTTCTTTAGGTGCAAACACAGCAGGATAAATAGTTTGTAAATGTCCGCTAGGTAGCCAAAATGGTGCTGAATACGTTTCTTCCGCAACACTAGGCGTTGCTAAAAATCCAAATATCATCATAAAAACTACGCTGTATTTATTCAATGTGTTGACTCAAGAGGTAAGACGGATAGCTTAAAAGCTTAGCAGTTTCTGATAAAGAGTAAGCAGCCATGGTCTGTGCGAATCTCACGATGGGCACTACCTGCGTGGGCAAGATGATAGTCACCAATTCCGCACAATATATCTTCAAGCCAAACATCGCCTTCTAGTACGATGGCTTCTTCATCAAAATCATGTTCGTGCGCCGGTAAAATACTGTTTGCAGCCATTCTCACTAAAGCGGAACGACTATCAGACTCTTGCCTTAATATCTTGACCTGAATGCCTTCTCCAATCGATCGCCAATCACCTTGGTCCGCAAATATAAAACGATGACTACTTTCAGAGCTCTGAACTCGGTTAAGCAGATTGGTTTTAATTCTACTTGCAACTTCAGGGGCTGGAATCGTTGGTAAAAGATCTGACGCAATTGTACTAGCAAGCATTACATCTAAAACGTTTAAGTCTTTATCATTAGCCATGATTAGGCCTCCTGATGCAATAGGGCATCTTTTAGTGATGCTTGTGCACGTTTAATATGAGATTTAACAGATCCCAACGGCAAGTTAGTCTGTTCGGAAATTTCTTGATGTGTATAGCCTTTGAAAAAAGCTAGCGCAATTAATTGTCTCTGAATGGCGGAAAGTTTCGCCATAGCGACACGTAATGCGGAGTCTCTTTCAAAAGTCAGCATTTTCTCAAGGGTAGGACATGAAGCGCCAGACTCTACAATTAAATCGCTAGGGTCTGGATGAGAATCTGCCTCGTCTAATTTACGTAATGCATCTAAAGCACGAGATCTACAAATGAGCATGAGCCACGCCATAGGCACGCCTCTGCTAACATCAAATCTCACGGCCTGTTGCCAAACCTGCCAATAAGTATCACCCACCACATCATCTGCTAAGTCATGGCGGCGAGTGATTTTAAGCGCTAGCCCATAGACTTTTGATAATGTCATGTCATAAAAAGCCCCAAGTGATGACTCATCTCTTTTCGCTATCCTGTGAATGAGTGTGAGCATATCCGATGGCGGTGAAAGGTCGTTCAGATGCTTAGGTGTAACGTACATAAGTTCAACCATAGTATTTTTAATCAAATTAACTATCATATGAAGCATTACGCAACGCAATGAAAGTTAGATGCAAAATTTATTAAATAAATTTAACTAAATATTTTAGAGGTAAGTTTTGCGCAATAAAGCCAGAGAAAGAGGCGATTAAGCATTTGTAAATGATCTTGGTGTATTTAATGCTCAATTAACATTTGCTTAATGTCTTCTATACGTTTTTTCGTTTTATCTTCAAGGCAAGAAGATTTTATTAACGGCTGTATAGAGCCGCCTTCATATTGAAAAGCTTCATATTCACAGTCAGCATCTTTAAATTTTATCCAAGCCGTTTGTGCTAATTTTAGTTTTTGAATAATAGGTTTAAATTCGCCTGGTACTTCTTTTTCATGCGTTTCAAGTTGTACTATGCGTTTTTTATATAATATATTGAGCTGTTTATCAGCAGCTTGATATGCCTCGTAAGCGCAGGTATTCATCTCAGGTTGAATGCCTTTGTCGGCTTCAGCTTGGTTACACTTAGCACTTGCATTTAAGCTTAATAAACATGCGGCAATGCAAAGTATTATTTTCATGGTAACTTTCATAAGGTTTCTGTTTTAGTTACTCCAAACTTTATCGTAAGCAGCTAGTAATTGTTGATGCATTTTGCTAGCTTCCATATTTGCGCCTAGGTTTTCTAAGCCAAAATATTGCTCTTCTTGACTTACTAAGCGCTGCGCTAGTTCTAAGGTCTCTTTGCCATACATTAGCGCTAAATTGTCTTCAAATAACGCTGTGTCGCCATTTTCTAGCTCTTCTACTATTTGTACTAAATTAGCGATGCAGCGATATACTTTAGCGCGCGCTGGCGGAAGCTCATTAAATTGCGCAATCCAAGCACAACCATCCAAAATGTTGTCTGTATCACCTGCGGCTAATGCTGCAAGAGTTTTAAGCTCACTAGCGCGTAAATCTACCCAAGTGGTGCCAGCATCGGCACATAGACCAATAAGCGTGGTTACAGGTAACTCATCTGCTAAATCTAAATCAAGCAAATTTTCAAGTAATTCAGCAGACTCATCTTGCGTTAAATCTTGAAGTTTTAATGTAAAAGGGCGCACTAAATTACCAACCGTATTGTTTTCCCACTCTAATTCTTCAACAGGGTAGATTTCACTCATGCCTGGCACGAAAATGCGGCAAGCATAGACGCCTAAGTGCATAAAGTCGGCAATGTACATATCATGACCACTGTTGTGGATAGTGTTAATGCACCAGTTGTAGTCTTCTTCAGTCGTGGTGCCGAAGTTCCAATCAACAAACTCATAATCTGGCGTACTGCGAAGAAAATCCCAGCTAATTACACCACTAGAATCCACAAAATGTATTTCTAGGTTTTGCGAGTCAGCAATTTCTTCCATATCAAAACCTGGTGCGACAAAGCCTTTTAAACTACCAAGCGCGCGACCTTGTAATAGTTCGGTCAATGCGCGCTCTAGCGCTATTTCAAAGCGTGGGTGAGCGCCAAAACTAGCGAAACAGCCTTGGTCTTCAGGGTGCAGTAAGGTGACGTTCATTACTGGAAATTGTCCACCTAACGAAGCATCTTTTACGAGAATGCCGTAGCCCGCATCACGCAGGCCTTTAATGCCGGCTGCGATGCGTGGAAAACGATTAATCACCGCTTCAGGTACATCTGGTAAGCAAATGCACTCGCGAATGATTTTGTATTTAATATCGCGTTCAAAAATCTCTGCCAGTGCTTGCGTGCGCGCTTCCATCAGGGTGTTGCCTGCGCTCATACCGTTACTTACATACAGATTGCCAATGAGGTTAACTGGAAAGTATACGGTTTTGTCGTCACGCAAACGCTTGTAAGGAATTGCACAAATACCACGCTCTTGATTGCCTGAATTCAAATCAATTAATTGACTGGCAACCGCTGTACCTTCTGGGTTGTAAAATTTTTGTAGCTCTGGTGTGAGCAAGCCAGCAGGCCATTTATCCCCCTTGAGAGGAAACCATTGTTCATTTGGGTAATGTACAAACTCTTTATTGGCGATAGTTTCACCTAAGTAAAAATGCGTCCAAAAATAGTTAGTGCTTAAGCGTTCAAAATACTCGCCCAACGCACTGGCGCGAGCGGCTAATTGAGATGCACCCTTGCCATTAGTAAATAGGCGAGTGCAGTCGCGGTCAATCACGTGTACAGACCAGATGCCTTCAATTTCATTCAACCATGATTTTTCTTCCACATGAATGTTCAGCGCTTCTAGCTTGCCTTGCAGTGTGCGGATAGATGATTCTAAAGAGGCGTCCTTGCTAGGAATGAAGGTTTCTGTTGAAGTTGAGTTGGTAGTCATTTTAAAGCCTTATTGCTAAGAGGCTGACAGGATATCACGCGAAGCTGGAACAGCGAAAACTGGGCAATCAATTGGTTATTTTTTATCGATTAAACCTGGTGATAATGCGCGCCTGTATTCTTCAAGTTTAGCCTCATAGTTTTCAGCTTCACCAAAATCTAAAAAACGAGAATAACGAGCGTGAGTACTTAATACTTTTCTTGCGTGTTTAATTGGACAAAAGTATTGCTCGGTTCTTGCAATAATTTCACTAATATACGCCACCATACCAGTACCATAAGCACAGTAGGTGCAATGAAATTTTTCGATAAAGTTTAAATAGTTTAAATGTTGACGATCAAAAATAATGTAGTCGCCACGTTTTACTTTTTTAATGCCGTAAATTGGAAAGCAAGTGGCTTGGTAAAAGCTAACAAAAATATCCGTAACCAGTAATGGAACAATCATCGAATAAATGATAGGGCCAGTGATTAGGTTTTGTGGGCGGTCTGTAACCAACCAGCGGAAGAAGTTTCTTTTGAGTTTACGGTGTGTTTCTTTAATGGATTGTTCAAACTCAACTCGCTTACCTTTGATTTGAAAAAACATAGTTGATTGTTGCTCGCTAAGTGTGGTTCGTAGCTCATCTTCTAGCACATTCATTTGGTTGAGTAACTGCTGGACACGCTCGTTCATGTTGACTCCAATAAAAGTAGGCTTTATGAGCCTGGTATACGGTATCCAAGACCACTAAAACTTAACTTACTTAGCATTTACCTTGGTTAACATTTGCAGATAAAGCGCTTCAACCTTATCACGTGCCCAAGGCGTTCTACGCAAGAATTTTAGGCTAGATTTAATGCTAGGGTCGCTACTGAAGCAATTAACAGGTATGTGCTTTGCCAAGCCATTCCAGCCATGATAACTGGCTAATTCAGTCACTATTTGCTCTAGCGTAATGCCGTGCAAAGGGTTGTTATATTGCGAGGTAGAGGAGGAAGTCATGTAGAGCTTCTTATAAAAATCGATCTAGTAGTTTTCTACTATGTTTGTCTAACTGCTCAATTTCTGGAATCAAAAAATCAATACCGTGACTATCTGAAATCAACAGACTCGTTTGTGTCAATCTACGGATATGATCTTCAGATTTCAATGTGAGTGTTGTCTCACCGCGACTTGTCATCAGTTGCCAAGTGCTAGGTGTGGCAAAGCTTGAAACGTGCATAATGCGATGAATTTCGGGCATGAATTCTCTTTGCGTTAACTCTTCTGCGATAAGTGCATGTATGTCTTCTGACAAGTCTGATAACTTACTAATCCATGCCAACTCATGACCTTCACGACTCATTAATGAGAGGCCTTCATTTGCCGCTGAGATTGGAAAAGCGCGAACAGGATATACGCCATTGTGAACCTCATTGCTAAGCGTAGTAAGTTGCAATTGTCCTGCGGAATTGCGTATTAGTTTGAAATCTTCGAAAGTTTGTTTCATGATTATGCGTTCATTTCTTTGCTGGCAATCTCATCATCAGCAATTAAGTCATCTAAATCAGTATCCACATTTCTAGCCTGTGCTTGGTAGAGTCGGTAATAAGCGCCTTCTTTTGCCATTAGCTCATCATGACTGCCAATTTCAACGACCTCGCCTTGGTCCAACACGACTAGGCGATTTGCCTTGTGCAGGGTAGAAAGTCGGTGCGCAATGGCGATAGTCGTACGACCCTGCACCAAGTTATCTAGCGCTTTTTGAATTTCTTTTTCGGTCTCAGTGTCAACTGAAGCGGTTGCTTCGTCCAATATCAAAATATGTGGATCTATGAGTAGTGCGCGCGCAATCGAAATGCGTTGGCGTTCGCCACCAGATAAGCCATGGCCACGTTCCCCAACTAAGGAGTCATAACCATGCGGCAGCCGTAAAATAAATTCATGTGCATGCGCCGCACGCGCAGCAGCAACGATTTCGGCGTGACTTGCATTAGGTTTTCCATAAGCAATATTGTCCGCAATGCTGCCAAAGAATAAGAATGGATCTTGTAATACCAGCCCAATATTACGTCTGTATTCTGAAATAGGCAGCGAGCGAATATTGACGCCATCTAGGCTGATAGAACCGCTAGAAACGTCATAAAAACGGCACATCAAATTGACCAGCGTACTTTTACCTGAGCCGCTGTGACCGACCAAACCTATCATTTCACCTGGTTTTATCGTCAGGTTAATGTTTTTAATCACAGCGCGATTGCCGTATCTAAAGCCTGCATTAGTAATTTCAATTTTACCCGTCACTTTTTCTAAGTGCACAGGGTTGGTCGCTTCTGGCACGCTAGAAACATGATCAAGAATGTCAAAAATGCGTTTGGCGCCAGAGGCCGCTTTTTGTGTGACTGAAACAATGCGGCTCATGGAATCTAAGCGAGTATAAAAGCGGCTGATGTAAGCGAGAAAGGCGGTTAATACGCCCACGCTGATCTCGTTGCGGGATACTTGCCAAATGCCAAATGCCCAGACTAATAACAAACCAATCTCAGTCAGTAAAGTCACGCTGGGTGAGAATAGAGACCAGATTTTATTAATGCGGTCGTTCACTATCAGGTTCTGTTGGTTGGCTTCACGGAAGCGCATAGCCTCGCGATTTTCTTGTGCAAAAGCCTTCACCACACGAATGCCTGGTATGGTATCTGCTAATACATTACTTACTTGTGACCATACACGGTCAATCTTTTCAAAGCCTGTGCGCAGGCGATCGCGAACTAGGTGAATCATCCAAGCAATGAGTGGCAAGGGCAGCAGAGTGATAAGCGCTAACTTGGCATTGATTGAAATTAAAATCGCTGCCGTCATGATAATCATCAGCACATCGGTAGCAAAGTCGAGTAAATGTAAGGATAGAAATACACAGATTCGGTCAGATTCTGAGCCAATTCTTGCCATTAAATCACCTGTACGTTTACCGCCAAAGTACTCTAGGGAAAGTCGAAGCAAATGTTCATAGGTGATTGTTCTAAGGTCGGCGCCAATACGCTCGCTGACTAAAGCTAGAATATAAGTGCGTGCCCAGCCTAAGCTCCAAGCCAGTAGCGCTGACCCCAATAAGCCAGCAAGTAGCAAAGAAACCATGTTTTTATCAATAGGCACACCATTTTGATAAGGGATTAATACCTTATCCATCAATGGGATGGTTAAGTAAGGTGGCACCAAGGTTGCGGCTGTTGATGCTAACATCAGCATAAATCCCGCAAGTAGTTGCCATTGGTAAGGCTTTGCAAAGCGCCACAATCTGAATAGAGTCCAAGTCGAAGGTGGCGCGTCTAAAGTGCGACTACATTGCGGACATTCGTCTTGATCGGCTGTCATAGGAAACTGACACTTTGGACATGGTTCAGTTTGCTCTATGCTGATAGCTTGCCCAGTCATAAGGCTGTTGATTTGCAGCACAAATTGCTTAACAAAACGTAAAGCTGCGGTATTGTTTTCTAAGGTTAAAAACCAATAAGCTATTCGCTTCCCTTGCTCAAATAGCTCGATTTTTGCTACGCCAGCGTGGTCGCGATACACAAGTCTTAAATCTGCGTTATATTGAAAATCAGCCGAGCGATCTATGCTTTCTAGTGTTTGTGACTCAATATAAAGTAAGCGTTGATTTGTTATTACCAACAAGCTTCTTTTAAAATAAAGCTTGTTATCCAGATTGATTTCCAACCAGCCCTGCATCGTTTCTGCACTGATTAATCGTGCGGACACGGTTGTTTGCCAATTATCAGGCAATGGTTTTAGGGCAGAGTTTAAATGTTGTATTTGCTTGTTCACGGCTGCTGAGTTTACTACAATCACGAGGGCTTACAAATAAATATAAATCTGTAACTGTTAGCAGTCTGTCAGCTTTATGTCAGCAAAATACTATAAAATCAAGTGACTTAATTTTAATAATATTAATCTGGATAGATTGATGCAATTTCTCAAAATATTACCTCTGCATGGCCCAAATATATGGACATATCGACCAGTGCTAGAGGTATGGTTAGACATTGGTGCTTTAGAAGATTCACCCTCCAATACCATTCCAGGTTTTTATGAACGTCTAAGTGCATGGCTTCCTTCACTCATTGAACATCGTTGCGGCATAGGTGAGCGCGGTGGATTCTTATTGCGCGTAAAAGAAGGCACTTGGGCTGGCCACATACTAGAACACGTTACTCTTGAGTTGCAAACCCTAGCTGGTATGCAGGGTGGCTTTGGTAAAGCGCGTAGCACATCAGTGCGAGGTGTCTACAAGGTTGTTGTGCGCTCACGTAATGAAAAAGTCAGTCGAGCGGCATTAAGCGCAGGGCGCGACTTGATTATGGCGGCGATAGAGAATAAGCCATTTGATTTGGCTGCCACCGTTGCAACCCTGCGCGAACTAGTGGATGACTATTGCTTAGGTCCCAGCACCGCTTGTATTGTAGATGCAGCTACAGAATTACGTATTCCCTCTATCCGTTTGACCGAAGGTAATTTGGTGCAGCTTGGCTATGGTTCAGCTCAACACCGTGTTTGGACCGCTGAAACCGATATGACCAGCGCGATTGCTGAGGGCATTTCACGTGATAAAGATTTAACTAAGCAATTGCTACAAAATTGTGGCGTGCCCGTACCAGAAGGCCGCATTGTAGAAAGCCCTGAAGATGCTTGGGAAGCCGCTGAAGATATTGGCTTGCCAGTTGTAGTAAAGCCGAGTGATGGTAACCATGGTCGCGGCGTTTCTACCGAACTCATGACGCGTGTTGACGTTGAAGCTGCATTCAAACTTGCTGACGAAGAGGGTAGCGAAGTGATTGTCGAGCGATTTATTCGTGGTGATGAGCATCGTTTATTAATTGTAGGTGGCAAACTAGCTGCTGCAGCCCGAGGTGAATCCGTTTCAGTGATTGGCGATGGTGTATCTACAATTCGCCAATTAATTGATCTACAAGTCAATACAGACCCTAGAAGGGGTGAGGCCGAAGAGTTTCCGTTGGAGCCTTTATTGATTGATGAAACTCCATCTGCTATCTTTGAAATCAAGCGACAAGGGTATACGCCTGATTCAGTTTTGCCAAAAGCTACTTCTATCATTGTGCAGCGTAATGGCAATGTAGCAATTGACGTGACAGATTTAGTCCACCCAGAAGTGGCTGCAGTAGCAGCCTTAGCCGCACGTATTGTTGGCCTTGATATTGCTGGTATTGATATGGTGGCAGAAGATATTTCTCGTCCACTAGCCGAGCAAGGCGCAGCGATTGTTGAAGTGAATGCAGGCCCCGGGTTGTTAATGCATCTTAAACCTGCGCAAGGTGAGGCGCGGCCTGTAGGTAAGGCGATTGTTGAAAGCTTGTTTAGCAGTGAAGACTCTGGCCGAATTCCAATTGTAGGTATTGCAGGTACGCATGGAAAGGCTCAGGTTGCTCAAATTGTGGCCAGTCTAATTCAGCTCAGTGGTTTACATACCGGCTTGGCTTGCGCGGATGGTTTGTACGTAGACGAGCGACAATTAGATAAAAAAGATTGTGCTAATTGGGCTGCAACGCAAAAGTTATTAATAAATCGCAAAGTACAAGCGGCGGTGATTGAGAGTAGTGCCTCTACCATTTTGGGTGAAGGCTTGGGCTATGACCGTTGCCAAGTGGGCGTCATCACTAATATTGAACCAGATAAACATTTCGGTGAATACTACATCGACACAATCGAGCAAGTTTACAACGTCATGCGTACACAAGTAGATGTCGTTCTAGATAACGGTGCGGCTGTGTTGAATGCTGAAGATCCATTAGTAGCAATGATGGCGGAGTTATGTGATGGCGAAGTGATATTTTTTGCCCAAGATGCGGAATTAGAGCTTGTGAATGAGCATTTAGCCAATGCTGGACGAGCAGTGGTATTACATAATGGATATATTGTGCTTGCTAATGGCAAAGCTAAAACGCCTTTGGTGAGTTTGGCAAATATTCCTGCGCTGAATAATCAACCTAAATCGATAGAGGTAGCAAGCTTTTTAGCTGCCGTAGGTGTTGCCTGGGCACTAGGCATCTCGCTTGATCTTATTATCACAGGGATCAAAACATTTATACCTAAATCTGTCAATATTGCTTAAATTAGCTTTACTCAATAACTAACCACATAGAATTAAAACAATAAGGAAAACTGTTTAATGCAAGTCAATCGCGTTCGAGCACTTCGCGGCCCTAATTTATGGAGCCGACATACTTCTATTGAGGCGGTTGTATCCTGTGAAGAGCTGGAATGTTGCATTGCCAATATCAGTGGCTTTGAAATGCGGCTTCGTGAACGGTTCCCTGAGATTGGCGTGTTACAGCTTAGTGGTCATACTGAAGCAGTGACGATGGCGCATGTGTTAGAGCTAACGGCTTTAGGGTTGCAAGCACAATCTGGAAGCCTAGTTACTTTTAGTCGTACAACTGCAACACCAGAACCTGGTGTATTTCAAGTCGTGTTTGAATATGGTGAAGAAGAAGTTGGGCGCAGGGCGCTTGAGTTAGCGGAAAATCTCTGCCAAGCCGCAGTGACAGATACTCCGTTTGACTTGGGTGCAGCACTTACAGAGTTGAAAGAGCTTGATGAGGATGTTCGACTAGGTCCTAGTACTGGTTCTATCGTGCAAGCTGCAATCGCTAGAGGAATCCCTTATCGCCGACTATCTGAAGGTAGCTTGGTGCAGTTTGGCTGGGGTAATCGTCAACGTCGCATTCAAGCCGCTGAAACAGATCGCAGTAGTGCGATTGCTGAAGCGATAGCACAAGATAAACATTTAACAAAAAAATTACTTGATGCAGCTGGTGTTGCAGTGCCATTCGGACGAGAGGTTTCCACGATAGATGAAGCATGGGCTGCCATGCTTGAAATTGCGGGAGCTGTTGTTGTGAAGCCGAAAGATGGAAATCAGGGCAAGGGCGTGACAGTGAACATTGTCACGCGTGAGCAGCTTAATGACGCTTTTGTTGCGGCTTCTAAAATCAGTTCAGAAGTATTGGTTGAGCGTTTTATTACAGGCAGCGATTTCCGATTATTGGTTGTTGGTAATCAAATGGTGGCAGCAGCAAGACGTGAGCCGCCCATTGTGCTTGGTGATGGCATAAGCTCAGTGCGTGCATTGGTCGAGCAGGTCAATAGTGATCCACGTCGTGGCTCAGGCCATGCGACTCCACTTACTAAAATTCGTATAGACGAAATAGCGTTAGGCAGCTTAGCTGAGCAGAATTTAAATGCAGAGTCAGTCCCCAGCAAAGGACAGCGCGTGGTCATGCGTAGTAATGCCAATTTGAGCACTGGTGGTTCAGCGACTGATGTCACTGACGATGTACACCCTGAGCTAGCTGCGACTGCAGTAGCCGCAGCACAAATGATAGGGCTAGATATTTGCGGTGTAGATGTGATGTGCGATAGCGTGTTACATCCGCTTGAAGCGCAAGGTGGCGGTATTGTAGAAGTGAATGCCGCACCAGGCTTGCGTATGCATTTACAGCCTTCTTATGGAAAAAGTCGTAAAGTTGGCGGTGCCATTTTATCTACCATGTTTGCCGCTGATGAAGATGGCAGAATTCCACTTGTGACAGTTGCAGGTACCAATGGTAAAACGACAACAGTACGTTTAATTTCACATATCCTGACTTGTCAAGGATTGAGAGTTGGTATGACTAACTCAGATGGTGTTTATATAGAAGGTCGTCGTATTGATACTGGCGATTGCAGTGGTCCTAAAAGCGCTCGCAATGTATTAATGCACCCCGATGTAGATGCCGCAGTATTAGAAACGGCTAGAGGCGGCGTGTTGCGTGAAGGTTTGGCATTTGATCGTTGCAATGTCGCGGTAGTGACCAATATTGGTATGGGCGACCACTTAGGATTAAGCTATATCACCACCGTAGAAGATCTAGCCGTGGTTAAAAAAGTCGTGGTGCAAAACGTTGCTCCTGATGGCATGGCTGTATTGAATGCAGCTGATCCAATGACCGTTAATATGGCTGCAGCATGCTCTGGCGCAGTGACTTTCTTTGCGCAAAATGGTCAGTTACCTGTTATCGCGACTCATCGTGCTCATGGGCATCGTGTGGTGTATGTGGAAGGTGGGCAGATTGTAGCCGCACAACAGCACAACGAGCATTGTATTGATTTGGCAAAAATTCCATTGACTCGAAACGGTACGATAGGCTTTCAAGTTGAGAATGCCATGGCTGCAATCGCGTCTGCATGGGCGTTAAACATTGAGTGGGACATTATTCTTCAAGGGGTATCCACTTTTGTTAACGATGCACAAACCGCACCTGGCCGCTTTAACTTTTTTGAATACCGTGGCGCCAGTGTGATTGCTGATTACGGACATAATCCTGATGCTATTGTTGCGCTGGTGAGTGCCATTGAAAATATCCCGGCAAATAAACGTATGGTGGTGATTAGTGGTGCTGGCGACCGCCGAGATGTTGATATCAGCCGTCAATCAGAAATTTTAGGTGGTGCGTTTGACGAAGTGATTCTGTATGAAGACCAATGCCAACGCGGTCGCGCGGATGGTGAGGTACTTGCACTACTGAGAAGTGGTTTGGCAAACGCCAGCCGCACTAAAAGAGTGGATGAGATACGCGGAGAGTTTGTCGCTATTGACGCAGCATTGTCACGTCTAGAAAAAGGCGATTTATGCCTAATTCTAATCGATCAAGTTGATGAAGCATTAGCATACATCGCACAACAAATCTCACAAGCTTAATACAATTAAGCATGTTTCTATGAGCTCTACCATCTTATGAATCCTATTAGTGGTCAACACCTTATGCCCAGTATCTTATTTGGTCAGAGCCAATCTGAGCTCATTATCCCTGAAGTTCTTGCTGATATTTTTGAAGCGACTGCAGCACGTTTGCCTAATCAAACAGCTTTAATTTTTGGCGAATGCAAACTTAGTTATTCTGAAATGAATAATCAGGCAGATCTCGCCGCTTCACATTTAATTGATAATGGCGTAAGTCCTGGGCAGATTATTGGCCTTTGGTTGACACGAGGTATAGAGCTGCTTGTGATGCAGTTGGCTATTGCTAAAACAGGCGCTGCTTGGTTACCTTTTGATGCGGATACGCCAGCAGAGCGTGTTGCTGTTTGCTTAAGTGATGCCAATGCTTTTGGCTTAATCAGTTGCGATACATTTATCAATCAGCTAAGTGCTTTTTCAGCCACGATTTGGACTACAGAAAGCCTGCTTTCCCCAACTAAGAATACATTAAAAAGACGTGTTGGCGCCTTACCAGAACATCCAGCCTATGTGATTTACACTTCAGGTTCTACTGGCAAGCCTAAAGGCATTCTGGTGAATCAAGGCTCAATTTGCCATTTCTTGCGTAGCGAAAACAGTCAGTTAGGCGTTGTAGCATCAGACCTTGTTTATCAAGGTTTCTCGGTAGCCTTCGATATGTCTTTTGAAGAAATCTGGATTAGCTACTTAGTGGGTGCCACGTTATGGATTGCGCCAAAAGAATTAGCGACAGATCCAGAAGCGTTGCCACAAGCTTTATTTGAGCAAAAGGTAACCGTGTTGCATGCGGTGCCGACGTTGCTTGCACTGTTCAATCGCGAGTTGCCAAGCCTGCGCATTATTAATCTTGGTGGTGAGGCATGTCCCGAATCCTTGGCCAATAAATGGGCTACGCCTGAACGTAAGATGTTTAACACTTACGGGCCAACGGAGGCTACGGTATCGGCCTCACTTGCTCAATTACAGGCTAATGAACCTGTTACTATCGGCTTGCCACTGCCTAACTACATATTGCTTGTAGTTGATCCTGACCCTGCGGCTAGCTTGCGTTTGCTTGATAGGGGCGAAACAGGCGAACTGTGTATCAGTGGTCCTGGTGTAGCGATTGGTTATCTTAGACGACCAGATCTCACAGCTGAAAAGTTTTTAAACAATCCATTTGCAACAGGGTTACATGACCAAAGGCTTTATCGTACGGGCGACCTTGCAAGAATTGACGAGGCTGGACGAGTGCAATGTTTAGGAAGAACTGATGATCAAGTCAAGATTAGAGGTTTTCGTGTTGAATTAGGTGAGATTGAAGCTGCGCTTTGTGCTCAAAGTCACATAGGAACAGCAGCGGTCATTTTACGACAAGATGA
Source organism: Burkholderiales bacterium (assembly GCA_038327905.1). Classification (GTDB taxonomy): domain Bacteria; phylum Pseudomonadota; class Gammaproteobacteria; order Burkholderiales; family Methylophilaceae; genus Methylotenera. Next base: position 60,513 of record JBBQLN010000008.1, read on the forward strand.
TGGTTTAGAGCGTTTAATTGCTTATCTCGTAAGCGAAAATGGCGACGATATTGCAACATCTAAATTACGTGCAGCGTTAACTGAAACTTTACCGCCTTACATGGTGCCAGCTTATTTTGTGACGCTTTCAGAAATGCCGCGCCTCACTTCTGGAAAGATTGATCGTAAAGCATTGCGGGCTATGCCATTAAATGTATCAACTAATGTAAATAGTGATTCAGACAGCCCAAGCAATGAAGCGGAAGAGGTGTTATTTGGCGCACTTAATAAGTTGTTTCCAGGTCAACCTATACGCCGCGAAGCTGATTTTTTTACCGACATAGGCGGACATTCACTCTTGGCGGCAAGATTAGCTTCTGTGATACGGTGTAGTGAAAGATTCTCTAGTTTTACAGTGCGTGATATTTATCAGTATCGCCAAATTGGACGTATTGCCGAGATTTTAAATGAAACACCAGCCAATTTACCAACAATAGAATCAACTTGGGTGCCACCCTCGGCTGCCAAACGTTGGTTATGTGGTGCGGCGCAAGCTGTGATGGTGCCAATGTTGGTACTGTTGCGCATGTCGCAGTGGTTAGCTTCATTTTTTACGTACCACTTCTTTACTGGCGATCCAGATGACTCAATTTTAAAAGCAGTTGCAGCTTCTATCGGTGTTTTCCTGCTAGTCACAGTGCTTAGCTTTGTTGTTGCAATCGTTGGTAAATGGTTAGTCGCTGGTAAACTCAAGGAAGGGCGCTACCCTTTATGGGGGCTGACTTACTTTCGTTGGTGGCTTTCTGACCGCTTAATTGAAGGTGCGCCGCTGTATATGTTAGGAAGCTCGCCTCTTTATGTCTGGTGGCTACGTGCACTAGGCGCAAAAATTGGCAAAGAGGTGAATGTAGGTTCACTTACCTTACGTGTTCACGATTTATTAGAAGTTGCTGATGGCGCCAGTATTGGTAACGCCGTTAATTTAGAGAATGCTAGGGTTGAACACGGTGAATTGGTATTAGGCAGCATTAGCATCGCACAAGAAGCCTGTGTGGATTCTTATGCGATATTGGAAGGTAACACTAGTGTAGGTGAATACGGCCGTCTTGAAGGGCTTTCTGCACTGAGTGATGGTATGCATGTGCCAGCAGGGCGCATTTGGGGTGGATCACCCGCAAAAGACATCGGTGCTTTTGATGAGAGCTCGCATGAGCCGCGACCTGCAGTTTCTAAAGTACGCTTATTTTCAGAAGCACTATTTTTTATATTAGGCGTTTTATTCACAGCAGTGTTGTTCTTTATACCAATTTTTCCAAGCATGATGTTGGTCGATCGTATGGATGAGAGCTATCCATGGCTTGAACATGGCAGCACCTCATTTCAATTGGTTAAATATTTTTTCTTGGCATTTCCTGCTATTGCGGTGCTCATTATATGTACGGCTTTGATTTCAGCAGCATTGCGCTGGATAGTCTTGATGCGCGTAAAGGCTGGTCGCTGGCCTGTGCATAGCAATGTGTATTGCCGCCGTTGGTTAGTGAATCAAATTCAAGAGTCCAGCCTAAATATTTTGCACGGTGTTTACGCAACTGTATATGCACCATTTTGGTACCGATTATTGGGTGCTAAAGTTGGACGCGATGCTGAAATTTCCACTGCACAAGGAGTAGTGCCAGACTTGCTGACTTTGGGTGATGAATCATTTATCGCCGACGGTGTGATGCTAGGCGATGAATCTATACAAGGTGGTTGGATGCAAACCCGACCGACCGTTATATCCAAACGCAGCTTTGTTGGTAATGGTGCTTACATCCCTGATGGTACTGTTATTCCTGAAAATGTCTTGATAGGAGTTCATTCACGCGCGCCTAGCAATGAAGCGATGAACAAAGGTGACACATGGCTAGGTTCACCCGCTATTAACCTATCAGCTCGTGAAGAGACTGTTGGGTTGTTCCCAGAGTCGCTAACATTCCGACCTTCATTATTGCGCAGAATAGGACGTGCTTTGGTGGAAGCCTACCGTATTATTACGCCACATGCTGTAGTGATTGCCGTTGGCTACACAGTAGTGCTCAACGCCATGCCTTACGCCTCTGCTGGTCAGTGGTGGATAGTGTCTTTACACTTGATAGCTGCTGGCCTTCTATACGGTTTAGGCGGCTTTGTTTTTATTGCGTTGCTCAAGTGGTTGCTTATTTTTCGCTACAACAAGCGATCTCAACCCATGTGGACGCCATTCGTATGGACATCAGAAGGTATTACTAACCTTTATGAAGGCCTTGTAGTGCCAAACTTTATGCGCTATTTACGCGGTTCTCCATGGTTACCGATGGCGTTTAATGTATTGGGATGCAATATTGGTCGAGGCGTGTACTTGGATACGACAGATTTGACTGAGTTTGACTGCGTGACGATTGGCGAATACAGCGAACTCAACGCGCTGGTATGTCCGCAAACTCATCTTTTTGAAGATCGTATTATGAAAATTGACCATGTTAATATCGGTAAGCGAGTGAGTATCGGCGCGCGCAGCACAGTACTTTACAGTGCTCATGTGGCAGATAACGTCAAATTAGGGCCACTCACATTAGTGATGAAAGGTGAAAGTATTCCAGCTAATTCGCGTTGGTGGGGCTGTCCAGCGATTCCAGATAGAACCTAGATGGCTCTGCAGCGGCTAAGGGTATTTGATTGGCCGAACGATGCGGGCGAGCTCAGCCTAGAAAATGGCCTGCTTGTGATTGCATTGCAAACACCTCAAGCTATGCAGCGCCCAGAAGCTAGACAGCTTATTAGAGTTGCCATTCAAGAAGTATTGGCTTTGCTGCTTCATTGCGCTGTCAGTGAAATAAGCTTGCTTTCTCAAGCAGGCCAAGCGGTTAAACTGTTAAATGCACATTACAAAATTGGGCTTTCTATTAGTCATGAAGTTGGGTTGTCTGTGGTCGCAATTAATATGCATGGTTCTGTTGGCGTCGATGTGATGGCTATAAATAGTGTTCCAGATACCGAGGAGTTACTAACGCTGGCTAATGAGTATCTAGGCATAGATATTGCGGAACGCATTCTTAATAAGCCTGCAGAAGAGCGTAAAGAAGCATTTGCAATAGCTTGGACGGAGTTTGAATCTAGCCTGAAAATGAAAGGTGAAGCTTTAGTTGAGTGGAGTGCTGCACGAGATGAGAAACTCAAGAACATACCTGTTTGTAGTTTAGCTTTAAGTGATGGTTATATTGGTGCTATCGCTTATTAAACAGTATGTTAGATACTTTCAAGCTATGCCTGCCAAACACCAAAACCAGCACTACGTAAATCGATGCCTATTTCAACTTCCATACGACCAGCTTCATCATAAGTCATGGGATTAAAACCCTCATACAAGTCTGGCAGTAAACGTAAGCCATATTGCTTCGCATATCGGTTGGATTGAATGCCAGCTTTATGCTTATCAAAACGTACATCAGGGTCTAAGCCAGTCATTCCAACATAAACGCAAGGTTTCCCGCTGATGTAATTGGGATTACATTTAACGAATTTTGCCTCAAACAGTACGTCTTTGGACAACTCAATAACATATACGTTGTGATGTGAACGTCGCGACATGGGTGTTTAAAATTCATCACCATCATGTGATTCATAAGCATCACGTAATCTTGCATTAATAGCATCTAAGTCATCATCAAAAGGCTGATTTGTAGAGGTTTTATCAGTTTTTTTGGTTGGTTTAGTTGTAGATTGACTTGGTGCTGGAGTAGGCGAGCTTGTGAGCCATTTTTCAAAGGGTGCTGCATCAATGCCTTGAGGTACATACCAGTGTTTTGATTCTGCATTCCAGCGTGCGCCTAGCGATTTAGCTTGGTCTTTCTCATTGAATGGTACTTTTAGTGCAATATTAGTTGTTGCAGTCATTTTCTTCCTAAGGTTTTTGTATTGCTACTTTTAGATAGTAAGTGTTGAGAAAAGCAGCATTATAGCGAATTCTAAAATAACGTCACATCCATCGTATTTCTGAGAGGATTCTTAATCATAGCGTCTCTATAAAATACAAATCAATAAAAAACAACTTTCTAGGTAAATGTCAGCTTCATGTAAGCATAGTCGTGCAATATGATGCTGTGAAAATTAGTTATTTAAGTAAATTATTTATAAGTTAAAGGTAGCAATAAATGGCATTCATGACAGGCATTCATTTAGATAGCACGATGCAACTTAATGGCTTACTGGGATTGGGCAAAGACTATTGTAGTGATCATCTGGGGCGTTTCTTTCAAAATAAATATTCGCAAGTTACAGCTGCAGCAAATAAATTTGAAATCCCTACTAAGCTAGCTACAAAGAATGAGAAAGATTGTTTTGCCATCTGTGTGATGATGAATAATCATATTGTAGACTTAAAATACTTCAGTGAAATATTCCAAGATTGGGATAGCAATCAGCAACTAGAAAGCATATCGTCAGATCTAAATTCAGAAAAATTTAACACATTTATTGATGATCATAGATTGTTATCCGTCATCAAGCGTTTTAAGAAAGTTAATGACGAAATCGTGATTGGGCGATGCCGAGGCAACGAATTTACGCCCATTAATTAATCATACAGAACGTAGAAACTAATTTGGAAACTGAAATTGTGATTAAGTGCTCGTGATACCTTAACGATTGCGTCCTTTCCACGTTACATTGCATAGAGATTGCATGTGTTTAAGCGCTCGTTCCAAGTGCTGGTCTGGCAGTTCTGGATTATCATTAGAGAAATAAATTTCACAATCACTTTCTAACTCATCAAGCAGTTTCTTCAAATCATCGATATATTCATATGGTGCATAATCGTCAATAAATTTTACTGCACTCTCATTATCAAAGCCTGTTGATCGAAACGCCCTGATGACTTCTTCCGAATCTCTTAGCAACATTGATGATTTAGGCTTTAATCCTACCGCCACAAAAAGTAAAATAGTGGTAAATATCTTGTCATCATCCTCACCCTTGGTAAGTTTGTACCATTCATTAGCTGCTATCTGCTGATACTTCTTAAGATCATCCTCATTGTGACTGTTTGCCAGGAAAAAGAAGCCATTACATCCAGACGTGTTAATTGGTACCCCTGAATCACGAATTATAGTTGGGTATGTTTCAAGAAATCGCGACAACTCTTCTTGCGCAATTTTTTGATACTCACGCGGCGCTTCATTTACCAATGCATTAAAACTAGCTAAATCAAGTTTAGCAGCTTTTTTTCTGTCCGTATTCACCAGCTTCACTAACTCTGATAGGGTAGGAAAGTGTTGCTTTGAACGCAACATAAGAATAGACAATATTGCGCTATTAATGACGGGTTCAGCCATTTCATTATTTAGCGAGCTAATGTCAGAAAGACCGAGCATTTTAGCCAACCACTTGGCAAAATCAACTCTAAGTTTATTTAGATTGCGACCTATTAACTCGCTCCTGTATTCAGCAAGTGTCATTGCTGACGCCAAGGATTTGTCATTCAAGAAGTCTTTTTCTGAACCAGAAATTGAAGCACTAATAAAACAATCTTCTGGCAAGATAAACAAACGCCTGAGCATATCAGAGCCACTCTTTGAATGCGCTAGTAATGATTTATCCCGTAAAGATATGGCTGCGACTTGCAAATCACCCTCAGCGAAGTTTTCAAGATAAAGGCTCACTAAATTTACGATTCTATCCTTTGCATTCTCTAGGTCTATACGTAGATGCGCAGTGCCGAAATAGTTGGCAATCTGTACAATACCAGTAGCGCCTTCTTTGATGAGGCTCTCCAGCCGCGACTCTGAGATGACTTTGTGCTTAAAGCCAAAGATCAGAGTTCTTTCAAAAAATGACCGTTCATTGACAATAGCAAGGTTTGTGGATGTCATTATCATATGTAGCGTCTAAATCGCTGACTCTTCTTCAATAACGGGTATGTTTTCTAGCACATTAGCCGATAAATCGAATGAGCTTTTTTTTCTGTTACACAGCGTGCCAATCACTTCCTGAAATGCCTCATGAAGCTCATACCGCAATATCCATGCTGTTTCTTTCCAATCACCATCGGCAGCTTCATCTCTGGAAATTGGCTTAGATTTTTTGGACTTAACCCAGTCACCATCTGTAATCTCAGCTCTAAATATTGGTCCGTCTGGGCTATTTGCATCAGACCATTGATCATCAGCTATTGATGTTGTGCTACTTTCACTTTCAGAGCTTCCAAAAACTTCGTGAATTTGCTCAATTTTCTCCAAAAACCATTCAATAGAGTCTGGTTCAAAGTGGCTTCCTCTATAATTTTCGTTAGAGAAATTGCCCGTGATAGTGAATTGAATAACACCTTCAATATGGTTGGTGAAATAGTCAGAGAGTGCATCAATACCACCTTCGATCTCCGTTATGGCCTCCAAAAAATCATATGCAGAGTTGGGGTCACGATGAACAACAGCGTTAAACATACCCTGCAACCTGACGTGCGATTCATCTTTATATTGTGCTTCTAACACAACTGCGCGCGCAAACTGCTCTGGTGTAATGACCAAGTTAATGACAGACTCCTTAGATGCATCGAACTCGCGAATAACAGCTAGCAAATCTTTAGGAGCCATATCTTCAAGCACGCTGACCAATGCGTGGTCGCCTTCAGTATCGCCAATACTTACCAAAGCTTTTTCTGCGCCAGAAATATCCCCCACATTAATTAGATGTGATGATTTTAAAAGTGCTGGATGTAGCATAACTTTCCTTTTCGTATAACCTTAACTTCTGAAGCCAATATTTCATATTGATAAGCCAAGAGTGTTGCGTTTTGCTGTAATCGTTTATTGCAAAGTGGTTAATTTACTCATTAATCTTCACGTGAATCAAACCCCTGTTCTTGAAGCCAGCCTTGCCCAGCTTCATCAAGGTCATTTTCAGCCTCGTCCCTATCTTCATTGTTGGAAATAACAGCAGGCACTTGAATATCCTCACTCCCGTCATATAAACGCATAAACTCAAGTGCCGCAACATTGACAAGAAAAATATCCCCCTCACTTTGCTCAAGCACTTTGGATATTAGAGGTTTTGCCCATTCTGCAACCACTAACACCTGTGTAACATGGTTCCAATTGGGCAAATCCAATTCATCAGCTTCAATCAAAATAAGGCTTCTCATTACTTTGGGGAGCTTAAATTCAAATGCGCCGTAAAAAATAACAGCGACCATTTCAGGGCTGTACTCAAGCATTTTAACAATAGAGTCTATTTCTTGACGCTTTTCATCCAGACGCATTTTTAATACAGTATTGCCACCAGAGTCGGTTGCAAGATCATCTAACTCACTTAGATAGCTATTAAAAAAGTCGGTAAAGTAATTGGACTTATTCATGGGTTATGCTTTGAATATAGCTTTCAAAAATAGCTGCGGCTACTGGCAATGGATCTTCTATCAAACTGCGATGACGAAGTTCATCATAGATTTTACGTTGCTCTTGGTTTGATAGTACCTCATACGCTTCTTTTATCTCAATAAAACGCGCCATGGCAGCTGGTTCTGGATTCTTATCAGGGTGATATTGTGTGGCTTTTTTTCGGTATGCTGATTTGATGTTATCCAGTGTGGCATCAGGGGCTATCCCTAACATTGCATAATGATCTTTCATTTATCTCCAGTTCGGATTTGTCAAATTATGAGCTTAGTATATGGAAAGATTTACTGTCTGCTAGCAACTGATTATATTCCGCTAAAAAAGAAAAGCCTCACATCACTGCAAGGCTTATTTATCTTGGCTCCTCGACCTGGGCTCGAACCAGGGACACACGGATTAACAGAATTAATGATATTTTATTTATACTTATAAATCAATAGGTTGCAACGCTCGCATATTGCAAAACCAGCCATAAATAGTGGAATATAGTTGTAAATAAAACAAATAAGTTACGGTTTAGTTACGGTCGTGAATGCAAGCTATAAGTTATTTAGTCCTGCACTAATTTCTCTTTCCTTGAATTATAGCAGATAGCATGTGTTATTTATGCGGTATGTGCACCATTTTTAAGAACCATTACATGCTTGCATACTTAATATTTAGATTCGATATAACCGCCAATCGATTGAATACTTAAGAATGGAGAGGGTGTAAGAAATTTTGTTTAAATCATCATTTCTCAAGAAAACTGCTTCTTTCAGAAATGAATTAAAAATGACCGCTCACAAAGCTAAGTTATGTCTAGTTTTGAGGGTGAGAAAGTTGATGATATTTTATCAACTTCAAAGAAAGCTTAATGAAGCATATCCCCCAGTCGTATTTTTTGCTGAGAAGTTTAAAAAATAGCCTGTTCAGTTAGTACAATTAAGATACTTACCCATTGCGAAATTGCCAGTAAATTAGATGTTACACTTAGAAATGCAGTCGTTGAATATTCATATATTTAATAATTGCGACAGGCAATGAAGTCCCCAAAGCCGCCTGTCCAAGTAAAAATATGTGGGAGTAATGCCTATTATCTTGAACTCATATTTAATATCTTTACCGTTTTAACGGAAGCCGCAGGAAATCGAACTGGTGAATCGTTGAAATGTGAAATGGCATCTAAATTCCAGCCATTTGCTGTTAACACATAGCGTTGCAATGAATACTCACCGTTAATTAAGGGTGCGTTGGCAATAAATTCAAGCTCAACCCTTTTATCAGCGTTCAGTGCTTGTGATAATTCGCTGAAAGTTCTCTGATTTACATTTTCAAAATCGTTCAATTCAATTGCAATCTTGCGATCAAAACCTCGTAAAGAAAAAGACTTCAGGCAAAGGAGCCTTTTTATAGTCAATCTGAGCGGTGAAATATACATAAAAAGCATGCCAGGATCTATTCTATGCAAAACATTGAATAAGGTTAAAAGTGCATAACACTCTTTAATGTTGAGCCATAATCCAGGGAGCTCGAATTTTTCACCTATTGGAGCTTGATTTTCATCGATGCAATAACCACCAGCCCACCGATCATAGATAACTGGCATATTTAAGCGATCTCGCAAAATGTCAAAGTCTCGCCTAAGTGTCGCCCTAGAAACCTCTAGGCGATCCATTAAGTCCTTAAACGGTATTGGCTGATGGGTTTTTAATAAATGAACCAATTGGATGATTCTTTCTTGGTTACTGGTATCTGGCTTTCTTGTATTGGCTTTATCCATATTTTACTCAAATAATTTTTGCAGGCTCATTTGGTGAGACTCTCAATGGTGATAATACATCAACACAACGACCATATCAGAGATCGTTGCCTTTAATGTAAATGGGGATTAGACATGCAACGTACTGAATGGAAATTTGAATATACTGCATCGAAACTTGCAGAAACTGCACAATTAAAAATTGATTGGCATACCGAACGTCTGGAGTGGTGGAAGAATAAAAAGAATGAAGTCTTTGCCACTATCCGCTCCGAAGGTATTGAGGTGGATGAGAAGATTTCCACTGGTTTCAGCAACCCAAAGTCTCGTGATTGGGAGCGTGGTGCCCAAGTACTGGTGCGTAATGATTTGCAAAAGGACTTGGACGAATGCCTAGAGAAATTGCAGGCACATACTAAACATCTTAATGAATACAACGGCTGGCAACAAATGCTGACGGCTAATCCAGAAAACCGCTTATCTCTCGACATTAATGATTGGCTATTCTTCTTTGGTAAAGAATAGGTTGGGCAATCAAAATGTATATTGCCTATAGTGAAAAACTTAGCCTTGGTTCAGATGAGTGGATTAGCCTATCTAAGCCCGTAGAAGTGTTTAAACGCTGCTTTAATGCTCAGCATGACGCGCTTGTTGAGTTCGCTCCCGTTAGACTAGATCACGTGATTTTGGCCCATGAACGCCTTTGGGCAACTGAAGTATTTGAGTGCTATCTGGAAAATGGTTTCTGTGACAAACGTCAGGAAGTGATGAAGCAAGTGCGTTATGCCAATGGAGCAATACTAGCTGCTGCTGAAATAGCCTTAACAACAGGTGTATGTTTTGCGCCTGTCAGTGGCTTTCATCATGCGGGCTATGATTATAACGGTTCGTTTTGCACCTTCAACGGCTTAGTAATAGCACTTCAATCACTCAAGCAGGCAAATAAGATCAAGAGCTCATTGATACTGGATTTTGATGGGCATTATGGTGATGGCACTGATCACATCATCAGCATGCTGGATTTAAACTGGATTACGCATATGACACGCCGTAAACCATTTAACGAACCACAAGCATCCATTGCTCAAGCAGTGGTGGCGATACAAGGTAAGCCAGACATTGTGATTTATCAGGCAGGAGCTGATAGTCACATCGAGGATTCTTTCGGTGTTGGTTACTTTGATGATCAAGCATGGATTAAACGCGATGAGTTGATATTTAAGGCCTGCCAATATCACGGCGTGCCAGTAGCGTGGAACTTGGCGGGAGGTTACTCTGGTGAAAAGACTTTTGACTTACATGCATCAACTTTTATGACAGCCTGTGAGGTATTTGAACCTAATCGCAACGCTAGGACTGTAGCAAGGTGATAGTGAATATTTTACTATTGATTATCGGCTACATTATTGTGAAGTCTATGGCACATACTGCGGTTGACTGGCTACCAGAGTTTATAAAAGGAATGGCGATGTTGATGTTGCCGTATATTGTTCCTTTAATATTGATGCCGTTTATTGAGCCAGACTCAGACCATTGGTACAAGGTTACTATCATCGTTATCTCTGTCACTTGGTTTTTCTGGGGAACGTGGTACATATTAAATCACCATGATAAGTTCCTTGATTAGAAAGTTATTAGGGAAATTGATATAACAATTAAGTCAGTTAGAATTAATAAACGTCACTTTAAAGTAATGGAGGTAATATGAATTACCAACGGCCTGTGAACGAAAATCCTTTGACAGCAGAAGAGAGAGTGACTCTTTTGAGTGATTTTTTAAATCATTACCAAAAAATTGCAGAAGATGCAAAATTAAATGGCAATTTTGAAAAACTAAATCGCAAATTACCGCGTGATGCCGCCGCTAATGTATTGGATAGAATTGGCGCATTGCTTCTTGAAGAGGCAGCTTTACTTTCCGAAAAAGATGGCTCACTAAAAAACTTTCTAGATGACAATCCCATGCCAAATACTCTTGATCAGCATCTACCTAGAAAGTATAGAGCTTTTTGCCTACTTCTAAACTCTTTAAAGCAATGGCTTTCAGCTGAACAAGCAGCTACAGATAGATATTTACTAGGCGGAGTAGCTCGCCAGAGGATCAGAGATGCAGCTACAGTATGCATTATCACGGGGAACCCATTATCGGAAAGTGTTATTGAACTTCACCATCCTGTTAGAGATGGCCGACCTCCTATACCCCTAAGCAATGCAGGACACAGTCTAATTGAAACAAAAACACAAGTGCCCAGAGATGAAATTGGGACGACCCTTAATCCTATAAAAAAAGCTGGTACTCGTTCATGGACAATGCTTAGGCGTGGTTTATTGTTGCTAAGTGGGCAAGAGGCGGAAGGTGGCACTATAAATTCTAGAGCATCGGCAAAATCTTTTGCCAGAATATCTATGCGAGCAACTAATGAAAATGAATTAGACCTGCTTGCTTGGCTTGATGAAAACAATTTAGGTGAGTAACTTGCTATCTAATCTAATTGTTGGTTATAACGTTCAAATTGAGGAGAGAATGCCTCAGCAGTAATTAACTGGCATTTACACAAAATTCAGGACACCCTCCTATAGACCTACCCCAGAGAGTTTTTCTGCTGTTATCTCAAGCTCATCAATCAATAGATGGCCATACTTCTTGTATATCTCAACGGTATTCTTTGATGCGTTCGATGCTCGATTAACGCCCGCAACGGATTTATAGTTGCCCACCTTAGCGCTGATATTTGTTGGATCGAGTTTTGCAGACAGCGACATTTCCCGACAGTACTCCATTTGCTTTCCTTTGGGAAATTTCGCCGCTTCAAGTTTCTTGAATATAATCAAACATAGAATTTCGTTTTTATCGTTCCAATTAGATGTGATTCTGTAACTCATACAAAAACTTCCTTGCTCATTTGTCTAAATACTATTTATGTGGAGAACTAAATTTTCTTGCGCTCAATAATTTTTAAAGATGTCCGCTTAGGGCCGAAGTGAATGTAGTGCAATATCAGACACTGAAAACTTGGAAGTCAGCTTACCAACTCTGGCCGAAGCGTCCCAATAGTTGCCCCTAATGCAGATTCACCCCTCATTTAGCCAATTGCTCAATCATCATTTTGTAAACAATGATACTTAGCGAGCAAGCACAACTCTTTCCAGAATAATGAATCAAAATCTGGAGTTCCTGCCTCCTCATATTTATCTAACAACTCAGTCGGCCGATATGTATTTAATATGTTTAGATCACAACCACCCATTCGATAAATAAAAAGTGCTCTACTTAAATTATCTAATATATGAAATAACCTTAGTCCATCTTCCTTACCAAGTAAGGCTATGTCACGAAAGTGAACTAGTACTTCAATATTACCTATGAGTTTAATTGGAAAGTAATCTTTAGAAATTTTAAATTTCGAGCCATTTCTAAGTCTGCAATAGGCATCCATCCATTCAATAATCTGCTCGGGTGAAGTTCCAGTCCCATCCTCTCCAACAGCCAATAATGGCCTTACCGAATGCTCAAATTTTAATTGATACCCATCATGAAACCAGCCAGGTAAAGTTCCATTTACTCCATCATATGAAAATTGCTTTCTTGGAACTAATCCTCTGTAAAATATTTCTCGCATTAACGACTCTTCACAGGTCATTTCAACCTTCTCAACCATAGGTATTTTTGGATTATGAATCATGGATGAGTGCATTCGATGGTTTAAGAATATCGCTCCACATTGTAGCAGTCATTCTTAATAAGCTAAATTGTACAGCCAAATATAAACTCACTCCTTAAAAGAAATCTTCTACTCAGAAGACTTACCTCCTACAGTTGAGAAATTTAAATTAGACTCACACTTGTCCTGCTACCAAATCAGGATTAACTCATAATAAATAGTCACTTATTTATTTAATAAATCAGCTTCTCAAGCCAAGTTAAATAATAAGTTATTGTTGCTAGAAGAAGTTAAAACTGCTTTAAATTCGCTTTGATAAAAGCATATAATTAACCGCTCAAGCTGCAAGGGGTCAGCTTAGCTCTACGTTTATCTCCATAAGGGAAAAGATATGCAGAACTCAAAATCTAAAAGGAAGTTTGTAATGTGGCGAACAGTTATCATTTTCACGACAGTATTGCTTTCAATTCCAGCATTTGCAATTGATTCAAAAATGCAGATGAATGGTGCAAGCTTTTCAAATGCATGCACACGCGCTGACGAGAGTTGGATTAGCTTCTGCAACGGTTACATTCAATCTGTAATTGATAGCATTCGTGCAGAAGATAAGATTTGCGTTCCCAATGGTACGACACGCAACGATATTGTAGCCATTACAGAGAAAGAAATTACTGCTTCAAGCTTGTTACGAAAGATGAACGCTAATGATGCTGTTCGCTCGGTACTGCGTAATTCATACCCATGTCGTTGAAGCGCGCAGGAAATATCGCAGTCAGTTCTAACATTCCAACACTGACTGGCGCGATAAGGTCGGGGCAAGCGATTAATTCAGACGTTGATTGGAGGATGCCGGCAGGCAGCTTAGGGCCAGTTTTTGCCTGAGATGCGAATAAAAACAAGGAAATATGACTGTCTGCTTTGGAAAGCCACTAATTCTCTAAATTTCGATTAGTGGCTTTTGACATGAATATGAGTGGCATCCTTTGCATGATTCTAAGCGGCGCTTTTGGTAGGCATACGTATGCCCCCTCATAATAATCTGAACATCCCCAGATCATGGTCATGTTATGGCCTCATATTCCCAAAGAAACTTATTAGCAATTCATTAGTAATTCATTAGCTATCAGTTAGCAAATGATTAGCGATCAGATACCCATGTCAATACCTCATCGATACCTTGTAGATACTTTTCTGAAAGCCTGTAGATACTTTTTAAATACTTTTGAAGTACCTATATTCTCACACTAGCCTTTATATCATCGTAAGCATAGACTCGCT
>JBBQLN010000009.1:0-73139 GCA_038327905.1 Burkholderiales bacterium
AAGGACAGAGGAAATCACATGGCTGAAATATCAACCATCGCAAGGCCTTACGCAGTTGCTGCTTATAAATTAGGTCGCGAGCAAAAGTCGTTGGCTAAATGGTCTGAAATGTTAGGTTTTGCATCAAGTGTCGCAAGCGACGCGCAGATGCAAGCTTACATTCAAGACCCAAAAGTAGTCAGCAGCGAATTGCAAGACGCCTTTTTAAAAGTGTGTGGCGATAAGCTTAACGAACAAGGTCAAAACTTGATTAAAGTATTGGTTGAGTACGGACGCATGCCTATTTTGCCTGCGATTACTGAAGCGTTTGAAGAGCTTAAAGCGTTAGACGAAGGTACATTAGATGCGCAAATTATTGCCGCAGCAAAACCTAGTGCTGCAGAAGTCAAAGATTTAGTGAAACGCTTAGAAGCTAAGTTCGGTAAAAAGATTGAAGCCAATGTTTCTGTAGATTCAGAGCTTATTGGTGGTATTAAAATTATTGTTGGCGATACCGTAATAGACGCATCCGTCAAAGGTCAGTTACAAAATTTAGCGTACACGCTTTCAGCTTAGGCCTAAGCAAAAGAATAATTTAGGCAAAGAAAATTATTAGGAGTCAACATGCAGTTATCTACATCAGAAATCAGTGAACTGATTAAAAGCAGATTAGAGAATTTTTCTACCTCAGCTGAAGCGCGTACTCAAGGTACAGTAATTTCAGTCACAGACGGTATCGTTCGTATTCACGGTCTTTCAAACGTGATGGCTGGCGAGATGATCGAGTTCCCAGGCAACACATTCGGTTTGGCGCTTAACTTAGAGCGCGACTCAGTGGGTGCGGTTGTTCTCGGTGACTACGAACATATTACTGAAGGCGACATTTGTAAGTGTACAGGTCGTATTTTAGAAGTGCCAGTTGGCCCAGAGTTAATTGGTCGTGTTGTCAATGCGCTAGGTCAGCCAATTGATGGTAAAGGCCCAGTTAATGCAAAAATGACTGACAAAATCGAAAAAGTTGCACCAGGCGTTATTGCACGTAAATCAGTTTCACAACCAGTGCAAACGGGTTTGAAATCAGTTGACTCTATGGTTCCAGTAGGCCGTGGTCAACGTGAGTTGATTATTGGTGACCGTCAAACAGGTAAAACTGCAGTTGCGATTGATGCGATTATCAATCAAAAGGGTCAAAACATGACCTGTATCTACGTTGCGATTGGCCAAAAGGCTTCTACAGTAGCGAACGTGGTACGTAAACTAGAAGAAAACGGCGCGATGGCTTATACCATTGTTGTTGCCGCGACTGCTTCTGATTCAGCTGCTCTACAATTCTTAGCACCATATGCTGGTTGTACGATGGGAGAATACTTCCGTGATCGTGGTGAAGATGCATTGATTGTTTATGATGATTTGACAAAACAAGCGATTGCTTACCGTCAAATTTCATTGCTATTACGCCGTCCACCAGGCCGTGAAGCTTACCCAGGTGACGTGTTCTACATTCACTCACGTTTATTAGAGCGTGCTGCTCGTGTTAACGAAGACTATGTTGAAAAATTCACAAACGGTGCTGTTAAAGGCAAAACAGGTTCATTAACTGCATTACCAGTGATTGAAACTGCGGCTGGTGACGTTTCTGCATTCGTTCCAACGAACGTGATTTCAATTACCGATGGTCAAATCTTCTTAGAAACTGACTTGTTCAACGCTGGTATTCGTCCTGCGATTAACGCTGGTATTTCAGTGTCTCGCGTGGGTGGCGCTGCTCAAACTAAAGTCATCAAGAAATTAGGTGGGGGTGTACGTTTAGCTTTAGCGCAATACCGTGAATTGGCTGCGTTTGCGCAGTTTGCTTCTGATTTGGATGAAGCCACACGTAAACAATTAGACCGCGGTCGTATGTTTACTGAGTTGATGAAACAAGCGCAATACGCCCCATTAAGTGTTTCTAAAATGGCGATTACATTGTTAGCAGCTAACAAAGGCTACCTTGATGATGTTCCTACCAATAAAGTATTAGCTTTTGAAAGCGCATTACACGGTTTCATGGGTTCTAAATACGCTAAATTGATGGAAGGCATTGAATCTAGCAAAGATTTAGCTGGCGATAACGAAAAAGCAGTTGAAGCCGCAATTCAGGACTTCAAAGCTACTAATGCATATTAATAGCGCTTACTAATCACTTTTAGGATTAAAAATGGCTGGTAGTAAAGAGATTAGAACCAAGATCAAGAGTGTAGAAAATACACGCAAGATCACAAAGGCGATGGAAATGGTGGCCGCTTCTAAAATGCGTAAAGCGCAAGATAGAATGCGTGCAAGCCGTCCGTATGCTGAGAAAATTCGTAACGTCGCAGCGCATCTTTCATTTGCAAACCCAGAGTATAAGCACCCATATCTTGTTAAACGTGATG
The DNA here is from genome assembly GCA_038327905.1 of Burkholderiales bacterium. GTDB lineage: Bacteria > Pseudomonadota > Gammaproteobacteria > Burkholderiales > Methylophilaceae > Methylotenera. Next base: position 2,394 of record JBBQLN010000009.1, read on the forward strand.
TTGTTAAAAACGTTGGTTTAATCGTGGTCAGCTCAGATAAAGGTCTATGTGGTGGTTTAAATACCAATATGTTGCGTTTATCAGTTAACCAAATGAAAAACTGGGAATCTGAAGGTAAGGCGATTGCTGTTAGTGCGATTGGTAACAAAGGCTTCAGTTTTATGAACCGCGTTGGTGCTAATGTTAAATCGCACATTACTGGTTTAGGTGATGTGCCGCATTTAGAAACATTGATTGGTACAATCAAAGTGATGTTAGATGCCTATGAAGCTGGCGAAATCGATCAACTTTACATTAGTTATACAAAGTTTATCAACACAATGAAGCAAGAGCCAGTGATGGAGCAATTGCTACCATTGAGCGGCGAGCAACTTGGTAGCCCTAAAGGTCATTGGGATTACATCTACGAGCCTGAGGCTAAGCCAGTGGTTGATCAATTGATGACACGTTATATCGAATCATTAGTTTATAACGCAGTAGCAGAAAATATGGCTTCAGAGCAATCATCTCGTATGGTGGCAATGAAGTCAGCTTCTGATAATGCGAAAGAAGTAATTGGTGATTTGAAACTGGTTTACAACAAAGCACGTCAAGCAGCCATTACCAAAGAGATTTCAGAAATCGTCGGCGGCGCGGCAGCGGTATCATAGTATTTTTAAGAATTAAATTACAATTCAACAGATTAGCTTGAATAGGATATAAAAAATGAGTACAGCGAACGTAGGTGTAAAATTAGGTAAAGTAGTGCAAATTATTGGTGCTGTGGTGGACGTTGAATTTCCACGTGATCAAATGCCTAAAGTATTTGAAGCGTTAATTATTGACGATGCTACAAGCAATGCTGAAGCAGGTTTGACACTTGAAGTGCAACAGCAATTAGGCGACGGTATTGTGCGTACCATTGCTATGGGTTCTTCAGATGGACTTGCTCGTGGTACATCATTCAAATCAACAGGCGATCAAATTACTGTGCCGGTTGGTGTAGGTACTTTGGGTCGTATTATGGATGTATTAGGTCGCCCAATCGATGAGGCTGGTCCAATTGATTGTGACGAGCGTCGCGCAATTCACCAAAAAGCGCCAACTTTTGAAGAGTTATCTCCTTCTGTTGACTTGTTAGAAACTGGTATCAAGGTGATTGACTTAGTTTGCCCGTTTGCTAAAGGCGGTAAAGTGGGTCTGTTCGGTGGTGCTGGTGTAGGTAAAACAGTGAACATGCTTGAGCTTATCAACAACATTGCAAAACAACACTCAGGTTTATCAGTGTTTGCAGGTGTGGGTGAGCGTACGCGTGAAGGTAACGACTTCTATCACGAAATGGCAGAAGCTGGCGTTATCAAGCTTGACGACATGAAAGAATCAAAAGTAGCGATGGTGTTCGGTCAAATGAACGAACCTCCAGGAAACCGTCTACGTGTAGCTTTGTCAGGTTTGACAATGGCTGAAAAATTCCGTGACGAAGGTCGCGACGTGTTGTTCTTTGTTGATAATATCTACCGCTACACATTGGCTGGTACTGAGGTTTCAGCATTGTTAGGCCGTATGCCATCAGCGGTGGGTTACCAACCTACGCTAGCGGACGAAATGGGCCGTTTACAAGAGCGTATTACTTCAACTAAAACAGGTTCTATTACGTCTATCCAAGCGGTTTACGTACCTGCGGATGACTTGACTGACCCATCACCAGCAACAACTTTCCAACATTTGGACTCAACTGTTGTGTTGTCACGTGACATTGCATCTTTAGGTATCTACCCAGCGGTGGATCCACTAGATTCAACATCACGTCAATTGGATCCGTTGGTCGTTGGTGAAGAGCATTACAACGTTGCGCGTTCTGTTCAACAGACATTACAACGTTATAAAGAGCTTCGTGACATTATTGCTATTTTGGGTATGGACGAATTGTCACCAGAAGATAAATTAGCTGTTGGTCGTGCACGTAAAATCCAACGTTTCTTGTCACAACCTTTCCACGTGGCTGAGGTATTTACTGGTGCGCCTGGTAAATACGTTCCACTAAAAGAAACAATCAAAGGCTTTAAAGCCATTGTTGCTGGTGAATACGATCACTTGCCTGAGCAAGCGTTCTACATGGTAGGTGGCATTGAAGAAGCAGTAGAAAAAGCCAAAACTTTAAACTAAGCTAGTTTATTTAAACTTAAGCTAAAACTTAGTAAACTTTAATAAAGTATAGAGAAAAATATGGCAAATACTGTTCATATCGATGTAGTAAGCGCAGAAGCCAGCATTTTTGCTGGTGAAGCCGAGTTTATTGTAGTGCCAGCCAGTGCTGGTGAAGTGGGTATTTATCCACATCACGCACCTATGGTCACTACCATTAAACCAGGTGCATTGCGTATTAAGCTGTCTGATTCTACTGAAGAAACTTTGATTTTTATCTCTGGCGGTTTGTTAGAAGTGCAGCCAGGTTTAATTACTGTGTTGGCTGATACTGCCGTGCGTGGTCACGATTTAGATGAAGCTAAAGCAGTTGCGGCAAAAGCAGCCGCTGAAGAAGCGATGAAAAATCGTACTTCAGACATGGATTATGCAAAAGCGCAGGCAGAGTTGTCTGAGGCAATTGCGCAAATTCAAGCAATTGAGCGACTACGTAAAGTTAAGCACTAATTGCACAAATCAATTCGGTGCCTTACAACTTAACACTAGTAAGTTAACACCAGCAAAAAGGCAGCTTAGGCTGCCTTTTTTGTTATACTTTAGCCATGAGAAAGTCACAAAATAATTAAAGTTATGAATACACTCAACATCATTATTCTGGCAGCGGGTAAAGGTACTCGCATGTATTCGAACATGCCAAAAGTGCTGCACGAAATTGGCGGCAAGTCGATATTAGCGCATGTGATTAATTGTGCGAAAACACTTAATCCAAGCAAAATTATTGTGGTGTATGGATATGGTGGAGAAATCGTTCGTGAAGCATTTTCACATGAAAATATTACTTGGGTTAACCAAGCAGAACAGCTTGGCACAGGTCATGCTGTGCAACAAGCCTTACCCTTTTTAGATGCTGATGCACAATCGTTGGTGATGTTGGGCGATGTGCCCTTGGTTGATGTAGTGGCTTGTAATGCGTTAATTCAACAAGCTAATGATAAGCTAGCGATTTTATCCTTTAATAAAGCTGATCCCACAGGTTACGGCCGCATTGTGCGTGCAGACAATCAAAATGTAATAGCGATTGTCGAGCACAAAGATGCCACTTTAGCGCAGCGCAATATCATTGAAGTCAATACTGGCATTATGGCAATGCCTAATACGTATTTAACAAAATGGTTATCACAACTAACCAACAATAACGCGCAAGGCGAATACTATCTGACCGACATTGTGACGCTAGCTGTGCAACAGGGTGTAGATGTTGTTGCAGAAATGACAGATGATGAATGGTCAGTCACAGGTATTAACTCTAAAACAGATTTAAGTGCAATAGAACGTGTGTTTCAATCACGCATTGCACAAAATCTACTACAACTAGGCGTTACTTTGAAAGACCCTGCTCGTTTAGACGTGCGGGGGCCACTTAGTTGTGGCAAAGATGTAGAGATCGACGTTAATTGCGTGTTTGAAGGTAATGTAACATTAGGTGATAACGTAAAAGTCTCAGCAAACTGCGTCATTAAAAATGCCACTATAAAAGCGGGTGCTCAAATCGCACCATTTACACATATTGATGACACAGAGATTGGTGAAAATAGCCGTATTGGACCATTCGCAAGACTACGCCCAGGCACAACGTTGGCCGCTGATACCCATATTGGTAACTTTGTTGAGCTTAAGAATTCGCAAGTTGACGTAGGTAGCAAGATTAATCATCTAAGTTATGTAGGCGATACCACCATAGGCAAACAAGTTAATATTGGCGCAGGTACTATTACTTGTAATTACGATGGTGAGAATAAATATAGAACGGTGATTGAAGATGGGGCATTTATAGGTTCCGACTCACAATTGGTCGCACCAGTCATCATAGGCAAGAATGCTACCATAGCTGCAGGTTCAACTATCACTAAAAATGCGCCAGCCGATGCATTAACTTTTTGTCGTGCTAAAGAGCAAAAAACGATAGTGGGTTGGAAGCGCCCTGTAAAAATTAACAAGTAACACTTAAGTAAATTAATTGATGAAAGACCATTTATGTGCGGAATTGTAGGCGCAGTAGCAAGTAGAAACGTCGTATCGACTTTGATAGAAGGTTTAAGCCGTTTGGAATATCGTGGCTATGACTCAGCTGGAATTGCCGTATTAAGTAATGGAAACATAGGGCGCGTACGAGCGGTTGGCCGCGTTGCAGCCATGACTGAAAAAGCGTTAGAAATTAATTTAAGTGGCCAAGTAGGCATTGGTCACACGCGCTGGGCAACACATGGCGGTGTGACCGAAAGCAATGCGCACCCGCATGTTTCTAAGGGCGAGATTGCTGTAGTACATAACGGCATTATTGAAAATCACGACGAACAGCGTGATAAATTAATGAAACTTGGTTATGAGTTTACCTCACAAACCGATACAGAAGTGATTGCTCACCTTATTCACTTTTACCACAACCAAGGTTTGGACTTGCTACCCGCAACAAAAATGGCGGTTGCTGAACTCACAGGTGCTTTTGCGATCAGTGTCATTTCAGTTAAAGAGCCAGAACATATGATTACAGCTCGCCAAGGTTGCCCATTATTAATCGGCTTGGGCGAAAATGAAAACTTCATTGCCTCTGATGTTTCGGCGGTTCTTTCTGTCACACGCAAAGTGATATACCTTGAAGATGGCGATGTTGCTGATATTCGCCGAGATGGTGTAACTATTTTCGATAATGATGGCAATACAGTAGAACGTAAAATTCACATGAGTGATGTGTCGCTCGCCAGCATGGAGCTTGGCCCTTATGCGCACTTCATGCAAAAAGAAATACACGAACAGCCCAAAGCACTAACAGATACGATAGAAGCGTTAATTGATGATAATAGCTTTTCACCTGTACTGTTTGGTGACTCGGCAAGTGAGATTTTTAGCCAAGTTGACAGCATACTTATACTTGCTGCAGGAACAAGCTATTATGCTGCGCTAACTGCAAAATATTGGCTTGAAAGTATAGCTAAAATACCTACCAATGTTGAGATAGCCAGTGAGTATCGGTACCGTCAATCAGTGCCAAATCCAAAGCAATTAATAGTCACTATCTCACAATCAGGTGAAACGCTAGACACTATGGAAGCGTTAAAACATGCCAAATCATTAGGTCAGCACCACACATTATCGATTTGTAACGTGCAAGAAAGTGCTATTCCACGCGCTTCTAAATTGGTGTTTTACACTAGAGCAGGGGCGGAAATTGGTGTGGCTTCCACCAAAGCTTTCACCACACAGTTGGTGGCTTTATTTACCTTAGCTGCTACCTTAGCTAAACAACGCGGTATGCTCAATGAGGCTCAAGAACAAGAGCACTTAACAGCCCTCAGGCAATTAGGTGGTAGCGTGCAGCATGCGCTTAATTTAGAGCCACAAATACGTGAATGGGCAAAAGCCTTTGCTGATAAACATCATGCACTGTTTTTAGGTCGCGGTATACATTACCCAATCGCCTTAGAAGGCGCACTCAAGCTTAAAGAGATCTCATATATTCACGCTGAAGCTTACCCTGCAGGAGAGCTTAAACATGGTCCTTTAGCGTTGGTCGATAGTGATATGCCAGTGGTAGTCATTGCGCCTAACGACACCTTGTTAGAAAAAGTAAAATCAAATATGCAAGAAGTAAAAGCGCGTGGTGGTGAATTATTTGTTTTTGCCGATGATGATAGCCACTTTGCTGAAAGTGAATCCGTACATGTCATTCGCACTCCGCGCCACGTAGGCGTGCTTTCGCCTATTTTGCACACTATTCCAGTGCAATTATTGGCCTATCATGTGGCATTAATTAAAGGTACGGATGTGGATAAACCTAGAAATCTGGCAAAATCGGTAACGGTTGAATAGCCGTTAAGCCAAGCAATGTATGTCTCATTAATCGAGAAAAATATGAGTCACAGCTCTAAAACTGCAATGCAAAATTCTGAAGGTCGCTTATATGATCTGATTGCGCAAAGATTGTTGCCAGAGGCTAATAAAACTGAAATAGATCAGCGTATTTGGGATTTATTTGGCGAAGAATGGTGCGTGATGATGACGGATTTGGCGGGCTTTTCTCGCCGAGTGGAGGAGTATGGCATCATCCATTTTTTGCAGACGATTTATGAATCTGAGCGCTTACTATTACCCGTGGTTGAGCAGCATGAAGGTTTTTTACTTAAAACTGATGGTGACTCTTCATTAGTCATTTTTCGTAAGCCACAAAAAGCGTTGCAATGTGCGATTGTGATGCAGCAAACCTTAATTCCTTACAATGAAGCGAAAGTTGAGCAGGAGCGAATCCATTTATGCGTAGGTTTGGGCTTCGGTAAAATTTTGCGTGTAGGCAACTCCGAAGTGTTTGGTGCAGAGGTAAATGCCGCCTGTAAGCTGGGTGAAGATGTTGCTAAACAAGGCGAAACTTTGGTGACAGGCGCATTTCAGCAAGCCTGCGCAGATTGTGCAGGGGTGACTTATCACAAACTAGAACACGCGCCAGCTGGTGCAAATTCTGCCTACAAAGTAATTCTCACATAGAGAATACTTAATTAGTAAGTGCTAGGTTCTTTCAAAATCACAGGCGTAATGTCTAAAGTGCCGCCGTCATGCCCCACCATCATTTGCCCATCCTGAATGGTGCAGCTGATATTAAAGCCACGTTCTGCAATATTGGCGAGCTCTTTTGTTTCAGGTAAATTAATCACAGTGAGGTTGTTGGTTTTAAGTAAGGCCTTACTGTTAGCAGTCCACCACATATCAGCCACTCGCCCACCGTAAAGCACTACCACTACTTGTTTAGCGCGCCCTGCCGCTTTGCGAATATCTTTTTCCGTTGGCAAGCCAACATCCATCCACAACTCAATGGCGCCAGTGAGATCTTTTTGCCATAAATCGGGATCTTCTTCATCACTCAAGCCTTTACCAAAAACTAATGACTCATTGGCATACATGGCAAAACCGATTAGCCGCACCATCACGCGCTCATCGGTTTCAGACGGATGTTTAGCAATGGTTAAATTATGCTGCTGATAGTAATTGCGATCCATGTCAGAAACTTGCAGATCGACTTTATAAATTGTGGATTTAATTGCCATTTAAGCTGAGCCTTTTATCGTTGGCACATTATACCTACATTCGCTCTCCTTATTCATTGGTCATCGCTGGTGAATAGTGAGTGATAGTGAGCAAGCATGTGGGCTTTCTGTTAAGCTTTCATTTTTTTATATTAGCAAACAAAAAGGGTTTATTTTGGCTCAATATGTCATGTCAATGCTCCGCGTGAGCAAAATCGTTCCTCCTAAAAAAACCATTATTAAAGATATTTCTTTATCTTTCTTCCCTGGTGCAAAAATTGGTTTGTTGGGTTTAAATGGCTCAGGTAAATCGACTGTGCTGCGCATTATGGCGGGCGTGGATAAAGAGTTTGATGGCGAAGTGCAATGGCAACCCAATATGACAATTGGCTATTTGCCGCAAGAGCCGCAATTAGATCCAGAAAAAACCGTGCGTGAAGAAGTTGAATCAGGCATGGGTGAAGTAATGGAGGCGCAATCCAAGCTAGAGGCTGTGTATGCAGCTTATGCAGAGCCAGACGCAGACTTTGACAAATTGGCAGAAGAGCAAGCTAAGTGGGAAAACATTATTGCGGCAAGCGGCAGTGACTTAACCACGCAACTAGAGATAGCAGCAGATGCGCTGCGCCTACCGCCTTGGGATGCAAAAATCGGCCCATTATCAGGCGGTGAAAAACGCCGTGTGGCCTTATGTAAATTATTGCTTTCTAAGCCAGATATGCTGCTGTTAGACGAGCCAACCAACCATTTGGATGCAGAGTCTGTGGAGTGGCTAGAACAGTTCTTGGTGCGCTTTCCAGGCACCGTGGTGGCGGTTACGCATGATAGATACTTCCTTGATAATGCGGCGGAGTGGATTTTAGAGTTAGATCGCGGCCATGGTATTCCATGGAAAGGCAATTACTCAAGCTGGTTAGATCAAAAACAAGCACGTTTAGCACTGGAAGAATCTCAAGAGTCTTCACGTCGCAAAGCATTGAATACCGAACTAGAGTGGGTGCGCCAAAACCCAAAAGCACGCCAAGCCAAAAGTAAATCACGTATTGCCCGCTACGAAGAGTTAGCCAGTGCCGAATACCAAAAACGTAACGAAACGCAGGAGATTTTTATTCCTGCAGGTGAGCGCCTAGGCGACCAAGTCATTGAGTTTAACGGCGTGAGCAAAGCCTTTAAAGACCGCTTGTTGATTGATAATCTAAGTTTCAGCGTGCCAGCAGGAGCGATTGTCGGCATTATTGGTCCAAACGGCGCGGGTAAATCTACGCTATTTAAAATGATAACAGGTAAAGAAACGCCTGATAGTGGCGAAGTAGATATCGGTCAAACAGTGAAAATGGCCTATGTAGACCAAAGCCGCGATGCTTTGAGCGATGCTAAAACGGTATTTGACGAAATCTCAGGTGGCTCAGATATTCTAACCGTCGGTCGTTATGAAACCCCATCACGTGCTTACATTGGTCGCTTCAACTTTAAAGGTGGCGATCAGCAAAAAATCGTTGGTCAACTTTCAGGTGGTGAACGTGGCCGCTTGCACTTAGCTAAAACGCTCATTTCAGGTGGCAACGTGTTGCTACTCGATGAGCCATCAAACGACTTAGATGTTGAAACTTTACGTGCGCTAGAAGATGCGCTGTTAGAGTTTGCAGGCTGTGTACTAGTGATATCACATGATAGATGGTTCTTAGACCGTATCGCAACGCACATACTAGCCGCAGAAGGCGAATCTCAATGGACGTTCTTTAACGGTAACTATCAAGAGTACGAAGCTGATAAACGCAAACGCTTGGGTGAAGAAGGTGCTAAACCTAAACGTATTCGTTATAAACCTATTACAAGGTAAATCTCAATATGTGGAAAGTCATTGCATTTTTCCTATTAAGTTTTCTAGCGCAAGCGAGCTTTGCAGCAGAGCCAGTCTGCGTAAAGCTTGCTAAGCAATTGGATAGCGTGGACAACAACTACCGCCCACCGCTAGAAGGAAAAGTAATCGGTAATAAAAAACTTTACTTTTACACTGCGCCTGATATGCAATGCAAAATGAAGGCCAGCCTGTTTGTGTTAAAAGGTGATTCTTTAACAGTTTATAAGCCTTATAAAGACTGGCTAAATGTAATGTATATTGCCAACGATGGCGAAGATTACACAGCTTGGGTTTCAGCAAAACAGGTAAAGATTATCGGACAATATGGTAATAATCAGTAATTAGTCTAAAGATAATCCTAATCTAAGCGCCTATTATGAGGCGCTTTTTTCATTGCAGAATCTCATAGAAATGCTATTTATGCTCAAAGACAATTACCTGCTTCACCATTATTAAGGCTGCTCACATTTGCAGAGATTGCCTGAATTGCTTCTGCTACAGCCTCTCGCACACCCTTTACTACGGCATCTATATCGTTGCTTACCGACTTGTTGATACTAGTTTGGCATGTTAACGTGCCCTTATCCGCTAAACTGGAATCAGCATTTAAACGAGTAATCGTCCATGCAAAGTTGGTTTGTACTTGTTCACCTAGCGTGGCATTGAATTGTTGCAAGGCAATCGCGATGCGGTAAGTTGGTGGATTGGCTAATCTTCGGCTATGTGAAACCTCGATAGCACCAAGTTGATTGGTGATGCCAGCAACAAATGCATCATGAAGTTCGTCATCAAATGAAGATGACCAGCGATCCTGCTCTAGAATCTTAATTTGAGAAGTATTTTTAGATGTAATCACTAGTTGAGGGCGCTTTAAGCGCTCAGGAACACGCACGGGCAAAACCTCAATTGCAATGGGCATTGTTTTTGGTACAACGGTAGGTTGATTTTGCATGTGGTTGGCTAACGTATAAAACCGTGTAGCTGCGGGTGTTGCGCATGCAGCAAGCGTGGCCGTCAACGCAATTACTAATATTGTCGATTTGGTGAAACTCATCCGATGACTCCAATTTTTCATAATTACTTTCCCTGCTGCGTGGCGATAAATGCCTTTTATGCAATCATTAAGTTAAGGGTTATCAATAGCTTTACCGCGAACCAGCGATTCAGGGTGTTGTTCAAGATAGTCGGTTAATACTTTTAACGAGCTTGCAGCACGTGATAAATCTTGTAGCGTTTGTCTTAAATCTTGCTGTAATGGCGCATCTTCTGACAGTGTACGCCCTGCACTATCAAGCGTTTTGCGCACATCTTTCATCGCTGCGGTTACTTCAGGGGCGACGTCTTGGTTTAGTGTGTTTGTCAGTTTCTCAGTACTGTTTAAGGTATGGTTTAACGTGGCTAATGACTTTTGCAAGTCAGCACTAATTTGGTCGAACGGCACTTTACTAAGCTTACTGGTAATCGTCGCAATTTGCGTTTGTAGCTCGTCTAGACTATTAGGGATAGTTGGCAATTCGATTGGTAAGCTAGAGGTTTGCGTTACTGGTAGTGCTTTGGGCAGAAAATCAAGCGCCACATAAAGCTGACCTGTGAGCAAATTACCTGTGCGCAGTTGCGCACGTAAGCCACGGCTAATCATAAATTGTATACGTTGCTGCTGCGTATAAGGCGATTGCGTTTGGTCTTTAACATATTGACTGCCTAATCTAGCAGGATAAATCTCAACAACTACCGGCATATTAAATTCACGCCGTTTAGCGTCGTATTCAATGCCCACAGATTTAACTTGACCTAACACCACACCACGGAAATCGACCGTTGCACCAGGCGTTAAACCACGCACCGACTGATTAAAGTGCATGATAGCTGTTACAGGGCTTCCGTCAGGTTCTTTTAGAGCCTCAGCTTGGTCTAGCGCCAATAGGAAGGTAGTATTTTCCTTGGAGAGCGCACCAGGATTATCATCTACTGATTGGAATGCTAATCCGCCCAGAACGATGCTCGCTAGTGATTGTGTGTTGACCTTAATGCCGCTTGCATTCACCTGAATATCCATGCCACTGGCATGCCAGAAGCGCGTATTGACCCCAACAAACTTGTCATAAGGTTTATCGATGAAGATGCGCAAGCTAACGCCTCTACCGTCATTATCTAAGTCATAAGCAGAAACCCTGCCGACCTTAATGCGGCGGTAAAAAACGGGTGAGCCAACATCGATTGACCCCAAATCATCTGAATGCAGCATAAACTGTTTACCAGAATCGTCACGCGTCACAGTTGGCTGCACTTCTAATCCTGTGAACTGTTTAGTAGTCTCTTCTGCTACACCGCCATCTGCAGCAATATAGGCACCTGATAGCAGCGTGCCTAAACCTGAGATACCAGACGCACCTAGGCGTGGCCGTACCACCCAATAGTGCGTGTCCACCGTGGTAAAACTTTCAGAATTTTTAGATAACTGCACCGTGACCAGCACTTGTGTGCGGTCTTTACTCAGTCGGATTGTCTGAACTTGACCGATATCAACTTCTTTATATTTTACTTTGGTTTTACCTGCCTCTAGGCCTTCGCCAGTGCGAAAGGTGATGGTAATGACTGGGCCACGGTCTATTAATATTTTGGCGACTAAAGCGATACCAATAATTGCGGCGATAATCGGAATTAACCATACTAACGATGGCAACCACTTACTTTGTTGCTCTAGTTTAGGCGTCGGTAGGTCTACTAGATTTTCTTGGGTAATCTCTTCGTTCATCATGTCACTTTCAACTTGTCTTTTATTTTTTAATTGGCATTTGATTTGTTTGAGACGTCAGTCACTATTGCTGACCGACTTGATGTCTTTGTATTTGAAGTGTCCCAAATCAAGCGCGGATCAAAGCTTAGAGAGGCCAGCATGGTTAATACGACGACTGCACCAAATGCGACGATACCGATACCTGCTGTGATTTGGGCAAACCCCTGAATCTGCACTAAGCCTACCAAAAGTGAAACGACAAAAACATCCAGCATTGACCAACGACCAATGATTTCTAGTAGACGGTATAACTTAGCTCGCTCTTGCTGTCGCCATTTACTTTGCCGTTGTGCACTAATCACTAATATCAATAATGAGGTTAACTTGAGCAAGGGTACAAGAAAGCTAGCAATAAAAACCACAGCTGCAAGCCCCCATTCGCCAGAAACCCAGAAGAAAATAATGCCGCTCAGAATAGTATCCTGATGCGTGTCAAGCAAAGTGCTGGTGATCATCACAGGTAATATGTTCGCTGGAATATACATCATGCATGCAGTGATAAGGAGCGCATAAGTGCGGTTAAGGCTATCTGGTTTGCGTTTATGTAGTGTGGCATTGCAGTGAAGGCAGCGCTCGCCTTCTTGTGCGCCTTTCCATAGTTTGCCACATTGATGGCAGGCCAACATCGCTAGGCTGCTGACTGTTTTAAATCTAGTGCTTGTAAACGCAGTGCTAACTTCAGCATTGGCTAAGGTTGCAATGCTAGATTGCGCATTACTCGTCATCCCGTTTCCTGCTCCGAGGTTTCCAACTGCCATAGGTAACGCGGATTAAACGACACTACGACAGTCAGCATGACTGTGAGCATACAAAATGCCCACAATGCAATGCCAGGAATGATAGTCGCCATGTTTGATAGTTTGATTAATGCCACTAATACACCTAGCATGAATACCTCAACCATGCCCCATGGACGCAATACTTGCATCACGCGTATCAATAGGCTGAACCCTGGGCGATTACTACGACTCGTTGATGGCATTAATAAGTAAAACAAGATTAGCATCTGCATAAATGGAAATAATATGGTGGTGGCTAATACCAGCAGCGCTACCAGTGATGTGCCCTCAGTGCTTAGCGAAACTACTGCCCCCATTAATGTCGTTTTGCTGACTAAGCCCTGCAACTCTATTTGGACGATTGGAAAGGTATTTGCAATGACAAAAATGATCAGGCTGGCGATGGTCAACGGTAGCAAGCGACTTCGCTTCTCTTGAGCATTGCGGTCTATTTCTGCGCCGCAACGGGTGCAACGGGCGATTTCGCCATTGGCTAGTGACAATTTATGAAATACCGCGTCACACTGCTCACAGGCAATCATATTCTGGATTTCATGCATAGTTTAATTAAGCGCTGTTTAATGATGGCTGTAATTAAACTATAACTTAGAAAAGCTAGGATAGCGATTAACTAAGTTAAAACAGAACATTACGACTGGCTAAATCTTATATTTGTATCAGTAATCACAGCCAATCCCAATCTAAGCGCTTCTTATGCGGTGCTTTTTTCATAGCAAAATCCCATAAAAATGGCGGAATTAAGCGCATGAACCTTGCTACCCAACCCATTTGCCATGGAATCACACAAAAGCGGCGTTTGCTTTCAACGGCATTGGCAAACTTATGTGCAAATACATTGGCATCCATTAAAAATGGCATTTTGTATTGATTCACGTCCGTCATTGGCGTGCGAATATAACCTGGTGCAATAGTGCTAACGGCAATATTGTCTCGCGCCATTTCTACCCGCAGGCTCTCTAAATAGCTAATGGCGGCTGCTTTGCTGGCGCTGTAAGCACCTGCACCTGGCAAACCACGAATGCCCGCTACGCTAGCAACGCCGACTAATTGACCTTGTCCTGCCAGACGCATGGCAGCAATAAATGGTTGAAAGGTATGCACCAACCCCATCACATTAATATCCATAATCGCTTGAAAAGCGGCGATATCTTCTGCATATTCGGTAAGTGTGCCACGGCTCACACCTGCACAGGCAATCACTATATCTGGTGTGCCATATAGCTGCATAAAATCTCCAGCTGCACTGGCGAGTGCGGCGCTATCTCGAACATCTAGCGGGTAAATTGCACATTTAATTTTGTAGGTATCTTGTAGCTTAGATTGCAGCTTTTGTAAGTGCTCACTACGTCTAGCAACTAAACCTATTATGGTGTTTTTATTTTCATAGCGCTTTGCATACTCTGCTGCAAGCGCTTCGCCTATGCCGCTAGATGCGCCAGTAATAAAAACTTTCATGTGTTATGCCTTAAGTGGAGAATAAGATTCAAAGACAGAAATATTATAGACGTAAAAAACCCGTTTTTACTAAAGGGTAGAAACGGGTTTTTAATACATACTAAATTGAAATAAGAATCTCTAATTAAAAATCCTCTTGAAAAAAGACTTAAACCAGTTTGATTCTACAACTACTTTTTTGCTGGTGCTTTTACCTTGTCTGCACGGATATTGCTCACAATGTAATCAACAGTTTTAAGTGCTTGCTCATTGCTGCCAGCCATAGTGCTAGAAGTAATAAACTGACCATTAATAACAAAACTAGGTACGCCAGTAGCACCAGACGCACGGAAGAAATTAGCGGCTTGGTTTAATTTATTATTCATAGAGAATGATTTAAAAGCTGCTTCTACTTTTGTTTTATCTAAGCCACTTTTTTTAGTCATCCAGTCAATCGCTGCTGCTTCATTAGTAGGGTCTAGCGATTTTTCTTTGTTAATCGCATCAAACAAAGCCGTGTGCAATTTGTCAGATAATTTTAAGTCTTCCATAGCGTAGAACGCTTTAGCCATTGGTGCCCATGAAGGATTAGGCAAACCTGGCACGCGTTTGAAAGTCACATCAGCGGGTAATTTTTTCACCCAAGTATTTAAGATTGGATCCATGTGGTAGCAATGGATACAGCCGTACCAAAACACTTCAGTCACCTCAATTTTACTTGGGTTATCGGTGTTGATTACTTGTGCTGTTTTATCAAATTCCTCACCCATTTTTGGGTCTGCAGCCAATACATTGAATGAGGCTAACAACATTAATGAGGCCAACATTTTTTTCATCTTTAACTTTCCTTTTAACTTTGTTTAATTAACTGTCTAAGTTAATGATTGATATTCATTAACATTACTAGCTTACAAACGTGTGACTCTAAATTTGGCTGACAATTCAATATATTAAAATTGCAGCTACAACTTAAAATGACTTGTTTGCGCTATTGGTTTTCGTTATTTACTTTAATCAAGTCAGCGCTAAAGCCATTACTGGTTAAGTCTTTTTTGGTTTTGTTGATTTGGTCCAAGTCATTCAATGGACCAACACGCACGCGGTGCCAAATTCCTTTTTCAGGAATTGTAGCGGTTTGTACGACGGCCTCAAAGCCTTGCAAGGCAAGTTTAGCTTTCAAGTTATCAGCTTCTTCTTCTGTTTGAAAAGCACCTACTTGTAAAAAATAACTTTTTTGAACAACGGGTTGCTGATCGTTAGCCTTGATTTTATCTTCTTCTTCTTTGGTTACTTTGCTCTCACTACCTGGCAAAATCGTATAAAAATCAAAACGTGTTTTATCGTCAGTGTTTTCAGTATTATTGTCTGCAACAGCAGTAGCTTGTTTGGCTTGCTCTGCTGCGGCTTTAGCAGCTTTAGCGTCGTTAGTAATTTTATCTGCTAGTGGCGTTTTAGGTTCTTGTTCGGTTCGCATAGCAAATGGGCTATCGCCGCCTTTAATAAACATCACAACGCTGAGTGATGCCGCAACGCCTAATAAAATTCCGACCAATAGACCCGTTAAGAATGGGCTGCCTTTGCTGCTGCTTTTTGATCTTTCTGGGCTTGGTTTGTAATCTCTACTCATGGTTTTCTAAAGTCCTTACATTGGTACTACATTTTTTCGGGTGCGCTCACGCCAAGTAAATCTAAGCCATTTCTTAACACTTGCTGCGTAGCGCTAATTAAGCTTAAGCGCGCTAGTTTAACGGTTTCATCTTCAATTAAAAACTTATATTCATTGTAATAGCTGTGTAAATCACTCGCTAAATCTTTTAAATAGTTAGCAATCACGTGCGGTGCTAGCTCAGTCGCGGCATTGGCAACAGTTTCAGGGTATGAACTTAAACGTTGCATCAGCGCAGTTTCATGTGGGTTATTGAGTGCGCTCAAATCTACACCATTTAGCTGCGTTGCAATACCACCCCATTGGGCTAATACGCTGCAGATACGGGCATGAGCATATTGAATATAAAACACAGGGTTATCGTTAGTTTGCGCTCTGGCTAAATCAATATCAAACACCAATTGTGAGTCTGAACGGCGTGCGGCTAAGAAGTAGCGCGTTGCATCACAGCCGACTTCTTCAATCAAATCACGCAGCGTCACATAGCTCCCTGCGCGTTTAGAGAGTTTAACTTCTTCGCCACCGCGCATCACTGTCACCATTTGGTGCAATACATAATCTGGCCAACCGCTTGGAATACCCGCATCTAAAGCTTGTAAGCCAGCACGAACGCGCGTAATAGTGCTGTGGTGGTCAGCGCCTTGTTCGTTAATGACACGTACAAAACCGCGTTTCCATTTTTCGGTATGGTAAGCCACGTCAGGTACAAAGTACGTGTAGCCGCCTTCAGACTTGCGCATTACACGATCTTTATCGTCGCCAAAATCTGTAGTTTTTAGCCATAGTGCACCATCTAACTCATAGGTGTGACCGCTTTTAATCAGCGCTTGCACGGTTTCTTCAACCTTGCCTTCTGAGTACAGTGCGCTTTCTAATGAAAATACATCAAACTTGATTTGAAAGGCTTTTAAATCTAAATCTTGCTCATGGCGCAAATACGCCACAGCAAAGGTACGCACGGCATCTTCATCGTTAATATCACCATTAGCAGTCACTTGCATGTCATCGGCGGTCACGGTTTCTTTATTCAGATACGCGTTGGCGATGTCCATAATATAGTCGCCACGGTAACCATTTTCAGGAAAACTGGCATCGTCTGTTGAAATGCCTTTGCAACGCGCTAATACTGAAATAGTCAGATTATCGATTTGTGCGCCCGCATCGTTGTAGTAAAACTCACGTGTAATATCCCAACCATTGGCATCTAGCAGACGACTTAAACAATCGCCTACTGCTGCTCCACGCCCATGACCTACATGCAGCGGCCCTGTTGGGTTAGCAGATACAAATTCAACTTGTACTTTTTGGCCTTTACCAACAGTGTTACGGCCATAGCTCGCGCCAGCTTTTAAAATATCGTTCACAACGGATTGCTGTGATTGTGCGTTTAAAAAGAAGTTAATAAATCCTGCACCTGCGATTTCAGTTTTCGCGATATAGTTACTGGCGGGCAGTACTTCGAGAATTTTTGTAGCGATTGCACGTGGATTTTGTTTGAGCGGTTTAGCTAAAACTAAGGCTAAATTGGTGGCAAAATCACCATGTTCGGCAGATTTTGGGCGTTCAAGTAAAATAGTTGCTTCAAATTCAGGCGCAATAGTTTTTGCGGCTGCGGTCAGTAATTGGGTAAGATGTGTTTTCACAATAATTGCATAACATGCTAAAACCGCTATTTTAACCTACTGTAGTCATTTTTTCTTTAATCAGTTGATTTTCTAAACATACTTTGCCCAAAACCATCCTAAAAATCGCTTTAGATGTTCCATTAGACCGCCTATTTGATTATTTGAGCGCTGGCGTGAGTGCGCAAATTGGTCAGCGCGTGCTTGTGCCATTTGGCCGTAGAAGCCAGATAGGCATTGTGATGGGCTTTGCTGAAACTAGCGAATTCCCTATAGAAAAATTAAAGCCAGTCAGGCAGGTGTTTGCGGATGAGTTGCCCATTAATACTGAAACGTTAAGTTTGATTAAGTTTAGCGCAGACTATTATCAATATCCGTTTGGACAAGCTCTGTTATCTGCCCTGCCCTCACGTTTGCGGCAAATTGCGCCTGCTGTTTCGCGCAAGGAATTTGCTTATCAATTAACCGAGTTAGGGCGTGTGCAGACGATAGAGCAAATACCCAAACGTCAATTGGTTACTAGACGAGTTTTTGAGGCTTTGCAAGCATCTGATTTGCTGACCGAGGCAGAGCTAGATGCTATTTCCAGCGGCGCACGTAAAGCTGCAAAACAGTTGGTTGTAGATGGTTGGGCTAGCAGTCAACAAGTGCAAGCAGAATTGCGCGTGTTAGAACAAGAAGCAGCCACCGAGCCAGACTTGAATGATGAGCAAGCGCACGTAGTTGAGCAAATTGTGCAAGATGCAAACCAATTTAAAGCTTGGCTATTACACGGCATTACAGGTAGCGGTAAAACCGAAGTGTATATTCGGCTGATGCAACATTTCTTGGCAGATAAAGATGCGCAAGTGCTGGTGCTAGTGCCAGAAATCAATCTAACACCACAGTTAGAATCTCGCTTCAGAAGCCGTTTTTCAAATATTCCACTAGTGAGTTTACACAGCAATTTGAGTGAGAGTGAGCGCTTGCATCATTGGCAAATGGCGCAATCTGGCGCGGCTAAAATCATCATTGGAACACGGCTTTCAATTTTTACACCTTTGCCTCACTTAAAGCTCATTATAATTGATGAGGAGCATGACGGTTCGTATAAGCAGCAAGACAGCATGCGCTACCATGCACGTGATATTGCCTTGGTGCGTGCCAAACGTTTAAATATTCCCGTGGTGCTAGGTTCTGCCACGCCAGCACTAGAAAGTTGGCACAATTCAGCTGCAAATAAATATAATTTACTTAGTTTAAATCAGCGTGCGGTCACAGCAGCGCAACTACCTAACATTGAATGCATTGATACGACTAAAGTGAATCTTCAGCAGGGCTTAACACCGCAACTGATTGCTGCTTTAAAGCTCAGATTGGTGCGTAAAGAGCAAAGCTTATTGTTCATTAATCGTCGTGGTTATTCGCCTGTTTTATTATGTTCAGCTTGCCATTGGATAGCACCTTGTATGCGTTGTAGCAGCCGCTTGGTTGTACATTTGGGGCAACGAAAACTGCGTTGTCACCATTGTGGGCATGAGCAAAAAATCCCGCTGCAATGCCCTAGTTGCGGCAATGCGGATTTACACCCAACAGGACACGGCACACAAAGGCTGGAGCAAACTTTGGCGCAATTGCTGCCCACTGCGCGAATCGCTCGAGTAGACCGCGATAGTATTAGTCGCAAAAATGCTTTGGTTGAGATTTTAGATAAAGTACACAATCAAGAAATTGATATTTTGGTGGGTACGCAAATGCTTGCTAAAGGGCATGACTTTCCAAACCTGACCTTAGTGGGCGTGATTGACACCGATAGTGCGCTGCACAGCCCTGACTTTCGGGCGAGTGAACGCCTGTTTGCGCAACTCATGCAAGTGGCTGGGCGCGCAGGTCGGGCAGATAAAGCTGGGCAAGTGATTATTCAAACGCAGTTTCCAGAACATGTGCTATTTAACGCACTTCGTAGCCAAGATTATGTGAGCTACGCCAACGCCATGCTACTGGAGCGCGAACAAGTGCAGTTTCCGCCTTATGTGTTTATGGCGCTATTGCGTGCAGAAGCGAACGACTTTCAACTTGTACAGCAATTTTTAAATCATGCCTTCAAATTAGCGCGAGGTTTAAGTGCGGAAGTCACAGTGTATGACCCAATCCGCCCACAAATGGAGCGTCTGAAAGGCATGGAGCGCGGTCACGTGTTGATGCAAACGAGTAATAGAGGTGCACTGCAAAAGTTACTTAGAAATTTGGTGAGTCAACTGAGAGGCCAAATGATCGCGGCTAAAGTGAGATGGGCGATTGATGTTGATCCATTAGAGTTTTAACGATTTTGCTTTAGTGCAAATTTGTTAGCCCAGCTTGATTAAGCTGGGGTTAAACTTGTACGATTGAATCAGTGTTATTAAATTAACATCCCACCAGAAACCTCAATACGTTGCGCGTTAATCCAACGATTATTTTCTGTTAGTAATGATGCAATCATCGGGCCAATATCGTCTACAACGCCCACACGACCTAGCGCAGTTTGAGATGCAATGTAAGCGTTTACATCTTTATTATCACGCACAACGCCACCACCAAAATCTGTTTCAATTGCACCTGGCGCAACTGTATTCACGGCAATGTTACGCGCGCCTAACTCTTTTGCCATAAAACGGGTGAGTACTTCTACGCCACCTTTCATTGCTGAATAGGCAATGTAACCAGGTAGAGCAAAGCGAGCTAGACCGCTAGAAATATTTACAATACGACCGCCATCATTAATGAGCGGTAATAATTTTTGAGTGATAAAAAACACTGATTTGAGATTTAGATTGACCATCTGGTCAAACATCGCTTCGGTCGTTTCTGTGAAAGCGGCATAAGCACCGCCACCAGCATTGTTCACTAAATAATCAAAATGGCTCTGATGCCAGTGCGTTGCTAGGGCTTGCGAAACTTGCTCTGCAAAGCTTGCAAATTGAGAGGCATCAGTCACATCTAATTGTAGTGCTAAAGCCTTACGACCCATCGCAATGATTTCTGCAACGACAGCCTCTGCTGAGTCTTTTTGGCTATGGTAGGTTAAAATTACATCTACGCCTTGCGCAGCCATTGCTAGTGCAGTACTTTTGCCCAGTCCGCGACTGCCACCCGTAATTACGCCTATTTTCTGAGTCATCTTGTTTCTCCGTGAGTAGTTAAGCAAGTCACTATCTTATTGTTATTCTGTAAATTAATAAATACATAATTAGCTTACACAAGCACCCCCGTTGGGCGCACTCCACTTGTTAGATGACGGTAAATTAGTGGAAATTCTTAAGAATTATCCTGCGCCTGCAATGCCAGTTTCGCTTCTGTATCCAAACAAGCGAAACTTATCAAAACGAATGTGAATTTTTATGGATTGGTTAAGCAGTTGGGTGCAGTCACAAATGTAAAAATGAACTGGCTACACTTTATGAAATCAAATTAGTAAAGCAACTAATAAAATGCAGTAAAATAAACATTCTTGCGGGATTGGTGAAATGGCATCACGAAACTTTCCCAAAGTTTAATCGCGGGTTCGATTCCCGTATCCCGCTCCAAACATTGATGTAATCTTTAGCGTATAAACAACTATGGCCAATCAAGCACCACCTTCAGTATTAACCTTTGCGGGCACAGACCCTAGCGGCGGCGCTGGTTTGCAGGCAGATATTCTCACGTTTGCGAGCATCGGTTGCCACCCGCTTTCTGTGGTGACGGCAATTACTGTGCAAGACACGCGTGGCGTAGATAGCGTGTTGGCGATGGACGCTGATTGGGTAAATGACCAAGCGCGTGCCATTTTAGAAGATGTGCAAGTGTCAGCATTTAAATTAGGCTTATTAGGCTCGGTTGAAAATATTGCGGTCATTGCCGAAATTATGGCGGATTATCCAGATGTGCCTTTACTGATAGACCCAATTTTAACCTCTGGCCGTGGCGACGATTTAACCAGTGATGACATGATGGACGCGATGATAGAGCTACTATTTCCGCAAGCAACACTAATTACACCTAATAGCCTAGAAGCGCGTCGATTGGCGTTCTCTGACCCTGATGATGAAGTAGCGCTTACATCACTAGATGAAAGCGCCGCACGTTTGCTGCAAATGGGCAGTGAATACGTGCTGATTACTGGCACGCATGAACGCAGTTTAGAGGTCACTAACACATTATATGGTGAAGATAAACTCATAAAAGCGTACAAGTGGGAGCGCTTACCAGGCAGTTACCATGGCTCAGGCTGTACGCTCACCAGTGCAATTGCAGCTTGTATGGCGCATGGCTTGACTATGGAAGAAGCGGTAATGGAAGCGCAAGAATACACATGGCAAACCCTTAAAAATGGCTTCAGACCTGGCATGGGGCAATTCATTCCAGATCGTATGTTCTGGGCGCGCGATGAAGAAGATGCAGTTGTAAATAGTGGTGATGGTATCGTTAAAACGCACTAATGTTTTATATTAAACTACCTTTACGAACGACTTGTAAGCTCGGATATTGGCAATGTTCAACACATATGTTCACGGAAAAAAGCCGCTTCTAAAAGAAGTCAAGTTATCCTGAGCAAAGCTAAGAACCCAATGCAAACCGATAAAATCCACGGACTATACGCAATTACGCCAGACGAAGCTGATACTGATTTACTGTTAGCCAAAGTAGAGTCAGCACTTCAAGGCGGCATAAACCTGCTGCAATATCGCAATAAACAAGCAAACTATCAATTACAAACGCAGCAAGCAAGCGCGATTTATTCTTTGTGTCAGCAATATCAAGTGCCATTTATTATTAATGATTCAATAGAGCTTTGCCTAGCTTTAGATGCAGATGGCGTACATATAGGCGCAGATGATGGCAATATCGCTGAAGTTAGAGAAAAATTAGGTGCTAATAAAATACTAGGTGCATCCTGTTATAACCGTTTTGATTTAGCACTAAGTGCTCAACAAGCTGGCGCAAGTTATATTGCATTTGGCGCCTGCTTTGCATCAAGCACCAAGCCGCATGCGCCTGTAGCAAGTTTGGAGTTATTCAAGCAAGCAAAAATGCAATTACACATTCCTAGTGTTGCTATTGGCGGCATTACGTTAACAAATGCGCCCTTCGTCATGGATGCTGGAGCAAATGCGATAGCAGTAATTAACGCAATTTTTAATGCGGATGACGTAAAAACTATTGCCAAGCAATTCGCACATTTATTTGGCTAGCCTTAATATAAGGCTCATTAAGTACCAACTCTAGAAAGCTATTAACTTAGGCATTCTGCAACCAGTGCATTTACTTGTTGTTCGGGCAATACTCCTAGCAACTTTACGCCGCCAGCTAAGTTCAGTTTTTTCATTGCTTCGCGCATGGTTGTGCGTTCAAAAAGTTTTTTATCAGAATGATACGATTCATTTAATTTTCTTAAAACCGCTGAGAAAACATTTAAACATTGTGATGTAGTAGGGCGCTCGACAATGCTGGCTCTAACATCTGACTGGTGTAGTAAGGTAGTTAAAGCATCTTTAAAGCTTAAACCATGCGCACGGTTACAAAGTGCGGCCAACCACCACAACCTAGAGGCCGCATTATTTCTTTCAACACCGCGATTTGCAATGCAGAAAAAATGATCTTTGATATATTTAACTGCGGCAACGTCATCTGATGGAATGACCCACCTAGCACGTGCATAAGGTAGCAAAACTGTGTGAGTTAAATAAACCCACAGTCGTGCGTCACGCGCATGAAAATATGTAAGTTTTTGCATTGCTTCAAAAATGATCATGCAGTTTTTTACTTCAGCTTCATTTTTATTTATAGGTAATAATGTTTTTAACATTGCTTCATCTATTTCAAATGCAACTTCAAAATAATGATCGGTATCATTTGCTTCTGAATCAAAGTTTCCTGTGCGGTATTTACTCAAATTATCAGCAATTTTTGACTCAAGTTCTTTTAGGTATTTTTCTTTAAAAAAGCGCGCTTTCATGCTTAATCTTCCTTCTGCACTAATACATCTTCATTTAAACGTTTAAGTGGTTGCGCCATCATTTGTTGGGTAATTACATAAGCATCATCAGTTTCTAAATTGCAATTTTTGTTATTTGCATGTTTCATAAAAACTTGCGCCCACTTTCTCTCAGAGTATGGGTTTTCAGGATCTTTAAGCTTTTGTATTGCTTCTGCCACTGCGCCAAAGTAGATGGAATTAACTAGTATCGCTTTATTTTTTTTGCTACTGCGTGCGGCATCTACAATACGCTTAGTTTCCGTACTTAGTACAATCTGAATATGCTCGCCATCAAAATCAACCCGCCAAGAGTCATCTGGTTGCTCTTCTTTTTGCACTAAATCAAGCACTGAAGTAATTGGCTTAAATGACTCTTGGTCAAAATAAAATAAATGAGCATCATCTTGCGCTAAAACATCACCAACGTTAAAGGTAAATGCTGCTACACCAAACTCAGGATTAATGTCAGGGGATTTGAAATTCTCAATCTTTTTTAAAGCAACAACATAAGGGTTTATAACAACCGCCCCTTTTAAGTCGCCCATAGAAAAGGTTGCTTGTGCCTTACGCTCTTGGCTGCGAATCATGTGCTGGAAGTAAGTGTCTCTGCACGATACCATTGCTACAAACTCAGCGTTACCAACTTCTACCTGTTCTAAAATCTCGGGCGATGAAATGGCGAAGCTCACATCAATTAAAATCGTCTGATTTTCTGTTTTTGGGTCAACGGATGTTTGAAAATCACAATCCAAATAATCATCACTATTTGGGCGCAACACTGGATATGGAAATGCCTTGTATTCATCAAATTTCATAAGCTACCACCTTTAGAGCGCCTGAATAACCTTGTTTCATGCCAATATTAATCTCAACTCGCTCACCTTTTATAACCTCAAAGGCAATCCCTTTGTCCTTGAGCAAACCTATGCTTGTGGTGTGTACTTCTAGTTCGTACTCTGCATCTGCACCGACCTGTAAGACCTTCAGTTGAATCAGCCCTGTTTTAGTAGGTGTAAAAAATATCTTGCGTGATTTTTCGCCTTGCATAATGGCACGTATATTTTGTAAGGCTACCAATGATTGTGTTGGGTTTTCGCCTTTGCCTATTTGCTTTGAATTGTCCGATTCCGTTTCTTTAGAACCATTGTGTTCAGTATCATCATCTCCACCAAGGTCACCATTATCCAAGCCCAAGCCCGCATCCAAACCAGCTTTTTTACTCGCCAAAGATTTAGATTTCATTTGCTTTGCGCGAATAATAATATTGCCTAAAGGATCAGTTTCCTCATTATTCTTGCTACCCCCAGATTCATTTTCATCACCAAAAAATTCTTTCAGCTCATCAATGGAAGTAATTTCAGAAACAGGGTCTTTTGCATGACGCTCTAGTGCTTTTCGAACCATTATGGCAATTTCTTTAATCGCTTTTTTACCCTTAACTTTTTCTGTTTTATCTAGCAATAGCTCAGGTTCAAAATCATCATGCCTCGGTGGCTCCATTGCCCTTAATAAGCCGTTTCCAGCTTCTGAACCACATGTGAATACAGCCGAGAACTCTTTAAAATCTGAGAAGCTTTTTAAACCAGCAATGCTTTCAGAAATAAACATGCCATTTCTTAAAATGCATACTTTTTTTGGTAAGTTCTCACCTAACAGTATTTTTAAATCGCAATGTCCGAGAGTTGTGGTTTGGCTCGATTCATTAAGGTCAGATTTTAGCGCCTTTAAATAGTTGTAGCGATTATTAAAGCGCTCAATATCTTCTTTTTCTAAATCACCTGCATTAAATTCAAGGGTGATATTTTTTTCACTAAAATACTCGTCAATTGTAGTTGAATCTAACCTATATCGGTCGTCAATATTGACAACCAACCTTCCATCATTGATTGCACCAAAGAAATTTTCCATTACTGACATAGTTAGTAATTTCTGCCAATTTTTTGGTTCATCAAAACACAAAATACTTAGCTTTGTACCCGTTTTTTGTTCTTTATCATCTCTTGCAATCCAGTTTGGCACATTTATATCGGAGTTGATAATAGGCTGGCAACGACTTTTAACGCCCCAGAAACCTAGCCCTTGTTTTCTTTCTGAGCCAACGTCATGTGACATTAGAATTGAGCGACCTTGTGTTAGTTGGGTAAATTCACCCTTACTGTTTTTTGAAATACTTGAAACAAAAACTGTACGCAATTTTGAAACTGCATATGGCGCAAATTTACCTATCCCATATGAACCACCTGCTGTTTTAGAGTCTTTAACTGACTGACCTTTTGCTTTCATAAAAGCATAAAAAGGTGTGCCATTTTCAGATGGACCGCGCATCCCAAGTGTATTAAAGTCTGAAATTTCTAATACGCATATTTCTTTTTTCTTAAGCTCATCTTCAGCAACTTTAAAGAAAGACTCTGCCTTGACACCCTCTTTCGCTGCACCTAACGCACAGAAGTGAACAATGTCTCTAAATTCGGCAATATCAGGAATTAGTTCGGTTGAGATTTTATGAAGTTTTATTTTTACAGAGACAGCTTTATTTATATCGTCAGAGGCATCAAGAGCATTCTGTATGACTTCGCGAGCCAAGTGCTTTACAGGGCTTCCTCTAAAATGTTCGATCCCTGGTTCGTTAAAACCATCCCATTGGTCTGAATCATCAGTTGGGTGATGCCACCCGATTGCATTGTTCACTTATTACGCTCCTTGTCTATTTTTTCTCTTATAGATTTTGCCAGCAATGCAGCTACAGGCACTGAAACTGAATTTCCAACTTGAGTGTATCGCTTATTTCTAGCTAAACTTTCAGGGAATTTAAACGTGCTAGGAAAGCCTTGTAATTTTAAACACTCATATTCAGTTAATTTCCTCAGACCATTTTTATCATGTATAAATGGTACGTTATGCCCACCCAAACCCATGTTCGCTGTAAGAGTAGGACATTGATTAGGTTCTTTTACACGAACCAAATACTTTCTTAGTTGATAGATGCAATTTTTGTCATCAACTTCCTCGCTAATCATTTTGTGATAGCGATTTTCTTCATGTAGATAATATTCATCAATTTGCTCGCCAGCAAAATCAATATAATCTGCCATTTTTTTTTCTTCAGTAAATTGAGCAGTTGGAAAACTCAACCGTCCATTTTTAAAATGGTCGATTGAAAATGCAACCATAAATAATCGATTACGCTTTTGTGGCAATGCTGTTAAATCGAAACAGTCTAGCTCTGCTGAGCTTGATTCTCTGAACCAATACCCCAGTCCTTTAAGCTCTTTGCTAACTTCCAGAAACCATGCACCACCCTCGCCATTACGTAAGTGGGGTGAGTTTTCCAACACTATTACAGAAGGTTTATTGACACCAAACTCTCTAACAATTCTTATAATTTCATAAAAAAGCTTACCTCTATCATCTTCGAAGCCTTTGCGCTCACCCGCCATAGAAAAGCTTTGGCAAGGAAATCCCGCGTGTAATAGGTCTACTGGCTCTAATTGATGAGTTTTAACATTAACGTCTTTAATACTGGCAGGCACATCTCCATCCATCACAATACGAACGCCAGCAATGTTGTGTTGATATGTTTGAACTGATGCTAGATTGTTTTCAATTGCCCAAACTGTTTTAATGCCAGCCTGAGCAAATCCTAAACAAAAACCACCAATACCAGCAAAAAGTGCGCCTGCCTTTAATTCATTTTGTTGCATTATGATTATTCTGCTTCATCTAAAATGAAAGTCTTTTTATTGGATATATTAGAGTTTGAGAAAGCGTTTTTAACATCATCAAGTTCTAGCTGTAAAGCTTTTATTATTTGCTTGGCTTGCAACTCAGTATATTCATAGTTTTGCTTATTGGCTAAGTTGCCAATAAGCTGAATATCCTTCAAGGTTTTATTTACCCTTTTATTTGCAAGTTCGATAAACTTTTTAGATTTAATGTTCATGTTTATAATATACACTACATTTTATTTATGTAGTGTATATTATAATTTTAACTATTGATTTTGAAATTTAAATTCAAGATTGTTACAGTGATTGCAGTGACACTAACGTTACTATTTTCTATAAACTAAGCGCAAAGCTTACCTGTCATCTGCTAAAATATGGTTTTGTTTTTATTAGCGAAACGACATGACCTCTACCAATCAAACTCTTTTTGAAAAATCACAAGAACTTATTCCTGGTGGCGTGAATTCGCCAGTGCGGGCGTTTCGCAGTGTGGGAGGCACGCCTATATTCTTCAAGAAAGGCTTGGGTTCTAAGCTTTGGGATGTTGATGGTAAGGAATATATTGATTACATCAACTCTTGGGGGCCAATGATTGTTGGTCACGCGCACCCTACCGTGATTAATGCGGTGCAAGAAGCTGCGGCAAATAGCTTGTCATTTGGCGCGCCTACGGGTTTAGAGCTTGAAATGGCGCAGCTGATTAATAAGCTGGTGCCGAGCATGGAGCAGGTGCGCTTGAATAGTAGCGGTACAGAAGCAACTATGAGTGCAATTCGCACGGCGCGAGGTTTTACTGGTCGCGATAAAATCGTGAAGTTCGAAGGTTGTTATCATGGCCATTCAGATGGCTTGTTGGTAAAAGCTGGTTCAGGTTTGCTGACTTTTGGTGAACCAGATTCAGGTGGCGTGCCTGCAAGCATAGCCGCGCACACACTTACTTTGGAATATAACAACACACAGCAATTAAAAGATTTGTTTGATAAAACGGGTGATGAAATAGCTTGTGTCATTATTGAGCCTGTTGTGGGTAATATGAACTTAATAGTGCCACATATGGAGTTTTTGCAAACCTTGCGCGAGCTTTGCACTAAGCATGGCACGGTATTGATTTTTGATGAGGTGATGACGGGTTTTCGTGTGGCTTTGGGTGGTGCGCAAGCGCTGTATAACATCAAGCCTGATATGACGACTTTGGGCAAAGTGATAGGCGGCGGTTTGCCAGTGGGTGCGTTTGGTGGACGTAAAGATATTATGCAATGCCTTGCGCCAGTGGGTAAGGTGTATCAAGCGGGTACCCTATCTGGCAACCCTGTTGCTGTGACGGCTGGCTTAAAAACGCTGGAGCTTATTCAAGCGCCAGGTTTCCACGCAAAATTAACTGCCCAAACGCAAAAATTGGTTGATGGCTTGAAGGTTGCGGCAAAAGAAGCAGGCGTGATTTTTAATGCACAAAGCGTAGGCGGTATGTTTGGTCTATATTTCTGTGAGAAATGCCCAAGTTCTTTCCACGAGATGATGCAGTCAAATAAAGAGCACTTCAATCAGTTCTTCCACAGTATGTTGGATAGCGGTATTTATTTAGGCCCATCAGCCTTTGAGGCAGGCTTTGTTTCTGCCGCACATACGGATGAGGACATTGCCAACACGCTAACTGCCGCTAAAAAGGCATTTTCACAAATCAAGTAATAATTTTTAGTTTTCAATTCCGTCCGTTCAGCCTGCTACCTCGTTATTTCAGCATCAATGAAACAACGAGGCGCTAAAATTTTAAATTTAAGCTTGCTTTTACTTCTTGATGGGGCGCTTAAAAGTTAAAAAAACGAAATTCAGCCTAATTTATGCTCCTATCTTATTGAACAGATAGGCATTTAACGGTAAACTTGAAGGTTCCGCTAAATGTTTTGTGATTAAATAATATGGCAACAGTTTTAAGCAACTCTAACAATTTAAATTCAAGCAATTTGAGATCAAATCAGCCCGCTAAACAGGGTTTATACAGCCCTTCCAACGAGCGTGATGCTTGTGGACTTGGTTTTGTGGCGCATATCAAAGGCAAAAAGAGCCATGAAATTGTGCAAAAAGGCTTGGAGCTATTAACCAACCTAACCCATCGTGGTGCGACAGGCTATGACCCTAAATTGGGCGATGGTGCTGGCTTGCTCATGCAAATTCCAGATGCATTTATGCGTAAAGAAGTTGCAAAGATTGGTATTAGTCTTCCTGAAGCTGGTCAATACGCTGTTGCAAATGTATTTTTGCCACAAAATGCAAAAAATCGCGAAACTTGCGAAGCCTTAATCAGCAAAATAATTGCAGAAGAAAATCAGACGCTACTTGGCTGGCGCGATAATCCAGTAGATAACAGTAACATTGCTCAAGCTGCGCGTGATGTTGAGCCTACCATGCGACAGCTCATTGTTGGCGCAACAACTACTGACCAGAGCTTTTTTGAGCGCAAATTATTTGTTATACGTAAGCGCATAGAACATGCTGTTCGCGCCTTGAATTTACAAGATAAGGCCACGTTCTATATTCCATCTTTATCTTCGCGCACGATTGTTTACAAGGGTATGTTGCTTGCTAATGAAGTGGGTGTTTATTACAAAGATTTAAACGACGAGACACTCGTTTCGGCTTTGGCCTTAGTGCATCAGCGCTTTTCTACCAATACATTCCCAGCTTGGGACTTAGCGCATCCATTTCGCATGATTGCACATAACGGTGAAATTAATACCGTTAAAGGCAATGTCAACTGGATGGCAGCGCGCCACGAGACCATGAAATCTAGCCTAATTGGCGAGGATTTAGACAAACTATGGCCGTTGATTACAGAGGGTCAGTCAGATTCAGCTTGTTTTGATAACTGTTTAGAGTTGCTAGTGGCGGGTGGTTATTCATTGCCTCACGCCATGATGATGTTGATTCCAGAAGCTTGGAGCAATAATGCGCTGATGGATGAAGAGCGTCGCGCATTCTACGAATATCACGCAGCATTGATGGAGCCATGGGATGGCCCAGCAGCCGTAGCGTTTACCGATGGCCGCATGATTGGTGCAACGCTAGACCGTAACGGTTTGCGCCCGGCTCGTTATTTAGTGACTGAAGATGACCTTGTGATGATGGCTTCTGAAATGGGTGTGTTGACATTCCCACAAGAGAAAATAGTTAAAAAATGGCGCTTAGAGCCAGGCAAAATGTTGCTGATTGATACTGAGCAAGGCCGTATTATTGGCGATGCAGAAGTGAAAAATGTACTTGCGACGGCTAAGCCTTACAAGCAGTGGATTGAGAAAACGCGTTACTTCTTAAGCGATATGCCTAAAGTGGATGGCGGCCTAGAAATGGCGGCTAGCTTGTTGGATACACAACAAGCTTTTGGTTATACCCAGGAAGACATTAAATTCGTCATGCAACCTATGGTGCAAAACGGTGAAGAAGGTGCTGGCTCTATGGGTAATGATGCGGCTTTGCCAGTGTTGTCAGCCAAGCCTAAATTGCTTTATAACTATTTCAAACAGCTATTTGCGCAAGTAACTAACCCGCCGATTGACCCAATTCGTGAAGAGTTGGTGATGTCCTTGGTGACATTCATTGGTCCAAAACCTAACTTATTAGGTGTGGATGAAACGACTCCGCCAATGCGTTTAGAGGCTAGCCAACCAGTATTGACGCTAGATGAGTTAGAGCAATTGAAAGCGATTGCGACGCTCACACAAAACCAATATAAATCTTTGGTGTTAGATATTACTTACCCTGCAGCTCAAGGTAAAGATGGTATGGCAGCTGCCGTTGCCAGTATTACTAGCGCGGCAGAAAATGCAGTGAAAAGTGGCTTTAATATTCTGATTCTTTCAGATAGAAATATCAGTGCAGATCGCTTAGCGATTCCAGCCTTATTAGCTTGCTCAGCCACGCATGAACATTTAGTGGATGCTGGCCTACGCACAAGCACTGGCTTGGTAATTGATACTGGCTCTGCGCGTGAAGTGCATCACTTTGCCTTGCTTGCAGGTTATGGCGCTGAGGCGGTTTGTCCATGGTTGGCATTTGAAACCATTAAGCACATGGATGTTAAAGACCAATATGTAGCCGCTAAAAACTTTGTTAAAGCGGTTGGTAAGGGAATGTATAAAGTCATGTCAAAAATGGGCATTTCTACTTATCAATCATACTGTGGCGCACAGAAATTTGAAGCAATTGGCTTGAATACAGCATTTGTAGAACGCTACTTTACTGGCACTACTACCAATGTTGAAGGTATTGGTTTAGACCAAGTGGCTGAAGAGGCTGAACGTTTGCATGCTTCTGCGTTTGGTGAAGATCCAGTGTTGGCTAACAGCTTAGATGCAGGTGGTGAATATGCATTTAGAGTGCGCGGTGAAGAACATATGTGGACGCCAGATTCTATTGCTAAGTTGCAACATGCAACCCGCACTGGTCAATATGATACTTATAAAGAATACGCCAAGTTAATTAATGACCAAACGCGTCGTCACATGACCTTGCGTGGTTTGTTTGAGATTAAATCAGTCGGTGCGGCAATTCCGCTTGAGCAAGTAGAATCAGCTAAAGAGATTGTTAAACGCTTTGCCACTGGTGCCATGTCACTGGGTTCTATTTCTACGGAAGCGCACGCAACTTTAGCCATTGCCATGAACCGCATCGGCGGTAAATCTAACACTGGCGAAGGTGGTGAAGATGCGAAGCGCTTCATTCCAGTTGCCACTGATACTACGATGGCGAAAGTCATTGGTAACGATGTCATTGTGAAAGATATTCCGTTAAAAGCGGGTGATTCAATGCGCTCACGCATCAAACAAGTGGCTTCAGGTCGTTTTGGTGTTACGGCTGAATACTTGGCATCTGCAGACCAAATTCAAATCAAAATGGCGCAAGGCGCTAAACCTGGTGAAGGTGGTCAATTACCTGGTCATAAGGTGTCTGAATACATCGCGAAATTGCGTTTTTCAGTACCTGGTGTCGGCTTGATTTCACCTCCTCCACACCATGATATTTACTCAATTGAAGATTTGGCGCAGCTGATTCATGATTTGAAAAATGCAAATCCTAAAGCGTCAATTTCAGTCAAATTAGTGGCAGAAACTGGTGTAGGTACGGTTGCGGCAGGTGTGGCTAAAGCTAAATCAGACCATATCGTGATTGCAGGTCACGATGGCGGTACAGGTGCCTCACCCATTTCATCAGTGAAACACGCTGGCGGCCCATGGGAAATTGGTCTTGCGGAAACGCAGCAAACTTTAGTGCTTAATCAATTGCGCGGTCGTGTTGTGTTGCAGGTCGATGGTCAAATTAAAACGGGTCGCGATGTTGTGATTGGTGCTTTATTAGGCGCAGATGAGTTTGGTTTTGCGACAGCGCCGCTAGTGGTTGAAGGCTGTATCATGATGCGCAAATGTCATCTGAATACTTGTCCTGTAGGTGTGGCGACACAAGATCCAGAGCTACGTAAACGTTTTACAGGTCAGCCTGAGCATGTGGTGAATTACTTCTTCTTTGTAGCTGAAGAAGTGCGTGAGTTGATGGCCTCTATCGGTGTGGCTAAGTTTGATGACTTAATCGGCCGTGCAGATTTACTTGATATGCAAGCAGGCATTGATCACTGGAAAATTCAAGGTTTAGATTTTGCCAAAGTGTTCCATCTGCCAGCAATGCCAGCAACGGTTTCACGCAAACATAACGATGTGCAAGATCATGGATTAGCAAATGCACTAGATAACAAATTAGTCAGCTTGGCAAACAAAGCCTTGGAGACGAGCGAAAAAGTAGTATTAGATATACCAATTTTTAATACGAATCGTACAGTAGGTACTATGTTGTCTAACCAAGTCGCAACGCGCTATGGTCAAGCAGGCTTGCCTGATGACACAATACACGTTAATTTTACTGGTACTTCTGGTCAAAGTTTTGCTGCGTTCTTAGCCAAAGGTATCACGTTTGAATTGACAGGCGAAGGTAACGACTACGTGGGCAAAGGCTTGTGTGGCGGACGTATTATCATTAAACCACCAGTAGCATTCCGTGGTGTCGCGCATGAAAATATTATCATCGGTAATACCGTGATGTACGGCGCAACGACAGGTGAAAGCTACTTCCGTGGCGTTGCAGGTGAGCGCTTCTGTGTGCGTAACTCAGGTGCCTCTGCGGTAGTTGAAGGTGTTGGTAATCATGGTTGCGAATACATGACTGGCGGCACTGTTGTGGTGCTTGGTTTAACTGGTCAGAACTTTGCCGCAGGTATGAGCGGTGGCGTGGCATACGTATATGACGAAGATGGACTATTTGCTAAACGCTGCAACATGAGCATGGTTGCACTTGAAAAAGTAGAAAGTGCAGATGCAAGCGTAGGTAAAGTGCATCATTTAGATCAGCCAGATGAGATTACGCTGAAAACGCTGATTGAAAATCACGCCAAATATACAGGCAGCGTTCGTGCTAGTGCCATGTTGGCTGATTGGGCAAACTACAGAACTAAGTTCGTTAAAGTGATGCCAAACGAATATAAACGCGCTTTAATCGAAATGGCTGAAGATAAAACACTGGTTGCAGCTTAGTCACAACATTAAGTTGGCTATATTATTGCTTGTTAAAACAGCAGTATGCGTAATGCAAAAAATTAAATATGGGTAAAGGCTTATTAGTATGGGCAAAGTAACAGGTTTTATGGAGTTCGATAGGCTGGCTGAAGCAAATCTACCAGTGACTGACCGCGTTAAAAATTACAAAGAGTTTGTATTACATTTAAGCGACGCCGAAGCCAAACAGCAAGGTGCACGCTGTATGGATTGCGGCATTCCATTTTGTACTACTGGTTGCCCAGTCAATAATATCATCCCAGATTTTAATGACTTGGTGTATAGCCAAGATTGGAAAGCAGCGATTGATGTGTTGCATTCCACTAATAACTTCCCTGAGTTCACTGGTCGTATCTGTCCAGCACCTTGCGAAGCGGCTTGTACGCTCAATATCAATGCAGATGCAGTTGGTATTAAATCTATTGAACATGCAATTATTGATAAAGCTTGGGAAAATGACTGGGTAACACCACAAATTCCTGCGCAAAAAACAGGTAAAAAGGTCGCAATCGTTGGTTCAGGCCCAGCGGGTATGGCAGCTGCGCAACAGTTGGCACGTGTAGGCCATAGTGTCGTGCTATTAGAAAAGAATAGCCGTATTGGTGGCTTGCTTCGCTACGGTATTCCAGATTTCAAAATGGAAAAATCACATATTGACCGTCGTATGGTGCAAATGGAAGCTGAAGGTGTTGAGTTCCGCGTTAATCAAAATGTAGGTGAGAACGTAAAAGCTGATGATTTGTTAGCTGAATTCGATGCAGTGATTTTAGCGGGCGGCGCCGAGTATCCACGTGATTTACCAGTCAAAGGCCGTGAGTTAGATGGCGTGATGTATGCCATGGATTTTTTAACGCCACAAAATAAAGTCGTTGCGGGCGATACTGTTGCAAACCAAGTGATGGCGAGTAATAAAAATGTTGTGGTGATTGGTGGTGGTGACACAGGTTCAGACTGTGTAGGTACTTCAAACCGTCACGGTGCGTTGAGCATTACACAATTTGAATTAATGCCGCAACCACCAGAAAAAGAAGACAAAAATCTAGTATGGCCTAATTGGCCACTCAAAATGCGGACTTCAAGCTCACATGAAGAAGGCGCAGACCGTGATTGGTCTATCACCACTAAAGAGTTAATTGGCGATAATGGCAAACTAGTCGCTTTAAAAGGCGCTAAAGTTGAATGGATTAACGGCAAGATGGTTGAAATAGCTGATTCGGAGTTCACCATTAAAGCAGACTTAGTTTTATTAGCGATGGGCTTTGTGTCACCAGTACAAAAATTGCTCGAAGTTTTTGGTGTAGAAAAAGATGCGCGTGGTAACGCAAAGGCTTCTACCGAGGGTGCTGACAGCTATAAAACCAGCAAAACAAAAGTGTTTGCGGCGGGCGATGTGCGCCGTGGACAATCTTTAGTGGTTTGGGCTATTCGAGAAGGTCGTCAAGCGGCAAAGGCGGTTGATGACTTCTTAATGGGTTCTTCTTTACTTCCACGGTAATGATTAGATTAAAATGAAATTAGTGATTACAGCTAATTAATAAGTAAGGGATGCAAACTAAATTATTTTGTGTCCTTTTTTATGAGTTGAATATTTAGGTTAAAACAATGAGTGAATTAAAAAACGATACGTTCTTAAAAGCGCTAATGCGCCAACCAACTGACTACACGCCAGTGTGGATGATGCGCCAAGCGGGACGTTACTTACCAGAGTACCGTGAAAGCCGTAAAACTGCGGGTAGTTTTTTACAGTTGTGCAAAAGCCCAGATTTTGCGACAGAAGTGACGATTCAACCATTAGACCGCTATCCACTTTTAGATGCCTCTATTTTATTCTCTGATATTCTCACCGTGCCAGATGCAATGGGTTTAGGCTTATATTTTGAAGAAGGTGAAGGCCCTAAATTTGAGCGCACGTTACGTGAAGAGGCTGAAATTCAAATGCTAGAAGTGCCAGATATGGCTAAATTGCAGTATGTGTTTGATGCGGTGTCGCAAATTCGCAAAACACTGGATGGACGTGTACCTTTGATTGGATTCACAGGTAGCCCATGGACGCTAGCTACCTATATGGTTGAAGGTAAAGGCGGTACGGACTTTCTAACCATCAAAAAAATGGCTTATGCGCGCCCAGATTTGTTGCACCATATTTTAGAAACAACTGCGCAAACCGTGATTCAGTACCTAAATGCGCAAATTGCCGCAGGTGCGCAAGCGGTGATGATATTTGATTCTTGGGGCGGCGCATTGTCGCACGATGCCTATATTGAATTCTCACTTAATTACATGCGAAAAATAGTGGCTGGCTTAACCAAAAATAATGATGGTCGCAAAGTACCTAGTGTTGTATTTACCAAAGGCGGTGCTTTATGGCTAGAGGCGCAAGCTGAAATTGGTGCAGATGCACTTGGCTTAGATTGGACAGTGGATATTGGTCAAGCACGTAAACGTGTTGGTGAAAAAGTCGCTTTGCAAGGTAATCTAGATCCTGCCATTTTACTATCAACACCAGAAGCGATTGATAAGCAGGTAGCAAATGTACTTCGCAGCTATGGCAACGGTCATGGGCACGTATTTAACCTTGGCCATGGCATCACGCAATGGACGCCGCCAGAAAATGCGGCAGCAATGCTAGAAGCGGTTAGAAAACATAGTAAGCAGTATCACCAATAAGAAAAAAGCCCGAATAAATCGGGCTTTTTTCTTGGGTCACTTTTATTTTTTATTATTTGAATGACATACGTTTTAAGGTATCGTCCTTATCAATTATTTTATGTTTTAAAGCCGCCAAAACATGAAGCGCAACTAACACTAATAAAACAATACCCACAAACTCATGTGAGCCTTCAAAAAAATCTCGCAGACCTTTATTATCAGCCCCTTTAATTAACTCTACCCCAAACCAACTGACGCTATATTTACCATAGATACTCATTAATAAGCCTGTTAATGGTATGACCACCATAAATAGATACAGCAGGTGATGCGTGCCAGTAGCAACTTTACGCTCTAGTGCAGAATATGATGTTAAAGGGGCTGGCGGTTTGTTTGTAATGCGCCACAAGAGGCGAATAGCGATCAGCGCAAAAATGGTGATACCTAAAGATTTATGTAAGTTGAAGTAAAACGCTCTAGGTGATATTTCTTGAGCAACCTGCCATGTAAAAATGCCTAGATTAAATACATCAAAACTAGTTTGCTTAGTCGCTTCTTTTGGAATCTCGGTCATAAACCAACCTAATACAAACATTCCAACTAGAAAAATAGCGATAAGCCAATGAAGTACAACGGCAGTTTTGGTGTAACGAGAAGATGTTTGAATCATCGTGGTATTCCTGTATATTAATTTTATAACTATGTGACACCTGTCACAGCAACAAGTGTCACAATAACACATCATTCTAACTAATTAATTAAACAACAGGAATGCATCATGCGAATTTTAATGATAACCCTTAGTATTCTGGCCTTGGTAGGTTGTGCTCAGGTAAACGCTAAGCATGATGACAACTTTGCCATCGAAAGTCTGGGTGATGGTATTTACGTACACCATGGGGTTCATTTAGATATTGATGAAGGCTATCATGGCGATATTTGTAATGCGAGCTTTATTGTTGGCAGTAAAGGTGTGGCGGTAATTGATACGGGCGGCAGCTTTAAGGTGGGCAGTGAATTGCGTGAAGCTATTCGTAAAGTAACAGCATTACCCGTGTTATATGTGATTAATACGCACGTTCACCCTGATCATATCTATGGCAACGCTGCTTTTCTAAACGACAAACCAGAGTTTGTAGGTCACGAAAAGCTGGCAAATGCCATGGAGCTACGCCATGAAGCCTATGCCAAATTAAATGCCAAGTTGCTAGGAGCGGATGCAGAGGCCAGCATAATTGTTAAGCCGACAATGACTGTTAAAACAGCGCTAGCACTAGATTTGGGTGATAGAAAGTTAATGCTCACAGCACACCCAAACGCACATACCAATACTGATGTTTCAGTTTTTGACAGTAAATCAAGTACGCTGTTTACTGGAGATTTGTTGTTTATTGACCGCACGCCCGTAGTAGAAAGTGATATAAAAGGGTTAATTAAAGAAGTGCAGATACTGAAAAATAGCCAAGCCAAACAAGTTGTTCCTGGGCATGGTCAAGTGACTAAAGACTGGATTACAGCGCTGAATAATGAAGAGCGGTATTTAACAGTGCTTTTAAATGATATTCGCGCCAGTATAAAAAATGGTGTGAGCATGGAATCAACTATGAATACTGCGGCAGCTTCAGAGAAGGGTAAATGGGTGCTGTTTGATATTGCAAATAGGCGCAATGTGAACGTAATTTACCCAGCACTAGAGTGGGAATAAGGGTTTGAAGCCTTAAAATTTTGATAGTAAAAAGCGGCTGGTAGCCGCTTTTTTACTGAGTTGCCCGATTATTTTTTCATGTTATTACACTGCAAGCCGTGTTAGGGTTCAAATAAAGAATTAATAAACCACCTGCAATTGCTAGGTATTGAAGCACTGGCAAATGTAGTAGAACAGAAATAATCACCGCATAAATCGCCATAAACAAGGCAAAGAATTTAGTTTTATAACCAACAAATAGCGCCAAACCACCAACCAATTGAATCAAAATAATTAAAGGTGCAAAAATACCAGGTAAACCTAAGCTGCCTAATCCAGCTTGATATTGTGCATAACCATCAGGATTGCTAAAAAATCCAACCATAAGCATGGTCACTTGTAATAAAAAAACTTGTGCGAGTAAAATGCGTGCAAGAGCTGATAAATAACGTTGCATAAGTCACTTTCGTTGAGTCAAAAATTGTTAGCCTGAATAATGCACTGAACATTCTAATTTCGCAAGCTTATCTAAATGCAGCCAAAATCTAGTGATATAAAAACTTCACCTGAAATGCTTTCAAGAGTCACTATTCAACAAGTGACGTGGCAAATGGCAGAAAATAATCTACGCGCTGTTAGAACATCTGTTTTTATTCAAGAGCAATTTGTTACGCCTGAGTTCGAGTGGGATGAGATTGATGCCGGTGCGGTGCATTTGCTCGCCATCTATGAAAGTCAGTCTATCGCTTGTTTGCGAATTATTCACTATGAAAAAATTGGCCGTATGGCGGTAATTAAGCATTGGCGTGGCTTAGGCCTAGGAGCAGCTCTGCTACTAAAAGCCATTAGAATTTGCAAAAATCATGGTAGTCAAAGTATTTTCTTGTCAGCACAAACGCATGCTATCAATTTTTATCAAAAAGCTGGTTTTAAACAGATAGGCGATGAATATTGCGATGTGGATATTCCGCACGTAGATATGCGATTAGATTTATAGTTAACTTTATTAATTAAATTGAAACAAAAGCTGAGGCTTTGGTAAAATAACGTTTTTATGTAACATTACCTTAAGAGAAAATCATGTCAAAAATCGTATTTAAAGCTGGTGAAGCAACTGTATATTCTGAAGGCAAAGACGTCACTGCGGCTATGCCAGAAATTTTAATCGGCAGTGTCGATGGTCCTGTTGGGCAAGCATTTGCTAATATGATGGCACAAAGCAAAGGCCATACTGCCATGTTTGCCGTGCGTGACATTAACCAATTAGTGCGTCCAGCTTGTATGATGGTGCCAAAAGTTACGCTTAAAGGTAGCACTGATGTAGGTTTATTTGGTGGCGTGGTACAAGCTGGTGTTGCTGATGGTATTTTAGATGCGGTTATTGAAGGCATTATCCCTAAAGACCAAGTGAATGATTTATGTATCGTTGCTTTGTTATGGATTGATCCAGGTTGTATAGAGCTAGAAAAAGCGGGTACTTTAGATAAAGCTGATATGTATAAAAACAACTACGAAGCGATTAAATTAGCGCTTAAACGCGCATTAAACGATGAGCCAACGATTGATGAGTTGATTGCAAACCGTAAAAAAATCAAACATTGCATGTGGGAAGAAAGCTGGGGCGAGATTTAATTTCTCAAATTAATATTAAATAGCTAGTTAAGATTCAATAGCATCAGGCATAGTATTGTAAAAATTATTCAGTTTAATTAGAATTTGTTATGATGAAATATCAGTGACATAAATCAGGAGTGGATATGGCTGAATATAACGCATGTATGGAAGCTTTTGAGAGACTTTGTGAGGATGTAAGCGCGGATAAAAAATCTGCGATTGATCAATCAGATTACTGGCTTTTTGAGTTGGGTTTTAGATCGGCAATTGAAGAGTTGTTAGCCATTGCTGATTCTGGTTCGCAAACCAAAGAGTTTGTATCACCGCGTTTTCAAATGTTGGCGAATAAGATACTGCAAGCTAGATTTCACTAAATAAAAAAGCGGCCTAAGCCGCTTTTTTATTTTTGAACGTTAACTTTAAAGGTCAAGTTCGGTTAAACAACTATTTAACTTTTGTTAACCATGCACGAATACCTCGTATTGCTAAAGTGGTAATCCAACTTTCACTTAACCATTTAACCGCACGCGCTGGTTTTAGCAAGCCAATAAGCGTTGTAATGCCGAGGATTAATATTGGGTGACTTTTAACATAACGTACAATCGTGAAGCTTTTATCAAGTAAAACCAAGCTACTTTGCAACGGCACTATA
Organism: Burkholderiales bacterium; assembly: GCA_038327905.1. Classification (GTDB taxonomy): domain Bacteria; phylum Pseudomonadota; class Gammaproteobacteria; order Burkholderiales; family Methylophilaceae; genus Methylotenera. Next base: position 42,664 of record JBBQLN010000009.1, read on the forward strand.
TTTCTTTTCAGCCTTTCACGTTGCTGAGTGGCTTGTTCCACTAGCATCATGCGGCGCTCTGTAATTGCAGCTAATTTTTTACTCATTGCAAATTATTCTTTATTACCTGCATTGAGTTGCTCTTGATCTTTTGACAGTTCAACAATGCTAGATTCAAAAAGTCGTGGCAAAGACTTAAAATCGCGTGCAGCCCTTAGGTATAACAAGATGCCTGTGATGATAAACAAGCCTGTTAATGAACCTAATATCAATAGTCTATGTGTATCCCAAAGCAATACAATAATAAATATAGCCAATAACACCACACCAAAACACAGGCAAAAAAGTGCAACAAACGCCGTGGCTAATAATGAAATAAGGCGTAACCAGCCCTCCTCAATATCGATAGACAGAAGTTCGAGGCGAGTACGTATAATCGCCACGAAGGTGGTTGTGATGTTTTTAACTGATGAAATTAAACCTTCATCAGTAGCGTTCGTTTTGTCAGTCAATTCGAGTTAGCGCCTTCCAATAAGTAGACCTACAACCACCCCTACTGCAGCTGCAACACCCACTGATTGCCAAGGATTGTCTTGAACGTATTCGTCAGTGGCTTTAGCAGCATGCTTACTTTTCTCAATGAGAGCATCTTGTGCATCAAGCATTTTGGATTTTGCGGAAGCAAGTGATTCTTCTGCTTTAACGCGTAAATTAGCAAACTTTTCGCCGCTTTCGCTGGCTGTTGCTTTAAGTAAGGCTTCAACATCCGATACTACGACTTTAAAATCAGCAATTAACTGTTCTTTTGTAACATCTGAATAGTCTGACTCGCTAGGTAAATTTTTGATACTCATTTTAATTCCTCCATTAAATTATTTAAGCTTACATATAGATAGGCAATAAATTGAATGTTTAATTCAACTATTTTTTATCAAGAAAGCTAGAATGGTCTGTACTGGGTTGATTAAGTTTAACTTAGTCGAACGAAATTACGAAGACTTAATGCAGAATAATTCCCTCAATAGATTTAATATTGATGAATATAACTACTGCTTTATCGACATCAAAATTTTACGTATTGGCGCAGGAATTGCAGCACCAACTGCATCAACAATGCTAATCCAAATATAAGTCGCTTGGTTTATATGAGGCTTTAGTTCCAGCACTGGCATGATTTGTGGACGAATATATAGCTTAAAGTGTGTAAAAGCATGTGTCAAATTAGGTAGCACGGTTTCAGTGTTAGCTATTACTCCAAATTTATTTAGTAAAAGTGCTTCAATATCTTGACCATTCTCCACTTCAGGAAAGCTCCATAAACCACCCCAAATCCCAGTGGGAGGACGTTTTTCAAGCAATATTTCATCACCACGACGTAATATCAGCATAGTGGTATGTTTTTCAGGGATGGTTTTACGTGGCTTGGGTGTTGGTAGCTCATGCACACGTTGCTGCAGTAGCGCTTTACAGCTAGTGTTTAATGGGCAATTGCCGCACTTTGGTTTGCTTCTGGTGCAAAGTGTCGCGCCTAAGTCCATCAGGCCTTGGGTATAGGCTACCATGCCATCTTCGGGCAGTAGTTTTTCAGCGAGTAGCCATAACTCTTTTTCAATTTTAGGCGAGCCTGGCCAGCCTTCAACTAAAAAATGCCTAGCTAACACGCGTTTTACGTTGCCATCTAAAATAGTTTGTACTTGATTAAAAGCGAATGATGCAATGGCTGCTGCGGTGGAGCGGCCTATGCCCGACAGCGTTTGTATAGTCTCAAAGTCATACGGAAACTGTCCATGATGCTCATCCATAATCGTAACGGCGGCATGGTGTAAGTTTCGTGCTCTTGAGTAATAGCCCAAACCGCTCCAATGTTGCAATACTTCATCTTGTGTTGCGCTGGCTAGGCTGGCAATAGTTGGAAAGCGCTGCATGAATTTGCTGTAATAGCCAATCACTGCCGCGACTTGAGTCTGCTGTAACATGATTTCAGACACCCAAATAGTGTACGGGTCAATAGTGTTTTGCCAAGGCAAATCGTGTCGACCATGTATTTTTTGCCAAGCAATTATACGATTTGCAAAGTCAGACATGGGTGGTTGCCTAAGATAAAAGTAAGAGTCATTGCGAAGGTTCGCAATGACTCAGAAGATAGGATATTAACTTTTTTGAATTTAAAATTTAAATAATTTTTTAAGTTTAGCCGCAGCTTTCTCTTTAGCTTGATCTTCTGCACTTTTAGGTGCTTCTGCTGGCGATGCGGTGCTATCAGCATTTGCTTCTGCTGTGGCAGGGTCTGCAGCTTTTTTCTTACCGAGTAAACCACTCAGTGCATCCACTTTATTACCGCCATTAAGTAACTCTTTTACCGCAGCACCTTTTTCGCCACCCACTTTATCAAGCAAGTTTGATTTAGCCAGAGCTGTTCCAATGGCCGCGAAATCCATACCGAACTTAGGGCTAGAAAATGTTCCTGTAATTTTAAGTGGAATACCGAAGCCAGCTAAAGAATCCAAATCTGCGCCTTCTTGGCCTTTAAGTGATTTAACAATGGTGGGCTTGGCTAAATAATTAATGGTTTCATTGCCAATATCTATATCGCCACGGCTGTCGCCTTTAGCCAACCTTAGTATGGGGGCTTTCATGGCTAAATCTTCGTTATGCGCCACACCATTTTTAATAGCGAATGAGGCTGTGAGCTCGCTGAAATCAGTTTTCTTAGACTTATCTGCACTCGCATCTTTAGCTTTAAGAATATTCACTTTATTTTTAAGCTCGCGTATGCTACCCGCAATATCCACGCCTTTTAGCGCGCCATCTGCAAGACTAAGTGACGCATTGCCAGATAACGCTTTTTTAAGCACACCGACAGTGTTGCCCGACGTTGTTACATCAACATTCACAGTGCCTTTGCCAGACAACATATCATTGTTGATTGCATCTACTAACAAAGGACCAATAGAAACGTTTTTCATATTCTGTTTAAAGGCAATGCTGGGTGTATTGCGAGCATCTACCTTTAGCAAACCACTCATGCTACCTTGATACAAATTGGCCGAAAATGGTGAAAGTGTCGCTACACCACCTTCCGCTTTTAAGCCTATATTGACGCTCTCAGTTTTTACATTTGCTAATTTAAGCCAGCCGATTTTCGCCTCGCCTGAAGCGTTCAACTTTTTTAGTGCAGATAAGTCGATAGGTGCATCGCCCTCACTTTTAGTCGTTGAAGTGCTTTTGGTGATGTATCTGTCTGCATCTAGCTTGTCGATATTCACGTTAAAGCTGTAAATCGGGTCGCTAAATCTTGAAATGCCAACAGTCGCACTCACTTGGCTATCGTCAATTTTCGCAGCAAGTGGGCTTAAGCTAAGCTTTTGGCCATCCGCTTTTAAGTCTATACGAATATTAGAAGCTTTGGTTTTACCGTATTTAAGATTACCAATGCGTAAGTTACCATCTGCATTTAAGGCTTTAAGTGCGCTTAAATCAACGGGTTTGCTATCCGCACTAGCCTTAGTGTCAGTTTTACTTGTTGATGCGTATTTATCAACATCAAGCTGATCAATATCTAAATCAAACGTATAGAGTGGTTTAGCAAATTGGCTAATACCGAGACTGCCTTTAATTTGGCTGTCATCAACTCTCACGTTCAAGCCGCTCAACGTGAGTTTTTCACCATCAGCTTTAATGGCGACATTAAGGCCTGAAATTTGAAATTTTTCATATTGAATGCTGCCAACATTCAACTTGCCATCTAATAGTAAGTTTTTCATGGCGCTTAAATCTGCAGGTTTTCCGCTAGTAGGCTTATCTGCCTGGCTAGGTTTTGCTAATAGCTTATTTAGATTTAGTTTATCTGCATTCAGGTTAAATTTGATGCTTGGTTTTTTAAAACTAGCTACTGCAACATCACCATTAAGCTTGGTGTCATCAATATTTAAACTAAACTTGCTGTTAGCTAATCCATTTTTAATATCAGTGTGAGCAGAAAGATTGAACAGACCTTTCATACCGCCATTCGGTAAGCTAGGATCTTTAACATCTAGGTTGCCAACCAATTTTGGTAAGTCAAAAATCAGGCTTTCCAAGTTGCCACTGAACGGTGAAGAAAACTTACCAGTGACAGTGCGTTTGCCTTGTACGGCAGAAATATCGCCGCTAACACCGCTGCTTTCTAGGGCTTTAGGAGAGCCTTTGATGTCGGCCAGCTCTAAATTAGCTTTAAAAGTGTCGCCTGCTTTTTCTTGCATCAAAGTTACGGTTGTTTTCTTACTAGTGACTTCGTCTTTTTGAGCGTTTAATTTAGGTGCGTTAAGTTCAATACTCAATTTTGCATCATTAAACTGGCCTGAACCGACCAGCTTTAAGCTATCCACTAAGAATTCCCGCGACTCAGGCTTGGCATCTACATCACCGCTAAGCACTACATCAACATTCTTGCCGCCAAGCAAATCACCTTTTATTGCAGCATCTAAGCCTTTTGCTACAAAATGTTTCGTCTCAGGATCAACCAAAAAATTTCCTTTTAGATTCGCATTGGCTGCAATGGCTGGTTGGTTTGAGTTGATAGTGAAGTCAGTTGCAATATCAACTGGTTCAGCCAGTGCAATGTGGCCAGATTTTAGATTGAACTTAGTAATATTATATTTTGCGCCAGTGGCTTCATCACTATAACTCACAGCTGAGTTGGTTACATTTACACCATCAATATTAAACTTAATGTCTTGTGACTCTGAGTCATCTTTACTCATTAAGTCATCAAAGTTGGTAGTGCCATCTTTATGTTTAATAATATTGGCTTGCGCACCATCGATGTAAACGGTGTCTACCACTAACTCTTTTTTAAGAAGTGGTAACAAAGCTAGTGAAACTTTAACGCCATTAACTGAAGCAAACTCTTTGCTATTTTTATGCTCAGAAAGTGAAACCTTACCTAAATCTGCGCCAATCTTAGGCCAAAAAGCAAGTTTGATGTCACCATCAAGTTTTAGAGTGCGCTCTTTTTTCTCTTGCACCAAATCAATCACTTTTTGCTTGTAGTCGTTTGGATTAAATGTAGCAGCAATAATGCCTGCAGCAATTAAAACTAAAGCGATTAAGCCGCCAAAGCCATATAAACTATATTTAAGAAATTTTTTCATGATGATTCTCGCTACAAGTTTTCAATACAGGGTTTACAAAATTTTAACACTATCGCTATTCTTAACACTATTTCCAGAAAAAATGGTGAATCGTGGCTGCGCCAAATTTCCAAACAATATAAAGCACAACACCATATAAAATAAGCGATAGAGCGATACAAATGAGCGAAAAAATCGCCATTAAACCATCATGCTCAGTTTCACCAGTGCAGTAAAAGAGTACAGCTAAACTTGGGAATAAATTTTTAAATGGCATGCCTGCCAAAGGTATGGCGACGATTACACCAACCGCCATGAAGATAAAGCCACCCATTTTCTGACCTAGTTTACCTTCAACTAAAAGCCTTAAACGTGGTTTGGTAAAGCGATGAAAAAAGTGCATTATTTTTAAACAAGTGTTTACTAAAACTTGTCGTGTGCGCAAACTTAAAGTCATATTGCGGATTTTATTAGGTAGGCTTAGATTTTGTTCACCTCTAAATAATTGCAGACCCAGCGTCAAAAATGCAGCGCTACCAATTAGCGCGAACACGCCTAATGGAAACGGCTGCAAAAAAGGTAAAACGGTGATTGTTGCGGTTAATGTGTAGGCATCGGGTCCAAGTTTGTCCGTTGCAGTGCCGAAGGCTAATGGTTCAATTGCTGCAGGCGCAGCAAATAGATTAAGCGTTGCAACTAAATCATCATAACCACTCGTAGTTTGCGTCATCTTATCCCCAAAAATAGGCCAGCACGATTGCACCAAATACAATCCGGTACCAGGCAAACACAGTAAAGTCATGGTTGGCTACATAGCGAATTAATACTTTAATGACAATTAAGGCGGCAATAAATGCCGTAACAAAGCCTGCTAAAAACAGGGTTAAGTCGTTTACAGATAGAAAATTTCTACTATTGTATAAATCATAAAAAGTCGCCGCAAACATCACTGGTACGGCTAAAAAGAACGAAAACTCTGTGGCTGCTGTGCGAGATAAACCAAAACACATACCGCCAATAATAGTAGAGCCAGCTCTAGAAGCGCCTGGGATTAAAGCAATGGCTTGCGCAAAGCCAACTTTAAGTGCAAGTTTCCAGTCCATGTCTTCTACTGAATTAATTTTTGCCTTAGGTAGTTTTTTCTCAATAAACAAGATAACAAAACCGCCCACAATGAGGGTAATGGCAACTGATTTTGGGTTGAATAATAAATCTTTAATTTGGTGATGGAACGCCAAGCCCAGTATTGCAAGTGGTAAAAAAGCGATGAATAGATTAATCAATAATTGTCGTGATTTAGTCTCATTTAAATGAGTTGCTACATGAATAAATTTTACGCGGTATTCCCATATCACAGCCAGTATGGCGCCTAGTTGAATGATGATTTCGAATACATCGCGCTTATCTTTAGTTAAAAAATTAAGTAAGTCGCCTGCAATAATTAAATGCCCTGTACTGCTAATTGGCAAAAATTCGGTAGCACCTTCGACTACGCCAAGGATTAAGGCTTTTAATATAAGTAATATGTCCATAAAGTTATTTTAACAGGTTTGAGTTTTAGATTTAGTCAGTTTTTGTAGCAGAGTGTTAGTTAAAGTTTCAGCCAAAAAAAAGGGCGAATATCGCCCTTTTCAATGTTCAATCTGGGTTTAATGCTTATTTAAGCATACCTAAAATTGAGCCTAGCAAGTTGCCTGACTCAGCTGTAACTTCACCGTTTGGTGTCGCTTTATCAATCACGCCAGGTAAATGCTCAGCTAGTTGGCTGCTCAATACATCTGGTGAAATGCCAAATTTAGCAGCAATCTCAGCTAATTGACCGCCACCTAAAGCGCTGGTAATTTGGTCTGCAGATACTGGCATATTTGCACCTTTACCTACCCATGAGGCTGCGGCATCACCTAAACCACTTGCTTGCAATTTACCCAAAAGGCCACCAATACCACCATTGCTATTGAGCAGTTCCATTGCAATAGCAGCCATACCGCCCTGATTGCCGCCACCCATCATTTTACCCATTACTGCACCTGCTACGTCATTTAACAAACTCATGATTAATCTCCCTATTAAATAAGCAAAAATAAACAACCTAAAAAATTCTTAGCTACGTAGCATAACTTAAAAACGTTCGCCATTGCGCAGATAACGCCATTGTCCTACTGGTAATTTACCTAAATTAACACTTCCAATGCGCACGCGCTTTAAACCAACCACATGCAAGCCGACCATTTCGCACATACGGCGAATTTGACGTTTTTTACCTTCACGCAATACAAAGCGCAATTGGTCTTCATTCTGCCAGCTCACTTTTGCGGGTTTGAGTTTTTCACCATCTAAACTTAAACCGTGATTCAGACGTTTTAAACCGTCATCATCCAAAGAACCTTCAACGCGCACTAAGTACTCTTTTTCAACGGTTGAATCTTCACCAATCAAATGGCGCGCTACGCGACCGTCTTGAGTGAGTACTAACATTCCTGTAGAGTCAATATCTAAGCGGCCTGCTGGTGCGAGGCCATTTAAATATCTACGCTGAAATTCGCGCTCGTGATGTTGATTTAATTCAGGGTCATCTAACCACTCGTTATCAGGATGCACCAACACAATCGCTGGCTGGTAGCCATCTTCTGCCTGTCCACTCACGTAACCGACAGGTTTGTGCAGAATAATGGTGACTGTTTCAGCCTGTACTTCATGCGCATAACTGCTAATTACAATCTCAGCGTCTGGATTAATACGCGTACCTAGCGTATCAATAATCACGCCATCCACCATCACCCAGCTATTCATAATCCATTCGTCTGCTTCACGACGTGAGCAAATGCCACGCTCTGCCATCACCTTAGAAAGGCGAGGTAAGTCCGTGCTAATGGTGGTAGATTTATAAGCAGCCTTTGCCGCAGCGCCATACTGTGGCGTATTAACGGCATCATAACCATCGCGCACTTTGCCGCCGCGACGCGGCGCTTGGCGATACTGCGGCTCGTTTTTATCTGGTCGCGGTGTAATGCGTGTATCAACCCCTTGTGGCCTAACTTGTCTCGTTTGCGGCTTGTCGCCGTCAGCTGGTTTTGCTGAATAAGCAGGCCGCCCACTTTGCCTATCTTCTGAGCCAGCATTATCACGTGGTTTGCCATCAAAACGATGGTTACGCTGTCCTGTTCTCGCTGGTGCTTGATTTGCAGGCTCTTGTCTCTCGACTTTTCTTTCAGCTGGCTGTTCGTCTCTAACGGGCGCACTCATCTTAGGTGGCGCCACGCTTCGGTCGCGCACACCAGTATTCGCGCGACGCACAGGAGGCTTACTCGCTTTTACTTGTGTGTCGTCAGATTTTTTATTCAGTTTAATCGTGGTCAAAATAGTCTATTCATTTAATTTGTAAGCTTATTTTACCAAAATTAGACGATTAGTTTCTATTTATTAAATGCGAGTTTTTGAGCTTATCGGGTGATGTTTACACTCATACTCTTTTACTCTTAGGGGAAGTGTTGGAAACTAATGCAACACGATGGACTACTATGTGCGCACTTAAGCACTAAAAACCATTGCGAAATTTAAAAGCATTACACAACAAATTGCATGCTCAATAGTATAAAAATACTTAAACTAACTAAACGATAAATATAAACTGATAGAACATATAATTATCATCATAAATAGTCGTTCTCAATTATTAAAGATAAAGGGAAGGCCCATATGGGTTTATTTGATTTTTTAAAGAAAATCCCTGCTGACGAAGGTGGTAAATCTCAGCCAAGTGATGAGAAAAGCCAACCACAAGCCTCAACTAAAACACCTTATCTGGGTGATTTAGAGAAAACACAGCAGATTGAACGGTTGGTGCAAACCCCAAGCTCTGAACGTGATGATGCCTGGCAAAAAGCTTTTTTAGAAAATGTATTACAAGCCAGTTTTCGATGCGGCGACCCACAAATGATGACAGGTCCTGATGGATTTCCGTATTTTCAGCTGTTTTTACCGGAGCCTAACCAACCGTTTCAATGCTATGTAATTGAGCATATGAAAGATGATTTTTTGCTAAGTTCTGGTTATGGCGTGGTAATTAACCCAGCGCAGGCACAGCCAGATTGGGTGTTTAGCTATGGTGATATTGTTAACCTGCACATTAATCATACTTTTTATACTACTGGGGAAACGCTTTTTTCTAAAAGTGTGCAACAAGTTGAGGTGATTGAAGAAGACGAAGAAGTGCTAACTGGGCAGCCAGCAGAAAGTATTTTGCCTGCCGCTACACGACAAGTTTTAAGTCAATTTCTAAAGGCGCAAGGTGTAGTTAACCCTAAAGTGCTATTAATGCAGCGCATTAATGCAAAAACTAAACAAATGACGCAAGACATTGTGTTTAACACCACACCTGAGCATTTTGAAAATGAAGAGCATTACCGCGCTAAGATGCAATCCATCCGTTGGTTTTTACCCAATCATTATAGCTACGTGGGCATAAGCGAAAAAACGTTATCAAATTTTATGCCCTTATAAATTTCACAGTAAGAAATGTTGGCATTTAAGCTAATTCTAGGCTCAGAAAGTACTACTTCTAGTAGCCTCATTTTAGGTGGTTTCCAATCTACGAGTGTGTAATAACTTAAAGCGTATATCTACGCATTGGAATTTTCTTGGGTGCAATGTGCTTGTTTAATGACGCCGTACTTGACCAAGGCCGCTCAAGATATGCTGATAATCCAACATTAGCATTAAATTTTCAACATAATTTCATATACTTTAAAAATTAATATATCAAATAAATCAATAGGTTGAAATTTTTAATTGCTGTTAAAGTTATTGGCACGGTCTTTGCATGTTAATCATTATGGTAAGCAAGTTTAAATGAATTTGAATATGCTAATTAATCTTAATGAGGTAAAGAAAATGATTCTCAATAAAGTGGCAGCTAAGAAAAATAATACTGTGGATGCAAGCAAAAGTCGTAGTAGAGCGTTTAGTTTGCTCATGGAAGAAATGGCTGTGTGGTATCCAGCACCTTATTTTGATATTGAAGTGATGGTCTCTCAGGAAACTAAAGGTTTTAAATCAAGCGCGCGCTAGTGGATTTAGTCGATTGAACACCCTGAAATGGGACATGCAAAAAAATGATTTGAAAATAAAAAAGCCAGCAAATGCTGGCTTTTTTATTGGCTAAAAATGACCTTAGACTTTTTGATACACTTCACTACCTTTTTTCACAAACTCAATGGCTTTTTCTTGCATGCCTTTTTGTAGCGCTTCTTCACCACTAACGCCTAACTTGTCGGCGTAATCACGTACATCTTGTGATATTTTCATTGAGCAGAAATGTGGGCCGCACATAGAGCAGAAATGCGCTTGTTTTGCGCCTTCTTGCGGCAATGTTTCGTCGTGGAATTCCTTGGCTTTTTCTGGGTCTAGACCTAGGTTAAATTGGTCATCCCAACGGAATTCAAAACGTGCTTTTGAAAGCGCATTGTCGCGAATTTGTGCGCCTGGGTGGCCTTTTGCCAAATCTGCCGCGTGGGCTGCAATTTTGTAGGTAATGATACCAACACGTACGTCTTCTTTGTCTGGTAAACCTAAGTGTTCTTTAGGGGTTACATAGCAAAGCATCGCACAGCCGTACCAGCCAATCATGGCGGCACCGATACCTGAGGTGATGTGGTCGTAACCTGGCGCGATATCTGTGGTTAATGGGCCTAATGTGTAAAAAGGCGCTTCGCCGCAATGTTCTAATTGAAGCTCCATATTCTCTTTAATTAAATGCATAGGCACGTGGCCTGGGCCTTCAATCATACATTGTACGTCATGCTTCCAAGCGATTTGTGTTAACTCGCCTAGTGTTTTTAATTCAGCAAATTGTGCTTCATCATTTGCATCGTAAATTGAGCCTGGGCGTAAGCCATCACCTAAACTAAAGGCAACGTCATACTGTTTCATGATGTCGCAAATATCTTCAAAATGCTCATACAAGAATGACTCTTTATGATGCGCCAAGCACCATTTGGCCATAATAGAACCGCCGCGTGACACAATACCCGTCATACGTTTTGCTGTCATTGGAATGTAAGCCAAGCGCACGCCCGCATGAATCGTGAAGTAATCTACACCTTGTTCAGCTTGCTCAATCAACGTATCGCGGAAGATTTCCCAAGTTAAATCTTCAGCTTTGCCGTTTACTTTCTCAAGTGCTTGATAGATAGGCACAGTACCGATTGGCACTGGCGAGTTGCGAATAATCCATTCGCGAGTTTCGTGAATGTTTTTACCTGTAGATAAATCCATTACCGTATCGCCACCCCAACGAGTGCCCCACACCATTTTTTCAACTTCTTCGCTGATTGAAGAACCTAACGCAGAGTTACCAATATTAGCGTTAATTTTCACCAAGAAATTACGGCCAATAATCATAGGCTCGATTTCAGGGTGGTTAATATTCACAGGGATAATCGCACGCCCAAGCGCTACTTCGCTACGCACAAATTCTGCGGTGATGACTTTAGGAATGCTTGCGCCAAAATGTTGACCTTCATGCTGTTTAAGTAGCATTTCGCTCATGCCTTCACGGCGTTGATTTTCGCGAATTGCAATGTATTCCATTTCAGGCGTGATAATGCCTTTACGTGCATAGTGCATTTGGCTGACGTTTTGGCCTGCTTTTGCACGCAATGGTTTGCGATGTAGGTTAAAGCGCATTTCTGCTAACTCAGGATCCACTAGACGCTGATGACCAAACTCTGAGCTTGGGCCATCTAATTGCTCAACATCGCCGCGTTCCATAATCCATGGCGCACGCATTGCTGGCAAGCCGTTACGAATGTCGATGTCGACATTTGGGTCTGTGTATGGGCCAGAGGTGTCGTAAACAACAACCGGCGGATTTTTTTCAGCACCAAATTGTGAAGGCGTATCGCTTAATGAAATTTCACGAAACGGCACTTGAATGTCTGAGCGTGAGCCTTGAACATAGACTTTGCGTGAGTTAGCGAATGGTAATTTGGTCGCGGGGTCAATTTCCGCGGTTTCGCTCACAAATTTAGCGAGGTTTTTTTGTAGGTTTTTATCGGTGGCGTTCATTGTGCTTTCCTATAGTTTGGTTCAACATAGAAAAGCATCGTATGTATACACCACGATTTTGCGGTGACACATTGCATGCTTTCCTACGGCGGTATAACCCGCGTCAGGTTCAAAGGGTGTTTCTCACTATGCTTTAAATTAATCTAAAACAATTAATCTAAAATATAGACCCCTAGCAATGAACGAAAATTACGCTAATTCGGCAAAAATAGCAAGATATACTATTCTTAAGTGCGCCTACTTAGCAGTTTAAGTGCTTATTTTTAATAACTTTAAAGCATGTGCTATAAAAAACATAAATTGTAAAAAATGGTTTTAAATCATCAGCAAATAATATTGTTATAGGTATAATGAAAATTATTTATCAAATAAAAAACTCGGGGCTTATATGGCTTTAATTTTATATCTTCTTTATTACTTAACTGCAATAGTTGCGCTATTCTTTCATTTCACTGGTGCATTGGAGCGATGGGGCATGGAGTGGGTAATATTGGTGCTAGCAGTAACTGTATTTCCAGTAGTATTGTATTTGTAGTGGATGCAATATCCCGCAAATTTAAGCCAGTGTTGGCATCTTTTGTAACTAAGCGCAATGGCTTTTATTGTTAAGGCTGGCACCTCTATAGGGTTTACTTTTTATTTGAGACAAACTCATCGATTGGTCTCAGCTTAGACATTTTGAATGAATCTCTCAATAGAAGCTAAAATTGAATAACAGCTTATTTCAACGGTCATTTTGGCTACCTCATTTAGTACTGCCCTTAATCGTTGGCTTAATGCTAGCTTTTGTATATCCGCAAACGAGCTTAGATGCTTGGTTGATTCAACCTTTTTATGACACGCATGCACTGGCTTTTCCATTAAAGAATGATAGCTTTCTTGAAAACGTGATGCATAAGGGTTTGAAAAACCTAATGATAGTTGTTAGTTTAATGATGTTAGGGTTGTGGATATTTGGGTTAAATATATGGAATTTTTTGCCTAGAAACCGTAGTGCTAATCGTTGGTTAAAAATTTACCACCGTCAGTTTTTTTGGGTGTTTATCGCAATGGTCATTTCTACCAGTTCTATATCAGTATTAAAACATCTTAGTATTCACAGTTGCCCTTGGGATGTGCTAGCTTATGGTGGAACTCAGCCTTGGATTCCACTTTTTGGTAACTTACCTGAAGGCGCTAAAGCTGGACATTGTTTTCCGGGCGGCCATGCAAGCGGCGGATTCGCAGTAATAGCCATCTATTTTGGCTTTAGAGACTCACTGCCTAAGTTAGCCTATGTTGGCTTGCTATTAGGAATGTTGTTAGGTTTTGCCATGGGTTGGGGACAAATGATGCGCGGTGCGCATTTTATGTCACACAATATGTGGACGGCTTGGATTGTTTGGATGTTATTGCTGGTGCAATATGCAGTTTGGTCGCCCAGCTCATTGGTCACTAAGACGTAAGATAACGGTAAGCTTTGTAGGTTAAGATTCACTCGACTATCAATCACCACACGAATTATTAAGAAAAAATAGAATGATTTCATTTTCAAATATCTTGAAGAAGTTAGTTTCTTCAATTACTCAGACTTCTCATCAAACACGCGGCATTTTGCTAGTAGTTGCTTTTATGATGCTGACTGGCAATTTAGCGCTTTTTGGCAGAATTTTAGAAAACTATCCTCTCACCTCAAGTAATCTTCCTCTTATATTGTCACTGACTGCATTCTTTACATTGGTGACCGCGATCTTCTTTTTACTGATTAGCCATGGTAGAGCTACGCGTTGGATTTTGGCAGTCTATCTCTTGATTGTTTCCCAATCCGCTTACTATATGGATAAGTTTGGTGTGGTAATAGATGTGAATATGTTAGACAACATCATGCAAACCAATCTGCAAGAGTTTGCTGGATTGTTGACAGTAAGTCTTGTGATGAGAACGCTCGTTTTTGGCGTTATTCCAGCGTGGCTAGTAATTAAATATTTCCCCAAGCCAGTACACTTGCTTCCAGAATTTAAACGCAGATTGCATTTGTTAGGTGTATTATTTTTATTGCTTATTATAGTGATTGCGCCATTTTCTGGGGGCTATGCTTCTTTTATCAGGCAGCATAAAATGACGCGATTTTATGCGAATCCAATCTATGCCACTTATTCAATTGTTAAATATTTAGATCAACAAATAAATATCGCAGAGGCAGTGCCGTTTAAACGCATAGCGCAAGACGCCAAGATGATAGGTTCAAATCTAAAGCCTGAATTGATGGTGTTAGTGGTGGGTGAAACAGCGCGGGCGGATCGTTTTTCACTTAATGGCTATCATAGAGATACTAACCCGATGCTGGCTAAGCAAGATGTGGTGAGTTTAAGCAATGTCAGCTCTTGTGGCACTTCAACGAGCGTGTCTGTGCCATGCATGTTCTCTTCATTGGGCAGAAAAGAATACGATAAAGAAGCCGCTTTAAACCAGCAAAATGTCTTAGATGTTTTGGCTGATCATGGCGTGGAAATTTTATGGCGTGATAATAATTCTGATTCTAAAGGCGTGGCGACTCGATTGAAAGTTGAAGATTTTAGAACGCCAACACTCAACCCTATATGTGAAGGCGAATGTCGTGATATTGGAATGTTGGCTGGCTTAGAGGCATATATTGATGCGCGAAAAGGTAAAGATATTTTAATTGTGTTTCATCAAATGGGTAATCATGGGCCTGAGTATTACAAAAGATATCCACAAGAATTTGAGAAATTTAAACCTGTTTGTAAGACGGGTGAATTAAAAGATTGCTCACAGGAAGAAATTGATAATAGCTACGATAATGCAATTTTATATACCGATTATTTCTTGTCGAATGTGATTGATTTTCTGAAAAAGTATGATGATGACCATGCCACCGCTATGTTATATGTGAGTGATCATGGCGAATCACTCGGTGAGCGTGGTATTTATTTGCATTCTGCACCGTATATGGTTGCGCCTAAAGAGCAGACTCATGTACCTGGGATTGTTTGGATGGGTAAGAATTTTGATTACAAAAAAGAGCAACTTTTGCCGCATAAAGATGATGCTTTGAGCCAAGATGATTTGTTCTGCACACTGCTAGTTTCATTCGAGCTGGATACGAAAATGTGCGAAGCAAAAAAAGCCATGTTAATGCAAAATCCAACGTTAACCAATAATGCAGAGTAAGCAAATATGAGTCTAAATAATGCACTCAGTCTTGAGAATGCAATCAGTAAGGTTCCAGCACTCACTTTAGTTTTTTGGCTAATAAAAATTTTAGCTACTACGCTAGGTGAAACCGCTGGAGATGCTTTGTCGATGTCGATGAATCTTGGGTATTTACTTAGCACATTGATATTCGCTGGTCTTTTCTTGTTTGCAGTTATCGCGCAAATCAAAGCCAGTAAATTTCATCCACTTTTATACTGGACAACGATTATTGCTACCACTACTGTGGGTACAACGCTTGCAGATTTCGCGACACGTTCTTTAGGCATAGGTTACACGGGCGGTTCAACGTTATTATTTGCACTGTTATTGGCGTCGTTAGGCGTTTGGTATAAAACAATGGGCTCAGTTTCAGTCGGCACTCTACACTCACCCAAAGCAGAGATGTTCTATTGGGTCACCATTATGTTTTCGCAAACTTTAGGTACTGCGCTAGGTGATTGGACAGCTGATACTGCAGGGCTAGGCTATCTCGGTGCAGCTTTAATTTTTGGAGGCTTATTGGCCGTGATTGTTATTGCTTACTATTTCACCAAATTATCCAGAACATTCTTATTTTGGGCTGCTTTTATTCTAACACGCCCACTTGGTGCAGTAGTAGGTGATTTTCTTGATAAACCTTTAAGCGCAGGCGGACTTGCCTTAAGTCGCTACTCGGCTTCAGCTAGCCTAATTGTAATGATTGTCGCTTGCATTTTGCTTTTTCCTCAGCGCGCGGCAGAAACTACTAAGCATTAATCATCAAGTTTTAAACGTTCAGTAATAGGAAAAATTGGCATGAAAGAGACTAACAATATCGCAAAAAATATTGCTGAAAAAAACTGGAGCGAACTCTCAAGAGCGCAGCGCGATGAAATCGCCAAGATGCTTGAGCACATGGATGATGTGCGTGATGTCAACCAGGAGTATGTCGATCATCGTACCATTGGCCAGCAGGCGGCTGATGGCGTGGCTAAAGTGGCTGGTTCGTGGTCATTTATCATATTTTTCTTGTCTGCTTTGTTGTTGTGGGCGTTCTTGAATACCGAAATTCTTGGCCCTAAACACGAAGCCTTTGACCCATATCCCTATGTTTTCCTTAATCTTGTGCTTTCAATGTTGGCAGCAGTTCAGGCACCCATTATTATGATGTCGCAAAACCGGCAAAGTGCACGTGATAGACTAGATGCTGAAATTGACCATGAAGTAAATGTAAGAGCAGAGGTTGCGATTCAAGACGTAGATGCGCGCATTTCGGAGTTAGCTCAAAAGTTAGAAGAGGCCACTAAACTGATGGCTACAAAAATCTAAAGATAAATCATTAATGGAGGCGAGATAAGAATGGAACGTTGGGTAGTCTACGCAATTATTTCAATGCTCTTTGCTGGCTTCACTTCTGTAGTTGCTAAGCAAGGTTTGGTCGGCATTTCTGCTGAATTGGGCTTAACAGTGCGCACTATATTTGTGTGTATTTTTGTGCTGGTGTTTGCTGCGCTGGCCGTCGACCCTGCTGAAATAAAATCACTACAAAAAGTGAACTACACGTGGCTTGCATTTTCTGCAATTTCAACTGCAGGTTCATGGATTTTCTACTATAAGGCGCTTAAAGTGGGTGATGTTGCCACTGTGGCCTTAATAGATAAAGGCAGTGTAGTCATTGCTATATTACTGGCTTGGTGGCTGCTTAAAGAGGCTATTACTTTACGCCTTATACTCGGCGCACTTCTGATTGTTGCGGGTTTGTTTGTTATCGCCAAGAAGTAATATCAACTAAAAATTTAATTCCCGCTTTGCAATTCTCTACTTTTTTTTAAAAGTGAAAAATAGAAGTTGACAACATTTACTTAACAATGTTAATTTAACAATGTTAATTTAACGATGTTAAGTAAACTATCTATTATGCCACCAAAGCCAAAAACAGAAGCCGAACGTCAGCAATTACGCACCTTGATTATTGATGCTGCGCGCGAGCTATTTGTAATACGTGGCGTTGAGGCTGTCACGATGCGCGAAATCGCTAAGCGCATTGATTACTCTGCCACCAGCATTTATTTGCACTTTGCTGATAAAGAGGCCGTGCTACGCGCAATTCTTGATGTCGATATGTTGGCGCTAGCAACAAGCTTAAAAACCATATTGCAAATTGTAGATCCTGTGGAGCGTATGCAAGCGTTGGGGCAGGGTTATGCTGAATTTGCTTTATCTTTCCCTAATCACTATCGGTTAATGTTTATGGCCGAGCGTCATCCTTGTGATCCAGAAAAATCGAGCTTGCAACAAAATAATGCCGAGCAAGATGCTTACTTTTTACTAAAAACAGTTGTCAATGATGTGTTTTTAGCGGGTCGTTTTAGAGCTGAATTGCAAGATGTCGATTTAATTGCCCAGACCATTTGGGCGGGTGTACATGGCGCTTGTTCTTTGCAAATTGCGATGGCGTGCGATAAATGGGTAAACTGGACAGAGATTGAAGCACGTTTGCAATTGATGCAAACGGTGCTGATACGCGGACTTTTAAGAGAATCAACATGAAAAAAATCATCATAATCAGCGTCGGCTTATTGCTTGTTGCCTGCCAAAAACCAGCTGAGCCTCCACCGCCGCCAAGACCAGCGTTAGTGGTGATTGCAGGTGAGTCAGCCGCCAATAATGCCATGGTGTTAGTCGGCGAGGTGAAATCGCGTTATGAGTCGAATCAAGGCTTTAGAATCGGCGGAAAAATTATTGAGCGAAAAGTTGAAGTAGGTAGCCAAGTTAAAAAAGGTCAATTGCTTGCCCGCTTAGATGCAACGGACACTAATTTGAGTGCACAAGCTGCGTCGGCAGATGTGCGCGCAGCAGAAGCAAGTTATGGTTTGGCAAAAGCTGAAGTTGAGCGTCAGCGTACCTTGTTTAATAAAAAGTTCATTTCCGCTTCGGCCTTAGACATACGTGAAGCTGAGTTAAAAACCTCGGCTGCTCGTTTGCAGCAGGTGAAAGCACAAGCCGCTGTATCTGGAAATCAATCGCGTTATACGGCTTTGATTGCAGATAGAGATGGCGTGGTCACGATGATTCATGCTGAACCTGGTCAAGTGGTGGAAGTGGGCACGATGATTGCGCAAATTGTCGATACCAAGCAAATTGAAGTGTTAGTGGCAGTGCCTGAATCTAAGATGGACAAGTTAAAAGTAGGGGATAAAGTCGCTATAAAACTATGGGCAGACCGCGCAAAAACGTATCTTGGGCATGTGCGTGAAATTGCGCCAGCGGCAGACTCTTCAACACGGGCATTTGATGTGCGCGTGACCATTAGTGACGCGGATGAAGCTGTAAAGTTGGGCATGACAGCAGGCGTTAGATTTGCTGAAGATGATGTTAATGAAATAATTATTCCTTCAACAGCACTTTCACAAATTAACGGAAAAAACACAGTATGGGTGATTGATAAAAACAATATCGCTAACCCGCGCGAGGTGGTGACAGGTCAGTTTACCGAAGCAGGCGTAGTGATTAAAAGTGGCTTAAAAGCCAACGAAATGGTGGCGATTGCGGGCGTACATACCTTGATTAAAAACCAAAAAGTTAAGCCGCAAATGGCTGAGTCAAAGTAAGCTATGAGCAATCAAGATCAACAGCCAAGCGCACTGCCCGCAACTTCGTCACGTTTTAATCTGACAGAATGGGCGCTTAAACATCAAACATTAGTGCTTTACATGATGCTGATGTTGACCATTTCTGGTTTGCTTGCCTATACGAAATTAGGCCAATCAGAAGACCCGCCATTTACTTTCAAAGTCATGCTAGTGCACACTACTTGGCCAGGCGCGAGTGCAGTCGAAGTTGAACAGCAAATAACTGATAAATTAGAGAAAAAAATTCAGGAAGTGCCGCATTTAGGTTACTCCAGCAGCTACTCTCGACCAGGGGAGTCGATGATTTTTGTTGTCATTAAAGACGATACCGTATCAAAAGATATTCCTGAAATTTGGTATCAGGTGCGCAAAAAAATTAGTGATATTCGCAATACGCTGCCACAGAGCATTGAAAGTATGACTTTTAACGATGAGTTTAGCGATGTATATGGCAGCATGTATGCGCTCACGGGTGACGGTTTTGATAACTTTGCACTAAAAAAGCAGGCGGAGATTATTCGTGCTGAGCTTTTAAATACAGCGGATGTCGCTAAGGTGGATTTTTTCGGTGAGCGTAAGCAACGTATTTTTATTGAATTATCCAATGCCAAGCTTTCTACCTTAGGTGTCAGCACCACCACGCTGATTGGTATTTTACAAACACAAAATGCCGTAGTAAAAGGAGGTACGTTTGACTCGCCTAAAGAGCGTATTCGTGTCGAAGTCTCTGGCAGATACAACACCTTAGAAGAACTGCGTGAAATTAGGTTGCGAGCAAACAACCAAGATTTTAGGTTAGGTGATGTTGCAAGAGTTTACCGTGGTTATGAAGACCCGCCAGCAAGCACCGTGCGTTATAACGGCAAAGAAACGCTGTTGCTTGGGGTAAGCATGCGCCAAGGCGGCGATGTGATTGCACTAGGTCATGAGCTTGATAAACGCATTGCTAGAATTCAGCAAAACTTACCTGTGGGTTTAAGTTTTGAAACGGTGACTTCACAACCGAAGATTGTTGCGAATTCAGTGAATGATTTTGTAGAATCTTTGATTGAGGCTTTGGTGATTGTGCTCGGTGTAAGCCTGCTTTCACTTGGCTGGCGTACGGGTATCGTAGTGGCGATTTCTATTCCTGTCGTGCTGGCAGCGACATTTCTGGTGATGAACTCATTTGATATTGGGCTGCATAAAATCTCATTAGGCGCATTGATATTAGCGCTGGGCTTGCTAGTGGATGACGCGATTATCTCAGTGGAAATGATGGCTTCTAAAATGGAGCAAGGTTGGGATAGAGTCCGAGCCGCGTCATTTGCCTACACTTCAACCGCCATGCCGATGCTAACTGGCACGCTGGTGACAGTGGCGGGCTTTCTACCGATTGCTACAGCCACTTCCTCAACAGGTGAATATACACGTTCAATTTTTCAGGTTTCTGCAATTGCGCTGATACTGTCGTGGTTTGCTGCCGTGATATTTGTGCCTTATTTGGGCTATCACTTGTTACCTGATTATGCTCATGCACCTAAACCTTCAAGATTTAAATTATGGTTTAGGAGCAAGCTTGGTTTGACTGAAGTGGCCGATGATAAACATCATCACGATATTTATAACACCAAGTTTTATAGCGCTTTCCGTCAGTTACTCACCACCTGTGTGCGCTATCGTAAAACCGTTATTGTGATTACACTCGTCATGTTTGCCTTGTCGATTGTTGGTTTTAGTAAAGTGCAGCAACAGTTCTTTCCCGATTCAACACGCTTAGAAATTACGGTGGATTTACGTCTCACAGAGGGCGCTTCTTATCAAGCCACCAACGATGAAGTTAAAAAGCTAGAAAGTTGGTTGCAACAATGGGATAAAAATAGACAGTCCAAGCATCTAGCAGGCCTTGATAACTTTGTGGCATATATTGGTATTGGTAGCCCACGTTATTACTTGCCTTTAGATATTCAATTAGCACATAGAGGTTTTGCACAGTTTGTGATTTTGACAAAGAATCTAGAAGAGCGCGAAGCCTTACGTAGCGACTTATTAAAGCTATTTGAAACGGACTTTCCTTCGTTAAGAGCGTCGGTATTGCGTTTGGAAAATGGTCCGCCAGTGGGTTTCCCTGTGCAGTTTAGAGTAGATGGGAATGACCTTTCTAAGATACGAGAAATCTCGCACAAAATCGCAGATATTATGCGTGCAAACCCAAATTTAGCGAATGTACAGCTAGGTTGGGAAGAGCCAAGCAAGGTGATGAAAGTTTCAATCGATCAATCTAAAGCACGTTTGTTAGGGGTTAGCTCGGTTGATATTGCTAATATGTTAAATGGCGCGATGAGTGAGCTGTATATCACCGAATTTAGAGAAGGTAATGAGCGTATCGATTTAGTTGCACGTGGCGATGAAGTTGAACGTACTAAGTTGTCACGCTTGCCAAATTTGATGATTAATACACAAAATGGGACGAGTGTGCCACTTTCACAAATTGCGACAATTACTTCAGAGTTTGAAGAAGGCGCCATGTGGCGACGTAATCGCGTGCCATCTATCACCGTTCGTGCACACTTACGCGGCCATATGCAAGCACCAGTGGTGTCAGCTCAAATTGAAGATAAATTGGGCGAAATCAAAGCGAGTTTGCCTTTAGGTATTACATTAGAAACTGGTGGTGCAGTTGAAGAGTCCGCTAAAGGTGGCGCATCTGTAGCAAAAGGATTCCCGTTGTTCTTAGTGGTGGTCCTGACCTTGCTAATTCTGCAATTACAAAGTTTCTCACGGGTATTTTTGGTGTTGCTCACCGCACCTTTGGGCTTAATTGGCGTGACTATTGCCTTGCTGGCATTTGATAAGCCATTTGGCTTCGTAGCGATGCTCGGTACCATTGCTCTATCTGGCATGATTATGCGTAACTCCGTAATTTTGGTAGATCAAATCGACCAAGATAAAGCATCTGGCATGCCTGAATGGCAAGCAATTATTGAATCGACCATACGACGCTTCAGACCGATTGTGCTTACCGCGGCAGCCGCCATTTTAGCCATGATACCGTTGACCAAAAGCGTGTTTTTCGGCCCGATGGCGGTGGCGATTATGGGCGGTTTGGCGGTAGCTACATTATTGACTGTATTGTTCTTACCAGCGCTGTATGCGGCTTGGTTCAGAGTAAAAATACCACTGCAGGCTAAAAATGACTATTAAAAGCTTGCTTAATCAACAGTTTGTATAGCGCGTGCATGCGCTATAATATTAGAAATTGATAGGAAAGTACTTGCTATGACACAAACACAACAAATGACTAAAAATCAGTCAACAGAAGCTGAGTGTTTTAATATGCCTCGCGAAATCGCGAGATTTAATATGATAGAGCAGCAAATTCGCACATGGGAAGTGCTAGATCCAGTTGTGTTGGATTTGCTAGGCGAAGTGCATCGTGAAGACTTTGTAGAGGCATCACAATTGGGTTTAGCTTTTGCTGATGTGGAATTACCAATTGGCTATGGTCAAACTATGCTTTCACCTAAAATTGAAGGCCGTATTTTACAAGCGCTGAATATTAAAAGAACAGATAAAGTTTTGCTGGTAGGCACAGGTAGTGGGTATTTAACTGCGCTGATTGCCAAGCTTGCAAAACATATCGATTCTATCGAAATTATTCCTGAATTATCTAAACAAGCAGAAGCGCGTTTACAAAAACAAAATATCGATAATGTGACTTTATATGTTGCCGATGCTTTCACTGGTTACACAACAGACAAAACTTATGATGTCATTGTATTTACGGGTTCTCTGCAATTACACCCAAGTGCGGCAGAACAAATGTTGAATATTGGTGGCCGTATGTTTGCTGTAGTAGGTGAAATGCCGATTATGGAGGCAACGCTTACGCAACGCGTGAGTGAGGGGAGTAGTCGTAAAGAAACACTTTTTGAAACCTGTTTGCCACCGTTAGTGAATGCGCCTCAGTCGGTTAAATTCGAGTTTTAGAAAGAGAATACTCAATGTACAAGTTAGAACGGCCACACCATTTTGAACCGTTACACCGTGCAGCTTTTCTAGCTTGTATTGCTTTATTGTTTTCTGAATCTGCGTTTGCAGCAAATATGCAGATGACGAAAAATTTAACATTTGTTGCAGAGTCAACCGTCATAGCGCAGCCAAATGAAATACCACAGCAGGCTGTTATCAGTATGGTGAGCGCGACTGATAAAACCATCTCTTTACTTGATTTGTATCACCAAGCAGTGTTGCATGACCCAACTTTGGCTTCAGCTTTAAGTGCCAACCAAGCCGCACAAGAAATTATTGAGCAAGGTAAAGCGCTGTACCGTCCCACGGTTAACTTCAATGCCGATGCAAATGCAGTTAAAACGGATATTCGCTATTTGAATTCTAAAGCCGCGCCTGGCCAGTCGAATTTTGAAACCTATAAAGCGGCTATAGAGGCCAGCCAGCCAATCTACCGTAAGCAAAATTTAGTGCAAATGGATCAAGCGCAGACCCAGGTGAGTCAAGCAGATAAGCAATTGCATCTGAGCAAGCAAGACCTTATTTTGCGCACGACTCAAAGCTATTTCGACGTATTAATCGCGCAAGATAAAATTGATTTGATGGGTGCACAGAAAACTGCAATATTAAGCCAGCTTGAGCAAGCCAAAGCCAATTTTGAGGTAGGTACGGCGACCATTACTGATGTTAACGAGGCACAAGCGCGCTATGATTTAATCGTCGCGCAAGAGATTGCTGCGGTAAATGAATATCAAATCGCGCAACGCAAGGTGCAGGCAATTACTGGCGAGATGCCGCAAAAGTTAGCGACGGTAAGAGCTGATATTAAACCAAATGCTTTAGATCAAAGCATGGACAAATGGCTCGAAGTCGCAGCGCAGAATAATTTAAATATTCAAATTCAGCAAGATGCACTTAAATTTGCAGATCAAGACATTGATCGTTCAAAAGCAGGGCATTTGCCTACTTTAGACGCCGTTGCCAGCGTTTCTGAATCTTATGCTACAGGCAGTGCTTCAGTCTTTAGTGCGGGTAATGACCTTAAAACAGGGGTAATTGGATTGCAGCTTCAAATTCCTTTGTACCAAGGTGGCGCAATTAGCTCTAAAGTTCGCCAAGCGGTGCTGAATAAACAGAGAGCTCAAGATGATGTGGAAATTGCGCGTCGGCAAGCGGCCTTGGATACGCAAAGCGCTTATCTCAATTTAAGCACCACCATTGCGCAAGTAAAGGCCTTAGAGCAAGCGTTAATTAGCAGCCAAAGCCAAGTTGATTCAACTAAGTTAGGCTACGAAGTGGGCGTGCGCACCAGCGTAGATGTGTTGAATGCAGAGCAGCAATTATTCAGTGCTAAACGTGATTTATTGCAAGTGCGTTATAACTATTTAGTGAATATTATTCGCTTAAAAGCAGTTTCTGGCGTGTTGGCAGAGGCTGATTTGTTAGATATTAATCAACAGTTAGTAGTGAAATAATGGCTGATAACTTGAATGCACCTTTGCTAATAAGTGCTAGTTTAAGTCAGTTTGTTCTGATTGATACGCAAACAAAGTTAATTGTGGCAATGCCGCCAGATGCCTTGCAAGCCTGTATTAAAAATATGGCGATCTTGGCTCAAGCAGCCAAAATTTTATCCATTCCAACAATTATCACCGAGCAGTATTCTAAAGGCCTAGGTAATACCGTGCCCGAGTTATTGGCATTATTACCGAATATCAAACCCGTAGAAAAACTCTCTTTTTCAAGCATGGCCGAGCCTACGTTCAGTCGCCAACTGACGCGCGATCATTCACAAATTGTTGTTGCAGGGTTGGAGGCACATATTTGCGTATTACAAACCGCTTTAAATTTGTTCAGCGCGGGTAAACAAGTGTTTGTGGCAGAAGATGCAATTATTTCTCGCAACCCCGCTAATAAAGCTAACGCCTTAGCAAGAATGCGTGAAGCGGGCTGCATCATTAGCAATACCGAATCTATAGTGTTTGAGTGGCTAGGCATTGCGAAAGGTGACGCATTTAAAGCTATCAGCCAACTTATTCGTTAAGAGTTTTTACTAACCCCACCCCGCTAAAATTTTTTTTTACGATGAACAAGAAGTTATTGTTAATATTTATTTGCCTGATAGCTTTTGGAGCATACAAGCATTATCAGCATCGTCCAGTTGTTCACGGTATCGGTGAAATCGCACCTAACGATCCGATTCAAACTAGCACGCACGCAGCAGAGGTTCAACTTAACGGCTATACGCTTACGCCATTGGCTGATTATGCAATTAAAGCCAGAGTGCTGTCGACGGAAAATTATTCTATGGGCACAGAAGCGGACTTATCCCCTATCGATTTAGCGCTAGGCTGGGGGCCAATGTCAGATGAAGCAGTACTGAGTAAGATTCAAATATCTCAGGGGAATCGTTTCTTTTATTGGCATGTCGATGAGTTTCCTATTCCGCAACATGACATTGAAATTCATGCGGCCAACACACATATTATTCCTGCAAATGATAGCGTGAAGCGCATCTTAGATAAGATTCGTCCAGGGCAGATTGTTAGTATTAAAGGTCAGTTAGTTGAAGCAAAACGTGCTGATGGCTGGCATTGGCGCAGTTCACTGACGCGTGAAGATACGGGCGCTGGGGCTTGCGAAGTATTTTATGTGACGGAGCTTAGTGTCAGCTAGTTGATTGCAACTTACTGATTAAGGTGTGCCGCAATAATCTCTAAAGTTTTCTCTGTTGCGCCCTGCGACGCCATACATAAAGCTAGCCCTGCCTGGCCCATTTCAAGCTGTTTTTGTGGGTTGTCTACTAACGCCTGAATGGCTTGCTGCATCTCTTGTGGGCTGTGTACCCGCCAAGCCGCGCACTCAGCAACCGCACGCTCAGAAACATCTTTAAAGTTAAACGTATGCTCACCAATCAGCACTGGTTTAGCCATACGCATGGCCTCAATTAAGTTCTGCCCACCGAATGGCAATATGCTGCCGCCTACTAAGCAAATGTCAGCGCTGGCGTAATAACTAAATAACTCGCCCATGCTGTCGCCTAAGATATATTGCGTATCAGCCGCTGCCACTTCTTTTAGTGTGGAGCGCCTTTGAAAAGACAAGTTACGTTGTTGAAGCAAAGCCTCAACTTCGTTAAAACGCTGTGGATGGCGTGGCACAATCACCGTAAGTAAATTGGGAATTTGCAATGTAGCTAGCATCTCTAAAATGATGCTTTCTTCACCTTCTCGTGTGCTAGCTGCTAGAAATATAGGGCGATGATTACCAAATAATTGACGTAATTTTTGACCCTGAGTAAGCACATCTTCTGGCGGATGTACTTCAAATTTTAAATTGCCTACAACGCTGACATTGCATGCACCTAACTGTTTCAAGCGCTCGGCATCTTGCTCGGTTTGTGCTGCGATGGCTGAAAAGCCTTGTAAACCTTCAGCTACCAAAGCGCCTAATTTGGCATAACCACGCGCGGATTTTTCTGAAAGCCGTGCGTTGATAAGCAATAAGGGTATATTTTGCAACTTACAGTCTGCAATCAAATTAAACCAAAGTTCAGTCTCCATCAACATGCCAAGGTCAGGTTTAAAGTGCTTTAAAAAGCCTTTCACAGCAAAGGGCAAGTCGTAAGGCAAATAAACGCGCATCACTTTATCGCCAAATAACTGTTCGCTGGTAGCGCGTCCAGTTGGTGTCGTGTGGGTAAGCAATAGTTGATGATTTGGATACTTGCTTAGCAAAGCATTGATGAGTGGCGCTGCTGCACGCGTTTCACCCACAGAAACGCAATGTAACCAAATAATAGGTTTGTTTGAACTCGTGCGATAAACGCCAAAGCGCTCACCCCAATGTTGGCGATACTCAGCTTGCTTGATGCCACGCAAAAGTAATTTAAGTGGCACAAATGGCAACACCAAATAAAGTAGCAGCGAATAGAAAAAACGATTCATAACGCATTTTCTCACAAAATCAGCATTGTAGTTTTGGTCTAAATTTTTGCTGGCATAAAGTGGTTATTTTTGCGAGAAATTTATTTTTACAAATTTTTAACATTTATTTTTATGGTTAGTGATTGCTCACCCTATCTCAATGTAAATGCAGGCCTCGTTTGTAACAAAAATCACCAAAATGGTGCAAAATTAATACCTAAAATTACTATTGACGTACACAAAATAAAGGCATAAATTTCTGCTTTAGGCACAATATGTTGTGTTTAGCGGAGTATTTTTCACAAAAATACCAATAGAATAATAGTTTTTAATTGTAAATCACAGACTTAGCGTAATAACCTAAAAAATAGCGCACAAGTCTACCGTTAAGGAGAGGCATCCATGCTAAAAGCAGTCGAATCAGCAACCGAGTCAGCAGCAGATTTTGAAAAAGAAATTCCAATTCAAGCGGTGTCATTAGACATTTGGGATAAAAAATATCGCTTAAAAACAAAATCAGGCGAGCATGTAGATGCTGATATGGATGCTTCTTACGCACGTGTTGCACGTGCTTTAGCGGATGTAGAAACCACAGAAGGCAAACGTCAAGAATGGCATGAAAAATTCCTATGGGCATTGCGCCGTGGTGCAATTCCCGCAGGTCGTATTACTTCAAACGCAGGTGCTTTAGAGCACAAACCAGCTACCTCAACGATTAACTGTACCGTTTCTGGTGTGATTTCAGACAGCATGGATGACATTTTAGGCAAAGTGCACGAAGCGGGCTTAACGCTAAAAGCGGGTTGCGGTATTGGTTACGAGTTCTCAACATTGCGTCCAAAAGGCGCGTTTGTGGCTGGCGCTGGCGCTTACACAAGTGGCCCGCTATCTTTCATGGATATCTACGACAAAATGTGTTTTACCGTGTCCAGCGCGGGTGGCCGTCGTGGTGCGCAAATGGCAACGTTTGATATTTCACATCCAGATGTGACGGACTTCATTAAAGCAAAACGTGAAAATGGTCGCTTACGCCAATTCAACTTGTCATGCCTCATCACTAAAGAATTCATGGAAGCGGTAAAAGCGGACAGCGATTGGAAACTGGCTTTCCCTGTGACGGAAAAAGAAGCGATTATCGATGGCTTAAATACCAATGATATCGCTCAGGTAGTTTGGCGCGAATGGCCAATTAAAGGTAAATACCTCACTAAATTAGATGGCGTAGACGCTGGTAAAGTAGCATGTCGCGTGTATAAAACCATTAAAGCACGCCGTTTGTGGGATGTGATTATGTCCAGCACTTACGATTTTGCTGAGCCAGGTTTTATCTTGATTGACCGTGTAAACGAAATGAACAATAACTGGTTCTGCGAAAACATCCGCACCACTAACCCATGTGGTGAACAACCATTGCCACCTTACGGCGCTTGCTTGTTAGGTTCTGTGAACTTAACGCGTTTTGTGAAAAAACCGTTCACTGACGAAGCGCATTTTGATTGGAAAGAATACCGTGAAGTCGTCGCGATTTTCACACGTATGCTAGATAACGTGGTTGAAATCAACGGCTTGCCATTGCAAGAGCAGCGTGATGAGATTATGCGTAAACGCCGCCATGGTATGGGCTACTTAGGTTTAGGTTCAAGCCTGACGATGATGAAACTTAAATACGGTGAGGAAGAATCACTTAAATTCACTGATGAAGTGACGCGCGTGATGGCAGAAGAAGGCTGGAACACAGGTGTGCAGTTGGCAGAAGAAAAAGGCCCAGCACCGATTATGGATGAGAAATTTGAAGTCACCGCTGACATGCTAGCAAAACGTCCAGAAATGGCGGCAGACGGTATTAAAGTAGGCCAAAAAATTGCAGGCAAAGTGTTGCTTGGTAAATACAGCCGCTACATGCAGCAGTTTCCAGAAGGTTTGCGTAATCAAATCGCCGCTAAAGGCGTGCGTTTTACGCACCATAGCTCAATCGCTCCAACGGGCACGATCTCACTTTCATTGGCAAACAATGCAAGTAACGGTATTGAGCCATCATTCGCGCACCACTATGCACGTAACGTGATTCGTGAAGGTAAAAAATCAAAAGAGAAAGTCGATGTGTTCTCTTATGAATTGCTGGCTTACCGTGAGTTGATTAACCCAAACGCCATGCCGTTTAGCGACAAACCAGAAGAGAAATTGCCAGATTACTTCTTGGATTCTTCAACCATCATGGCAAAAGCGCACGTCGATATTCAAGCGGCTTCACAAAAATGGATTGATAGCTCAATTTCAAAAACCATTAACGTGCCAACTGATTATGACTTTGAAGATTTCAAAAATATCTATCTATACGCTTACGATAAAGGCTTAAAAGGTTGCACAACGTTTAGATTTAACCCAGAAGCTTTCCAAGGCGTGTTAGTGACTGAAAAAGACTTAGAAAGCACCACTTACAAATTCACGCTAGATGACGGTGCTGAAATTGAAGTGAAAGGCAATGAAGAGATTGAATATGATGGTGAAATTCACTCAGCGGCTAATTTATACGATGCCCTAAAAGAAGGCTATTACGGCAAGTTTTAAGCTGCTTTGTTTGTTAATACGGCGTTGCGTTTAAATTTTTAATCCTCATGTACTACTTGTACATTCCGGTAAAAAATTTAAACGCGCCTTGTCTTAACTGCACACGCGACGCTTAAAACAAGAGTAAATATTTAGAGGCAAAACCTCTCAAGGAGAAAATAAAATGGCAGTTAAAATTGAAAAGAAAATCGTCGGCTACGCGCTAGTGAATGAAGAAGATAAAGCCAAAGCTGCGGCAGATGCGCAAGCGCAAAAAGAAGCGGCAAGTAAAATTGTTCAACTAGGTGAGCCACTCAGCCGCCCAGACAAATTAGTGGGCAACACCTATAAAATCAAAACACCAGTGACTGAGCATGCGCTCTATATCACTATTAACGATGTCATCATGAACGAAGATACGCCACAAGAGCACCGTCGCCCGTTCGAGATTTTCATCAACTCCAAAAACATGGAGCACTTTCAATGGATAGTGGCACTAACCCGCGTGATGTCTGCGGTATTCCGTAAAGGTGGCGATGTAACCTTCTTGGTAGAAGAGCTTAAAA
The DNA here is from genome assembly GCA_038327905.1 of Burkholderiales bacterium. GTDB lineage: Bacteria > Pseudomonadota > Gammaproteobacteria > Burkholderiales > Methylophilaceae > Methylotenera. Next base: position 72,654 of record JBBQLN010000009.1, read on the forward strand.
GTGTATTTGAACCAAGCGGTGGCTACTTTAAAAAAGGCGGCAAGTTCATACCTAGCTTAGTGGCAGAAATCGGCGAAGTGGTTGAGCAGCACTTGCAAGAAATCGGCATGTTGAAAAAGCCAGGTTTAGATGAGCATCAACAAAAATTAGTTGAAGAAAAAAAAGCAGAATACTTAGAAAAACACGCAAAATCAGGCGAAGAAATGAGCGCAGAAGGTTTTCCAAAAGGCGCACAGCTTTGCCATAAGTGTAATACCAAAGCATCGATAGTGATGGATGGCTGTTTGACATGTTTAAATTGTGGTGAAAGTAAGTGCGGTTAGTCGTTTAATCATGTTTGGCTATATTGATGGTAGGTTCGCCAATAGGGCTGAAACTCGCTCACGGACTAGATGAGCAACTCTTACTGAAAGGCTTTGCTGTACTGGCCTTGCTGGTTGGCAGTAGCATGTGGTGGCGTGCTTGGCGCAAGCCGCAAGAGTCTAA
>JBBQLN010000010.1:0-66404 GCA_038327905.1 Burkholderiales bacterium
ACCGCTTTAGTACTTTGTCTAAAGCGCCCTGTGAGCGGCGTTTCTAGGGTTAAATCGCCATGTGCGAAGAGCGCCCAAATCTCTTTACCATATTGCGTAGTAAGCAACTCTGGCGCAAAACGACCAAAGTAATCACTTAAGTTTCTAACATCGCGCTCTAACATTTCTCGTGCGTTATTATTACCCGCCGCATCTACCGCCTGCGGTAAATCAATAATTACAGGACCATCGGCACTCATTAAAATATTAAATTCAGATAAGTCTCCATGCACAATGCCGGCACAAAGCATGCGCACCACTTCTTTAATTAAAGTGCTGTGGTGAATACGGGCATCTTCTGCACTAAAAGTCACATCGTTTAAACGTGGTGCGGCATTACCATTGGCATCGGTCACCAACTCCATTAACAACACGCCTTCGTAGAAGTTATATGGCTCTGGCACGCGCACGCCTGCATTGGCAAGGCGATACAAAGCATCGACCTCTGCACTTTGCCAAGCGGCCTCTTGTGACTCTCGTCCGAATTTTGAACCCTTAGCCATCGCGCGACTTTGGCGACTATTTTTAACTTTACGTCCTTCGGTATAATCTACGCTCTGACGAAAGCTACGTTTATTCGCCTCTTTATACACCTTGGCGCATCGCACATCATCGCCGCAACGCACGACGTACACGGTCGCCTCTTTACCGCTCATGAGTTGACGAACAACATCGTCAATCAAGCCATCTTCGAGTAAAGGTTCAAGTCTTTGGGGAGTTTTCATAGCGCTATTCTAACACTCGGCATTCACTCATTTGGCACTTACTCACTTAGCAACTTTCCGCCTATCGCCCAATCTTCATAAGCGACCTCTTCAAAGGTAATGTAGGTATACGATTTTGGTTTATGCGCTACTCGCTCTATGGTCTCGGTAAATTCTTTGGCGATTTGTGCTTTTTGTTCTTTAGTGACAGAACCTGCTAGCTTGATATTCACGTATGGCATCTTGAATCTCCTTTGGTTTGAGTAATTACTAGTAATACGGTTTGTTTAATGCTCATGCTGACCTAGGCTAGGCGCTAATTGCCCAGGCTTTAAATGAAACGTTTTCCAGATGTCGCGTATTAGATTCAGTGTAAAGACAAATAACAAAATTGAAATTAGCAACGATAAAATTGGATCTATTGGCATCCAACCTGTGAAATAAATAACAATACCAGCCGCCACAGCAGCCACTGAGCCTAATAAATCTCCCATCACATGTAAAAATGCTGCGCGATTATTCAGGGTTTCTGCGTGATGAGCGGCTTGGTGATGCAGTTGTTTAGCCACCACAATATTCACAATTAAACCCAAAGTGGCAATAATAGTGAGCCCTAAACCTTGCACCTGATGCGGCTCATGAAACCGTGCAATCGCTTCAACCACGACAAATACAATCACGACCAATAAAGAAATTGCGTTAAAAATTGAAACCCCTAGTTCCACATAAGTGACACCTGAGCGGTGACGTGCAATGTTAGGCTTTTTAGCCATCACACCAGCCATCCAAGCCAGCCCCAGCGCAGCAACGTCAGAGAACATATGTCCAGCATCACTTAATAAAGCCAATGAACCTGTGTACCAGCTACCAACAGCCTCAACAATGGCGAAGGTGAATATCAATAAAAATGGAATCAGGTAATGATCGTGATCGTCATGATCACAGTCGTTATGATTGTGGTCGTTATGTTGATCACTATCGTCGTGCGGGTGTTCGTGTGAGTTTGTCATAGGTGAAATGCTAACCGAAAAATTGTTTTATTTAGCATTTTTATAGTTAAAAATTTATGGCTTGATTTGAGAAAGCTATAATGTCGCTATTCAATATTGTTAGTTAGACTTTATGCTAAGTTACCGCCACGCCTTTCATGCAGGCAACCACGCCGATGTACTTAAACACTATGTATTAGGTTTAGTGCTAGATTACATGAATCAAAAAAATAAACCCTATTGGTATATCGACACGCATGCAGGCGCTGGTTTGTATAGCTTAACTGGGGGCTATGCCACACAAAACGCAGAGTTTAAACAAGGTATTACAAAGCTTTTTTCTGCTAACAATCTACCCAAGCCGCTTGCCGACTTTGTCGCGCAGATTAAACGTTTTAATACGAATGCGCTAGATTTTTATCCTGGCTCGCCAATGGTAGCGCAAGACTTTTTGCGTGCTGATGACAAAATGCGTCTGTTTGAATTGCATCCTAGCGATTACAAATTGTTAATTGAAAATTTTAAAGGTCAAGGTAAGCAAGTTAAAATTGAAATGCAAAATGGCTTTGCTGGCATCAAAGCCTGCTTACCCCCGCCAACACGCCGCGCTGCGGTATTAATAGATCCGCCTTATGAGGACAAACAGGATTACCAGCACGTGGTCAGTATGATTAGGGATTGCCTAACGCGCTTTCCAACTGGTACTTATATGATTTGGTATCCCATTTTACAGCGCCCAGAGCCAGCTGAAATGATAGATGATTTAATACATTTAGATTTACCGAGCTGGCTAAACGTAGAAATGACCATACAAGAACCATCTCTAGAGGGTTTTGGCATGCATGGTAGCGGCTTATTTATTGTGAATCCACCTTGGACGCTAGCTAAAACACTAGAAGGAACAATGCCAGTGTTAACACAGCTATTGGCTTTGGATAGAACCGCAAGTTACGTACTTGAAAGCGAAGTAACTTAACAGATTGACTTAATAAACCTTAATAACAGGTGTTAGCGCAGACGGCTCGGCTTTAACACTAAACTCTTGCACTGCAACAGTTTTATTGCTCTCTGTTTCGACACTTACTTTCCACTCCCCTGCTTGCAAGGCAGATTTATAAGTATAGCCACGAAAGCCATCATAACGGCCGCCAGACAGGGTGAAGCCTACTTTAGAACGTGTCTGCCAGCCTTTTTTCTTATCGTGATATTGCCACACATGGTATAGACGAGTTTTAAGCCCTTTTGGTGCAAAAACTGATGAGAAGCAATAAACACGCTGTCCAGGCGCCACATATAAATCACTACTAGCATTACGCCAAAACACCCACCAGCTAGATGGTTGCTGGCTTAATTGGTAATTACCATCGACTTTATTAATCGCATACCCTACTGCAATATCGCGCTTCACTAGTGGTACAGGTGGAATCATATCAAATGCATAAGCGAGCATTAACAGCGAGGCAATCACACTCACTGGCCAAATGCTACCATCATGATTAGGAGTTTTTTTGTATAACAAAAATGCTGCCCCTGCACCTAACAGAGTACTTAAATAAAACCAAACAGCATGTATGCTGCCTATTAAATAAGGCAAAGCAAAATTAAAGAGCAGCGTCGCGCAAAAACCAAACTGCGCCCAGCTTAGTGTAAATTGTTTATATTTGTCTTCTAGATACTCGTTGGCCACCAGCAGGATGCCTAAGACAATAGACATCACCCAAGCCAACCAATGATTTGAGCTTTTAAAATACAGAATAAATAAAGAGCTTAATAAGTTGCCAAATAAAAACTGCAATAACAAATAAGGTAGATTCTCCCAGTACAAACGCTTATGAATTTTTGCAGCCCATGAGGGTAGTTTTGAAGCATCAGCCAAGATAAATGTTGAGCTACCTAATGTATATAAAATAGCGGCTGCAATGCCTAAATAGAGAAAAAAAGTAATGAGATCTGAGTAGGCAACATTGCGACCAATGGTGAGCGCATCCCACAAAAATCCGCCAAAAAAGAAAATGACAGGAAATAAATCACCTAGTTTTAACACATGGTGATACAAGCGTGTTTGTTTGATTTTAGAAATATCCATCTAATAGTATTCAGAAAAAATTAGACTTAAGAAACAAGGCTACACAGTATATAGCCAATGACTATTCCAGTAATAAGTGCAATGGTCACTGCGCGATAGGTCAATACATCTTTAGAATAGCCACGCTTAATGGCGACATAGGAAACCAAATAACCGATGGCATTCAATAGCCAAATGACACCAATCGACAACACTTTTACAATGAGTGGGCCAATAATAGGAATGAGCGCAATGATGCTAACCACCCAAGCGAAAACGTGAGAAATAGTCGCAAATATCACCACGCCTGTAGTCACCGCTTTTGCATGCCAGTTAAAATACCAAGCAGCATAGACCGCTGCAGCTAGCACGATGGAAAGTGGTAGCATCCACTTCCAAGAGCCACTTTCTGCAGGCTTTGTAATTTCTTCAGGGTTAAATATGTGGTGATTATCTGGCTTTTGTTCTGAATTCATAGCAAGATAATATCAGGAAAACAGAGTTTAAGTGTTATCCCAAGAGCTGCTATAGCTGGCACTTTAGCTTCGCTAACTCTAATGCATGTAAGTTACCGGCCCAAAAAATACTATAATTTTATCAAGCTTAGCATGCACTTTACCTTGCTCCAGAGGTGAACTCAAACAGCCTTACAACATTTGAGTCCACTTGATAACATGATTAAACTAATGTTAATTAGTAAGCTAGGTCTGCGTTACTACCTTGTAGTGTAACCGCCATTTGCAAAAATAGTTTGTCCAGTAATCCACCAGCCATCTGTCACTAGAAATTTAATAAGAGGCACAATATCTTCAATCTTTGTTAAGCCACCAAGTGCAGATGCCGACTTGTGATATGCCACAGCTTCTGCACTTTCTTGACCATAGAAGAAAGGTGTGTCCATTGGCCCTGGACCAACCGCTGTTACAGATATACCTCGTTCACCAAACTCTTTTGATGCCGCACGCGTAAAGTGCTCTACTGGGGCTTTCATGCCGCCATAAGTAGAGTACAGCCCCGTGTATGCCGCTAGCAGTGAAGTCACAACCGTGCAGATTTTACCTCCATCATTGAGCTGCTTGCCTGCTTCTTGGATAAAAAAGTAAGCAGCTCTAGAATTAATTGAAGCCATTGAGTCGTACTCCGCTTCTGTTGTTTCTGTAAATGCTTTTTTGAGCACCTTGCCAACTGTGTTAATCGCAATATCAACACTGCCATACTGTTTCTTGGCTAGCGCAAAGACCGCTACAACATCCGCCACTTTCGTAAAGTCGCCTTGCACTGCTATTGCCTCACCGCCAGCGGATTTAATATCGGCGACCGTTTTTTCTGCATCAGCTTTTGTTGATGCACTGTTGTAGTGTACAACCACTTTGGCACCTTCTGCAGCGAAGGTGCGACTGATAAGTCCACCCAGATTTTTTGCGCCACCTGCGACAATAGCCACCTTACCATTTAATGCATGCTTTGACATTGCGTTCTCCGTTTGAATAAAAATTGACTTTCTGTGTATTAACTGAAAATATACATTAATTATAAATTACGACAAATAGTTAGTTTTTGAATAAACTATCCGTTATCTACGAACAATTAACTACGGACACCAATATGGATCGAATTGATGCACTTAAGTTATTTTCACTCGTTGCAGAGACTGAAAGCTTTAGTAAAGCGGCAGAGATAAGTCGATTGCCACGCTCCACTGTTTCTGCAGTAATACAGAAACTTGAATCTTCGCATAAGACTCAATTACTTTACAGAACAACCCGAAAAGTTCACCTTACCGAGGATGGCCTAGCATTATTGCAACGATGCCATTACTTGTTAGCCGAAATGGATGAAATTGATAGTCTATTTAAACAAAATCCAAGCAAGGTCAGTGGGAAAATTAAAGTTGACGTCCCCAGCAGGATTGGCTCTCGCGTCATTGCACCTGCTTTACCTGACTTTCTAAATCAATTTCCAGAAATTGATATTGAACTGAGGGTTACAGACCGTGCTGTAGATTTGATACAAGAAGGTGTTGATTGCGTTCTGAGGGTAGGCAACCTAGTTTCGAGTAGTTTAATTGCTCGGCCTGTTGGGCGTTTTGATATTATTAATGTCGCTAGTGTGGCTTATCTGAAAAAATATGGCGCCCCAGAAAAAACAGAAGATTTATCCAACCATTTTGCAGTGAACTATATTTCGCCAACGACAGGCAAAGTGATGCCGTGGGAGTATATAAAAGACAACAAGCTTATTTCAATAACGATGAAAAGCAGAGTTATGGTTAATCATGCCGATACTTATATAGCATGCGCCTTATCTGGTATGGGGATGATCCAAGCACCTGCGTTTGACGTTATGCATCTCCTTGCCAAGGGAGAGTTAGTTGAAGTCTTGCCACATGCAAAAGCTGAGCCAATGCGGGTGAATATCTTATATCCACATCGGCAACATTTATCACAACGTGTTCGTATTTTTATAGACTGGTTGGAAAAAACAATTAACGATATTCAACACTGATGTTAACCAATAAAGTCTGTGGAAAGTTGTTTAGATCGCTTATGCTATGTTCCAGAAATAATGTTCAGGTAACCCTATGAGATTATAAATTAGATTAAAAATCCTTATCCGCAAGTGGATAATTCGCAGGTTCTGTATAGCGCCACTTTTTGCTATCGAAATGAATTACCCACGGTTTAGGATACAACTTGGCACCTTTGTCATGACCCGTCAGTGTAATTAACAAAGGATATACCTTTACATTTGAATCTTGTGTATCAATTTTTAGAGTAGATTGCACGAGTGATGACGTTTTATTACAATCTATCTCAACTTCAATTGAGTCACCGTTTTCATCTAAAACAGGGTTACCAACTTCGTCTACTTTCTCAGTCATTTCGCCACAGGCACCAGTGTCGTCGTAATCGGAAGTAATATACCCAATCTCCTTAACATCCTTACCGTAAGGTGCCAGAATGCTGTACCGACTACCGCAATAACCTTGATGGCAATCACCCCAAGCATTTTGCCACCCCCAATAATCTGCAGGGCCTAACTTCACTAGTTTCCAAGCGGTTGGCCCAGCACCACTAGCGCCCGCTGGAATCGCAGGGTTAGCCGCAATGACTTTAGATTTTCCATGCCGAGTTTCAGCGACAAATGCACCCACTGAACCAAGGCTAGCGTGTGACGTATTGGATTCACCTTGGTCATCCACTAACTCACCAGATGCAATGACATAAAGACGCTCGCCATCTTTTAAAGTTAGCTTCTGTTCACTATCTAACTTCATGCAATAGCGTCCGCTGTCTCCATCATCTGAAATCCAACATGCGTGCTTTTGGTCGAAGCCTGGATAGGCTTGATCTAGTATCTGCTTGGCTGTTAGGGGCTTTTGGCTGCATGCCGCGACAGCGAACAGTATAAACAAATAAGCGGCTAGATGCCTGCACCTAGCCGTAAACAGTATCTTCATAGAAAAGTTTCAAATAGCAAAAACTAGATACTAAGCTACTTCAGCAATTGGAATGACTTTTTTACCAGTGCTTAATGTATCCAAAGCCGCTTTATATTCCGTCATTTGATCGAAATTTAGATATTTATAAATTTCAGCGGTATTGGCAAGTTTATTACCTATTGTTTCCAAGTATTCAGCATGCGTAGGCAAGCGGCCGAGCTTCGCACAAACTGCCGCTAATTCAGCTGAACCTAGATAAACACGGGCGTCTTTACCCATACGGTTATCAAAGTTACGCGTGCTGGTTGAGAACACGGTGGCTTTATCTGCCACGCGCGCTTGGTTACCCATACACAATGAACACCCTGGAATCTCGGTACGTGCGCCCGCTACGCCAAAGGTTGAATACACACCCTCGTCACGCAACTGTGCTTCATCCATACGTGTTGGTGGCGCAATCCATAAACGCGTTGGAATACCGCCAGAGCCTTCTAATACTTTAGCCGCAGCACGATAATGGCCAATATTGGTCATACAGCTACCGATAAACACTTCATCAATTTTGTCACCCTGTACGGCTGACAATGGTTTGATGTCATCTGGATCGTTCGGGCAAGCCACTAGCGGCTCTTTGATTGTATTCAAATCAATTTCAATCACATGTGCATACTCAGCATCAGCATCTGGTTTAAGTAGCACTGGCTTTGCCAACCATGCCTGCATGCTTTCAATACGGCGTTGCAAGGTACGCGCATCTTCATAACCATTTTCAATCATGTTTTGCATCAGCACGATATTTGAGCTTAGAAACTCAATCACTGGCGCCTCATTTAACAACACAGTACAGCCATTAGCTGAACGCTCTGCCGAAGCATCCGCCAACTCAAAGGCTTGCTCTACTTTTAAATCTGGCAAACCTTCAATTTCTAGCACGCGCCCATTAAATACGTTCTTTTTACCTGATTTACCAACAGTTAAAGTGCCTTCTTGAATCGCCGCATAAGGAATCGCATTCACTAAATCGCGCAAGGTAATACCTGGTTGCATTGTGCCTTTAAAGCGCACTAAGACTGACTCTGGCATATCTAGTGGCATCGCACCTGTCGCAGCGGCAAACGCCACCAAACCAGAGCCTGCTGGAAATGAAATACCAATAGGGAAGCGCGTATGTGAATCGCCGCCCGTACCTACCGTATCTGGTAATACCATGCGGTTTAACCATGAGTGAATAACACCATCACCTGGGCGTAATGAAACGCCGCCGCGGCTAGACATAAACTCTGGCAAGCTGTGTTGTAAATTAATATCCACAGGTTTTGGATAAGCGGCCGTATGACAGAAACTTTGCATGACTAAATCCGCACTAAAACCTAAACAAGCCAACTCTTTTAACTCATCCCGCGTCATACCGCCAGTCGTATCTTGCGAGCCAACAGTAGTCGCTTTTGGCTCACAGTAAGTATTAGGGCGTACACCTGTGCCTTCAGGCAAGCCACATGCGCGACCCACCATTTTTTGTGCGAGCGTGTAGCCTTTTGTTGAGCTGACTGCAGGTGTCGATTTAATGAATACGGTAGTTTCAGGCAAGCTTAGTGCTTTGCGTGCATTTGAAGTTAGCCCACGACCAATAATCAATGGAATACGCCCTCCAGCGCGCACTTCATCTGGCATGGTGACTGGGTTTAATTCAAAGGTAGAAAGTACATCACCAGCTTCGTTTAGCACTTTGCCTTCATATGGCTGAATAACAATCACATCACCCATATTCAGTTTTGATACATCACACTGAATCGGCATTGCGCCTGAGTCTTCAGCCGTGTTAAAGAAAATAGGCGCAATTTTTCCGCCTAAAATTACACCACCAGTGCGTTTGTTTGGAATGTGAGGAATATCTTTTCCCATAAACCATTGCACTGAGTTAATTGCAGATTTTCGTGATGAACCCGTACCTACCACATCGCCCACATAAGCTAATGGCAAGCCTTTTTGTTTTAAAGTATCAATGAGCTTTAAACCATCAGGCATTTTATTTACGAGCATCGCTTTAGCGTGCAATGGAATATCTGGGCGGCTCCAAGCATCTTGTGCAGGGCTTAAATCATCCGTATTGGTTTCACCCTCTACTTTAAACACCACCATCTTGATTTCTTTTGCCAAAGCTGGCGCATTGGTAAACCACTCGGCATTCGCCCAGCTTTCTATGAGTGTTTTAGCATGCGCGTTACCTGCTTTCATTAACACATCTACATCATGAAATGCGTCAAACATCAAAATTGTGCTTCTTAAAGCTTTCACCGCATGTTCTGCCATCGGCGTTTCTAAAAGATTCACTAAGGCCTGCACGTTATAACCACCAAGCATCGTGCCTAACAATTCCACCGCCTTTTCAGATGAAATCAAAGGTGACTTAGCTGTACCTTTAGCTACATCTGCAAGAAACGCTGCTTTTACATAGGCTGCTTGATCCACGCCCGCTGGTGTGCGATTGGCAATCAAATCAAGCAGTAAGTCAGCTTCACCTGCTGGTGGACTTTTAAGTAACTCAACTACTTGAGCAACCTGCTCAGCAGATAGAGGCAAAGGTGGAAGTTCAACAGCATTGCGTTCTGCAACATGGGCTTGATAGGCTTTTAACATAGTGATTTAAGGCTCTTTTTAAAATATTGGGTTTAATTATAAACCAGCCTAAATCAGTAAGAATTTCACATTTGTAAAATTTATAATTTAAGCTAGTCGGTGCTCGCTTTATTAGAGGACATTAACAGCCCTTTAATTAAATAATTTATCATCTGGCGGTAATGTGCAACTTTTACCTTGGCTACGCAACTCCCATCTATCCAAGATCTCTTTTTGATAATCTGGGCCATTTTTTAGTGCTAAAAATGCGCGCACTTCAGTCACGTCAGCAAAGCCGTTTTTATCGGTATCCATCGCGGCGATATTATCTTCTACCGTTGGGCCAGAATATCGGCTTTCATTGTCAGTTAAATAGCCCAGCACATCCCCTGCACTGGCTGTTACTACATTCAAAAAACAGCCTAGCAAAACAACACTTCTTAGCAATAGTTTTAACATTTTATCTGCGCTCTCTCAGTATTCCACCATTAAGTCTGACAGAGTTTAACGCAAATAGTGCATTACTCATGTGACTTAAGACACAGAGTGAATTTCTATCGCCTTGTGCTGTGCAATCTTTTCTTTCCACTCGGCTGGGCCAGTGGTATGTACTGAATTGCCCATGCTATCCACCGCCACTGTCACTGGCATATCTTGTACCGTGAACTCATAAATTGCTTCCATGCCCAAGTCTGCAAATGCAAGCACTTCGGCCTTTTTAATGGCTTTGCTCACCAAGTAAGCTGCGCCTCCCACAGCCGTCAAATAGACTGACTTGTGTTTTGCGATTGATGCTATCGTTTCATCGCCACGCTCAGCTTTTCCGACCATACCCAGCAAACCTACATCGCTTAACATCATGTCTGTAAAGCCATCCATGCGTGTTGCCGTAGTGGGTCCTGCTGGCCCTACGGCTTCATCTCGCACTGCATCTACTGGACCAACGTAATAAATAAAACGGTTTTTAAAATCTACTGGTAATTTCTCACCTTTAGCCAACATAGTTGCAATACGCTTATGCGCTGCATCACGGCCTGTCAGCAACTTGCCATTTAACAGCAAGGTTTGACCTGGTTTCCAAGTTTGAATATCGGCTTGCGTAATCGCATCTAAATTCACTCTTATTGAAGCTTCACTAGGCGCCCAATGCACATCAGGCCAATCACTCAAGTTAGGCGCTTCTAATTCTGCTACGCCACTACCATCCAACTCAAAATGCACATGGCGTGTAGCCGCGCAGTTGGGAATAATAGCTACAGGTAAAGATGCTGCATGCGTTGGATAATCTAAAATTTTCACATCCAATACGGTTGCCAAACCACCCAAGCCTTGTGCGCCTATCCCTAAGTTATTGACCTTTTCAAAAATTTCTAATCGCAACTCCTCAATTCTATTGCTAGCTCCTTTGGCTTTAAGCTCGTGCATATCAATCGGTGCCATTAATGATTCTTTCGCCAATAACATGGCTTTTTCTGCACTACCACCAATACCGATACCTAACATGCCTGGTGGACACCAGCCTGCACCCATTTGGGGCACAACTTCCAAAATCCAATCCACAATACTGTCATTCGGGTTGAGCATTGCCAGCTTAGCTTTATTCTCTGAGCCGCCACCTTTTGCCGCAATTTGTACGTCAACCTTATCACCTGCAACCAAAGAAACATGCACCACCGCTGGCGTGTTATCCTTAGTATTGGCGCGCCTTCCAGCGGGATCGCTCACAATAGAAGCACGTAATTTATTCTTTGGTAACATGTAAGCACGGCGTACGCCTTCATTCACCATTTGCTCAATATCTAGCTCTGCATCCCACTGCACGCTCATGCCTACTTTAACGAAAGCAACAACAATGCCAGTATCTTGGCAAAGCGGTCTTTTTCCTTCTGCACACATACGGGAATTGGTTAAAATCTGAGCAATGGCATCTTTCGCGGCTGGAGATTGCTCTGCTTCATAAGCACGACCCAAGGCCTGAATATAATCTACAGGGTGATAATAAGAAATATATTGCAGGGCATCGGCGATGCTTTGAATAAAGTCTTCTTGGCGTATCGTTGTCATTTTTGTCTACAATCTCTATCTAGCTGATTTCGAATACGCAATTTTGTTATTGATGTCTTTACGCAAAATTTTGCCGTTTTTAGTACGCGGGAAATCTTTAGTTAAATACACCGTTTTTGGCGCTTTATAAGCCGCTAAATGCTGCTTGCCAAATGCCATTAACTCATCCGCATTGACTTCAGAATTAGGTTGCAAAATGACATAAGTCACGACTAATAATTTGTCTTTTTCAAGCTCCTCACCCACAGCGGCACAGTCGGCCACAGCAGGGTGCGATTTATACACGCGCTCAATTTCATAGGGTGATACGCGGTAGCCAAAGCTCTTAATAATGTCGTCTTTACGTCCTAAGAACCAGATATAGCCATCTTCATCATATCGCGCATAATCACCAGAGAAAAACCAGCCATCATGCTTATATTTTGCCGTTTCTTCGTCAAGATTCCAATAACGTAAGAATAAGCCTGGGTCTGATTCTGGCACGCTAATCATACCTTCTTCGCGTTGTTCAACTTCTTCTAAAGTGTCAGGATTCAGCAATTTAATGGCATGGCCTGGTTGTGGAAAACCTGCAGAACCTGCACGTATCGGACGGAATATACTTTGACTTAAATAGTATGAAAACTCACTCATGCCAACGGCTTCGTAAATATCTGCACCAAAACGTTCACGCCATTGTTGTAATACTTCGTCAGACAGATGCTCACCAGCACTCATGCAGTGACGTAAGCTTGGCACATCGACTTGTTTGGCTGTCGATTTCTGAATAATTTGGCGATAGATTGTTGGTACACCCACAAAAATCGTCGCTGAATGTTTGGCTATCAAACGTGTCCATAAATCAGCATCATTTTTGCCTTCATGCACGATGACCGTTTTGCCTAAATAGAGAGGATCCATCAAGCCTGAACCTAATACATAGGTCCAATTAAACTTACCTGAATGCATGATGCGGTCTTGCGAATTGGCATCAAAATTAAACCAGTATTTAGAAGCGGGTTCTCGGCCTATCAAAGCACGGTGCGCGTGCAGCACGCCTTTTGGATAACCAGTTGTACCTGAGGTATACACCAAATAAGCTGGATCGTCCGATGCCGTTAAATGTGCTGGTTCGCATTTTGTAATTGCAGAAAGCTGTGCGTCTAAATCGCACACATTTAAGCTGGCATGTGGCGACACTTCACCAACACCAGACAAGAACACGTGTTTTAAATTCGGCAAACCTGTTAAATGGTCTTGCAGTGAAGGCCATGCCGCTTTGTCTGTTACCAACACTGTCGCTGTTGAGTCTTTGGCTAAATAAGCAACTTCCTCTGCGGTCAGTAATGTCGAAGTCGGTACAGAAATAGCACCACGCTTCATTGCACCCAAAAATGCGGTTGGATAATCTAGATTATTTGGCAGGCGAATAAGCACACGCTCACCAGCATCAACGTTTAAATTTCTAAGTAATTGTGCAAATTGGTCTGTACGTTTAGCTAGCTGCTCAAAGGTGATTTGTGAAGTGCCTTGTATGTCGTCTTCTACAATCATTGCAATTAATGAGGCCGCCGCTGTGTTCAAGTGCTTATCGGTACAAGCAGCGCCAATATTGAAATGTTTAGGAACGCTCCATTTCCACTCTGGAAACTCTACTAGCTTTTGCATTTTCAGACTCTCTAAAATTCTATGTTGTTAAATTAATGAAGCACGATTGATTAAATTTACAGCAATACGCCATACGGCCAGTTTTGGCGTATTACCTGTGCTGGCAATAACTCAAGCACTTGTAGTGCAAAGTCCATATCATCTTGATTTAGTGCGCGCAAAGCATGCGCTCTCAACAAGGTTTGCAGCGCTTTTCCAAACATTGGAGGATCTAACATCTCGCCTTCAAACTTAATCGCCCCACCATGTAACGCATCTGCTTCAATCGCGGCTTTTAAGATACGTACTTTTTGATTGACCTCAGTAGGTGACGGGGTGTATGCCGTTTTACATAAATGAATATGTCCAGGGTGAATCACTTGCTTGCCAGTCAAACCCATCGCTGCTTCTTGGCAAGCGTGTTTGTAGACAACGCGTGATTCATTATCACCATGCAAATCTAGCCAGCGGCGCACATCATGCGGCTCGACGAATTTCTCAGGCATCACATTAGCGCCAATTAATGTCTCAACGCCACCAATTACCCCTTTACCGGCAATACGTGCTTCAAACATGAGTTGATTCATATAGAACTGCAACTCTTCAATCCAGTGTTCTGGCGTAATGTGAATACCCATTGCTTTTGAGAAGTCATGAATACCAAAAACCACATGCTTTACTGTGCTGTATTGCATTAATTCTGGTGCAATTTTTAGTGATTTTGGATGTTCAATAATCGGCTGAATCGTAATATGTGGATTCAAATCTAACAATAGACTTGATAAATCACGTACTTCAGCCGCGCCATAGGCCTCACCTGCTTTAGCGAGCATGACAACGTCGATATAGTTAGACATATCTGCAACGAGCTGCATATCCAGCTCATACTCATCGGTACGGAATGAGTTTGCTCGGATGGCAATCGTTATACTAGGATTAACTTCGCGCAACGCTGGCAACTCTTGGCGTAATAAATCACGACTCATGGCTTTTTGACGACAGCCATCTTCCAAGTCAAAAATTAAAGTATGTGCATTGGTATGATGCGCGTGCTTTTTCATGCGCGCCGCAGCTTGAGAGACATCTTCGTAAATACCATGTGCCGGTGAATATTTAACAGGCGGATAGTAAAGCTGAATACCAGGCCAATCTTCACCCAGCATATTACTATTGGTATAACACTTGATTTTTACAGGACCATTCATGCTAAGGCTTTCAATAATTTTAATTATTCTTAATTAATTTTTTAATGACCACTTAATTTGGTCAGTACTGTTTTCATTGCATCTGCACCTAAGTGCCTGTTGCTTAATGCTTCTACATCTGCAAACTTAATTCTTGATGTCACTAAATCTAAAAATTCGTTATCTGGTAAATCTAGCAAGCTATCAAACGCCAATAACTCTGGTTTAGTGAGGGTAGCAAGGTACTTCTCAGAAAAGCGCTGCAATACAATGTCTAGCTCTAGCAAGCCACGGCGACAACGCCAACTTAAGCGGCGAACTTCTTCCTCAGTCATATTTTGCTTATCTGTCTTGAGTTCACCTAAAAACATGTCTCATATCCCTTTATGCCTAAACAGGCTTAATCTCAATATGTTTTTTTGCATTGTTTTTATGCTCACGCGCTTGCTCAAATTTAAGGTCTTTGATTTTCGCAATCGCGGCATTGGGATTCAGTTTCTTAGGGCACACTTCCACGCAGTTCATAATGTTGTGGCAACGGTATAAACGATCTGGCTCTTCTAAGTTTTCTAAACGCTCATCTAGCACCTGATCACGACTATCCACCATAAAACGATAAGCCTGCATCAAACCTGCTGGGCCGACAAACTTATCTGGATTCCACCAAAATGATGGGCAAGAAGTGGTGCAGGCACCACATAAGATACACTCATACAGACCATCAAGTTTGGCGCGGTCTTCAGGTGATTGTAGGCGCTCAGTTTCAGGTGGCGGATCGTTATTTACCAAATAGGGTTTAACCGAATTGTAATTCTCGAAAAACTGCGTCATATCCACGACTAAGTCACGAATCACAGGCAAACCTGGCATTGGGCGAAGTACGATAGGCTCTTCTAAATCAGACAGCTTGGTAATGCAAGCCAAGCCATTTTTACCATTGATATTCATGCTGTCAGAGCCGCATACACCCTCACGACATGACTTACGCAGGCTTAAGCTATCATCCAATTCTTTGATGCGCAGCAGTGCATCGAGCAGCATTAAATCACTGTCTTCAAGTTGCACGTCGTAATCTTGCATGTAAGGCTTTTTGTCTTCGTCAGGGTTGAATCTGTAAATTGAGAATTTCATGGTTTTGTCTCTAATTTCTAATTAATTCTGTTTAATTCCGTTTAATTCAGCGATGCGTTTATAACGCTTAATAAACACGTGCTTTAGGCTCAAAGCTCTCTACTGTTTGTGGTTTTAGGCGCACAGGCTTATAGGCTAGGCGATTGCCTTCACGGTAATAGAGTGAATGTGTAAGCCAGTTTTTATCGTCACGCTCGCTAAAGTCTTCACGCGCATGTGCACCGCGACTCTCAGTTCTGGCCTCTGCAGCATGCATGGTCGCTAAAGCCACTTCCACCAAATTATCAAGCTCTAATGCCTCAATCCTTGCGGTGTTAAATACTTGGCTTTTGTCTTTAATCACGGTGTTTTTAGCGCGCTCAGCTATTTGGTCGATTTTATTCACGCCTTCTTGCAGTAACTCTGGGAAGCGGAACACACCACAATGCGTTTGCATGGTTTCACGTAAGGCCGCGCCTACATCTTTTACGCTCTCACCTTGGGCTTGCGTGTTTAGTCGATTTAATCTTACCAAAGTCTTATCAAACGCATCTGCTGGCAATGGTTTGTGACCAGAGTGCAGCAAGTTATCTTTTCTCACTTCTTCAACCATTTTGTCACCTGCTGCGCGACCGAATACGACTAAATCTAGCAATGAATTTGAACCCAAACGATTCGCACCATGCACTGAAACACAAGCGCACTCGCCCACTGCATATAAGCCATTCACTACCGATTGACCACCATTGCCATCTGGCACAACCACTTGACCTTGTAGATTGGTAGGAATACCGCCCATCATATAATGCACTGTTGGCACAATAGGAATTGGGTCGTAGACCGGGTCAACATTGGCAAAAGTTTTGGCAATTTCGCGGATGCCTGGCAATTTGTCATTAATTAAGGCTTCGCCTAAATGATCTAGCTTTAAGAAAACAGCATCTTTGTTTTTACCCACGCCACGGCCTTCTTTAATTTCAGTCGCCGTTGCACGCGAAACCACATCGCGGCTCGCTAAGTCTTTTGCATGTGGCGCATAACGCTCCATAAAGCGTTCACCTTCGCTATTGACCAAATAACCACCTTCACCACGGACACCTTCTGTAATCAGTACGCCAGCATTCAACACCCCTGTTGGGTGAAACTGCCAAAACTCCATATCTTGCAAGGGGATATTGGCACGTGCTGCCATACCTAGGCCATCACCAGTATTGATGAACGCGTTAGTACTGGCTTTAAATATGCGGCCTGCACCGCCAGTAGCCAACATAGTGGCTTTGGCGCGTAGGCAATGCACCTCGCCTGTTTCAATCTCTAGTGCTAAAACACCTAATACGTTGCCATCAGCATCTTTTAATAAATCGAGCGCTAACCATTCCACAAAAAATTGGGTATTCGATTGAATATTGCGCTGATAAAGCGTGTGCAACATGGCATGACCAGTTCTATCTGCCACTGCGCAGGTGCGTGAGATAGCAGTTTCACCAAAGTTTTGCGTCATGCCGCCAAATGGGCGTTGAAATATCTTGCCATTTTCTAAGCGGTCAAACGGCATACCAAAATGCTCAAGCTCGTAAATTGCCGCAGCAGCGTTTTTACACATAAACTCAATCGCATCTTGGTCGCCTAGATAGTCTGAACCTTTGATGGTGTCGTACATATGCCATAGCCACTTATCATCCGCTACGTTACCTAGCGCGGCGGCAATGCCGCCCTGCGCCGCTACAGTGTGCGAACGCGTTGGAAATACTTTAGATAGCACCGCTACTTTTAAGCCTGATTGCGCTAATTGAAGCGAAGCACGCATGCCCGCACCGCCACCACCTACTACTAACGCATCAAATGTTTGAGTTTGTAACGCCATAACCAATTAACCTTCAATAAATTTTAAATAATCTCTATCTCATCAACCGCGTCAATCAGTGCGCCAATTAACCCAGCAGTAACCAAGTTGCCCAAAGCAAATAAACCCATAATGACACCACTAAAAGTTTATCTAGCACATCTCGAACACCTGGATTTGGCACGTAATCTTTAAATACATCGCGAATGCCTAGCCATGCATGTATGCACAAGCTAATCCAAAACAACAAAGTAGCAATACGCCACCACAGTGGCTGAAAAAAATTGACCCAAGCTTCATAATGGCTCGGCTGTATGATTAAGAATCTTGCAACCGCAAAAACGCTATAAATCGCCATGACTAGCGCGCTAAGTCTTTGTGTTAACCAAGCACGCATGCCTGGGTATCGTTTAGTGAGAAGTTCAATAAGCATAAACTGTTAAATCCAAATTTTTACGGCTAATACCAAAGTAGCTAAGACACCTAACACGAGTACAACTTTGCTGGTATAACGCGCTTTCATCAGCGTAGTCATCCAGTGCACATCCATTGCAAGATGACGAATTCCCGCAAAAAAATGATGAAAAAAAGCCCACGCCAACCCTAAAACCATGAGCTTTATAAAAGGCGAATGTAAAATTGTAATCACCGTTTCATAGTGCTGAGCTGAGCTAAGTGAAAACTGCAATAATAGTAAAATAACAGGCAAGATTAAAAACAAAGCGCAACCTGTGGCTCGGTGCAGTATCGACACTAAAGCATTAATAGGCAGGCGAATGGTGAATAGGTTCAGGTTTTTTGGTCGAGTCATTTGACCAGGTCTTAGCTTTGCTTTTTGGCTATTTTTTTCCATTATCAAAAACCTTACTTAGCCTGTTGTGCTAATTTGTCTTGTTGTAACCGTGCAGCATCCGCCACTGCACCAGACACTCTTGATAACAAGCGCTTGTCGAATGGTTTTGGAATAATGTAATCCTTACCAAAACTTAAGCTCTTTAAGTTATATGCGGCCAGCACATCTTCTGGCACAGGCTCTCTAGCTAACGCTGCTAAAGCCCGCGCTGCGGCGATTTGCATTTCATCAGTAATTTGTTTAGCTTTAGCGTCTAAAGCGCCGCGGAATAAATAAGGGAAGCACAAGGCGTTATTCACTTGATTTGGAAAGTCTGAACGACCAGTTGCCATTAAAATATCATCACGAACCGCATGCGCTAAACTAGGCAAAATCTCTGGGTCAGGGTTCGCCAAGGCAAACACTACAGGCTTTGCTGCCATCAATTTAAGCAAATCTGGTGATAAAGTATTGGCGGCTGAAACACCAATAAACACATCTGCATTTGGCATCACATCAGCCAACGTTTTAGCATTACTTGGCGCTACAGCTAAATGACGATTATTGTCATGCAAGTCAGTACGCGAAGTATCTAAAACTCCAGACTTATCAACCATAGTGATATTAGTTGCACCCATTAATTTAAGCAATCGAGCACATGAACAACCCGCCGCACCCGCTCCTAAAAATACGATTTTTGCTGTGGGTAATGTTTTGCCTTGCAACTCTAAAGCATTAGTCAAAGCTGCAGAGACGATCACCGCCGTGCCATGTTGGTCATCATGAAACACTGGAATATCTAAACGTGCGCGCAATTCATTTTCGATTCTGAAACAATGTGGCGCCGCAATATCTTCTAAATTAATACCACCAAATGTTGGGGCAATATTCACTACCGTTTCAATAAACGCCTCGATACTTGGCGCATTGATTTCTATATCGAATACGTCAATGCCCGCAAAGTGTTTGAACAAAACGGCTTTGCCTTCCATGACTGGTTTACTGGCCAATGGGCCCATATTACCTAAACCTAATACCGCAGTTCCGTCAGTAATTACTGCAACTAAATTACCTTTATTTGTATAGTTATATGCTAAAGCAGGGTCACGGTTTATTTCTCGCACAGGTACAGCCACGCCTGGCGTGTAAGCCAAGGATAAATCATCTTGTGTGGCACATGGCTTAGATGACTCCACAGAAAGCTTACCTGGTTTAGGAAACTCGTGATAATCAAGTGCGCGTTTTTTTAGATCGTCCATTTAATACTGCCTTTCATCGGCTTTTTTATTTAGATATTGTTACTCAAGCTCATTCATATAGTGATGATTGTCGGTCACACACAGCCCTAAGCGCCATTCCATGGGTTTGTCACCATAGGTAAATGACACACGCTCAATACTTAAAATTGGTTCACCCTCTTTTAACCCTAAGGCCTTAGCTACTTCACCTTTAGCCCCTACCGCTTTCAAGCGCTCTTCAGCACGTACCATGCGCACACCAAATTCAGACTCATACATGCTATACATCGAACCATTATTCTCTTCTACACGCACACCATTCAAACCTTTAAATGCTGCAGCGGGGACTACAATGTGATCAAATATTAACGGCCTGCCAGAGAATGTAAGTAATCGCTTTATTTCTATGGTTGAAGCACCTGCTTTTAAATCTAATATTTGCCCCATGCGCACATCGGCTTTGCCTTTGGTGCATGAAATAAACTCGTTTTGTAACAGCTCTTTTTGGCCATCTATAGAAGTCAGTCTTAAAAACCGCAACTTCATGCCTTCAGCACTATGCGTTGCTACAAAGGTACCCTTGCCTTGGCGGCGAATAAGAATGTTTTCTGTAGCTAATGCATCTATGGCTTTGCGCACAGTACCTTGGCTGACTTTATAACGACCGGCCAACTCAATTTCGCTTGGAATCATATCGCCAGGGCGCCATTCGCCGCCAATCAAGCTTTGCGTAAGCAGCACTTTAATCTGATCATATAAAGGCTTGTAGCTTGGGGAATTGTAGTGTTTATCTATCATGATCTTTGCTTCTCGCTTTAAGTTGAAAAAGTGGCTGAACGGGCTTAATGCTTATTTAACCGCAATTTAACGTTGAACTTCATTACCGATATTTATATCACGAGTATTTACAATAGTCTAGCATTTTATATCTTATATAAGACATAAGATATATATTGACATTTTTTTATTTCTCTCTATATAATCGTCTAGCTTTAAAACAATTAAAACTAAAGGCAATACAATGGCTCAATACTTCCGCCCTAGGCGTTCTATGCTTTATGTACCCAGTTGCAACACGCACTACCTTGAGCGTGCGCGGACGCTTCACGCCGATTCCGTCATACTAGATCTGGGCGACCCTATATTGGTTGAATGCAAAGAAGAGTCGCGCGACAACGTAGTGCGCTTTGTAAATGAAGGGGGCTATGGCTCACGTGAAGTAGTGGTACGCGTTAATGATCTTATTTCTCAATGGGGTCCTGACGATATTAAGGCGATTGCAAAAACCAAAGTGGATGCTGTTTTATTTCCAAACATCGAATCTCGTGAAGATGTGCTTACTGCACTTTCATTGCTAGATGCTGCGGGCGGCAGCCACTTACCGATTATGGTGATGATTGAAAGCCCGATTGCCGTGTTGAACGCAAAAGAAATTGCAGCAGCATCAGATCGTATCGTGTGCATTGTCATGGCAACCTCTGACTTAATTTCTCAATTACATGCACGCGTTACACACGAACGCTCAGCGATTTTAACTTCGCTTTCCTTAGTGATACTTGCCGCTCGCGCTTATGGCCATGCTGTGGTGGATGGCATCACTAGCGACTTCAGAAATATGCACTCTTTTGAATATGCCTGCCGCTTGGGGCGCGATATGGGTTTTGATGGCAAATCGTTAGTGCACCCTGCACAATTAGCTTACAGCAACGATGCTTACACACCGCAAGCTTTAGAAGTGACACATGCACAAGAAATTATCGCCGCGTTAAAAGAGGCTAACGAGCAAGGTAAAGGTACGGTAGTAGTTAACGATAAGCTTGTAGAACGCCATCACGTGAGGGCTGCAGAGCGCTTATTAAGACTCAGTGAAATGATTAAGACTTTGGAAGAAAGCCATGTCTAATACTAAAAGTAAAATCAACGTAGGTAAAGTTAATACGGGCAATTTCTTTGAGGACTTTCACCTCAATCAAGTGATTCAGCACGCGACACCACGCACCATCACCGAAGGTGAAATGGCGCTGTACATCGCCTTAACTGGTGCTCGCCAAGTTTTGCATTCGGCTGATACGGTGGCTCAATCGTTAGGTTACAACGCTAGGCCTGTCGATGATTTACTCGCATTTCATATTGCCTTTGGTAAAACTGTACCTGATATTTCCGTTAACGCAATTGCAAATCTTGGTTATGCGGATGTCCGTTTTTTACAACCTGTGCATATTGGCGATACGCTGAGCACTTGTTCAGCCGTCATTGGCTTGAAACAAAACTCCAATGGCAAATCTGGTGTTGTTTATGTGCGCTCTGTATCTACCAATCAACTACAACAGCCTGTACTTTCATGGGTGCGCTGGGTAATGGTGCACAAAAATAATTTGGATGCGCCAGCGCCAGAAACCCTAGTGCCAAACTTGCCCAGCCATGTGCCAGCTGAAGAACTAAACGTACCTAATTTTCTGGATGCCAGAAAATTCAATACCACAGTCACTGGTGGACAATATTTATGGAACGACTATGCCGTGGGGGAGCGCATCAACCACCCAGCAGGCATGACAATTAGTGACACTGACCATACCCTCGCGACCAAACTTTATCAAAACAATGCGCGCTTGCATTTTGATGATGTGATGATGAAAAAGACTGCATTTGGTAGACGCTTAATGTACGGCGGCCACATTATTTCGTTGTGTCGTGCGCTGTCGAATGATGGCCTAGAGAATGCACTGTGCATTGTTGCCATAAACGGTGGTACGCACTGCAACCCATCATTTGGTGACGACACTATTTACACATGGACAGAGGTTTTGGATAAATGGGATGTGCCAAACCGTAACGATGTTGGCGCATTAAGATTGCGTATGGTTGGTGTAAAAAATATGTCTGCAGACGCATTAGAAAGCACGCACATTAACGCTGACGGTAAACAATCTTACCACCCAAATGTAGTGTTGGATTTAGATTACACCGTGCTAATGCCACGGAAACCAAATTAATAAATTTTTTTTAGATTAGCACCTTAGGAAGATACGATGTCAAGCACACAACAATTAGTTCACCCTAGAGACGCATTATTTGGCGGTGAAAAATCATTTCCCATCATCCCATCATGCGAGCATTTTGCTGGCAGTGAAAAATTAATACTTAAAGCCCTCTCTATGCAAGACACGGTCGGGGCTGTATTTGACATTACTTGCGACTGCGAAGATGGCGCACAAGCCGGTCAAGAGCGTGAACATGCAGCAATGATAGTGCGCGTTTTAACAAGCGATGCCAATAAACACAAAATGGCAGGCGCACGAATTCACGACTACACCAATAGTTACTGGAAACAAGATGTGGATATTTTGGTGGCCGGTGCTGGCAAAGTTTTAAGCTATATCACCATTCCAAAATGTACCACTTACGCACAAGCCAGCGAAATGATTGCCTATATTCAGAAAACGGCTACTTTCAATGGCGTTGAGCGCGTGATTCCAGTGCATATCCTCATTGAAACGCACGGTGCATTAAAAGCCGTGCATGAAATCGCGACCTTGCCTTGGGTGCAAGTGTTGGACTTTGGCTTAATGGACTTTGTCAGTGGTCATCACGGCGCTATTCCAGCTTCCGCTATGCGAAGCCCAGGTCAGTTTGACCACAGATTACTCGCACGTGCAAAAGCAGAGCTAGTCGCAGCTGCGCTCGCTAATGGCGTGGTACCTGCACATAACGTCACACTAGATCTTAAAAATGTAAAAACGACGCATTCAGATGCCTCACGTGCGCGCAACGAATTTGGCTTTTTACGTATGTGGAGTATTTACCCAACGCAAATCGAAGCTATTGTCGATGCCATGAAACCAAACTTTGATGAAGTGCAAGATGGCGCCAACATTCTACTCGCTGCTCAAAAGGCCGACTGGGGACCAATTCAGTACGATGGCGAACTACATGACAGAGCGACCTATCGTTATTTCTGGGAAATTCTACAAAAAGCCAAACTGACCAAAGTCGCTATTCCAGCTGAAGCAACACAAGCCTTCTTCAGTTAATTTTATTAAATCTAAGATATACATTTAAATACATAATATTCAGGTACTCCATATGACACAAGCAGCCACAGCAGGGGCAAGATTTCGTGCCGCTCTAATCGCCGAAAAACCACTACAAATCATCGGTGCAATCAATGCATACCACGCCATGCTCGCTACCCAAAGTGGTTTTAAAGCACTTTATTTATCTGGCGGCGGTGTTGCTGCAGGCTCGCTTGGATTACCAGATTTAGGTATATCCACTTTAGAAGATGTGTTAATTGACGTGCGCCGCATTACAGATGCCGTTGATACACCTTTACTCGTGGATATCGATACTGGCTGGGGCGGCGCTTTTAACATTGCACGCAGCGTAAAAAGTATTGCCAAAGCTGGCGCAGCGGCGGTACATATTGAAGACCAAGTGTCAGCAAAGCGCTGCGGCCATCGCCCAAACAAAGCTATTGTGAGCTTAGAAGAAATGGTCGACCGTGTAAAAGCTGCAGTTGACGCAAAACCTTACGATGATTTCGTTATCATGGCGCGCACTGATGCATTGGCTGTAGAAGGTTTGCAATCAGCCATAGACCGCGCTTGCGCCTGCGCTGAGGCGGGTGCTGACATGATTTTCCCTGAGGCGATTACAGAGCTCAGCATGTACAAGCAATTTGCAGCCGCTGTAAAAGTGCCCGTGTTGGCCAATATTACTGAATTTGGCAGCACGCCATTGTTTACTGTGGATGAGCTACGCATTGCGGATGTGAGCATGGTGCTCTACCCACTGTCAGCTTTCCGTGCGATGAATCAAGCGGCGTTAACCGTTTACCAAGCAGTGAAAAAAGATGGTTCACAAAAAAATGTAGTCGACATCATGCAAACCCGCATGGATCTTTACGACCACTTGGGCTACCACGCTTTTGAGCAAAAGTTAGATGCTCTATTTAATCAAAATAAAGCTTAAAGGAGAAAAGCAGCATGAATGCAAACACTCAAAACACCATTCAAACAAGCGGTATCGAAGCCCCTAAAAAGAAAAAAGGCGTAGCGCTAGCAGGTGTTTCTGCGGGAACCACAGCCATTTGTACAGTAGGCCATACGGGCAACGATTTGCATTATCGTGGTTACGACATTATTGAGCTGGCTAAAAGTGCAACGTTTGAAGAAGTCGCTTATTTATTGATTCATGGTGAATTACCAAATAAAGCTGAGCTAGCCGCTTATCACGCCAAACTTAAAAAGTTACGCGATATACCTGCCGCACTCAAAACCGTGTTGGAACAAATTCCAAAAAATACACACCCAATGGATGTGATGCGCACAGGTTGTGCAATGCTAGGTACCTTAGAACCTGAAGCGGCTGACCGTAATATCAAAGCAGCGCAAGATTTAGGCGACAAGCTAATTTCGTGTTTCGGCTCAATTTTGTTGTATTGGTACCACTTTAGTCACCATGGTAAACGCGTGAATTTAGAAACTGACGACGATAGCATTGCAGCTCACTTTCTACATGTGCTTCATAACAAGGCGCCAAGCCAATTACATATTGATGCGATGAATACATCTCTCGTGTTATACGCAGAGCATGAATTCAATGCCTCAACATTCACCGCGCGTGTGATTGCAGGCACATTGTCTGACATGTATAGCTGCATCACTGGCGCAATTGGTGCTTTACGTGGCGCTAAACACGGTGGTGCAAATGAAGCGGCAATGGAAATCATTGAGCGCTATAAAAATGCCGACGAAGCAGAAGCTGACATTTTAGCGCGCATGGCACGCAAAGAAATCATCATTGGTTTTGGTCACCCAGTTTATACGATCGCTGACCCACGAAATGAGTCAATCAAAGCTGTTAGCCGCAAATTATGCGAAGATGCAGGCAATATGACGCTTTTTGAAGTATCAGCTCGTATTGAAGAAGTGATGTGGCGTGAGAAAAAAATGTTCCCAAACTTAGATTGGTACAGCGCCTCTAGCTATCACATGATGGGCATTCCTACGGGCATGTTCACACCGATTTTTGTAGTCTCACGCACGACAGGCTGGGTTGCGCATGTAATTGAGCAACGTATTGATAACAAAATCATACGCCCAAATGCCGAGTACATTGGCCCAGATAATCGCGCTTATGTACCTTTAGAAAAACGTTAATTTAAAAATAGTTCAATTATAGAAAGTGTCTCATGTCATCTCATATATCAAACGTACGTCCTGCGCCAGACCAAGTGATTGTCGATATCGCCAATTATGTGGCTGATTTCGAAATCAAATCTGATGAAGCATTCGACACTGCGCGCAACTGCTTAATGGATACGCTAGGTTGCGGTTTTGAGGCCTTAGATTATCCTGCTTGCACCAAATTATTAGGCCCAGTGATTGCTGGCACAGTCGTGCCAAACGGCGCAAAAGTGCCAGGCACTTCATTTCAGCTAGACCCAATCTTAGCCGCCTTCAACATCGGCGCGATGATACGTTGGTTAGACTTTAACGACACATGGTTAGCTGCTGAATGGGGTCACCCATCAGATAACTTAGGCGGCATTTTGGCCACTGCAGATTATATTTCACGTAAAAATGTAGCTGAAGGTAAAGCTGCACTGACTATTAAAGACGTGCTGACAGCGATGATTAAAGCACACGAAATTCAAGGGGTATTAGCGCTAGAAAACAGCTTTAACCGCGTAGGTTTAGACCATGTGATTTTAGTTAAAATCGCCTCTACAGCGGTAGTGACCAAACTACTAGGCGGCAATAAAGAAGATATTATCAACGCTGTTTCTAATGCCTTTGTTGATGGTCAAAGTTTACGCACTTATCGCCATTCGCCCAACACAGGCTCACGTAAATCATGGGCAGCGGGTGATGCGACAAGCCGTGCAGTGCGTTTGGCGTGGATGACCATGCAAGGTGAAATGGGCTACCCAAGCGCACTCACAGCCAAAACATGGGGTTTCTACGATGTACTATTTAAAGGCAACGCATTTAGGTTTCAACGTGGTTATGGCTCGTATGTGATGGAACAAGTATTGTTCAAAATCTCTTTTCCAGCTGAATTCCATGCACAGACCGCTGTAGAGTGTGCAATTCAATTACACGCACAAGTGGGCAAAGAAATTCAAACATTAGAACAAATCGCGCAAATTGATAAAATCGTCATTACAACCCACGAATCAGCCATTCGCATTATCGATAAAACTGGCCCTTTAGATAACCCAGCTGACCGTGACCACTGTATTCAATACATGTCTGCCATTGGCTTGTTAAAAGGCAACTTAACCGCACAAGATTATGAAAATTCAGCTGCGGCAGACCCTCGCATCGACGCCATTCGCGCAAAAATGGTCTGTGTAGAAAAAGCCGAATACACTGCAGATTATCTAAACCCAGAAAAGCGCTCAATTGCTAACGCAATTCAAGTGTTCTTTAAAGACCATACAAGCTCAGACAATATCGCCGTGGAATATCCAATCGGCCACCGCCGTCGTCGTGGTCAGGGCATCCCAGAACTTGTGAAAAAGTTCCAAGTGAACTTAGCACGCCGTTTTGATGCTAAAAAACAATCAGAAATTTTAGCGCTTTGTTTAGATCAAACTAAATTGGAAGCAACGCCTGTCAACGTATTTGTGGATATGCTAGTAGCTTAAATTATTAGTCGCTTAGATTAATAAAAATACGCGTACACCTGCGTATATTTTTATTTGACTAATTTTTACTCAGCGTCTGGAAAGCAACTTTCAGTCGCTGAACCCCTTGCGACAACTCATCATTACCCAAGCTTCCAAATCCCATTCTAATTGCCTGTACAGTAAAACCATTATCCATAAAAAGTGAGCCCAGTAATATCTGTACTCTTTCTTTGCTCGCACATACCACTAAGTTTTCTAAATTGACGTTCTTAGTCAGCCTTAGCCAGAATGCCAAGCCACCTTGCGGCATATCAAAATTCACAAACTCTGATAGCTCACTTAGTAAAAGCTTTTCCAGTAAATTACGTCGCTCATGATAGATTTTAAATGTTCTGCGGATGTGACGCTTTACTTCACCAGTATCAATCAACTCCGAAACAACCATCTCCGTGACGGAGTTACCTTGACGATCTATCAGCATAATTTCTGTGGCACATCGATCAACAAACTCTGGCGATGCAACAAGATAACCTATGCGTAAACCAGGCGCCAATACTTTAGACATAGACCCTACGTAAACTACTCTGCCCGAGCTATCTGTGCTTGCTAGCGGCAAAGCTGGATGATGCTCAAAGTGAAACTCGTGATCGTAATCATCTTCAATAATTACAAAATCATATTGCTCGGCTAGCATAAGAAGTTTTAATCTGCGCTCTGCAGTCATCATTACGGTAGTAGGAAACTGATGATGCGGTGTCACATAAACCGCACGTATTTTTTGATCCTTACAGAGCAACTCGAGCTCATCCACCTTTAGACCATACTCATCAACACCCACACTTAATACGGTTGCGCCACATGATCTAAACGCATCTCTTGCAGGCGGATAAGTTAGATTTTCTAACACAACGACATCATTGGGACGTACTAACACTCGTGCTGCCAGAAATATACCCATCTGGCTTCCACGTACTATGCAGATGCTATCAACATCCACATTTAAGCCTCTTTCTATATTAAGCATGTTGGCGATTGATTGCCGTAATGACAACATCCCTCTTGGGCTGTCATAGCCCAGACAATTCACGCGTGAAGTACCGACTAAGGCATGGCGAAATGCTCGTGATAACACTTCAAACGGAATCAAACGCGCATCTGGAAGCCCATCGTTGAAGTCAATCACCTTGCTAGTTAATGTTTTCGCTTTTTGGCGCACTGGCTGCTGTGTATAAAGGCTGGATGATGTTGCTAAGTCAGCTTCAAAACGAGGACTAGGCAATTGCTCTAGGATTGTAAATTTAGGTAGTCTAGCTGAAACAAACGTACCCCTTCGCTTTTCAGTGCTAAGCCAACCTTGGGCCACCAGCTCCTCATACGCCAGCATCACAGTTTTTCTATTCACTTTTAGGCTCGCGGCCAAATCACGGGTACTTGGCATTGCTGTTGATGACTTTAATCGTCCAACTTTAATTTCTTCGATAATTTTTTGCACAATTTGCATGTATACCGCCATACCAGAATTCTGGCTAAGCGAGATATTTAACGCCCACAGTCGCAACATAATGACTCCAACCTCATTTTAATTTTTGAATTCAAAAACAATCTCTGGACCATGTAACTTTATTTTTCTGGCTCTTTTAAGAACCAGTAACAAATGGTTACACTTCGTTACAGTAATGTAAAGGGAAAATATTTCCCACAGATTCATTTAAGCAATAGCCCTTTAATCTCGCATTGAAATTAGAGGTTGAAATTAAATCTCTGAATATGTAACAACCAATTTTAAATTTTGTTGGGAATTTTATGAACACTGCAACCGCACCCCTTGGTACAAACAATATAGATGCTCAATTGAGCGATATGCGTGCACATGCCATTAAGTTAGAAAACGAAGTTAAAGGTGTCATCGTGGGTCAAGATAAGGCCATTCGTTTGATGAATACTGCCATCTTTGCACGTGGCCATGTGTTACTTGATGGTGGCGTGGGGGTTGGTAAAACAACGTTACTGCAAGCCATCGCACGTGGTATTGGTGGTGCTTATGAGCGTATTGAGGGCACGGTTGACTTAATGCCAAACGACTTGATTTACCATACGTTTCTGGGGCCAGATGGTCGCCCGCAAATTGATGAAGGCCCTTTACTACGCGCTGGTGAAAATTTATCCGTATTCTTTTTTAACGAGATTAATCGCGCCCGCCCTCAAGTGCATGCGTTGATGTTACGCGTGATGGCAGAACGCCATATTAGCGCGTTCAAAAAAGAATACCGCATGCCACACATGATTGTGTTTGCAGACCGTAACCAAGTTGAAAAGAACGAGACATTCGAAATTCCTTCAGCTGCACGTGACCGTTTTATGATGGAAATTCCAATTGAGATTCCAACCGATCGTGAATTAAAGAAATCATTAGTATTTAACACTAAATTTCAACATGCAGAAAAACTCACACAGCAAGTTGAAAGTAATATTTTACAGTTTGACCAACTCAATGCGTTTTCGGATATGTTGCAAAACCATATTCAATCTAGCGACGTATTAGAAGAATACGCTTTGGACTTGTGGGAAGCTACACAACACCCTGAGAAATTTGGCGTAAAAATGGAAAGCGTAGACGTGGCCAGAGTCATTCAAACAGGCTCAAGTCCACGTGGTATGGGTATGTTGCTGAAAACGGCTCGCGTTAATGCTTGGTTAAACAACCGTGATAGCATGTTCCCTGAAGATATTCATGCGGTATTCCATGAAGTCATTTCACACCGTTTAGTATTTAACTCTATGTACGAAAATCGTAGAACAGCACTAGCACGCGAACTCACGGCAAATATCATGAGTACAGTAGCTGTACCTGCGGCCAAATAAGCCTGTTATGCAAACAGATTCACAGAAAACGCGGGAAGACTCCTACGCAAAGCCATTTGAATACATTATCCCGTGGAAGTCGGCGAGCATTCATTTAGGTAGTCATCGCGGCACGCAACGCGGGTTGGGCTTTGACTACCGTGGCAATGTTAACTTGGTGGACCACCCAGATGCGCGCCGCATGGACATTCGTGAAACCATGCGCGACCCGTTTGAACAGGTGCAGGTGCGGCAATTTAATCAAGAAAGCACTACGCCAATTTATGCAGTCTGTGATTTATCTAGCTCAATGCAATTTAAGGGTCGCCAACGTAAGTTAGATAAGGCCATAGAAATTGCAACGGCAGTGGCAAATTCAGCCTATCACACTGGCGATGTATTCAGCTTTATTGGCTACAACCAACATGTTATTGAAGATTTCACCTTGCCGCTCAGTCGTAACTTGCATCAAACAAAAGAGGTGATTGCGCAACTGCATGACTATCATAAAACACGCGTTGGCTCTGATGGCATTTTGGAGGTTCCTGGCTTTTTAGGACAAAACAAAAGCTTGGTGTTTTGGATTTCGGACTTTCATATGCCACTAGCGGTGATTGAACAAACACTTAACGCCATGTCTGCACACTGCGTGATCCCTGTAGTGCTATGGGATGATCAAGAGTACAAAAAATTACCGAAATTTGGCTTTGGCTCCCTGATTGACCCTGAAACTGGCATGAACCGTACCATCTTTTTTAGATATGAAGTACGAGCCAAATTCATTACCTCGTTTAACGACCGCAGACATACCTTAGAGAAGCTGTTTCTAAAGTTTGACTCGCCTGCGCTATTTATGCATGCCGACTACAAACCTGAAACCATGACGCATTATTTTGAACATTACATGAGCATGTGAGTTTAACGCTATGAAAAAATTAATTAACAATACATTTACCCCTGTTTTCTATTTACTCAGCTTGAGTTTAATCGCTTTAACGTCAAGCACCAGCATGACTTTTGCAGCAGACATCGTGCAAGGTAAGCTGATTTCAACTATTAACCCAAGCAAAAATAATGGGATATTGATTGGCGATGTATTAAGCAGAAAACTGGTACTAGAGACTCAAGATCCCTTTAGGTTATCCAAAACCAAATTACCTAAAGTTGGCGGAAAAACCAATGGTATAGAGCTTGTTAACCTTAAAGTAGAAGAGTCAAAAACAAGTAAAAAACTACGCTATACCATCACGCTTGATTATCAAGTATTTGCTACGGCAGAGGTGCCAACGGTGATGTCGCTGCCTGCAGAAAAATTCACACTGACAGATGGTACCAATACTAATGTGCTCAACACGCCCGCTTGGTCGTTCTGGTTTGCGCCATTGGTGACTGGAGGTGTGAATGCTGCAGACAAAAATATACAGCCACAACTAAGTACGCCGCTGATAGGTGTTGGTATGCACCAAAATCGCTTTTATATCTTTCTTGGTTTGTTGCTGTCTAGCGTTATAGCTTTAATTTATATTAACGCCGATAGACAGTGGATGCCATTCATGGGTGGCCCATTTGCGCAGGCGCATCGAAAACTTAAACGTTTGGCTAAAGGTAATGCTGAATTAGGAAGCCAGAAAAAAGCACTCATCACGATGCATCAAGCATTCAACCGAACTTTTGGGGTCAATTTATTTGCAAGTGACATTCCTACCTTGGTGGCATCGCGTTCTAATTTCAGCAATATGCAAGGTGAAATCCAACAGTTTTTTAATGATTCAAACCAATCGCTCTACGCTAGAAATGCTCAAGACAACAGTAATACAATTGAAAAACTCGTGCAATTAAGTAAGCAATTGCGTGATTGTGAGCGGAGAGTTTAATGGTATTGCTTAACCCTTGGGCATTATTGTTACTGCCTTTCATACTTGTACCGTTTTGGCTTAAAAGCCATCAAGGCCAAATGTATTCTTGGCTAGAGATGATGCCAGAAGATCAGTTTTCTGATCGAGTGAATTTTGCGGTTAAAGTTATCACAGCCCTGCTACTAGCTTGCATTGTGCTAGCGTTAGTCTCACCTCGCGGGCCAGATGAAAAAGTGCAGCGCGTTGGTAAAGGCGCGCAAACGGTTATGGTGATAGACCGCAGTGTAAGTATGGATCACCCCTTTGCAGGTGACAGTTCTGGTCATGCATCTGAAATAAAATCAGGAGCGGCACGTCGCCTGATTACCAAGTTTATTGACTCTAGACCAGACGATATGATGGGTGTGGTGGGATTCACAAACTCAGCACTGTACGGCATCAAGATAACTAATAATCGTGAGGCAATTCATGCAGCTATTAATGCTGCAACCAGCCCATCTTTAAATCAAACCAATATTGGCTCTGGTTTAACCGAGGCTGTAGGGCTGTTTGATGGCATTGCAAGTACTGGCTCTAGAGCAATTATTTTGCTATCTGACGGTGCAGGTAAAATTAGTCCGCGTGTTAAGTTTTTATTAAGTGAAAGCCTTAAAAAACGCAACTTGAGTATCTATTGGATTGTATTGCGTGAGCCTGATGACGTGAGTATTTTCTCAGGCATGAAGTATGAAGCAGACCGCATTCCAGCCGCCATTGAACTGGATGAGTACTTCAAATCATTAGGGCTTAAGTACAAGGCTTATGAAGCAGACAATCCCGAAACATTGCAGTCGGCAATTGCTGATATTGACTCACGTGAGAGAAAAATTATTCAGTACACCGAAATCATCGCAGGGTATGACTATTCAAGGGTATTTATTATCATTGCTTTAGTTTTAAGCTTGATTATTTTAATCGTTAAGAATTTGAGAGTGCATGAAAATGACTAGTCATAAAGTATCTCACAGTGTTAAACGTAAAAACCAATTACTGGCCTTGGCTGTGCTAGCTGGTTTATTAGGAACGGCTTATGAAGCCTATGAGCTACATAAAATCAACAATGCAAATAGCGCTTTGCTAAAGGGTCAATTACTGACTAATGACGAATTTCCATTCAATAAAAAATTTGCAGAAGCTTATCACCAAGGTAAAACGGGTAACTACAAGCTTGCTGTGCAAGGTTATACCCAGCTTCTTGAGTCGCCAAAAAGCAAGCAGAAAGAAGCTAGCCCAACCATTAATGCAGAGCAGCAATCGAAAATCCACTTCAATATTGCGACTAATTTGTTCCGCTCTGGCTTAGTAAGGCTGGTCAACGCTGATGGCACACTTCAAGATGACGCAGTATTTTCTTATAAACAGGCCGTATCTTCTTATGAGCAGGCTTTAAGGCTAGTGCCTACCTCTCAAGTCGTTAAATTCAATTTAAGCTTATTGCATTCCGTCATACCAAAAAATATGAGAGCCGCCGAAAAAGATCAAGCAGGCATGGCACTTAGCAACTTACCTCAAGGTTTGCCATGAGTAAATTATTAACCTTATTGAAACAAAATTATGAAACAGTTTTGCTGCTTTTTGCGGCTGTGTTTCTGCTACTAGCTTTGTTTAAACCAGACATTCAGTTAAAGCAGAATGTGCATAATTACTTGTTGCTTGCAGATGTTTCGCAAAGTATGAACGCCATCGACATGAAAGTGGATAACAAAGCGAGTAGTCGCTTAGCTTATACACAGCACTTGATGAAAAAAGTGGTTGAAACCTCGCCTTGTGGTACCTATGTGAGCGTAGCGGTGTTTGCGGCAGAAAATGCAGCGCTATTGTTTATGCCGCTAGAAGTATGTAGCAATTATGATGTGATTTCAGACACCATAGACCATTTAGAGTGGCGTATGGCATGGAGTGGCAATAGCCGCATGACGTTTGGTGTAAAGGCCGCAGAAGGTGTATTTGATTACTTAAACATTCCAGCACAAATGCTATTTTTTACTGATGGTGATGAGTCACCTAAATCCAATGGTATTAACAAGCTAGACATTAGCGATGTGACTATCGGTAAAAATGTGATTTTTGTCGGTGTTGGTGGGCATGAACCCTCCCCTATTCCTCGCTATAACGCCAACAACGGCTTTGTTGGATATTGGGGAACGGATGCTGCTGCAGAAAGCGCGGGCGGCGGCATTATGTACAACGATGCAAGTAAAGATGATCCAGACCCTCCTGTAGCCTACGCAGAATTCGATCGTTATTTGTCTAAGTTAGATGTAGATCACTTAAAAGATATGGCAAACGAGATTAAAGGTCAGTATGTAGAGGGGCTTGATAAACCTGAGTTTTATGATTTTATTCAAACACAAAAACCAGCGGCAAAATTTGTGACGGGTTACTCTGTGCGTTGGATCTATTTAAGTCTAGCCGCATTGCTTATACTTTCAACCTTTCTACCAAACTTGTTATCTTTATGGGCGGGCAAACGGTTAGCAGGCTAACTTAACCTAAACACAATACCCTTCATCAACAACAGCTTGAGTAGTGACTATTAAGAACATGTGGATACTTTAGCATTGTGTTTAGACCTGATTAAGTTAGAAACAACGACTGTAAATTTGTTTGCAAATATACTTGTCACTTAGTTCTAGCGGCTACAAATTGGGTTTTTTTCCCCAACAAGCTGTCACATTTAAATAATGTGCAAAATAAGTCATCGTATTCACCAGCCATCTATTCGGATTTATGAATAAACAAGAAATTTAAATCATGTGTTGGTTTAAAGTTTTGCTGATGAAACTCAAAAGTCAGCGGGTCTATTTTTTTTAACTCACCATCAAAACAAAAACTGACGATGTCTTTCGGACGCAGCTTTTTCACAGTTAACTTAAAATCTTTAATTGCACCCTGCCAATTGTTGGCTGTCACTAATATATAACTAATATCCGCCCAATATAAGCCGTATTCTTTCTCTAAATTTTTCATTTGCAGCTGTGTACTTTTGTCTATACAGGCAACTTTTGCGTAATCATCAATCAAGTATTTAGCTGGCTGCGGCACGCCCGTGCTGATGCTAGGTGAGTAAGAATGTTGAATAGCGACTGGCTTACCAGCTGGGAAATTTTGCTGCCAAGTAAAATATTCATTCAACGTAAATAATGGCACACCATCATTATCAAACCACGCATTAGGCAACGGCTTCTTACCTTTAGGTGGCTCATCCGCTACAAACCCATCACCAATATAGCCAATTAAATCTTTTTCACTCCATCCGTTCTCTGCAACTTTTTTAGAAATATCGGTTTTACCATCAAGCAATATCACAAGCTTACGTTCGGTTTTAATAGGCTTACTATCAACCCAAAGTTTAAAGTCCTTAATTTGCCCATGGTCAGAAGAGCCAAAATACATAGCAGGCATTGGAAACGCGATAGGCACAACTAAATCTTGGTGGCTTGTATTGGTAAACACATAATCCACTTTAACTTTTTCTTCACTGATATAGAGCGACTCTTTATCCATGCTGATATTGCGCTGATGCTTAAAAGTAATAGTGCCATTATCATCGCCAATGCTGCTGTCATTGGCGTAAGCAAATACGTTGTGGAATAGCGCGGTAATTAAAAAACTAATTTTTAAAGTTTGAATACAAGTCATATAAAACCACATTAACATTAGTGACCTTCAATTGTGCAATAGTACGCCAACCCTAACAAGTCGTTTGTTAATTACGATACTTAATACAGATGAGTTAAATAATTGGCATGCAAATAAATCCTTTTTGCGCACCTTCTACTAAGGTAAAATAGTGCTTTATTCAATTGCTGTTTTCGAAAGCTCGAACGATGTCACTTACCACCCTTAATGCGCTCTCTCCTCTTGATGGCCGCTACCAAACCAAATTGGATGCGCTACGCCCTTATTTTAGCGAGTATGCGCTCATTAAACACCGCGCTTGGGTGGAGGTAGAATGGCTTAAAGCCTTGTCTGCCGCTAAAGATTTATTAGAGATTTCACCATTTAGTGCAGAGACTATCCAAGAGCTAGATGATGCCATTGCTAACTTTAGCGAAGTCGATGCCTCACAAGTGAAAGCGATTGAAGCGCGCACGAACCATGATGTAAAAGCGCTTGAATACTGGCTTAAAGAGAAGTTTGATGGCAATCTTGAAATTAAAAAAGCCAGTGAGTTTATTCACTTTGCTTGTACTTCAGAAGACATCAATAATTTATCACATGGCTTAATGCTCAAAAGCGCACGTGATGCTGTGATGTTGCCATTTTTGGGAAGTTTAGTGGCTAGACTAACTGAGTTATCTCATCAGTTGGCAGACCAAACAATGCTGTCACGCACGCATGGTCAAACGGCATCGCCGACCACCATGGGTAAAGAATTGGCTAACGTAGTATATCGCTTGCAACGTCAGCAAAAGCAATTAGTTGCGAATGAAATCTTAGGCAAAATAAACGGTGCTGTAGGTAACTTCAACGCGCATCTTTCTGCTTATCCAAATTTTGACTGGGAAAGTTTTGCTAAAAACTTTGTGGAGAGCTTAGGTTTAACTTACAACCCAATGACCATTCAGATTGAGCCGCATGACTATATGGCTGAACTGTACGATTGCCTAAGCCGCATCAATACGATTTTGATCGATATTAACCGTGATATTTGGGGTTACATTTCAGTCGGCTACTTTAAGCAAAAGGTAAAAGCGGGCGAAATAGGCTCTTCAACCATGCCACATAAAGTGAACCCAATTGACTTCGAAAACTCAGAAGGTAATCTAGGCTTGGCCAATGCTGTGTTACGCCACCTAGCTGAAAAACTACCAATCTCTCGCTGGCAGCGCGACCTGACAGATTCAACCGTGTTGCGCAATATGGGCGTAGCATTGGGCTACACACTATTAGGTTACGATTCTTGCTTGCGTGGTTTAAATAAGCTAGAAATCAACCCAGAAAAATTGGCCTTGGATTTGGATAATAGCTGGGAAGTATTAGCTGAGCCAATTCAAACCGTGATGCGCCGCTATGGCATTGAAAATCCTTATGAACAACTAAAAGAACTTACGCGTGGCAAGGGCGGCATCAATAAAGCTTCGCTACATATATTCATTAGTGGCTTAAACATTCCAGCGGATGCAAAACAGGCGCTGCTTAAGATGACACCAGCAAGCTATGTTGGTAAGGCGACGGAGCTTGCACGTACCGTTTAACTGCAGCACTCGCGCAATACTGCACAGACAAGTCAGGCAATTAAATACGGTAGCCTACACTTGAGAAAAATCCTTTTAATGTGTTTTTTGTGGCTATTTTGGACTCTGCCTGCACAGGCAGAGTCAGCACTTTATCAGGTTGAAATCACTGCCCCAGCGCCACTCAAAGACTTACTACAAAAACATCTAGACATGCTGAAGTGGCGAGATAATCCACGGATGAATCCAGCAGAGTGGCAGCGCTTATTTTCTCTAGCGCCACAAAACATCAAAGACTTAATCGCAACCGAAGGCTACTTCGCATCCAAAATTAAGTCAACGTTTGAAAATCAAAGTGGTGTCTACCTTGCAAAGTTTGTGGTCGAGGCTGGAGAACCTGTTTTAGTCAGTAATGTGGCGTTAAAATTTACCGGGGAGATTGCCACGCAACCAGCAGATGCCAAGCCTAGCGTAGAAAAACTGCGTGAAACATGGCCATTGAAACAAGGTGAGCCTTTCCGCCAAGCGGACTGGAACCAAGCCAAACGCAAATTATTGACTGAATTCTTAGTCGAGCGCTATCCCAATGCCAGCATCAG
This sequence comes from Burkholderiales bacterium, assembly GCA_038327905.1. Taxonomy (GTDB): domain Bacteria; phylum Pseudomonadota; class Gammaproteobacteria; order Burkholderiales; family Methylophilaceae; genus Methylotenera. The sequence goes on from JBBQLN010000010.1 coordinate 37,904, forward strand.
CAATAGCAAGGCAGAAGTTAATATTGAAACGCAGACTGTCGCACTCAGTGTCGAGATTGATAGCGGCGCAGCGATTAGGTTTGGTGATACTACAATAGAAGGGTTAAAACGCTATAAACCTAGAGTGGTTGAAAACCTAAACCCAATTAAACCAGGTCGTATTTACAACCAATCTGACATGTTGACTTTTCAAACACGCTTGCAGGAAAGTGGTTACTTTCAAAGTGTAGAAGTATCCGCTGATACACTTAACTCAAGTAACAGTGCTGAGCCGAATATCGCGCCAATTAAAGTCACCGCCGTTGAAAATCGTAGCATTAAAATGGGCATAGGTGCTGGCTTTAGTACCAACACGGGGCCTCGCGTTCAGCTATCAGTATATGATTTAAACTTGCTTAATTTAGGCTGGAGACTGTCCAGCAATCTCAAATTAGAAAAAAATGCGCAGGTACTTACTAGCGAAATTCATTTACCAATCACCAAAGCAGGTTTCCGAGATAGCCTAAACGCAGATGTGTCTCATACCTTGATAGAAGGCTTGGATTTAACCATTGTGCAAACTGGCGTTAAACGTGCTTGGGGAGACAGAAAACGTGAGCAATACGTGACTGCAAACTTACTCACGGAGCACTCATCGCCTGAAGGTGCAAGCTCTGACAGCACTTACGCAGGCACACTCGGCTATGGCATTATACTTAGGCATACTGATAACGATCTTAATCCAACGCGGGGCTATCTACTAAATGTGCAATTTACTGGCGCGCCACTAACCTCTACAGCTAACGGTATTTTTTTGCAAAGCCATGTTAAAGCGCAGGCTTATTATCCAATTACGTCCAGCACCCAGTTTATAGCACGCGCTGAAATTGGCTTGGTGAATGGCAAAAACAGCGCCCCAGAATTATATTTATTTCGTGCAGGCGGTGACCAATCGGTGCGTGGTTACGCCTTCCAAAGCTTGGGTATAAAAGAAGGTGATGCCATTGTTGGTGGGCGTTACATTGCAACAGGTAGCGTTGAAGTGGTGCAGTGGCTCACCAGCCAGTGGGGAGCAGCAGTGTTTGTGGATGCAGGCAATGCGGCAAACTCATTACAAGACTTATCACCCGTGTATGGCTATGGTTTAGGCGCGCGCTGGAAAAGCCCGTTAGGGCCGATTGGTGCTGATATTGCTTATGGTGAAGCCACTGGAGAGTATCGATTTCACTTTAATATAGGCGTAGCTTTCTGATGATGCAACGCTACTTTTCAATGCGCTATTTAATGCTAATCGTGATGAGTCTCACGCTACTCATCTCGTCCGCACATAGTGCAATGTCAATTAATGCCAATACCAGCCTTGATACTTTCAGTTACGATCTTGATAACATTCATCTAAAACTTGAAAAACTAGAGGCTAATTGGCAACTCTCCCCATTAAACGGCGGTAAGTTAATGGTGGATAAAATGCGCGCAAGACGGCTTATTATCACGGTAGGTGACGGTACGGCAAAAGCTAAAGATTCAGGTCTGCCTGAGCATATTAAACCACCCTTTCCTATTCAAATTAATCAGGCTGAAATTAGCGAAATACTCGTCATTAAAAATGGTGAAACTCAAACCTATAAAAATCTAAAAATTAATCTTGAAGCTGATGCTAAAACTATCAAGATAAATACGTTAGACCTTAGTACGCCTTGGGGAGAAGCTTCGACAACATTACAGATGAGTACCGCAAAACCGTTTATGCTGAATGGTCTAACCAGCCTCAAAAAAACTGATGCCAGCACGCCTTACGATGTAAAAGTAGCGCTATCTGGCGACTTGCACTCATTAGGCTTTAATAGCAACTTAGCACTCGTTAAAGACAACAAGCAGCTAGCCATACTCCAATCTCAACAAGCCAATACATCCCCAGTGGCTCTTTTAAATATTAAAGGGCAACTCGTTTTAAGCGATGATTATCCACTCTCGGCTAATATCACGATTGACGAACTCAAACCTGAAAACATAGGCAGCTATCCCGCAGCAAAACTCAACGTTGACATCGCAGTAAAGGGAAAACTTTTACCTACTTTAAGCACCTCTATTCAGTTTGCAGCACGCGATAGCCAATGGCAAAATCAAACCTTGCTTAGCAAAGGCAACATCACTATTGAAGGTAAAAAAATCCAAAATATCGACCTACAAGCGAGTATCGCCAACAATACCATTCAAGCCAATGGCAGCCTTGGACAAGCAGACAGTGAGCTTAATTGGCAGATAGATTTGGCTGATTTAAAGAAATTTGGTGCAGAGTATTCTGGTCAGGCAAATGTGAGTGGTACGATGACAGGGGCTTTTGATAATTTAGCACTTCAGCTCAAATTGCTGGCAAACAATCTCAAGCTAGCAGGTGGCTTAAAAGTCGACAAGCTAGAAGGTCAGGCCTCGATAATGGCGGATGAAAATGGCCAAGTGAAAGGTGAATTTACCGCCAGCAATCTACAATACGGCAAACATCCTGTGATGAATTCTAATCTGACTTTGCAGGGGTCGCGAGCACAGCATCAGCTAAACCTAACAGCACAAGGCAAAGCGTTTAAATTCGCGAGTACGCTGCAAGGCGGCTTAATCGCTGCAACAAATCGCTGGCAAGGGGTATTGCAGAATCTTAATTTGGAAGGAACATCACCTGTCAAACTTGCCGCACCTGCCCCCCTAATAGTTGACACTCAAGGTGCCTCACTGGCACAAGCGCACCTACAATTAAATAAAGGCAATCTGTTGATTGACTTTATAAAATATGACGCTAAGGGCTTTGAAACTGCAGGTCATGCAGAGCAATTAACGCTTGATGACTTACCAGCAGAGCTATTTATATTGCCATCCACGCTCCAAGGTAGCCCTACGTTTTCTGCAAAATGGGATATTAAAGCGACGGATAGCTTAAATGGTAACCTCAACTTATGGCGCGATAGTGGCGACTTCATGATGACCACAGCCGATGGCTCCAAAAAACCGTTGGGTTTGCAAGAGGCTAAATTTGATGCCAAGTTTGTCAATAATCAAGCTGAGATTAGCACTAGCCTTAAAGGGCAGAATATTGGCTTTTTAGAGGCTAATTTAAGCACCATGCTCACCAAAGTGAATGCTGGCTTTGCCTTGCTTGGCAGCGCGCCACTTACCTTAAATGGCAAAGCACAATTACAAACACTGGCATGGCTACCAATGCCAACATCTCTAATGGACGCCAGCTTTGATGGTCTTTTGAATATGACCGTTTCGGCTAACGGCACGCTAGCCGCACCTAATTTAAACGGCAATTTAGATGGTAAGAATCTGCAATTTTCACTACCAACAGAAGGCGTAGCCTTTACCAATGGCGAAGTACAAGCAAGCTTTGAACATGATAAGTTGCTGATAACAAAAGCCTCATGGCAAGGCGGCGATGGAAAATTACAGACAACTGGATCTTTATTGCTAAATGAAGGTAAACCACAAGTAGATTTAGATTGGTCTGCACAAAACTTCACAGCAATCTCACGTGCGGATCGCCTACTCACATTAAATGGCACGGGCAAAACCACATTAGCTAATGGCCTACTCATGATTTCAGGTAACTTCAATGTAGCAAAAGGGCTCGTTGAACTGTCTGATGAAGACACGCCAGTACTGGGTGACGACGTGGTCATTATCGGGCAAACCGACAGCACTCCTGAACCTGCACTCAAAATATTATTGAACGGATTACGTATCAGTTTAGGCAAAGAGTTTACCTTGCGTGGTCGAGGGCTAGACGCGCAACTCACAGGCGCGTTAACCTTAACAGGCCTAACGCAATATCAGCCACACACCGAAGGCGTCATTGAAGTAAAAGATGGCTCTTTCTCCGCTTACGGACAAAAATTAATCATAGATCGTGGCATCATTAATTTTAACGGCACAGTAGAAAATCCAGCACTCAATATCAGAGCCATGCGCAATAGCACACCAGTCAATGCGGGTATCGAGGTCACAGGGACGGCGCTGATTCCTATTACGAAATTAGTGTCTGACCCAACCGTCGCAGACAGCGAGAAGTTGTCATGGCTAGTACTAGGTCACGGCTTAGACCAAACTAGCAAAGGTGACTATGGCTTATTATCATTAGCTGCAGGCGTATTGCTGTCGCAAGGACAATCCGTACCATTACAAACTCAATTAGCGCGCGCTGCTGGCCTAGATGAGTTTAGCTTCTCTGGCGGTGATGCAGACAGCGCCGCTGTAGTATTTGGCAAACGCCTTTCTTCAAGACTCTATCTCAGCTACCAAAAAAGCATCAGCGGACTTTTAGACGTCGCCAGACTCACCTATAACATGACATCGCGCTGGTCGCTGCGCGGACAGGCTGGCACAGAAAGCGCCGTGGATGTGCTGTATACTTTTAGCTTCAAATAATATTGGGGGTCTATGTAATGAGTGATGATAAAAGCAATCCTCGATTAGCCGTCTTAATTGATGCGGACAATACGTTTAACGTGATTCCAATTATTGATGAATTATTTGAAGAGATTTCCAAGTTTGGTGATGCTAGTGTTAGGCGTATTTATGGTGACTGGACTCAAAATCAACTGAGTCGCTGGAAAGAAATACTACCCAAGCATGCTATTCAACCAATGCAGCAATATGCCAATACTAAAGGCAAGAATGCTACTGATAGCGCATTGATTATTGATGCAATGGATTTACTCTACACTGCGCCATTAGATGGCTTTTGCATTGTTTCTAGCGATAGTGATTTCACAAGATTAGCAATCCGATTCCGCGAATCTGGCAAGCTTGTATATGGATTTGGGGAAAGAAAAACACCTGAATCATTAAGAGCAGCCTGCAATAAATTTATTTACTTTGAAAACCTTTTACAAAATAAAGTAGCTGACTCTAGCAACGCGAACCTAGTTCAAGAAACTTCAAAAACTATAATTGAAACAAACTCTAACCCTACATTAGCCTCAGAAGTTAACTCACTTTCACCAGTCGTGAAAAAAACCTCACAAGAATTAATCGCAAACAAAAAACTAATTGCGCTAATACGCTCAGCTATCGAAATAGCATCTGATGATACTGGCTGGGCGCAACTTGGTGGTGTAGGCAGTAGTATTGAAAAGCAAGCTACTGACTTTGACCCTAGAACCTACGGCTACAAAAAGTTGAGCGACCTTGTCTCAGCTATCGGTCTATTTGAAGTTGTAAGAGACAATATGAGAGTATTAATAAGAGAAAAATCTAAGAAATGAGCGAAATCCTAGTTTTATATTTCTCCCAAGGCGGTGCCGTTCGTGAAATGGCGCAACTGATTGCGCGCGGTGTTGAAAGTGTCGCGGGCATCAAAGCGCGTATTCGCACAGTGCCAAAAGTTTCAGCCAATTGCGAAGCGACTGAGCCAGACATACCAAACAGTGGCGACCCTTATGTGGAATTAAGCGATTTAGAAGAGTGTATTGGTTTAGCCCTTGGCAGCCCTACCCGCTTTGGCAATATGGCGGCGCCTATGAAATACTTTTTAGATGGCACGACTGGCTTGTGGTTAAAGGGCGCATTGATTGGCAAACCTGCCTCTGTATTCACCAGTTCTGGCTCTATGCATGGCGGTAACGAAACAACTCTAGTGACCATGATGTTGCCGCTTATGCACCACGGCATGGTGATGGTAGGTTTACCTTATTCTGAGCCAGAGTTATCCAGCACTCAAACGGGCGGTACACCCTATGGCGCAAGCCATATTGGCGGTGCAATGGACGATAAAGCCATTAGCGCAGATGAGCGAAAATTATGTTTGGCTTTGGGCGCGCGACTAGCTCAAACCGCATTAAAACTTAAGTAATTATTTGTCTTATAACCTGTCTCAGTGAATTGTCTTAGAAATTATTTGAAAGTAAAACAATGAGTTTAGCTAAAGAAGCATTACAGTTTTTGCGCAGTACACGCAGCGGTGTTCTTTCTACTTTTTCTACAAAGTTCGCTGGCTATCCATTTGGTTCAGTGGCGCCATTTGTGTTGGACCATAGTGGTCAACCTGTTATTTTAATCAGCACCATTGCTGAACACACCCATAACATCATCGCCAATCCAAAAGTATCATTACTCGTATTTGCTGGCGATGAAGATTTACAAGCTAGCGGACGCCTCACGTTGATGGGTGAAGCAAAACAAATAGATAAAGAAGATGCTGATTTGCGTACACGCTATTTGCGGTATCTGCCACAAGCAGAAAGCTATTTCGACATGCATGACTTTAGTTTTTACCGTATCGAAATCGCACAAGCACGTTATATTGCTGGCTTTGGTAAAATGGGCTGGATTTCGCGAGATGCCATGCTATCTGCGGAACTTACAGATAGCTCGCCACTTGCTGCACAAGAAACCGCCATTATCGAACACATGAATGCAGACCACGTGCATAGCTTAATTGCCTACAGCCAACATTTTCATCATGTAAGCGCAACGCATGCGGAAATGTTAGGCATCGATGCAGATGGTTTTGATGCAAAAGTGACTATTGCAGATGGAAAAACTCAGATACTCAGGTTCAACTTTGAGCAGCCCATTCAAGATGCTCAATCTGCCAGAATGGCACTAGTTAGCATGTCGAAAGCTGCAAAAGCATGATGCAAAAACTTGATATTCGAAAGCCGAGCATTCAACAGTTGCAACTGGGCGCTAGCATCAGCTTAATCGCGCTCATCATGCTTTGTTTGGCATGGGAAACTGTTCTCGCGCCTTTTAAACCAGGTGGCTCATTACTCATACTCAAAACGCTACCATTGTTACTGCCTTTATTTGGCATTTTGAATGGCAAGCGCTACACCTACAAATGGGCCAGTATGTTTATTTTGTTGTACTTTACGGAAGGTGTGGTGCGCGCTTGGTCAGACGTCGGACTTTCTGCCAAGTTAGCGCTGCTAGAAGTGTTGCTCACAGTGATATTTTTTGGATGTGCTATTTATTATGCAAAGTTTACACGTGCAAAATAGGACAAATCAAATTACTTTGGAAACAACTTACCCGGATTTAAAATATTATTTGGGTCAAACGTTAACTTAACTGCCTTCATTAAGTTAATGGTTGTTTCATCAATCTCGCGCGAAATAAATGGACGTTTTGCCATGCCTACACCATGCTCGCCAGACAACGTGCCTTGTAACGAAAGCACTAAGCTAAACACTTCATCTAAGCATTCATAAGCACGCTTCATTTCATCGGCATTGTCAGGATTTACCAATAAATTTACATGAATATTGCCGTTGCCTGCATGCCCAAAATTTACGTTCGAAATTTTGTATTGCGCGGCCAATTTCTCTAAACCTGTTAACAATTCAGGCAAATGCGACACGGGTACGGCAATATCTTCGTTGATTTTCTTAGGCGCAATGTCTTTAAGCAATGGCGACAAAGCCTTGCGTGCTGCCCATAAAGCTTTGGTATCTTCTGCGGGCTTTGCCTCAATCAAGCCATCCACTTGGCAAGCTTGCAAGATTGCCTCTGTGGCTTCAATAATCTCTTGCTGGGCGCCATCGACTTCTATCATCAAGTAAGCACGCGCATTTTCTGGCAACAAGTTTTTATGACGTCCACGAATTAAATTCAATGCGCCGTTATCTAAAAACTCCAAAGCACTTGGTGTATAAGGTTGCGCCATAATCGCGGCAATCGCGCGCGCGCAACTGGCTGTATCGGCAAACTCGGCGGTAATGCCGCCCGTATGTTTTGGCAAAGGTGTGAGCTTGAGTGTTGCTTCGACAATTACAGCCAACGTGCCTTCTGAGCCAACCAACAGTCGAGTTAAGTCGTAACCAACTACACCTTTGCTGGTGTAGCAACCCGTTTTTATAATATCGCCATTGCCGGTCACCGCTTTTAAACCAAGTACATGGTCACGCGCAACACCATACTTCACGGCATGCGGCCCAGCGGCACAAGTCGCGAGATTACCGCCGATACTACAATAAGCCGCACTCGATGGATCTGGCGGCCAAAAGAAACCAACGCCTTTAATGGCATCTTGTAACTCTTGATTCAGCACCCCTGGCTCAATAATCGCCATACGGTTATCTGGGTCTACACTAATAATTTTATTCATGCGCTCTAAAGACAACGCCACGCCACCCGCTTCTGGCACGCTTCCACCCGCGGTACCTGTGCCGCGACCACGCGGCACTACTGGCACTTGATGCGCATTGCAAAGCTTAATTACAGCTTGTACTTCTTCGGCATTCAGCGGGAAAACTACTGCGATAGGTGCATGAAAGATACGCGAATTATCATAAGCATAGGCGTAGCAGTCAACGGGGTCGGTGAAAACTCTATCTTGTGGCAGGAGTTGTGAAAGTAAGGAAATAAATGTTTGCATTAGTTTTTAAGCATCCTCTTTATGCGGGTTGGCTTCGCTCTGCAATCTAGTATATGCCACACAATCACGCTCTCAGCTTCAGTTTTGTAATAGATTGCATAAGGAAATATTTTTGAGAGCGCACGATAAAATCCAAAAATCTGCGAATGAACACCTGCGTAAACAATCAGTGAGTCAATGTCGGCAAATATTGCATCTTGAAAATAAACCCCTAAACCCTTTTGCTGCTGCTCATAAAACATTTGAGCCTATGCTATATCAGCAAAAGCGGTGCTTAATAGCTGAATTTTCATTTAAGTTGATTGCGCAATAGTTGCTTAGCTTTTTCCCAATCTAAGGTTTCAATTTCACCGTTGGTGACACGCTGTTGCGTTTCCCTTAAGACATCTTCATGCCAAGCTGGCGATTGAAACGGCTCTATATCGTGCGTTAAATCATCCCAAAGCGCATCCATCATGCGCAACTTCTCAGCTCTCGTTAAATCGCTTAAAGATTGCATAGTGTTATATCCTATTCAACTTAATTCAGTAAAATCTAGACTCAGTAAATCCTAGCGCTTTTTGATGTAGAGGTCAGTGATAGTACCCTCCTTCATCTCGGCTGCAAAACATATAGTTTCAGACAATGTTGGATGTGCATGAATGGTTAATCCTAAATCATGAGCATCTGCGCCCATTTCAATGGCCAACACGGCTTCGGCTAGTAACTCACCTGCATTAACACCCACAATGCCCGCACCAATCACGCGATGTGTATTTTTATCAAAAATCAACTTGGTCAACCCTTCTGTACGTGCCACTGATATTGCACGACCACTAGCCGCCCAAGGGAATGAGGCTTTTTCAATCTCAAGGCCTTTGGCCTTAGCTTCTATTTCTGTCACGCCAACCCAAGCCACTTCAGGATCTGTGTATGCGACGGATGGAATGACTGAAGCAACAAACTCTACTTTTTCACCAGCAATCACTTCTGCAGCAACTTTAGCTTCATGCGTCGCTTTATGTGCCAACATTGGTTGACCGACAATATCACCAATTGCAAAAATGTGCGGCACATTCGTGCGCATTTGTTTATCTACCGCGATAAAACCGTAATCATCGACAGCCACACCTGCGTTTTCTGCACCAATATTTTTACCATTTGGACGGCGGCCGATAGACACCAATACGCGGTCATATACTTCAACGCCTTTGGGTGCATCAGCGTTACCGTTTACGCCTTCAAACACCACGTGAATACCATCTTTTTTAGGTTCAATACTTGCCACTTTGGTATTGAGCATAATACTTTCAAAACGTTTTTCCATACGTTTTTGCAATGGGCGCACCAAATCACGGTCGCAACCTTGAATTAAGCCGTCAGTAAATTCAACCACGCTGACTTTAGAGCCTAGCGCATCATAAACAGTACCCATTTCCAAGCCAATAATACCGCCGCCAATTACTAACATGCGCTTAGGTATATCAGCCAACGCTAATGCGCCTGTGGAGTCCATAATGCGCTCGTCATTAGCAAATTCTGGGGCAACATTAGGGAATTTAGTCGCTTGTGAGCCTGCTGCAATAATTGCATTATCAAATGATATAGTGGTCACTTTGCCATCAGCAGCGGTCACAGCGATTTGATTAGGGCTGGTAAATTTACCCACACCTTGCAATATAGTCACATTACGCTGCTTAGCCATCGCTGCTAAACCACCTGTCAATTTGCCAACGACGTCATTGGCTTTCCAATTTCGCAATCGCTCTAAATCTACTTTTGGCGCGCCAAAAGTCACACCATGATGCGCGGTTTCTTCAGCTTCAGTAATCACTTTTGCAGTGTGCAACAAAGCTTTTGAAGGAATACATCCGACGTTTAGACAAACTCCACCAAGTGTTGAGTAACGCTCAATTAGCACCACTTTTTTTCCTAAATCTGCAGCGCGGAAAGCCGCAGTATAGCCGCCAGGGCCAGAACCTAAAACAACAACTTCGGTATGCAAATCTGCAGCCCCAACATTAGCAATTGCCGCTACTGCTGCAATAGCTGGCTTTACTTCAACAGCAGCAGTTTCAGCAGCTACTTCTTGCTTAGTTGGCGCTTCTGCGGCCGTGTCTGCAACCGCGGCCTCAACCATTAAAATCAAGCTATCTTTAGCGACTTTATCACCCACTTTTACCTTGAGTTCTTTTACTGTACCTGCCACTGCTGATGGAATTTCCATTGAGGCCTTGTCTGACTCCACCGTGATTAATGAGTCTTCCATGGCAATGACATCACCTACTTTTACTAATACTTCGATGACATCAACGCTATCAAAATTGCCAATATCAGGTACCAAAACTTCCAATAAATTACTCATGTCGACCCTTTGTTAAAACCATAGTTATTTATTGTGATTTTATCATCAAAAAGCGCATAAATACCTTCAAAATAGTTGAATCAGTAGTATGATTTATGCATTAAAAATTTAAGCCTGTTACTGACAGGGTTTTACAAAAAAGTGCTTTTCAGAAAAAAGGGTAGTTCATGTCTTTCGTCCGTTCAGGTTTGCAGTTTGTTCAAATGGTATTAGCGCGATTATGGTCACTTGCTAGTACGATACTCGGCTTTTTCTTTGGCTCTGTGAACTATCAAGCACCTGCGTGGATGAAGTGGTGCGGGGACAAACTAAATAACCTGCGCTTATCGATGATTCAAAAGCCAATTAAAGGCTTAGGCATACTTGCTTTAGTTGCTGCACTTGGCGCTGGGGGCTGGCATGGCTGGGAATGGTACAAAGCTAGACCGCAACCAGTCACTGTAAAAGTCACTGTAACCGTTCCAACTAGAACACAAATCGAAGATAATTTACCGCCAAACCCACTCAAAATAAGCTTTGATGCATCAGTAGCGCCCATTGAGCAAGTGGGGAAAGTGATCTCGGCTAATGTTAATATCATGCCGAAAATTGATGGCGTATGGAAATGGGATGCTGAAAACGAATTGTCATTTCAGCCAAAAGCTGACTGGCCTGTGGGCACTGACTTCAAAGTTAGTCTGAATGCCAAAGCATTGACACCTAAGACACTGCTAGACAAGTGGGATGTAGAATTCACCTCGCCATTATTTATTGCAGCCATTACTAACAGCGAGTTTTATCAAGATCCAATTAACGCCGCAATGAAAAAAGTGGTAGTTAACCTTAACTTTAGTCACCCAGTTGATACAGCAAAACTAGAAAAAAGTATTACGCTAAAAATGCGTAGTAACAAAACTAGCTTACTTAATTTTGGCTCAGACACGATACCCTTTGTTGTAAGTTACGATAAATTAAAACTCAACGCTTACATCCACTCTGCACCGCTAGACATTCCAAAGGATGACAGCATATTAGAAGTGACGGTAGATGAAGGCTTAAAAGCTGCAACTGGCGGCAAACCATTTGCAACGTCTTTAACACAAAGCGTGAATGTGCCTGGCTTATATAGCTTGTTGATAAATGAAGTTAGCCCGATTGTAGTTTCTAATGAGCAAAATGAGCCTGAGCAAATCCTATTGCTTAACGCTTCAGCTGCAGTCAATGAAAAAGACATGGCGAGCCATATTAAAGCATGGGTATTGCCACGCAATAAATTGGTCAGTACGCCAGAAGAGTTAAAATATCCACACGCATGGTCTAATACAAAAGACATTACTGAAGCTGTTCTTGCTGCTGGCAAGCCGCTTTCACTAGAAGCCATTCCAGCTGAACGTGAAAATATAGAAACACACTCGTTTAAATATAAAGCGGATGTTGGCAGCTATATTTATGTGCAAATTGACAAAGGCTTAAAATCTTTTGGCGGTTATCAATTAGGCGCAACAACACAACGTATTTTACAAGTACCAGTATTTCCTGCAGAAGTTAAAATTCTCAGCCAAGGTTCATTGCTGGCTTTAAGTGGTGAACGCAAAGTGGCGGTATTAGCGCGCGATTTACCAGGTTTAAAAATGGAAATTGGGCGTATTCTGCCAGGTCAGTTGCAACATCTTATTACGCAAACCAGTGGCAGCTTTAGCAATCCATCATTCTATTACTCTATTGATGGTGATAATTTGAGTGAACGTTTTGAGAAAAACATTCCCTTGCATTTAGAGGCGGGGGAAGCGCATTACGAAGCACTAGATTTGAGTGAATACTTAAGCAAAACTGAGGGCTTAGATAAAAATCAAAACAAACGCGGTGTTTTCTTGCTTACAGTGCGCGGTTACAAACCTAAGAAAGAAGCCAATGCTGACGGTAGCGAGCAGACTGATGATGGCAGTGATTACAACCCATCAGAAAACCAAAATCCAGAAGCATTTGTTGATAAACGTCTAATCCTTGTCACCGATTTAGGCTTAATCGCCAAAAAAGAACTCGATGGCAGCCAAGTGGTTTATGTACAGTCTATTCATACAGGTTTGCCAGTGGCTGGCGCTACGGTTGAGGTGATTGCAAAAAATGGTCAAGCCATCTTCAGTCAAACAACGGATGCCAATGGACGTGTTAACTTTACCAAGCTAGATGGCTTACAGCGTGAACGCTCACCTATTTTATATATCGTGAAAAAAGCGGGTGATTTAAGCTTCCTGCCGATTAATCACTATGACAGAAACCTAGACTATTCACGCTTTGACGTAGGTGGCATTGCCAATGCGGCCAGTTCAGATAGCTTAAATGCTTATCTATTCTCAGACCGTGGCATTTATCGCCCTGGCGATACCATGCATATCGGTATGATAGTCAAAACTGCTACTTGGGCTAAAGCATTAGACGGCTTACCGTTGCAAGCGGAAGTGCTTGATGCGCGTGGCCTAGTGGTAAAAACTCAAATGGTTAAGCTGGGTGCAGGCGGCTTTAATGAGCTGGAATATAAAACTTTAGAAACCTCGCCTACTGGTACTTACAATATTAATCTTTACTCAGTTAAAGATGGCAATGCTTACCAGCAATTAGGCTCTGTCAGTGTAAAAGTGCAGGAGTTTCAGCCTGATCGCATGAAGGTAAAAGCCTTGTTTGCAAAAGATGCAACGCTTTACCCTGAAACCACTGAGGGCTGGCTAAATCCTAAAGATTTAAAAGCCAACATCAATGTGCAAAATCTGTTTGGCACACCCGCTGAAAATAGACGCGTGACAGCCAAAATGATGCTCAGCCCAGCATATCCAGCATTTAGCCAATATGCAGACTTTGCATTCTACGACCCCTTACGCGCAAAAGAAGGCTATAGCGAGAAATTGAGCGATGCTACCAGTAACGCGCAAGGCGTGGCTGAGTTTGCCTTAGGTTTAGAAAAGTACACCAAAGCGACTTACAGACTCAACATTGTCGCTCAAGCCTATGAAGCTGGCGGCGGACGCAGTGTTTCCGCAGAAGTTGCAACGCTGATTTCAGAACAACCTTATTTGATAGGTTTTAAAGCCGATGGCGATTTAAATTACGTCAGCAAAGCTAGCAAACGTAACGTTAATCTGATTGCAGTCAATTCAACCCTGCAAAAAGTAGCCGCCGAAGACTTGAGCTTGAATCTGATTGAGCGCAAATACGTTTCTGTGTTGACCAAACAAGGTAGCGGCACATTTAAATATGAATCGCGCAAAAAAGAAGTGCTCATCAAAGAGTCGCCTTATAGCATCAAAGCTACAGGCAACAGCCTAGCGCTTGCCTCAGAAACACCGGGTGATTTTGCTTACGTGCTTAAAAACAAAGATGGCTTAGAGCTAAACCGCGTGGAATACAGCGTGGCTGGCTTAGGTAATGTAAGCCGCTCACTAGAGCGTAATGCGGAGCTAAAACTAGCACTAGATAAAAAAGACTATGCCGCCGGCCAAGAGATTAGTATCAGCATTCGCGCACCTTATGTGGGCGCTGGCTTGATTACCATTGAGCGCGATAAAGTGTATGCACAACAATGGTTTAAAGCTGACTCTCAAGCATCTGTGCAAAAAATCAAATTGCCTGCAGACTTTGAAGGTAACGGCTATGTGAGCGTGCAGTTTGTGCGCGATCCAAGTTCAGATGAAATTTTCACCAGCCCGCTATCATATGGTGTAGTGCCGTTTGTAACGAGCTTATCGCAGCGCACCAATACGTTGAAACTCAGTAGTCAGCCGCTCATCAAACCTGGCCAAGTGCTGAAGATGAAATTGAATGCAGCTAAACCTGGCCGTGCTGTGGTATTTGCGGTGGATGAAGGTATCTTACAAGTCGCAAGATATAAAAACCCCGATGCGCTTGGTTTCTTCTTCCAAAAACGACAATTAGAAGTTTCAACTTCACAAATTTTGGATTTAATCTTACCTGAGTTCAAAAAGATTATGGCTGCAACCGCACCTGGCGGCGATGCTGATGGTGCTTTGGGTAAACACTTAAATCCATTCAAACGTAAAACTGACAAGCCAGCCGTTTATTGGTCTGGCATTGTCGATGTGACTGATAGCAAAGAATTTAGTTATACAGTGCCAGAAACATTCAACGGTAAAATGCGCATTATCGCTGTGATGGTGAGCGATGCCAGCATTGGCATTACCACTAGTGACGCCTTAGTTCGTGGTGACTTTGTACTGTCACCCAACGCGCCACTCACAGTCACTCCAGGTGATACTTTTGACGTCAGCGTTGGCGTCTCTAACAATGTCAAAGGTTCTGGTAAAGAGGCCGCGGTAACGCTTAACCTTGCACCTTCACCCGCCTTTGAACTCGTTGGTGCAGCTAAACAAGTGTTAAAAATCGGCGAGTTGCGAGAAGGCACGGGTCTTTACAAGCTTAAAGTTAAAGAAGGTGCAGCCGCTAAATTAGGCTCCGCTAGAATTGAATTCACCGCAAATATCGGTGATAAGTTTGCAAAACTGGGTACTGAGATTAGTGTGCGTCCATCCACACCTCACATGACCATTATGCAAACAGGTAGCTTTAAAGGCGACACGCAAGTCAGCGTGAAGCGCACCATGTTTGCAGAGTATCGCAAACAGCAAGCAAGTGTTTCACCATTGCCTTTAGTGGCCGCTGGCGGTTTGCTTGATTACTTAGCTAACTATGAGCATAGCTGTACTGAGCAATTGGTCAGTCAAGTCATGCCTATCATCGTACTTAAAAAACGTCCAGAACTCTTGGCGAGTGTCAGCACTAAAAAAAGTAATTTCGAAAACGCCTTAAGCGTATTACGTACACGCCAAAATGCTGAAGGTGGCTTTGGCTTGTGGGATGCCAGTGTAGGGGCAGACGAGTTCGCCAGCGTTTATGCGGTTCACATGATGCTAGAAGCCCGTGACCATGCGAATGTTGGTGAAGAGATCCCTGCTGACATGCTAAAAAAAGGCTTGGAGTATTTGCAAACCTTAGCGGCCAGCCCAGCAACAAACCTAGATGCTGCTCGTGTGAGGGCTTACGCAACGTACTTGCTGACGCGCGAAGGCACGGTCACCACACCGTTGTTAGCAAGCTTGCGCAGTACGCTAGATGCTAAAACTTTAACTGACAATAGTTTCAAAGAGTGGCGCTCAGACTTAACTGCGGCTTATCTTGCAGCGAGCTATCAGCTATTGCAGCAGCATGCCGTAGCCAGCGACTTAATCACTAAGCCTGTAAAATTGTTGAACGCAAGGAGCCAACAAGCTATCTATGGGCATTATTACGATGATGTGGTGCGAAATGCACAAACGCTTTACTTAGTGTCACGCCACTTTCCAGAAAAAGTGAAAGAGGTATCAAGCGACGCGTTAAATAACATCATGAAGCCTATTTCGGAAGGTCGCTTCAATACCTTGTCATCGTCTTATGCGTTACTTGGATTTGATGCTTATGCTAACGTTGCTGGGATAAAAGTCGCAGGTCAAATGGGTATTAGCGCGATAGATAAGCAAGGCAAAGTCACAACGCTGAAATTAGCAGAAAACAGTATTGCACCTTCGGCGAACTTTTCACCAGAGACCGCACGTTTGAAGCTACAAGGACCAAGTGGCTTGCCATTATTCTACGCAGTCACAGAGTCTGGTTTTGACATAAAACCACCAGCTACTGCATTAAAACAAGGCATGGAAATCATCCGTGAATATACGGACGATAAAGGCGCTGCGTTAAAATCAATCACCATGGGTGACGAAATCACCGTGCACATCAAAATCCGCGCGATTGACGGTAATGTAGATGACGTGGCGATTGTAGATTTGCTACCAGGTGGCTTCGAGCCTGTGTTGCAAGCTGCCGTAAGCGAAACAGATAGCAGCATTTCTCAAGGAGGTGAAGAAGGCTACAATGAAGGTGAAGGCCAAGCGCCAGAAATTTCCAGCTGGACTAGTCCGCTTGGCATTGGGGGTGGTTGGCAACCAAGCTATGCAGATATTCGTGAAGACCGTGTAGTTTTTTACGGCGCAGTCACCAACACGATTACAGAGTTCACTTACAAAATCAAGGCCACAAACAGTGGCCAATTTGTAGTGCCGCCAGCTTATGCAGAGTCAATGTATAACCGCTTGCTGCAAGCGCGCTCATTACCCGCTAACCTTACCGTGGGTCGTGCTGGAAAATAAAAGGCTATGCCTTCCGTCATTCCCAGTTATTGGGAATGACGGAGCTAGGTTTTAAGTTATATAACATTCATGCTCAGGTTAAAACTACCAAAGAAGACATTCGTTGCTGCTATTCTAATTGTCACCGTCTTAGCCGTATTACGACTCTATGAGAAACCTGCACTTTTAAGCTTAATCCCCCACTCCACCGCTATTTATGCCGTTGATGGCAGCTTGCTACGAATCACTTTGGCATCCGACGCACAGTATCAACTTTGGGTGCCATTAAAAGATATCAACCCTAATGCAGCTGAGGCGGTTAAGCTATATGAAGATCGTTATTTTGACTGGCACTTGGGTGTTAACCCGCTGGCGTTATTACGGGGCATGGTGCGCACTTATACTGGGGGTTCTCGCCAAGGCGCCTCCACCATCACAATGCAGCTGGCACGCGGTTTATACGGCATAGATTCACGCACGGTAAGCGGAAAACTAAAGCAAATATTGGCGGCAGTATGGCTAGAGTCCCAATACTCAAAGCATGACATTCTCGAAGCTTATTTGAATATTGCGCCTTACGGCGGCAACATTAAAGGCATTGCCACTGCTAGTCTGTTTTACTTTAATAAACCTGCCAGCAGGCTTAACTTGCCTGAAGCCATGACGCTGGCGGTAATTCCGCAAAACCCTAATAGACGCCTTAGTATCAGCAATAAAAATGCTCAGCTTAATGAAGCTAGAAACCGCTTGTGGCAAGACTGGTTAGCACTACATCCGCAAGATGCAAAATACACTGCTGATATGCGCTTACCTGCTCAATCTTTACAAGAGGCAAAACGTTTAAGTAGCCAAAACTTACCCTTTTTGGCACCTCACTTTACCGATGCATTATTGGCCGAACACCGCAATCAAGCAACTATACATACGGGCTTAAATATTCATGCACAAGCTACACTTGAACGCATGATTGCCAGCTATATTGAAAACAATAAAAACCTAGGTATTAATAATGCCAGTGCTGTTTTGTATGATGCAAAAACCATGCAAGTCAAAGCCTTAGTCGGCTCTGCTGATTACTTCAATGCTGCGATTGATGGGCAAGTCAACGGCACAGCGGCTAAGCGTTCACCTGGCTCCACCTTAAAGCCATTTATATACGGCTTGGCAATGGATCAAAGTTTGATTCACCCTGCGAGTATATTAAAAGATGCGCCGACTAGCTTCGGCCCTTACAGTCCAGAGAATTTTGACGGTCGTTTTATTGGTCCAATCACAGCTGCAGACGCTCTGATACGCTCACGCAATGTGCCTGCGGTGAGTTTAGCCTCTAGGCTCACTCAGCCTAGCTTATACGATTTTTTAAAAAATGCGGGGGTGGCTAATTTAAAAAGTGAATCTCATTATGGCCTAGCGCTGGCATTAGGTGGTGGCGAGCTCACAATGGAGGAACTCGTCAGCTTATACGCTATGCTGGCTAACCATGGTCGTTTTGCCCCCTATAGCCTCACAAAACAAAATTCAGCGACATTTCCACTACTAAGTGAAGAGTCGGCCTATATCACTTTAGATATGTTGCGGCAAAATCCTAGACCAGACACTGGTGAACCTGACCACTACAATACCGCGTGGAAAACTGGCACCTCTTGGGGTTTTCACGATGCATGGACGGTAGGCGTAAGCGGTAACAATGTATTAGCCGTGTGGGTGGGGAATTTTGATGGCAAACCTAACCCAGCTTTTATCGGCATTAAAACTGCTGCGCCTTTATTTTTTCAGATTCTAGATAGCCTGCGCCATCAACGTTTACTAAATCGAAAAACGGAAGTCGAAGCCATGCCGCCGCGCACCTTAACCAAAGTAAAGGTGTGTACTGCAAGTGGCGACTTGCCCAACAAGTACTGTAAGAATCTCAGTGAAACATGGTTTATTCCAGGTAAGTCTCCCATTAAAATCAGCACCTTGCACAGACCCGTCTATTTCGATAACGCAACAAATCAAGTGGTATGCAGTGCAGGAGCCAATACACGTGAAGAAATCATCGAGTTTTGGAACTCAGATATGTTACGGCTATTCCGTGAGGCAGGTATGCCACGCCGTATACCGCCAACGCTGCCAGTAGGGTGTAGTAACAAACTCAGCCAAGTGATTGATGATAAGCCGCAAATCACCTCGCCGCTTAGAGGTGTGTCTTACACCATTCGCTTAAGTAAGCCAGAAACCATCGCACTAAGAGCCAGCCGTGGCGGTCAAGGTAGTATTTACTGGTTTGCGGATAATAGCTTTATTGCCAAAAGTGAGGCTGGCGCAGGCATTGCATGGACACCCCAAAAAGCGGCACATTACTTGTTACGAGCGGTTGATGATGCAGGACAATCCGATAGCCGTGAGGTGGTAGTAGAGTTTGTGCCTTAAGCAAACCTTAGCTAACTAGCGCTGAAGTTCATGAGTTTTGGGCTTGTAACTAGCTCTGTTACAATCAATGTCCCGCATTACCCATACAAATAGCTAACCATGGACTTTAAAGCAATATCAACCCAATTAAAATTTTCATCAATAACTGAACCTTGGTTTCCTCAAGTCTTTTTTGTGATTTTGGCAGTCTTGTTAGCCTATTTTCTTTCTCAATTAATACTTCGACTTTTTCAAAAAATGGCACTTCGCAGCGAAAGTCTTTGGGATGATGCGATTATCGATGCTGCAAGGCTGCCAATACCAATCATCATACTTATTTTAGGCATTGCTATTACCGTAAAAATAATTAGCAAGCATTTTGACTTCGAAATTGTGGAATATATAGCACCATTGCGTACAGTAGGCATTGTGATGTGTGTGTCATGGTTTTTTATTCGACTTGTTCGCAGCTTCTCTCACAATTTAATTGAAATTAACAAAAAACAAGGCGCTGAAATAGACTTCACCACAATAGATGCGCTTTCAAAACTAGCCAAACTCGTTATAACGATTGTCTCTATGCTAGTGATATTTGAGTCAATAGGATTTAGTATTTCAGGATTATTAGCGGCTGGTGGTATTGGTGGCTTGGCTGTAGCATTTGCAGCGAAAGATCTATTAGCAAATTTCTTCGGTGGATTGACCATCTATTTAGATAGACCTTTCAGCATTGGTGACTGGATTCGCTCACCCGATAGCGAAATCGAAGGTACCGTAGAGTATATTAGCTGGAGGCATACTCGTATTCGCGCCTTTAACAAAAATCCAATTTATGTGCCAAACGCATTATTTACCACCATCGTAGTAGAAAATCCGTCTAGGATGACTAACCGTCGCATTAAAGAAACTGTAGGTATCCGCTATGACGATATCAAAGTAATGGATGCTATCGTGGCTGACGTGAAGGATATGCTTCGAAACCATGTAGAAATCGACACCTCACAAACACTCATCGTCAATTTTAATGCATTTGGGCCCTCTTCACTTGATTTCATCATCTACACCTTTACAAAAACCACAGACTGGACGCACTACCATGAAGTCAAACAGGACATATTACTAAAAACAGCGGACATCATCAGCAGCCATCATGCAGAAATAGCTTTCCCTACGCGAACTTTACATATTGGTAGCGCAGGATAGTGAGGCGAAAACAACATTAAATTTAGAGTTCTTCTATCAAACGAAAGCTTAGATAAACCATTGAGATAAATAGTTTACAAGCTATTCTAAAGATATTGCTGAAGTATCACTACTCTCGCTGGGGCTCAATTTGAGAACTTTTAAATAATTAGGCTATTACAGCAGGCTTGTTAAATGTTGGCCTAACGTCTTTGTATTCACGAAGGTCATACCGTACATTGCAGTCACGCCTTTGCATTGCTCATTATCTAAGTCTGCAACACAAAGAATGAAGTATCTTTGGTCTATCGCCAAGCGTTTACGCAAAGCCACATATTTGTCTAAGTCTTGTCTAAAATCGCCAGTTTTACATTCAATATAAAGCGGTTGACTATTGTTAACGAGGAAGAAAACATCAAGCTCCCTGTTTTCGTTTGATGGGAAAGCTAGCGTCATATTTCGAGCGCAAGAGAAATTGATGTTACGCTCTTTGCATATTCTTAAACCAATCATTAATGCAAACCACTCAAGCCAATCACCAGCAAAAAAACGTCTGACACTAGGCGCATTTTGCAAAACCACGCGAATATTTTTCTCTTTTTTGTTACTAATGCAACGAGCAATAAGCGAGTGGTCGTAAAGTTGCTGCACAAAGCCCTCAATGGCTTTAGCATCTTCTTTAGTTTTTTTATCAAGATGCACTAGATTGCTGGTGTACTCTTTGAGCTGAGCATAGCGAATTCGCTCACATACTTCACCAAGGAGTTCGTAATCAGAACCAATCGCTACAGCAGCTTCGTCAAAAAATCCTGTAGTATCAACTGCATTAATACTGGCTGTAGCGATGATATTTTTTGATTTAAACCACTGAATAATGGGTGCATGTTGTGCGTCAGAACTCAAAGAATCCGAATTATGAATGTCGAAACTATCGTCACTCTTTTTCGACTGCGTTTGACTCTCTTTTGAAGAATCTGGGGTAAGCGCATTAAACTCTTTGCGCAATGCAAAGTACATTTCAGAAAGCTTATTAACGAAATACGTAGTGTCATAAACTGCGGTACTAGCACCACATTGACAAACTAACGATGTACCTACTAGCTCTCGCCCATGTTCAGTAACATTTCCGCACTTATTACATCGAGAAATTGCCATCTAGGATTACACCTATTAAATTGAATGATTTTAGCAGTAATCTTTACTACTGTAACTTCTAGGTGTTATTCATTAAGTTGAGTTTCACCAACCCTACAAAAATTAGGATTGGTGAAGTAAATTAGACTACAGCAATAACCTACGCACATCACTCAACATCATACGCATGTGGCTAGTGAAACGTGCGCCATCAGCACCATCAACCACGCGGTGGTCATATGACAATGACATAGGCAACATCAAGCGCGGCTCGAATGCTTTAGTTTTAGGATCATATACAGGCTGCATGCTTGAACGTGAAACGCCTAGAATAGCAACTTCTGGACAGTTGATAATGGGTGTAAAAATCGTACCACCAATGCCACCTAAGCTAGAAATGGTAAAGCAACCGCCTTGCATCTCTTCAATTTTCAACTTACGTTCACGCGCTTTGGTTGAAAGTTCAGCTAGATCACGGGCAATATCCAGTACATCTTTTTGCTGCACATCTTTAACGACTGGCACGACTAAACCATCAGGCGTGTCGCAAGCAAAGCCGATGTTGAAATAATTTTTCAAGATCAAGCTATCACCATCAGGTGACAGTGATGCGTTAAAGTTTGGATAAGCTTTAAGCGCATTCACTGAGGCTTTAATTAAAAATGCCAACATAGTCAGTTTAACGCCACGTTTCTCGGCATCAGCTTGCATAGACTTTCTAAAGTCTTCCAAGTCAGTAATATCAGCCTCGTCAAACTGTGTGACATGTGGAGCCGTTACCCAGTTGCGATGTAAATTCGCACCTGACAATTTTTTAATGCGCGAGAGTGGCTTATTCTCAATGGCGCCAAATTGACTAAAATCAATCACTGGCATAGGTAAAGCCGCGAAGCCACTTACGCCAGCACCCATGTTTTCAGTACGCGGTTTAGCCAACTCACTTTTTACGTAAGACTGCACATCAGCTTGTACAATACGATTCTTTGGTGCGCTGCCTTTTACAAAAGCTAAATTGACTCCCAACTCACGTGCAAACTTACGTACTGATGGGCTAGCATGTGATAACTTGCCTGCGTCAACCACCGCGCTAGCTCCCACTGGCACTGGCTGTTGCGCTGGGGCAATTGTTTTTGGTGGTTCTGGCGCTGGGCGGCTGGGCTCAGGAATCGCTACTGCGGCAACCACTGGCTTTTCTGCAGCAGGTTGAGGTGCGACAGCTTTTATCTGTTCAAGCGATACAGCAGTTGAATCGCTTACGTCCATTGTTAAAATTAAACTACCTTGAGCAGCTTTATCGCCCACTTTCATTTTTAGTTCTTTAACCACACCTGAAAAGGGTGATGGAATATCCATAGAAGCTTTGTCAGATTCTACCGTAATGAGCGAATCTTCTTCAGCAACTGTGTCACCTACTTTAACTAAAATTTCAATAACATCAACACTATCAAAATTGCCGATGTCGGGGACAAGTATGTCTTGAATTGCCATGTCTGCGTGTCCTTAAACTGTCGTTGGGTTAGGCTTGTTAGCATCTAACTTGTATTTTTTAATCGCCTCAGCCGCTTTGCTTGCTGGCAATTTGCCATCATCTGCCAGCGCTTTAAGTGCAGCCAACACCACGTAATATCTATCCACTTCAAAGAAGCTTCGTAATGCTTCACGGCTATCTGAACGACCATAACCATCAGTACCTAAAGCAACAAAGCGCTGCGGTACAAAGTTCTGAATTTGGTCCGCAAATGAACGCATATAATCTGTTGATGCAATTACTGGGCCTTCAGCTTTTTGTAAACACTGAGCCACATAGCTTAGTCTTGGTTTAGCTTCTGGATTCAGCAAGTTTTGACGTTCTGCATCAATGCCTTCACGGCGTAACTCGGTAAAGCTAGTCACACTCCAAACGTCAGCGGATACACCCCAGTCTTTTTCTAGCAACTCACCCGCAGCAATCACTTCGCGCAAGATCACACCAGAACCCATCAATTGCACTTTAGGGCCTTTCGCTTTAGATTTGCTAAAGCTGTACATGCCTTTCAAAATACCTTCGGCAGAATCTTTAGGCATTTCAGGATGCGTGTAGTTTTCATTCATCAAGGTAATGTAGTAATACACATCTTCTTGATTTTGCACCATACGACGCAAACCTTCTTGAATAATTACAGCAAGCTCATAAGCAAATGTTGGGTCGTAAGACACACAGTTAGGAATCGTTGCAGACATCAAGTGACTATGACCATCTTCGTGTTGTAAGCCTTCGCCATTCAATGTGGTACGACCTGCGGTAGCCCCTAACAAGAACCCACGCGCACGGCTATCGCCAGCTGCCCAAGCAAAGTCACCAATGCGTTGGAAACCAAACATTGAGTAGTAGATATAAAACGGAATCATTTGCGTGCCTGTGACGCTGTATGACGTTGCAGCAGCTAGCCAGCTGGCGAATGAACCTGCTTCGTTAATCCCTTCTTCTAAAATCTGACCAGTTTTTGACTCTTTGTAATACATCACTTGGTCAGAATCTTGTGGATCGTACAACTGGCCTACTGAAGAATAAATACCGAGTTGTCGGAACATGCCTTCCATACCGAAAGTACGCGCTTCATCTGGCACGATAGGCACCACAAACTTGCCAATTTCTTTATCGCGTACCAAGGTTGAAAGAATACGCACAAACGCCATTGTTGTTGATATTTCACGCTCGCCTGTTGAGACTAGCATATTCTCAAATGCCGAAAGTTCAGGCACTACAAGTTCATTCCCTTTAGTGCGACGTTGTGGCACAAAGCCACCCATCGCATTACGACGCTCAGCCAAGTATTTCATTTCGGGGCTATCGTCTGCTGGTTTGTAGAACGACAAGCTTTCAACTTGTTCGTTTGTTAATGGCAAGTCGAAGCGGTCACGGAATTTTTTAAGTGACTCAATATCCATACTTTTTTGTTGGTGTGTGGTATTTTGACCTTCACCCGCATCACCCATGCCGTAACCTTTTACAGTTTTAGCTAAAATGACAGTCGGCTGACCTTTATGATTTACCGCTGAATGATACGCTGCATAAACTTTGTGAGGGTCATGACCACCGCGATTTAAGCGCCAAATATCAGCATCAGACATGGCCGCAACCATTTCTTTTAGCTCAGGATATTTACCAAAGAAGTGTTCGCGTGTATAGGCGCCACCCTTTTGTTTAAAGTTTTGATACTCACCATCTACGCACTCTTCCATGCGTTTTTTGAGCAAACCATCTTTATCCATGGCAAGTAATGGATCCCAATACGAACCCCACACCACTTTAAGTGCATTCCAGCCCGCACCACGGAAGTTAGACTCAAGCTCTTGAATGATTTTGCCATTACCGCGCACTGGGCCATCCAAACGTTGCAAGTTACAGTTAATGACGAAAATAAGGTTATCTAAACCTTCACGCGCTGCGAGTGAAATCGCACCCTGTGATTCAGGCTCATCCATTTCACCATCACCACAGAACACCCAGACCTTGCGGTCGCTGGTATCCGCAATACCGCGGTTATGCATGTATTTTAAGAAGCGCGCTTGATAAATGCCTGCCAAAGGGCCTAAACCCATAGACACAGTGGGAAATTGCCAGAAATCTGGCATTAACCAAGGATGTGGGTAGCTAGATAAACCATTACCGCCCGTTTCTTGGCGGAAGTTATCCATTTGCTCTTCAGTAAATCGACCTTCTAAGAAAGCTCGTGCGTACACACCTGGTGAAGAGTGACCTTGAAAGTAGATGCAATCACCTCCAAAGTTTTCATTTGGTGCACGGAAGAAATAGTTGAAGCCAGTATCATACAAAGTAGCCGCAGACTGAAAACTAGCAATATGTCCACCCACACCTGGTGATTTTTCATTTGCACGAAGTACCGTCATAATCGCATTCCAGCGAACTAGCGCTCTTACACGGCGCTCCATTTCAGGATCACCAGGTAATTTAGACTGCAAATGCGTCGGTATAGTGTTAACGTAAGCTGTAGTGGCTTTATACGGCAAATTACTACCTGAGCGACGTGCTTTATCAATCATAGCCTCGAGCAAAAAGTGTGCTCGCTCAGTGCCTTCGTTTTCAATAACAGCTGTCAGCGCATCAAGCCATTCTTGTGTTTCTATTGGGTCTGTTTCACTTAAGCCGTTGTCTTGAATAGTAGCGTTTTGATTCGTTGCCATGCGTGAGATTTCTCCGTGTTGTGGTTCCTGCGCGTATAATTTATCAGTTAAGTATACAAAATGGCACAGCAACTAAACGTGATTAGATTGTTCAATACGATTAGAATATTCAAATCGTCGAACTTGCCTTTAAAAATTAATTTTGAGGCTATAGTGTGTCTTTTTTAGGCTTTTTGGTCAAGTTAAACCGTGCGGAATAGCCCGTAAATTATTGATATCTGCTACGATAGTCTTAGATATCATATAAGAGTTAGAGGGAAATAAATGTCATTAAAATTAAGTCAATTTTCTGAAATTGGTAGTGAAAATACGCTAACTTCGTATAAGCATATGCTTTTTGTTCTAACCGAAAATGAAGCTGAAAACATTCCTTACAACCAAACCTTGCAAACCAAACTGAAGCGCACACACAACGATTACAAAGATTTGTGTAAAACACCATTAACGACAGACTTACCAAATGGCGGTATTGCAAGCTTTTTAGTGTTAGAAGAAAAGTTGAATAATTTTCAACGCCACACATTGCTTCGTAAAGCATTAATGCCATTATTAGATGAACAACCTACAGAACTTGCAATTTTCGTGTTTGGCGATGAAGCTACACGTGAATTAAATGCTTGTGCGGCTTACTACGTGGCAACTGTGAATGCCGCAAAACTACCAACCCGGAAAAAAGAAGACAAGTTTAAAGCTTTAGAAAGTATCAGCATACATGGTTATAAAGCTAAGCATGATTACGCTTACGTGAATGCGCGTGTAGCTGGCAACACGCTATGCCGCCAACTCACCATTACGCCTCCCAATGAACTCACGCCTACAATTTATCGTGAAAAAATATCTCAGTTAGCCAAGGAATTTGGCTGGAGGCATGAAGAATTTGATATGCCAAAACTCAAGCAAATAGGCGCAGGTGCATTCTACTCCGTTGGACAGGGCAGCAACCCACAAGATGCTGCCATCGTACACTTAATATATGAACCCAAAAATGCGCATAAAAATATTGCTCTCGTAGGAAAAGGCATCTGTTTCGATACAGGTGGACACAATTTAAAACCAGCAAAGTACATGCAAGGCATGCATGAAGACATGAATGGTAGCGCGGTAGCCTTAGGTATTCTACTTTCTGCAACCCAGCAACAATTGCCAGTAAGGCTTGATTGCTGGCTCGCTATCTCACAAAACCACATTGGGCCATTGTCATACAAGCAAAATGATGTGGTGACTGCGCTTAATGGCATGACAATAGAAATTGTTCATACAGATGCTGAAGGCCGCATGGTATTAGCTGACACTTTAACATTGGCGAGTCGCGCCAACGAGAATGGTCAGCTACCAGATGCTATTATTGATTTCGCCACACTGACAGGTACCATGATATCGGCACTAGGCACGCGTATGAGCGGTGTAATTGCCAATCGAACTGAATTAGCAGCCAAAGCCGTACATGCTGGCAATTTAGCTGGCGAGCGTATCGTTGCGTTTCCGTATGATGACGATTATGAAAGTGACTTGGATAGCGATATTGCTGACATTATGCAATGTACTATTGATGGCGATGCAGACCATATTCATGCCGCACGCTTTTTAGGAAGATTTGTTGAAAATGAGGTAGCTTGGCTACATACAGACTTGGCCTCGGCTAGCAATGAAGGCGGTCTGGGAGCAGTAAACAGTGAAACAAGTGGGTTTGGTGTTGGCTTTGGTTTAGAGCTAATTAAAGACTTAATTAGTGCCAATTAACCGACAATATGATTAGTTAACTGAGCGTCAAATTTATGTATTAACAACTTTATTTTAGTTAGTTTATTATAGAGTAAAGCCAATTAACATGATGTTAGTTCCTAGAAAGATTAAATAATGCAAAGCACTCATGACAACTTATCTTGGTTAGCACTATTCCCAGAGCTTAGCGGCTTAGATCTACCCGCCAGAGATTTACTTTCAAAGTATGTACATATTGTTGAGGCGCCAATAGGCACTATTGGCTATCGTGAAGGAACCCCATGCGGCGCTTATGTGATGCGCTTAGAAGGTAAATCACGTGTATATAAGATGTCTACTGGCGGTCGTGAAATATTGTTGTACAGAGTTGCTGCAGGTGAAACTTGCGTCATCACCACTACATGCTTATTAGGCAACAGTGATTACCCAGCATCAACAATTGTAGAAGAACCCATTCGCGATGTATTAATTCCTGCAGTGGCGTTCCATCAACTTATGATCGATTCCGCTGTTTTCAGAAAATTCGTCATGACTAATTATGGGGCACTGATAAGTGACCTCATTGTGTTATTAGATGAAGTAGCATTTCATAGTTTAGATGCAAGGTTAGCGAAGGTGTTACTAGATGCTAAATCATCACAAATAACACGCACTCATCAACAGATTGCTGATGAGCTTGGTACAGCAAGAGAGGTTGTAAGCCGGCAATTAAAACGACTCGAACAAAAAGGAGCCGTATCATTAGGTAGAGGACAAGTTGAAATAATTGAGCGCAGCACGTTAGAAAAGTTAGCAAACTCTTAAACACAAACTACAGCCCCCTAGAGAGATGTTTTAAAAGCTGAATATAATCTTACTAAATACTGTCGTTTAAAAAACGACATTATCAGCAAACCCACCCCAACAAAGCATAAAGCCCTCGTAAGAGGGCTTTATGCACGACTCTTTTAAGGAGTCTAAATAAATAGCTTGGCAGTGACCTACTTTCGCATGCAAAAAGCATACTATCATTGGCGCTGGTTCGTTTCACGGCCCTGTTCGAGA
>JBBQLN010000011.1:0-65549 GCA_038327905.1 Burkholderiales bacterium
TTAGAGCAAACTTTTTTGAATTATCTTACTTCTCACAGAATTCGAATTGCGCAAAAACTATTGCAAGCGAACAAATCAGTTAAAGTAGTTGCCTCAGAGGTGGGATTTAGTAATTCGTCTGGCTTTATTAGAAAGTTTAAGTTGGTTACTGGTATATCTCCTGGTAAGTGGGAGCATGACAAATAAAAACTATTAGATTATTGATTAAAATTTATAACATAAAAGCAAAAAAATAATCACCTACCTATCTATGTAGATATCAGATTATTTTAGTTATTTTTATCTTGAGTCAATATTCATGTTAGGTTGCAACAATTAAAATTATCAAAAAAATACTTGAGCTATTAAATAAACCAGACGTACTAAAGCACGTCATTAACATCTAGGGTTAGGTCAAATACATGAATCAACCAATGCAGATGGTTCTGGGTGCGGTACAGCAGTATTGTTGGGCTGCAAATATTGCTGGTTTATTACTTATATTAATTACACGAATTTTCATTCACTCACGTCTTGCATGGGGACTAACAGGGTTGGTCCTACTTTCAATCGCCTCTGCTAATGCGATTGCGATTAGTGGCATTGGTCTGAATCCATCAGAAACAGCAGCATCTATATTCAGCTTAGTTGTTCTTGGCTCACTTGGCAGTCGCTTTGTTGGGAGTTGGATAACAGATGGTGTAGTCTAGGTTTATGCTTAATAATCACTCTTAGGACGGATCAGCCTAGTAGCGTAAGCAGACTGTCAAATTCTAAGCGCCTAATATCATGCAGTTCATACTTCGGGCACAAAGCTGCCATAGAGTAGATGTCACTTTTTTATTTACGCTGCGTGTGCTCGAATTAGTGGCTCTATTTGAGGCCAAGTTGTATGCTGTGCCTTACGTATATCAAAGTCACTTTGTAAATCTAACCATATTTCAGGCGACACATTAAAATATTTACCCAAACGCAATGCAGTATCAGCGGTGATAGCGCGTTTGGCATTCACAATTTCACTGATGCGGTTTGGTGGAACGTTGATGTGGCGTGATAAAGCATTGATGCTCACGTTGAGTGGCTTCATAAAGTCCTCTAGCAAAATCTCGCCAGGGTGAATGGGATCTAAATATTCCATACTCATTTTGATACTCCTTTAGTGATAATCCACAATTTCAACATCATATACATCGCCATCTTGCCACTTAAAGCAAATGCGCCATTGGTCATTGACACGAATGCTATGCTGGCCTTTTCTGTTACCTTTTAACGCCTCAAGAAAGTTACCTGGTGGGCTCTTTAAATCGTCTAAGATTCTTGCACGATTAAGATACAAAAGCTTACGTCGTGCAGGACGCTCAAAATTCCGAAAACGAGCCACCAGCAAGTCGTGGAACAAATCTTCTGTATTTGAGCACTTGAACGTTTTTATCATTTCTAAATACTATTACGTTTAACGTAATATGTAAAGAGTTATGCCGTAAAAATTTGTATTTAACATGCAAGCATTTCGTGTAATCAATCACTAGGATGTTAATGGTTATATCGAAGGACGGTTATGAGGTGCACCTAAAATATATAAGCAATCAGCAATTGTATAAATTGCTGACTGCACTTAAGCGTAAGATTTCTGTCTGCTCGGGCATTTCTAATGCGTCATCCACCTCTATACCTAGGTATCGTAAAGTACTTTCTAGCTTAGTATGTCCGAGGAGTAATTGAACCGCTCGCAAGTTTTTGGTTCTTCGATAAATTAACGTGGCTTTTGTTCTTCTCATGGCATGCGTACCATAGCAACTTGAATCCAAACCAATTTCCGTGACCCATCCATTAACGATTATTGCGTAATGCCTAGTCGACAGATGAGGTGAATTAAGAAG
The DNA here is from genome assembly GCA_038327905.1 of Burkholderiales bacterium. Classification (GTDB taxonomy): domain Bacteria; phylum Pseudomonadota; class Gammaproteobacteria; order Burkholderiales; family Methylophilaceae; genus Methylotenera. The sequence goes on from JBBQLN010000011.1 coordinate 1,860, forward strand.
CCGACTTGGGAAAAGATAGTTTTCAGAGTTTAAATGTGCCAGATTTATCCATTCCCCCAAGCTATTCCTTGTTGCTTCAGTAATTTAAAATTGAACAGGTTTGCTTGTCTTTTGCTGCACTATAATTGCTCTTAAAGAAATACGATCGCCATGTGAAATATCTTTAACTCTTAAGCTGACTAAATCATAGTCACGCAATTTACTGTCTAGTGCCAAATTAAATATTGCAAGCTCTTTAACACGATTTGAAAGTTGCAGCCGTACCCTGATGGCCCAAATATCCTTAATCTTAAGTGGTGCTTTTTGTCCAACAAGCTTGCCCTTATTCCACGGACCGAAGGAAGGAATGTTTTGTGAATAATTCGTTGGCAACATTTATCAAAATACTAACTAACGACCACCCACGTTTGACTCCAGAAACATACGCTAAGGACGTTATGGCCAATGCAGATATTTTTACTCAACAATTTACAAACTAAAACTCTTTCACTGGCGTTGTTGCTCAAGAACATGTGCAAACACCGGTAAAAATTATTAGCTAAATAATATTTAGTTGGGGGGAGATAATGAACTCCAAAGCTGGCAATTAGTGCACGTAAACAATGGTTTAAAAAATCCTGCGAGAATATCATCCATAATGATACTAATTGTATATTAATTGATGCTAAACATTACCATAAAAATCGATAATTCGTTGAAAATGTGTTTGTGCAATCGGCACTCAAATAATTAAGGAGATATAAAATGAGCAATAAAGTAGCTATTATTGTTTTAGCAGATACTGAGACCAACGAAGGATTAGGTCGAATAGTAAACGCTCTGGCAGCGGCTGGTGAATATGACAAAGCAGGTGATGAAGTTAGAATTGTATTTACAGGTACAGCCACCAAATGGCCTACCAGCTTGGAGAAATCAGACCATCCTGCGCATGGGTTATACGTGGCCGTAAAAGGCTTGGTGGACGGCGCTTGTGGCTTTTGTGCAAATGCATTTGGACAAACTGAAGCGATGAAACAATGTTCGATTAAATTACTAGCTGATAGCGGCCCATTCATGAGTTATCGCCAATATACTGAGGCAGGATATCAAATCCTAACTTTTTAAAAGCATGCATTTTAGATAAACTAAACCAGCACTAACTGGTTTAATTTATCTCAATCAAAAAATCTGCCACCAATGCCAGTAATCTAATGTTTTGTGCTTAAAAAAATGTAAGTTGCTTATAGACAAGAATCCCTGAGTTAATAGTTTCCTAATCAATGCCTTCAGGTGTATTTTGGCCATGTAACCATTCTTTAGGTGTCAATTTAGTATGCGCTTTGAACGCTCTAGATAAAGCCGTAGCGCCACTATAGCCAACCTCATTTGCAATCAAACCGACAGGCTTACCTTTTTTTAGAAGCACTTGCGCAAGTCCAATACGCCATTCTGTAAGATAACCACCCGGAGTAGTGCCCACTTTTTCTTTAAAATGGACTGCAAACCTCGCACGAGACATGCCAGCTGTTTCAGCGAGACTATCTAACGTCCATTCATAAGCTGGTTCTTTATGAATAGCTGAAATAGCTTTACATAAACGCTTGTCTGATAACCCAGATAATAAGCCCGAGCTAGTTAATTGATATTTGATGGCATAACGAAATAATTGAATTAGCAATAGCTCACACACCCTATCTATGGCAGCTTGACGACCATCATTTTCAGTAAATGCTTCATTGAATAAAAGCTCCAACGTTACCGACAACATAGGTAGATCTTTTAGCGGAATAACAAGTATTTCTGGTAGAGATTTTGCTAGCGCATTACCTGATGTTGCTCCAAACTCCACTCTAGCACAGACAAGGTCTGCGCCTAATGTTTTATCTACCTCAAAACTATGTTTGGTACATCTCGGATAAAGTAGCAAGCTAGGTTCAACAATTGTGAGTGTTTCATGATCATATGAGCGAACTGTCACTATCCCTCTGCGAAGAAAATGTAGGTGGCCAATATTTGAGCCGTCATCAAACTCTACGTTACTGCATAAGTTACCCGAGAAGAAAACTCGAGCATTTATTGCATAGTGGTTGAACACCTCAGCAAGATGATCTGTCATTATGATACTTTATGTATAAAAATTGATACTTATAATACCATGTGCATCAAATTTAAGCAGAAAATTCGTTTGTGCAATGTTGCACTTAACGAAAAAAGAGAGATTATCATGAACACCTTAGAGAGTCTTATAGATTCAACACACATTAATTTTAAACCAAGTAAAAAAGCTACACTTATTGCATTATCATGCATCGCATTTTTAGGAATTTTTACTATGCAACAACTTGTTTTTGCAGCTGACATGGAGTCAAAACCAAGCGCAGCAGTTTTTAGCAGTGATGGTAACTTAAAACGCCCTGCTGGTTATCGTGAATGGATATTCGTTGGCACGCCTTTAACACCTAATGACATGAACGACGGCAAAGCGGCCTTTCCTGAATTTCACAACGTTTACATTGACCCAGCAAGCTGGGCTTATTGGAAAGACCATGGTGAGTTTCGTGATGGCACAATTCTAGTCAAAGAGTTGGTAAGCGTAGGTAGTAAATCGGCTGCCTCAGGCAAAGGCTATTTTGAAGGTGAGTATTTAGGTTTAGAAGCAACGGTGAAAGACAGTAAACACTTTCCTAAAGCGCCAGGTAATTGGGCTTACTTTAGATTCACCAATGATGATTACAAAGGCTTGAAGTTAAGTTCTGCTGCGCTACCACATGAAGCTTGTGCATTTTGCCACCAAGCAAATGCAAAACAAGATTTTGTATTTACGCAACATTATCCAGTGTTAAGAGCGGGCAAGTCTGCAGGCAAAGCTGCAGTTGGCGGCTTATAGATAATATCATGGAAAAGTACACTAAAATCGTCATTGGGATTGATTTCAACTTTGCTTTGATAGATGTTTAATGGCTGGAAGTCGCTGGGTAAATTCGTTTACCCAGCAAAAAAACTATTTTTTTAATATAAACTATAAATAGATGACTACTCAGTTTGATTCCTTGCTGGCTGAAGTACGCAATTGCACTCTATGTGCAGCAAATATTCCACTTGCGCCAAGGCCAATTCTACAAGCGCATCCAAGTGCACGCTTACTTATTGCTGGCCAAGCGCCTGGAGTACGCACGCATCATGTTGGCATTCCTTTTGACGATGCAAGTGGAAACAGGCTTAGGGATTGGTTAGGCATCAATCGCGAAACCTTTTACAATGCAAAAAAAGTCGCCATTGTGCCAATGGGGTTTTGTTACCCAGGCACTGGCAAATCTGGTGACTTACCACCGCGAACAGAGTGCTCCCAAACATGGCATGAGTCATTATTTAGTGCTTTACCAAATATTCAACTCAAGTTAGTGATTGGCCAATATGCTATTGGGTATCATCTGCCAAATGAACGCGATTCTTTAACCGAAGTGGTAAAAAATTGGCAAAAATATTGGCCAAACATTCTACCTTTGCCCCATCCCAGTCCGCGTAACAATCTTTGGTTAAAGCGCAATCTTTGGTTTGAAGCTGAATTGCTACCAGTATTGAAAACAAAGGTCGCAGAATTACTAAAGTTAGCAGATTCAACTTAAGCAAAATGGACTCTCCACACTTTTATAAACAAGAGTTTTGACAGACAGCTAAGGGGACTTTTTTGCCAGTCAAACATTTCTACACTATCAAATTTCAGTGACCGCTTTTCATTACTCTAGGTGGCGCTAATGAACTGGAATCAGTAGCGGAGTTGAATGAATAGATAGAAGGTTTCAGTAAAGTACTTAGCTTGATTAGCCATTATGTTAATCAATAAGTCTGGCTACATTATCGAATGTCTTAAAAAATCAGAGTAAACCTAATTTAAGTTACCTAAAAATTAACCATTACTTTTTAGGCCAAATGACGCTCACCAATAAACCTGATCCTACTTCATTATCATTGAGTTCTATATTTGCACCATGCAACTCCGCAATGCGGCGCACGATTGATAAACCAAGCCCGCTGCCCTCTTCACCACTGCCGGCGACTCTGTAGAAGCGCTTCAGCACTTGCTCTCGCTCAGCTTCGGCAATACCAACACCACTATCACGTACTTGTAATTTTACGCCTTCATCATCACGCATAGTCACAGAAACATGACCCCCTGCTGGCGTGTAGCGAATTGCGTTGTCTAGTAAATTTCTCAGTAGCAATCCCAACTGTGTGGCTTCACCTAGTACATAACATGGGCTATCACTTTCCAGCAGTAGCTCAATTTTCTTTGCACGTGCTAAAGGTTCAATATCCGCCATGATAGTTGCAGCTAAACTGTGTAAATCCACTTGCTGATAATCTAGGGTGGCCGTTTCTGGATCAACCCTAGAAAGAGTTAGTAACTGCTCAACTAACCTAGTGGCTCGGTCTACGCCGTGTAGCACGTTGCCTAAAGCAACATTTCGTTCTGCTGTATTGGTAGAGCGCAAAGCCACCTGTGCTTGAATTTTTAGTGCCGCAAGTGGCGTACGTAACTCATGTGCGGCATCAGCCGTAAAACGTCTTTCGCCATCAAATGCCATTTCTAAGCGCGCAAATAAATCATTCAAAGATTTGACTAATGGCGCCACTTCCTCTGGCACGTCAGTCATCACCAATGGTTCTAGCTGATTGGCGGCACGCTGGGCTACTTCATGTTTGAGATGATTTAAAGGCCGCAAACCTGCGCCTATACCAAACCAAATCAATAACGCTAACACTGGCATTGCAGCCAGTGTTGGCATCAACATTTTAAGAGTAACATGACGCGCCAGCCACTCTCGGCCCGCAACAGGCTCAGCGATTTGAATCATAAATTCATGTTTATTGTCCCACCTAGTTAATACTCGCCATGTCTGGCCACTAATAACGGTTTGACTATAACCACTTATATTAGTTGTCATGGGCGTCATAGGTGCAGTACTAGAGCGTAGTAACAAATCATGCGCATCCCAAATTTGAAAAGCTTGCTTTTGTTCGTACTCGTGTGACACTTGAATTTCTGCTTCACCATGTTCGATACGCTCGTGTATCTCATGACGCGTTGTACCGAGTAGTACCTGAGCAGACTCTGCAAGCTGCGCATCAAATATTCTATTAATTTCTTCTCGTGCCTCTAAATGCGTAAACCATGCAGCCGCTAGCCAAGCGACACCCAACCCGACAAATAACAGCAACACTAGCCGCAATCGCAATGATTTCATGCTCATGCTGACTCCTTATCAATCACGTAACCAACACCACGCAATGTACGAATCAATGTAGTGCCTAATTTCTTGCGCAAGTGATGTATATGCACTTCGACTGAATTACTCTCAACCTCTTCGCCCCAGCCATAAAGATGCTGCTCTAATTGCTCGCGTGACTGCACACGACCAACGTGCAGCAAAAGTTCATGCAGCAGCGTAAATTCGCGTGCTGAAAGTTCAACTATAAGGCCATTTTTACTCACCTGATGTGTGGAGGGTGTCAATTCTATGTCGCCATGTTGCAAAGTGAGCGTGACTTGGCCAGCGCTGCGACGCAATAAAGCGTTTAATCGCGCAATTAACTCATCCAAATCAAAAGGTTTGATTAAATAATCATCAGCACCCGCATTCAAACCAATCACGCGGTCAGCAACCGTGTCACGTGCTGTCAGCACCAGCACTGGCAAGGTTGAGTTGATACCACGCAGCCATTTAAGTACCTCAATACCGCTTAGCTTTGGCAAGCCAAGATCTAACACCATTAATGCGTACTCTTCAGTTTCTAAAGCAAGCTTTGCCGCTTGGCCATCTTGCGTCCAATCCACAGCAAAACCTGCCTGCTTCAAGCCAGCTCGCACACCATCGCCCAGTAGGGCATCATCCTCAACTAGTAAAACTCTCATTTGCTAATATTAGCGCGGAACTCTAACCTGTGACTCAGAAAAATCACCTTTTTCTGCACCTTTGTGACAAGCGATACAGTTAGATGGGCTACCGATACTTTTTCGTTTAAACGTATTGGCAGAAACCTCATCATGCTTGCTAGTAAAATAACGTGTTTCGCTTATGCGAATTGGCGTCGCATCGGCAGGAATAGACTGATTGATGCGGTTTGAACGGCGATTATTTTGCTTATCTGCACTATTTAAAGCTAAAAATTTAGCAATTTCGTTTTGTGTTACAGCATCTAGACTAGCATTCTCACCAAAGTGTTTATCTAAGCCTGCCATCACTTTATTCCATGAACGTTCTGGCAATAAACCTGGGTGATATACCATATGGCAACTGCCACACTCTGCCTTCCACTTTGCATTGGTAACAAGTGGCATACTACTGCTACCTCCTTCGCCACCTTCACCAAAACCTCCACTAGCCAATAAGGTTCCAGCTGAAGTAATGCTAGTGATTAATACTAATAGTTGCATCCATATTTTCATCATATTCTCCTATATCACTTTAAGTTGATATTACTTAACGCTCATTAAATACTGTATGTAATCGCCCTTTTCTTGCGATGTACAGGTGCGCTCCAACACATCTTTGCAGTTGCGACCAAACCATTTTTCGACCTTAGCCGCATCAGTAAACCTTTGCGGATTGGCGATGGTCGCCATAGGCTCAATCACCTTATTGGCGCGAGTTTTACCTTGGTTGCGCGGGTCTGAAGTGTGACAAGTTGCACAGCTCACTTTTTTTCCATCGCTATGGGTGCGTTCGGCTTTAAAGAAACTAGCACCACGCTCTGCAGAAAACCCTGCAAAAGCCGCATTCTCTTGCTTGGCTTGCACCTCATATTGCTTAAGCAATTCTTGAGGAGTTGCAGCAAAAGCATTCATACTAAAAATTAACCCTAGTAAATAAAATGAATTACGCATGATTGTCTCCTTCGATTGGGTCTGTTTGCTCAACTTCATACTGATAACCAGTCACCATGGCTTGCGCTAACGGCGTTTTATCTTTGTGCTCATGCCAAATTAAAGCCGCGATATGAATCACCACAAAGCCCATTAAAAAGTAGTAGATAATCTCATGCGGTTCTTCGAAGATATCCTCTAACCATGGCATATCGCCTATCCAAGCTGTCAATGGTCCCATGCTGTGCTCAACTGCAGCTAGACCAAGCCCAGTCACAGCCATAGTGATAAGCAATAAATAAACTAGCAAGTAAGCGCCGCTGGCTAAGGTGTTGTGACCAAAGCGCGGTTTGGCCTGTAGATTGAAATTGCGTACGGCATCCCACCATGCGGCTGGATGCCACATATCGGAAAACCTTGCATGACGTGAACCCACAATACCCCAAGCTAGGCGAGCAAGAATGCCAACAACAAGGGCGTAGCCAATATAAATATGAAGTTGCCACAAGGTTTTTTCTCCAACGCCTTTTTCAAAAAGGTCAGAGAGCCAAATTGTGATCATAAGAAATAGAATGGCCAGACCATTCCAAAGATGTATTAAGCGCAGAATAGGGTCATAGACCTTTTTTCTTTGATAGGTGAGTGTTTCCATGATTCGCTCCTTTTGTTGAATGTTGGAGCAAATCATAATGTTGAATTCTTAACGCAGTCTTAAATCCTTAAATATATTATGGTTAATGATTAATTTAAGTGGCAACAGTCTTTTTTGATACTGGTTTTGCGTAATTAAATGCATCTGAGAAAAACTCATCCTCTGGTAATCCCGCCTCAGCAAAGCTTGCGTGCGCCACCTCTACCATGGCTGGAGCGCCGCAACAATAGACTTCATATTCGGCTAGACCTAACTTAGCAAAATCATCTAACACGGCCTGATGCACATAACCAGTGCGGCCCTGCCAATTATCTTCTACTGCAGCGTCAGACAATACTGGAATGAATTTAATTTGTGGATATTCACTTGCCCACGCTTCTGGCAGAGCTGGCATGTAGAGATCTTTTAAGCTATGTGCGCCCCAATATAAAGTCACTGGGCGCTTAATATCATTGTGCAGCATATGCTCAATAATGCCTTTAATCGGTGCAAAGCCTGTGCCGCCAGCCACCATGATAATGGGTTTGTCAGATTCTTCACGTAAGAAAAAGCTGCCGAATGGCGCCTCTATGCGCAAAATAGCTTTGTCTGGCATCTCATTAAATACATATTCCGTAAACTGCCCACCAGGAATCAAACGCAAATGAAATTCAAGTAAGTTATCTACATGTGGCGCATTGGCGATTGAGAAAGCACGACGTTTGCCATCTTTAAGTAAAAACTCAATGTACTGCCCTGCCCTAAACTTTAGATGTTCAGTGCTTGGAAGCTTTAAGAACAGCGCCATCACATCATGTGAGAGTTGCTCTTTACGTTCTACTCGCGCTGGCATGATACGCGGTTGAATTACATCTGCATGAATTTCACGACATTCTATGGTTAAGTCAGACAGCGGATGTGCGCAGCAAAATAGCGCTTTACCTGCGGCCTTTTCAGCATCGCTCATTGCGCTTGATTCGTAATCACCATAATCCACTTGGCCTGAAATAATATCGCCCTTACAACTTCCGCAGCTACCATTACGGCAGCCATATGGAATGTTCACACCTGCGCCTATGGCTGATTCCAGAATGGTTTCAGAGGCTTTTGCAGTGTAAGTGTGTTGACTAGATTTGATGGTGATTTGATAGCTCATGTTTAACTTTCTTTTTATTCTTTGATATTTGACATTATTCTTCGCGGTGAAACTCACCCTCAATCACATCATCATTAGCCGCTTGCTGCTTAAAAGTAGATGATTTAATCGCACTTTTATTTACAGGTATTAACAATAACACTACTGCAATTAAATCGGTTAGCACACCTGGAATTATCAGCAATATACCTGCAATAATATTGCGAGCGCTACCGAACATGGCTTTCATTGGATTGCCGCCCTGATTGAGGCTTTGCATCATTCGGCCTGAGAATAATAACTTTTCATCACGAATAAGCTGTAAGCCAAGCAAAACCATGGCGACTAAGTATAATAGTACCCACCAGCCGTATTGCTGAAAGAGATTGATTAAAATCCATATTTCCGCAATAGGAAAGGCTAGTAAAGCCAATGTGATTATTAAACGCATTTATATATTATCCTTAATGGATTGCTAGTAGTATTGAACGTATCAGGCTAATTATTATCTATATTAATGGTGATTGAGACGTTAAAATACAAGTTAGTTTAATCAGAATTAATAAAATTTAGTGGTGCATCATTGTGCAAATAGTTATTTAAAAACTTTAGTGATACAAAATAGTGAAAAAATCATTTCTTAAAAATTTAGTTGTTAGCTTAATTGCGATAGCCTCTATAGGTTTTTTGCCCAATGCTTATGCGGCTGAAAGTAAACTAAGCTCATTCGCAAACTCTCTCATTGAAGACAATGGCGCTGGCACTTTTTTATCGCCAGAAAAAGCATTTCAAGTAGAGCTAAACGCTAATGATACGCATAGTATTCAAGCCAACTTTATCGTAGTGCCTGGTTATTACCTTTACAAAGAGCGCATTAAATTTCTACTAGCGCCTGGCACCTCTGCCGAGATTGCCAACATTGAACTTCCAAATGGTGAGATTAAAGAGGATAAAAATTTTGGCAAAATGGAAGTTTATCACCATGATTTTACTGCAAAAGTTAATTTAGCTAATATTAAAAATAATGCTATTAAAATTGCCGTAACTTATCAAGGCTGCAGCGAGAAAGGCTTATGTTATGCACCAATCACCAAAACATTTACTGTAGATTTAGCTTCGGCTAAAAGTGCAACAAATGCACCAGAAAAAGTCATCACGGCTAATAGCAACATTGCAAGCGATAACGAAACAGATAACACCACAAAAATACTTAAATCTGGCAATTTGTGGATAGTTATTGCAGGTTTTTTTGCCGCAGGTTTACTACTCTCACTCACGCCTTGTGTGTTGCCGATGATACCAATTTTATCGAGCATTATTGTCGGCAGTCAAAGTCAGCAAGCTAAGCCTTCAAAATTACATGCTTTTGGCTTGTCTGTGGCTTATGTATTGGGCATGGCATTAAGCTATACCTTAGCTGGAATTGCAGCAGGCCTATCAGGCAACCTACTTAGCCAGTCGCTACAAAATGCTTGGGTACTAGGTACAAGTGCTTTGATATTCGTATTATTAGCATTCTCGATGTTTGGTTTTTACGAGCTAAAACTCCCACAGAGCTTTGAAGACAAAATGCTCAATACCAGTAACAAGCTTAAAGGTGGGCATTTCTTTGGCGTATTCATCATGGGTGCGCTTTCAGCCTTAATTGTTAGCCCTTGTGTGGCTGCACCCTTAGCTGGAGCATTGATTTATATAGGTCAAACACATAATGTATTTTTAGGTGGCGTTGGCTTGTTTGCCTTAGGCATTGGCATGGGCGTACCCTTATTGTTGATAGGTGCATCAGCGGGTAGCTTATTGCCAAAAACTGGTGATTGGATGAACGCAGTACGTAACTTCTTTGGGGTATTGATGCTGGGTATGGCTATTTGGCTTATTTCCACTGTTATTCCTGCGAGTATTCAATTAGGGCTTTGGTCGGCGTTATTAATAGTCACCGCCGTTTATCACAACGCGCTTGATAATTTACCTGCCCATGCCAGCAACTTTGCCAAGCTATGGAAAGGTGTTGCTGTAATTCTACTCATATTTGGCGTGGCCTTATTGATTGGTGCGCTTTCTGGTGCAAAGTCGCCCTTAACGCCACTCAGCAATTTTACTATTAGCAGCGCAGGTCCATCAAAAGCACTTGAGACACTGCAATTTACACGCGTTGCAAGCATTGCCGAATTGGAGCAAAAACTGGCGGCAAGTAATCAGCCCGTCATGTTGGATTTTTATGCAGATTGGTGTGTTGCCTGCAAAGAGCTTGAACAATTAACATTTAGCGACCCTAAAGTGCAGCAACAGCTAAAAAATACCATGCTTTTACAAGTGGATGTAACCGCTAACTCCGATGAGGATAAAGCGCTACTTAAACGATTTGGCTTATTTGGCCCGCCTGGCATTGCCTTTTTTAATGGTAGCGGTAAAGAAATGACCACATTGAAAACAGTAGGCTTTCAAGATGCTGATCGCTTTAGTGCCACTCTAGCTAGACGCGATAGCTGTATGATAGCCCCACAAAACAACAAAGATTCAATTACGCAGTGTTAAAAAAATGTTAAAAAAAATACTTTCTAATGTTGGCTTTTTTGCAATCATGCTAGGTCTTGGTTTTGCTATTTACTATTATGTTTTAAATCCTAATGGGGCACTCAATAAAGCATCAACAGACTACAGCAAATTTTCTACGCAAGCAGTATTTGCGAGCAAACTTCTTAATCCAGATGGTGTAAGCCAAGATTTAAGCCAATATAAAGGCAAAATTATCGTGCTGAATTTTTGGGCAACGTGGTGCCCACCTTGCCGCGAAGAAATGCCAGAACTTTCTGAGTTGTATACAGTATACAAAAATAAGAATGTTGTTGTGTTAGGCGTAGCTGTTGACGAGTTGGCACTAGTGAAAGAGTTTTCAGTAGCCACGCCTGTGAGCTATCCGCTATTTGCCGCTGAAAATGAAGGCATGGAACTGGGAAACAGTTTAGGAAATGATAAGGGTGTATTGCCTTATACGGTAATTATTAATCAAAATGGCGCAGTAGTAGATACCTACTTTGGGCGCATCAATAAAAGTCTTATAGAAACAGCCATACTTCCTTTATTATCACGTTAATCTCCCATGTTTTTACCGACATTCATTAGCCAGCAATATCAATCACTTAAATAGTCAACGCTAGCTAATTTCGCTTAAATGTATGAAAGTAGCTGGACAAAACCCGCTAACTTCGGCAAACTTGCGACAATGAATTACTCTAATTTATATTACAAAACGTTCAAAAAATTGGTTGAACATGCCAGCTAAATCTATATTAGTATTGCACGGCCCAAATCTTAATTTATTGGGCTTACGTGAACCTGAGCATTACGGCAGCGACACGCTAAGCTCAATTAACCAAATGTTAACGGATATTGCAACACAAGCAGGTGTGACTTTAGAAACTTTTCAAAGTAATACTGAAGGTGATCTTGTCACTAAAATTCAATCAATCGCTACCACTAAAGTAGACTTTGTGATTATTAATCCTGCCGCATTTACCCATACTTCAGTGGCAATGCGTGATGCGCTTTCTGCAGTTAAAGCACCGTTTATTGAAGTACATTTATCAAATGTATATGCGCGTGAGGCTTTTCGCCACCACTCGTATTTTACTGACATTGCAGTGGGTGTAATCAGTGGTTTAGGTGCACATGGCTACACTTTAGCGCTAGATTATGCTATTCGGCACATTAATCGTTCTTAAAAAATATTTATTACTAAAATTTTCCTAGATTTTTAGAGGTTACTATGGACTTACGCAAACTTAAAAAACTAATCGATCTTGTTGAAGAATCAGGTATCGCTGAACTTGAACTCACTGAAGAAGGTGAAACGGTACGTATTAGCCGTAACTTTACATCTAACGCACCCGCTCAACAGCATTACGCAAATTATGCACCAGCACAATATGCTGCAATGCCTCAAGCGCCTCAGGCTGCTGCTGTTGCCGACGCACCTGTTGTTGAAGAAGGTCATGCAGTTAAATCACCAATGGTTGGCTCGTTCTACCGTTCATCTTCACCAGATGCAAAACCATTTGTAGAAGTAGGCGATACGGTTGCCGTGGGCGACACGCTTTGTATTATTGAAGCAATGAAATTACTCAATGAAATTGAATCAGACAAAGCAGGTGTCGTTAAGAAAATCTTAGTCGATAACGGTCTAGCGGTTGAATATGGCGAGCCACTCTTTATTATTGGCTAATAAAACTTAAAAGGTACTTAACAACATGGCTATGTTTGACAAAATTTTAATCGCTAACCGAGGCGAAATCGCTCTTCGTGTTCAGCGCGCATGTCGCGAACTTGGTATTAGAACGGTTGCTGTTCACTCTGAAGCAGACAGAGAAGCTAAATATGTAAAGTTAGCGGATGAGTCTGTATGTATTGGCCCTGCACCGTCTGGTCAAAGTTACTTAAATATTCCAGCTGTGATTAGTGCCGCTGAAGTAACTGATGCGCAAGCCATTCATCCAGGTTACGGCTTCTTATCAGAAAATGCTGACTTTGCAGAACGTGTAGAACAAAGCGGCTTTGTGTTTATTGGCCCTCGCGCTGAAACTATTCGCTTAATGGGCGATAAAGTATCGGCTAAAGATGCAATGAAAAAAGCTGGTGTTCCTTGTGTGCCAGGTTCTGACGGCGCATTGCCAGATGACCCTGCTGAAATCATTAAAATCGCTAAAAAAGTCGGTTACCCAGTGATTATTAAAGCATCTGGCGGTGGCGGTGGGCGCGGCATGCGCGTGGTGCATACTGAAGCCGCGTTGATTGCCTCAGTGAATATGACAAAAGCCGAAGCGCAGGCAGCCTTTGGCAACCCCGTGGTTTACATGGAGAAATACCTAGAGAAACCGCGCCATATTGAAATTCAAGTGTTGGCTGACCAACATGGCAACGCGGTGTTTTTAGGTGAACGCGATTGTTCTATGCAACGCCGCCACCAAAAAATTCTTGAAGAAGCCCCTGCACCATTACTTAATCCAAGATTACGCGACAAAATTGGCGAGCGCTGCGCTGAAGCATGCCGCAAAATTAAGTATCGTGGCGCGGGTACTTTCGAGTTTTTGTATGAAAATAATGAGTTCTACTTCATTGAAATGAATACCCGCTTACAAGTTGAGCATACAGTCACTGAAATGATTACTGGCATTGATTTAGTGCAGCAACAGATTTTTGTAGCCGCTGGTGAAAAGCTAAAGTTCCGCCAAAAAGATGTTGTACTCAAAGGCCATGCGATTGAGTGTCGCCTTAATGCAGAGGATCCGTACACGTTCGTACCCTCTCCAGGAAAAATTACTACGTTCCATATGCCAGGTGGTCCTGGCGTGCGTATTGATACACACGCTTACGCGGGCTACACGGTGCCACCGAATTATGACTCAATGATTGGTAAGTTGATTACTTATGGTGACACACGTGACCAAGCGATTGCTCGCATGCGTATTGCTTTATCAGAAATGATGATAGGCGGCATTAGCACCAATGTAGCGTTGCATGCTGATCTGATGGCGGATGCAGCTTTTCATCTAGGTGGTACAAGCATTCATTACCTTGAACAGAAGCTTGGCATTTATAACAAATAATCATCAGTAAGTGGGTTTTGCATGGCGTGGCTATCGTTAAAAATTGAAGCACAAGATAATACCGCTGATTTAATTAGTGATACGCTGATGGCGCAAGGCGCGCTTTCTGCCATTATTGAAGATGCGAATGCTGACACCTTAGATGAACAACCCATTTTTGGTGAGCCAGGTGACCCGCCACCGGGCATTTGGCAACAAAACTTAGTCAGTGCGTTGTTTGATGAAGGTGTTAATGTTGTAAAAGTCATCGCTGATTTAGAACGTGAAACCAAATTAAACAATCTGCAATATTCAACGGAAATCATACAAGAACAAGATTGGGTACGCGCCACCCAATCTCAGTTTGAGCCGATTAAAATTACAGACAACTTATGGATTGTGCCTACATGGCATAGCGCACCAAACGCCAATGCAATTAACATCGTATTAGATCCAGGCTTAGCTTTTGGTACAGGTAGCCACCCTACTACACATTTATGCTTGCAATGGCTCACTGAGACTGTGTCTGAGCAAGACTCTGTGTTGGATTATGGTTGTGGCTCAGGGATATTAGCCATTGCTGCTAAAAAATTAGGTGCTTCTGAAGTAGTCGGCACAGATATAGACGCTCAAGCCATACAATCCAGCGTTTACAATGCTGAACAAAATAATGTGACTGCTGACTTTTATCACGCTAGTCAATATCAATCTCGAGAGTTTGATATTGTTGTCGCCAATATATTATCCAGCGCACTGAGCGTGTTAGCTCCCGCACTAGCAAAATCCTGCAAAACTGGTGGTAAAATCGCACTTTCTGGCATATTAAAAGAACAAGCCTCTGATGTTAGCGCTATTTACGCAGAATGGTTTAATATGCAAACACCACAAACGATGGATTCCTGGGTATTGCTCACAGGTACCAAAAAATAGAGTAAATAATGACCAACGTTACCAACTGTCCTAATTGCCAGACACAATTTGTTGTTACAGATGAACAGCTTAGCCAATATAGTGGCAAAGTACGCTGTGGTCATTGCTTACATGTTTTTGATGCAACAAAAGAGTTAGTTGATGTTAATGCGTTAGATGATAACGACTTAGAAGTTGTGGATTCAGCTGTCGTTAATGAGGTCGATGAAGCCCCAGCAGCTAATACACAAGAACATGAAAGTTCGCAAGTTATTGATGAGGCAAGCAGCATCGTCAATAATGCTTTTATGAAAGATAGCCAAACCAGCTATTTTGAGCAAGTTGACAATAATACACAGCGTAAAAGCCGCTTGTACAAATGGCTAATGAGTTTATTTGCGCTTCTTCTTTTTATTGCCGCCATTGTGCAAAGTATTTATTTTTGGCGTAGCGATATTTCAATCTACTATCCAAAACTAAAGCCTTTGCTCGCTCAAGCTTGCGAAACACTTGGCTGCTCCATCAATCTACCTAAGAAAATTGAATTTATTATTATTGATGACTCTGATATGCAAGAAGATGCAGATCACGAAGGTCTCATCCATTTTTCTAGTACGCTCATTAATCAAGCTGGGTTTATTCAAACTTACCCAAACATCGAGCTAACGCTTACAGATACTGAAGATAAACCAAAATTAAGACGCATATTCACGCCAGCTGAATATCTGCCTGAACATACTGATATTCCAAGCGGTTTGGCTGCTGGGGCAGAAATCAAAGTTAAGTTAGCGCTTACTGCGCAAGGCGAACCTGTCGCGGGTTATAGAATTTCCGTCGGCTATTAATTTTCCAAATAATTAGAAGCATAGTTTGAACTAATGAAAATCATTAGTCTTATTTAGTTGCTTTACATAGCTGGTAATTGCAACTGCTCTGTATTATGCAAGTCATAGATTGTGTATTACTTAATTAATCAACTTATGGGAGAATTATTATGTGGACAACACCAGCAGCTACTGAAATGCGTTTCGGTTTCGAAGTAACAATGTACGTAATGAACAAATAATTGTTCATTAGTAATAAAAAAGGCGCCTAGTGCGCCTTTTTTATTTGTTTTCGCGCTAAATATCAAAAGCGCATTGATTGCTATATGCGTTATTTATCCATTACTTAATCGCCAACATATAATTCGAATCAATCGCTTTAATCGCTTCTGCAATTTTCTCTACCGCTTCTAATCGCATAAAACTTTTACGCCACGCAATAGCGATGCGCCTTGTTGGCGCTGGGTGAGCAAATGGAATCACTTTAATTAATGGGTTGTTGTAGCGCTCTGCAGTGGCTGAGCAAGGCAAGACAGTAATGCCAAGATTAGAAGCCACCATATTACGTATAGTTTCTAATGAGTTGCCTTGCAAAATCTCACCCTTACGCGATAACTCTGGGCATGCTTGCGTTACTTGGTTACTAAAACAGTGACCACTATTTAGTAACAACACCTTTTCATCTGAAAGCTCTTCTGGCTTAATATGCTTACGTTTTGCCCAGTGATGATCACTCGGCACCACTACATCAAACTCCTCGTCATACAAAGTGCGATATTGAAGGCCAGGAATATCAAATGGTAGCGCGATAATAGCAACATCGATAACTCCATTACGCAATTGCACTTCTAGATTAGCGGTTAAGTTTTCTTCTACCTCTAAAGGCATGTCTGGTGCTCTGCTGCGCAATATCGGAATAATTTCTGGCAATAGGTATGGCCCAACAGAATGAATCATGCCTAGTCTTAATGTGCCTTTCAGCTGGTTTTTTCCTAGATCTGCTAATTGCTTAATATAAGCTGCTTCTTCTAATAC
Organism: Burkholderiales bacterium; assembly: GCA_038327905.1. GTDB lineage: Bacteria > Pseudomonadota > Gammaproteobacteria > Burkholderiales > Methylophilaceae > Methylotenera. Next base: position 18,820 of record JBBQLN010000011.1, read on the forward strand.
TTTTGAGGCCTGTTCAACTATTTTTTCGCCAATGTCAGTCATAGTGACTTCACTTCTACTGCGTTCAAAAATAATCACATTCAGCTCTTCTTCAAGTTTCTTAATCGCCAAACTTAGCGCAGGCTGTGACACAAAACATTTCTCCGCAGCTCGCCTGAAGTTACGTTCTTGCGCCACTGCTGCAATAAATTTTAATTCGGTAAGTGTCATTATTTACTCAATAGCAATAAGTTAATTCTAATATACATTGATAAATAATATTTATCAATGACATCAAAACATACAATTATACAAATAATTTAACTAGCTATACGATGGTTACACATCGTTTCAAATGACAGATTAAGGAGTAAATTATGTTTAAAGTGATAATTGATACTAATAGGCAATATCTGATTGAACTACTCGCTAACTTCGCAGCAAACAACTAATTAAGGAGAATAAACATGAATGATAAAAAAAGATTAACCACCGCGGCTGGTGCACCCGTGCCAGACAACCAAAATACCATGACAGCAGGCCCACGCGGGCCAGTATTACTGCAAGATGTATGGTTGCTAGAGAAACTTGCGCATTTTGACCGCGAAGTAATTCCAGAGCGCCGCATGCATGCTAAAGGTTCAGGGGCTTATGGCACATTTACCGTGACGCATGATATTAGCCAATACACGCGCGCTAAAATATTCTCACAAATTGGTAAAAAAACTGAGTTGTTTGCACGCTTTACCACCGTTGCAGGTGAACGCGGAGCGGCCGATGCTGAGCGTGATATTCGCGGCTTTTCAGTCAAGTTTTATACTGAAGAAGGTAACTGGGATTTAGTTGGCAATAACACGCCCGTGTTCTTTTTGCGTGACCCACTTAAGTTTCCCGATTTAAACCATGCAGTGAAACGTGACCCGCGTACTAACATGCGTAGCGCTGAGAACAACTGGGATTTTTGGACATCATTACCCGAAGCTTTGCACCAAGTAACCATAGTAATGAGCGATCGTGGCTTGCCCGCAAGCTATCGCCATATGCACGGCTTTGGTAGCCATACCTTTAGCTTTATTAATGCTAAAAATGAGCGTTATTGGGTGAAATTTCACTTCACCTCTCAGCAAGGTATTAAGAACTTAACCGATGCCGAAGCTGAAGAAATTGTTGGTAAAGACCGCGAAAGTCATCAACGCGATTTGTATGAAAGCATTGAAAATAGTGATTATCCAAAATGGACACTTGCCGTGCAAATCATGCCTGAAAAAGACGCTGGCTCATACCACATCAATCCATTCGATTTAACTAAAGTATGGCCACATAAAGATTACCCTTTGATTGAAGTCGGGGTTATGGAATTGAATCGCAATCCACAAAACTTTTTTGCAGAGGTAGAACAATCTGCATTTAATCCTGCGGCTGTGGTGCCTGGTATCAGCTTTTCGCCAGATAAGATGCTACAAGCACGTTTGTTCTCTTATGGCGATGCACAACGTTACAGATTAGGCGTGAATCACCATCAAATTCCTGTAAATGCGCCTAAATGCTCATTCCACAGCTATCACCGTGATGGTGCGATGCGTATTGATGGCAACCACGGAGGAACAATTGGCTATGAACCCAACACCAAAGGCGAATGGCAAGAGCAACCTGATTTTAGCGAACCACCATTAGCCATCGAAGGTATGGCGGACCATTGGAATCACCGCGTGGATGATGACTATTACTCACAACCAGGTAATTTGTTCCGCTTGATGACAGCAGCACAACAGCAAGTATTGTTTGAAAACACAGCGCGGTCTGTGGGTGGCGCTTCAGTAGAAATTCAAAAGCGTCATATTGTCAATTGTACTAAAGCCGACCCAGCTTATGGCGCTGGCGTTGCTAAAGCATTAGGCTTATGAGTTAAAGAGCTATTTAGTCATTTAATTGCCTATTCAAAGCCCGTACTTGAGAATTTATTCAAGTACGGGCTTTTTATTTAATCAGCTTTTATTTGAAATGTTTGTTGTAAGGCTTTAAGCTAGCAGACGACAAAACAGTAAGCTTTCAATCTGAAAGCTTTTAAGCTTAAATAATGGAAAAATCATGAAAATGTGGCAATGCGTAGTGTGTGGTTTGGTATATGAAGAAGAAAAAGGCTGGCCTGAAGATGGTATTGCACCTGGCACAAGCTGGGAAGATGTACCTGCTGATTGGAGCTGTCCTGAATGCGGCGTTTCTAAAGCTGAATTTGAAATGGTTGAATTTTAAATAATTAACGGCTTCCAATTTCAGCTAAGTGCTGAGCATATACAGCTAGGTCAACAAGTTAACCTGTACATTTACTAACATCGTAGTCGCCATCAACCCCATCCCAGTAAAGCTGCCAGAAACTGGGGGTACTGATTCTGGGTTACGCGCAACAGCAACGGCAATATGGTGACTGCCTGTGAGCTCTCCTGAAGTAGGGTCAAAGCCTTTCCAACCAGTGCCTGGCAAATAGACTTCCGCCCATGCATGGGTTGTTGCATTTCCAGCCTCGGTGGCTGGCGCGTGTAAATAGCCGCTGACAAAACGGCTAGCTAAGCCTAAGCAACGACACGCCTCTATGAAAAGTGTCGCGTAATCTCGGCAAGAACCACTGCGTTGCAATAGGGTTTGCGAAGGGGATTGCACCCCAGCTTCTTCGCGCATTTGGTAACGAAAATTTTTATTGATGGTTTGATTTAAGTGCATCAGCAGACTAAATGTTTGCATGCCATTTAAGTTTTGTTGCTGCAACCAAGCATTAACGATGGCTGTATCATTATAGAAGCTCGTTTGCTGAAATATAGCTAGGTCTGCTTGCTCATCTAGTGCGTAGTTAAATGGATATTTCGCAGCATAGCTTTCTAACAAAAAGTCAAAGGGCGCTTGTTCGTAGTGCTGTATAACTACTTCGCTGGCGATAGTGAGCTTACTTGAGGGCGCCAAAAAGTTGACAATAGCTAATGAATTATCAAACACATCACGCTGCCATTTAATATTGTAAGCGGGTGTAATTTCTAACTTTGAGGATTCAATACGTACGTCATGTCCTTCTCTGGGGCGCAGTAACAATTTATGCTGATTCAACTTTACCTGAGCAGGGAATGTATATTCAGTGAGATGTTTGATATGTAATCTTTGCATGACTTTTCAATTATAAAAATTTTAGTTTGGCGCTTAATCTAGCATTTCAACACTCACCGACATAGCTTGTGGATATAGCGCTGGGCCAAATTGGTTGAATATCGCCACGTCGGCTGCATCACGTCCATAAGCCACAGTGACACGACCCCCTATGGGATAAGGTTGTGTTGGATCAAACGTATACCAGCGTCCACCCACATAAGCTTCAAACCAAGCATGAAAATCCATAGGCTTTAGCCCGTGTAAGTAACCCACCACCATGCGCGCTGGGATACACAAGCCTCGACAAAGGGCGATACCCAAATGTGCTAACTCGCGGCATACGCCCTCGCGCTGCTGATTAACTTCTACCGCAGATAGCTGAAAGTGAATGGAGTCGGAATTAAACTTAATATTGTTACGTATCCAAGCCACGATGGTAGCGACTTGATCATAGCCAGGCGCCACGCCAGCCACAAGTTCCTGACCTAAGTCTATAAAGCGATCTGACTCGCAATAGCGCGTAGGTAATAGGTAAGTAAGCACATCATCAGGTAAATTCTGCACCTCATCAAAAGGCGCTCCTGCACAAACGTCAATAGTGTCCGCGGTCATAATGTCGGCAGAGGTGCAAATAGAAAATTCGCCTGTCGGCGCGATTAGCCGCTGACAAAGATTGCCGTAGTTATCGGTATATTCCACAACAGGTACGCTAGGGTTTAGCATATACGACTCGCGTGCGACCCATTGATTGATGCCACTGCGCGGCCTAAGCATCAGAATAAACGGCGTTGCAATGGCTACTTCAAAAGTAAGTTCACATCGAGTACGAAGCCACACAGTTGTTTTCCTTTAATGATTAACGAAAGCTACCCATTAGTAGCTAAAGCGCCCAGAAGATACAGCAATAAGTGTACCAATGCATATTTATTAAATTGATGGTTGTTCCGCTTAAGAAAATTTAAGCCTGAGAGGCTATACGCCTTACATTTAAGAAAAATGCTCTAAAATTAATGCACTAACAAAAAGCTTAGTTTATATTCCACGCACCAAAAAAGAGCATCTGTAAAAGTAGGCTTAAAAACTGACGTCATTAATGCTATAAATTTGGACTTAAATAAGCCTGCAAGGCGCATTAAACATAGGTATCGATAATTTTTCTATGAGTTGGCACGCGCCTTGCAAGTATGACGTTACTATGGCTTCTATTGATTATAAAAATAAGCTGCTAACTGCGTTTGATGAGTCATTTGATTCAAAAAAAGGCGTTAGACAGGTTTACGCAACTTATGCTGACTGGTTAGCTGGCAAAGACTTTTCTCAACTTGCACAAAAGTCTCGTGATGCAGAATTACTGTTTCGACGAGTAGGTATTACGTTTGCAGTCTATGGTGAAGAAGAAGGCGCTGAGCGCTTAATTCCATTTGACGTGATTCCTCGAATTTTGGCCGCAAGTGAGTGGGAAAAGCTCTCTAATGGCGCTTGCCAGCGTGTACGTGCACTCAACATGTTTTTACATGATATCTATCATGGTCAGGACATTATTAAAGCTGGCATCATGTCAGAAAGCATGTTGACTAACGAGATGTATAGATCAGAGATGCAAGGTGTAGACGTGCCTGGCGGTGTTTATGCGCATATCGCTGGTATTGATATTGTACGCACCGAAGCTGATACATTTTATGTGTTAGAAGATAACTTACGAACGCCTTCTGGTGTTTCATACATGCTAGAAGATAGACGCATGATGATGCGATTATTTCCAGAACTCTTTAGACAATACCCCATTGCGCCAGTTGAGCATTACCCGCAACTACTGCTAGAGAACCTTCGTGCCGTTGCACCGCGTGGCGCAACTAATGACCCAACAGTAGTGCTGATGACGCCAGGCGCTTACAACAGCGCTTACTTTGAGCACGCATTTCTTGCGCAACAAATGGGAATTGAACTAGTTGAAGGTCGCGACATGTTTGTGAAAGACAATGCGGTATTTATGCGCACTACAGAAGGGCCTAAAAAGATTGATGTGATTTATCGTCGCATTGACGATGACTTTATTGACCCATTGGCATTCAGGCAAGACTCCATGTTGGGTGTGCCAGGACTGGTTTCAGTCTATCGCAATGGCGGTGTAGCGTTGGCTAATGCCATTGGTACAGGAGTGGCCGATGACAAAGCAACTTATACATTTGTGCCAGACATGATTAAATTCTATTTGGGTGAGGAGCCAATTTTGTCAAATGTTCCAACCTATAAACTTAGTAAGGAAGATGATAGAAAATATGTATTAGATAATCTTGCAGAATTGGTTGTTAAAGAAGTGCAAGGCTCTGGCGGCTACGGCATGCTAGTTGGCCCTACCTCAAGCAAAGCGCAGATTGAAGAGTTTAGATTGCGCATTTTAGCTAATCCTGACAATTATATTGCCCAACCAACTCTGGCACTTTCTACTTGCCCAACCATGGTTGAGCAAGGCGTTGCGCCACGCCATGTAGACCTCCGTCCCTATGTATTAACAGGTAAAACAACCTCAGTAGTGCCAGGCGCATTGTGTCGCGTGGCCATGAATGAAGGGTCTTTAGTGGTGAACTCATCGCAAGGTGGTGGCACTAAAGATACATGGGTGTTGCAATGTTAAGCCGCACCGCTGATCACCTTTACTGGATGGCACGTTACATTGAACGTGCTGAAAACATGGCGCGTATGCTGGATGTCACTTATCGCATGTCGCTAGTACAAAATGCCGCACAAAGCGAGGCTGCGCTGTGGGTACCTTTGCTACATATCTCCGACACCGTAAAAGATTTTCATAAAGCCTATGATGAAGTCACCGCGCACAATGTAATTTACTACATTGCAATGGATAGTCGCAATTTATCGAGCATATACAATTGCCTTCGTGCCGCGCGTGAGAACGCACATGCGGTGCGTGTGGCGATGTCTTCTGAAATGTGGGAAAACATCAATAGCTTGTGGCTAGAATTTCAGCAAATGGATAAGAAGCTGATTTTAGACAGTGGATTGTCAGAATTCTGCGACTGGGTGAAATCACGCTCGCACCTATTCCGTGGTGTGACTTACGGCACGATGTTACGTGATGATGGCTTCCGTTTCACACGTTTAGGTGGGTTTATCGAGCGCGCCGATGATATGGCACGCTTACTCGATGTCAAATATCACCTCTTGTTACCCTCAGCGAGTGATGTAGGTGGTGCTGTAGATTATTACGAATGGAGCGCACTGTTGCGTTCTGCAAGCGCGTATGAGGCTTACTTAAAGGTTTATCGTGATGCGGTGATGCCATTGCGGGTAGCCGAGCTGCTAGTTTTACGTCGCGATATGCCGCGTTCACTACATGCTTGCATGGATGAACTGACCACGATACTCGACCAACTGACGGGTGACGCAGGTCTTGAATGTAAGCGCTTGGCTGGTGAAATGCATTCTTCATTACATTATGGGCGTATTGAAGACATTTACCGAGGTGGCTTACACGAATTTTTAGAAGCATTCCTCAGACACAACAACCGCCTAGGCCTTGAGATCCAGCGAGCATACCTCAATGCGCCCACTACCAATACAACAAGTAGTGAAGCGACTAATGACGATGAAGTAGAGCCAGCATTTCATCAAAGCCAAAGTTAATAGCGGTATAAGCGTTTGAAATACTCTAACTAATTTTACTATTCGGATGTCTTAATGAACTCATTGCAACACCAACGTCATGGCGACAAGGTTAATTCACCTTGGTTTGAAGAATTTCTACCCAAGCTATTGGAAGATAGAGACCGCATCGGCTTAACTGACATGGTGCATGAAATTGATGCCATGATGATTACTGTTGAGCCAGGCTGCTCAGTGGCTTACATCAGCGAGTTAGCATTGATGACGCCGTATCATTACTTAGTCACGCTAGAATCAGAATCACACTGGACACATGTGTTGCGCATTGATATGAATTCGCCAGATGTGATTATTCGAGAAGTACGGGACCCAAACATACACGGCATTTTCCGCAGTTTGAATGATGTTTACCCAATAGGCGCACACAAGCCAAATTCGCGCTATATGGGCGAAATTTTCCGTGTTACCAATCAGCATGAAGTGGTTGAGTTACAAAAAGCGCGCGATATTCGCTTTTTCAATCAAGACCAAATTCGCAAGTTAGAATTACCAGGCAATATGTCCATCGTCAAACCATCACCCTACACGCACAACATTGTTGGGTATTGGGAGCGGCCAGTCGGTGATATTCGTATTTATGCGCTGGGCGTAAGTGTGATTCATGAAGATGTGAATCGTGGTTATCGGGAAGCCAAAGAAACGCAAGCCAAATTGGGTTTAGATAAGCTGATTTTACCAATTGACCACTTGGCAACGCGTATTTATAGCCAGAATCGTGAAGTGGCGATACTCGAGTATCTCACGCTTTCCAGCTATTACTACTGGGGTTCATACGATATTGCAAGCCAGAACTCTTCGACCAATGTCACTAAAAGTGCACACTACAATAATGAGCAAAAAAGCCCGGCTAAGGTTTTCACGGCGGCTAATCATCCTTATTTCGTCAATCACTTAGTTGGCTTGCCATCTCCTACAGAAAATTTTGTTCGCAATTATGGTCCGCGTTTGCACCACATTGCACTGGGAGTGGCAGATGGCGAAACCAATGGTCAGATTAATATTGATTATGTGGTTGATGCGATTAGAGAAAAAGGCAAAGATTTCTTATTAGATGTGATTGGCTCGCGCGAAGAAGGTCTGAAACAGATTTTCTCCAGCGCTTCAGAACACTCCTCGCTCATCATTGAATATGTACAACGCTTTGGCGATTTTGATGGATTTTTCACTAAACAAAACGTTGCCGAACTGACTGAAGCGGCGGGCGTTGAAGAAAACTTACGCTTATTACAAGCTGAAAGTGCTAGCTAAATACTTGGCTAAGACGTCGTGGCTAGAGCCTCTTAGCTAAAACTGCAATGATAACGACTCAACAGAAGGTGACACATTAATGACTATTCGAGTCGCGCTCCACCATAAAACGGCCTATCACTATGATAACCCTGTGCAACTTGCGCCGCATGTTTTCCGCCTGCGACCAGCAGCACACTCGCGCACGCCTGTGAGTGCTTACTCACTAAAAATACTACCTGAAAATCATTTTATTAGTTGGCAGCAAGATCCATTTGGTAACTATCTAGCGCGTGTGGTATTTCCAGAGAAATCGACCGAACTTTCCATTGAGGTCGATTTGATTGCAGAAATGACGGTAATTAATCCCTTCGATTTCTTTTTAGAAGAATACGCAGAGAGTTATCCATTTGCTTATCCAGAACAACTACTTAAAGAGCTTGCGCCATACTTAGAAGTGCGTGAACACGGTCCTTTACTTAAAGCTTGGTTAGCTGAGATTGATACTGGTAAAAAGGCTATTGTAGATTTTCTGGTGTACTTAAATCAGCGCGTCAATCAATCGATTAACTACTCCATTCGCATGGAAGTAGGCGTTCAAACTTGCGAAGAAACCTTAGACAAAAAATTAGGCTCTTGTCGTGACTCTGCTTGGTTGCTAGTGCAAGCCATGCGCCATACGGGCTTGGCAGCTCGATTCGTTTCAGGCTATTTGGTGCAGATCACTGCAGATGTAAAATCTTTGGACGGCCCATCAGGTACCGAAGTCGACTTTACCGACCTGCATGCATGGGCTGAAGTATATATTCCTGGCGCTGGCTGGATAGGCTTAGATGCGACTTCTGGCTTACTCGCTGGTGAAGGCCATATTCCACTCGCTTGCACGGCCGATTTTGTCAGTGCAGCACCTGTCACTGGTGGCTATACGGGTCAAGCCAATATTGAATTTAGTTTTAGCAACAGTGTGACCCGTATTCATGAAGATCCACGCGTCACGAAACCGTATAGCGAGGAACAATGGATTGAAATTAACGCGCTTGGGCAAAAGATAGATACGGAACTAGAAGCAGCTGATGTGCGCCTCACCATGGGTGGCGAGCCTACATTTATCTCCATCGATAATATGGACGCGCCAGAATGGAATATTGATGCAGATGGTGTGGAAAAACGCAAACTGGCAGGTGAGCTGGTAAGACGCTTACGCGATAGCTTTGCACCGGGTGGCTTGCTGTATTTTGGTCAAGGTAAATGGTACCCAGGTGAACCGTTACCGCGCTGGCAGCTCGCTTGCTTTTGGCGTAAAGATGGTAAACCAGTTTGGCGTAACCCCGCGCTATTGGCCGATGAAAACAAAGACTATTGTTTTAATCGTGAGCATGCTGACACTTTCATTCGCGACCTTTCGAGACGACTTGGCCTAAAAGGCAGCCATATTTGTGCAGGGTATGAAGACCCGCTTTACTACTTGTTAGCCGAGGGCTTAGTGCCCAACAATTTAAACCCGCTCAAATCAGACTTGAAAGATGATTTAGAACGCAAGCGCCTGACAAAGGTGCTCATGGGTGATTTAGGTGCGCCTGTCGGCTATCTGTTACCGTTGCATTGGAGTTATCAACGTAGCGCATGGAGCAGCAGTGCTTGGGAGTTTAGACGCGGTGAGATGTTTCTCGCACCAGGCGATTCAGCCATGGGTTTACGCTTACCGTTAAACTCGCTACCTTGGATCGCGTTTGAAGAACGCGACCATGAACACGAGCGCAGTCTGTATGAAGCGGTAGAACCACTAGCCGATATTGATTCTGAACTGAGCCGTCGTTATAGCAAATTCACCAAAGAGAACACACATAACAATGAAATGGATATGGTGGATGATGAGGCTGATGGTAAAGACATGGCTCCAACCGACCCGGAGTTCACGCCACATACCGCGTTGTGCATAGAAACTAGAGGTGGACGCTTACATGTTTTTCTACCACCAACTCATACGCTAGAGCATTATTTAGACATCATTGCCTCCATTGAGGCAACAGCCAGCGCATTAACAATGCCTGTGGTGATTGAGGGCTATCAACCGCCTCACGACTTACGTCTAACACGCTTACCTGTCACGCCTGACCCTGGTGTGATTGAAGTCAATATTCACCCTGCCGCTAGTTGGGATGCTTTGGTTCACAATACAACCACGCTCTACGAACAAGCACGTTTAACCAGACTAGGCTCTGAAAAATTCATGCTAGATGGTCGTCATACTGGCACTGGTGGTGGTAATCACGTCACACTTGGCGGCATTACACCAGCGGACAGCCCAATTTTGCGCCGCCCTGATTTACTACGCAGCTTGATTACTTATTGGCAGCATCACCCTTCATTGTCATACCTGTTTTCAGGCTTGTTTATTGGCCCAACTAGCCAGGCTCCTCGCGTCGATGAAGCGCGTAACGATAGCTTGTACGAGCTAGAAATTGCTTTCCAGCAAATGCCAGATGGTGAAGTGCCAGCCCCGTGGTTGGTAGATCGCTTATTGCGCAATTTGCTGGTGGATATGACAGGCAATACGCATCGCAGTGAATTCTGTATTGATAAACTTTATGCGCCAGGATCTGATACTGGTCGCCTAGGTTTATTGGAATTACGCGCCTTCGAAATGCCGCCACATGCGCAAATGAGCTTAGTGCAAATGCTGTTGTTGCGCGCTTTAGTGGCCAGATTCTGGAAAGAACCCTACAAAAAACCACTGGTACGTTGGGGCACACAGTTACATGATCGCTTTATGCTGCCACACTTTATTGCACGCGATATTGAAGATGTCGCGCAAGATTTACAAGCCGCAGGCTATGCGTTTTCTAAAGACTGGTTTGCGCCGTTTATTGAATTCCGCTTTCCACGTTGTGGCACCTTAGAAATTCAAGACTTACAACTAGAGCTCAGAACCGCGATTGAGCCTTGGCATGTATTGGGCGAAGAAATCACTAGCGGTGGCACCGCTAGATATGTCGATTCTTCTGTTGAACGCTTGCAAGTCAAACTTACAGGCATCACGGGGGAGCGCTATGTGATTACCTGCAACGGTCGTCGTGTACCGCTGCGTGACACTGGCACACAAGGTGAAATGGTCGCAGGTGTACGTTACCGCGCTTGGAATCCGCCTTCTGCATTACACCCAAGTATAGGCGTACAAGCACCTTTGGTATTTGATGTGGTTGACACATGGAATGGGCGCTCTATTGCCGGCTGTACTTATCATGTGACGCATCCGGGCGGCCGTAACTATGACACCTTGCCAGTCAATGCTTACGAGGCGGAAGGCCGCCGCGTGAGCCGTTTTACGGTGCTTGAGCATACACCAGGTAATATCAAATCGCCGAAGAAATCCGCCAATAAAGCAGTGAAGCAGATGGAGCCGCCAACTGAATTAATCAATCGTGACTATCCATTCACGCTAGATTTAAGATGGCATGCGAATTAGCTTAAATATCAATCAGCACTCTATTAAATTAAACCGTTGAATATGTTTTGTTGGGGGTAATGAAAATGAATGCACCGATGACGCCTGCAGAAACAGCGCTAAAAGAAAATATTCGTTACCTTGGGCGCATTCTAGGCGAAGTGATTAAAGATAACGAAGGCGAAAAAACCTTTGAGGCCATCGAGGCGATTCGTCAATCTGCCGTGAAATTTCATCGCGAAGGTGATAAAGAATTTACCCACAAGCTCGATGGCTTATTAAAAGAACTTACCAACAACCAAACCATTGCAGTGGCTAGAGCATTTAGCTACTTCAAACACTTAGTGAATATTGCTGAAGACCTTTACAGTAATTACCAATACCGCATAGAAGAAAACTTAGAGGCGCCTGGAAGCGTGGCTAACTCCATGCGCTCTTTCAAAGATGAAAAGTTAACATTAAAACAAATTGATGATTTTTTTAAATCGGCGTTAATTTCGCCAGTACTCACTGCGCACCCAACGGAAGTACAAAGAAAAAGCTTACTAGACACTGAGCATGTCATTTCATCATTACTCGCGAATAAAGCGCAACTGTTGTCGCGCCAAGAAACCGAGAAAAACTCACGTATGCTCTACGCGGCAGTGACGGCTTTGTGGCAAACTAGAATGTTACGTTTTGACAAACTCACGGTCAACAACGAAATTGACAACGCGCTTTCCTACTATCGCCTGAGTTTGCTCGATGCAATTCCTGAGCTATTGCAAGATTTAGAGCAAGATATTGGCGACCTGTTTGGCAAGACAGGTAACGAGCGCTATCAATTACCAAGCTTTTTGCAGATGGGCAGCTGGATTGGTGGCGACCGCGATGGTAACCCAAACGTTAACGCCGCCACGCTAAACTTGGCGGCCATACAACAATCCACTGTGGCGTTTGAGCATTATTTACGTGAAATCAGCAGCTTGCGCAAAGAGCTCACGCCTACCACACGCTTAGTAAAAGTTTCACAAGCCTTGCTAGATTTAGCTAGCACCTCGCAAGATCAATCGCCGCATCGACAAGATGAGCCGTATCGGCTTGCCATCATGGCAGTCATGGGCCGCTTGTCATTAAGCTTTCAAAGTTTAATCGGTAGCGAAGCTAGTCTGCATATTGAAACTAACGTGGCTGATAACTTAACACCTTACATTGGTGCAGATGAGCTACTAGCTGATCTAAATATCATTGCCAACTCCTTGATTGAAAATCATGGTGAATTATTGGTTTATCCAAGACTGGGCAAGCTGATTAAGGCGGTTGAAACCTTTGGTTTTCATTTAGCCACGATCGATTTAAGACAAAGCTCAGACGTGCATGAAGCCGTACTAAAAGAATTATTTTCGAATGCGGGCTACAGTTTTGACTATGCGGCACTTAACGAAACAGAAAAAGTAAATATCCTGCTAGAAGAGCTCAGGCAACCGCGTTTGCTGTTCTCACCTTTTCAAAAATACTCAGACTTGCTGCAAACAGAAATGAATGTAATTAGAAAAGCGCGAGAAGTACGCGCAAAATTTGGCAATCGTACGGTGCGCCATTACATTATATCGCACACTGAAACCATGTCTGACCTGCTTGAAGTGGCTTTGCTACAAAAAGAGGCAGGCTTGCTGCGCGGTACGTGGGGTTCAGCCAGCGTAGAGATGGAACTCAATATCGTACCCTTATTTGAAACCATTGAAGATTTACGCAACGCGCCAAAAATTATGAGTGAATGGCTAAGCTTGCTAGGCATACGCCATTTGATTCGCCACCAAGGCAATGAGCAAGAAATCATGCTTGGCTATTCTGATAGTAATAAAGATGGCGGATTCTTAACTTCAAACTGGGAGCTATACAAAGCCGAAGTCTATTTAGTTGAGCTATTCAGTCAGGCCGACGTCCGATTACGTTTATTCCACGGTCGTGGTGGCGCGGTTGGCCGTGGTGGTGGCCCAACCTATCAGGCCATTATGGCGCAGCCGCTCGGCACTGTAGCAGGGCAAATACGCTTGACGGAGCAAGGCGAAATTATCGCCAATAAATTCTCAGACCCCAAAGTGGCAAGACGCAATTTAGAAGCCTTTGTCGCTGCGACCATCGATGCCTCGCTATTTCCGCAAGATCAGCTACCACAAACACAGCGCAGAGCTTATGAAATGTTGATGGATCAGCTGTCAGCCAGCGCCATACAAGCATACCGAAATTTAGTCTATGAAACACCAAGATTTGCAGAATACTTTTTCAGCTCAACCCCTATTTCAGAAATTGCCGATTTAAATTTAGGCAGCCGCCCAGCTTCGCGTAAATCTACACAGTGCATTGAAGACTTACGCGCTATTCCATGGGGCTTTTCATGGGGGCAATGTAGACTATTGCTTCCGGGCTGGTATGGCTTTGGCAGCGCTATCAATGACTATTTAAGCGCAAGTAAGGACGAAACTGACAAGGAGCAGCGCATCCATGTGTTAAGAGACATGCTAGATGCATGGCCTTTATTCAAAACTCTCATCTCCAATATGGACATGATGTTAGCCAAAACAGACCTCACAATAGCCGCCTGCTATTCTGAATTAGTGCAAGATGAAATACTCAGAACTACCGTTTTTGAACGCATACAAAAAGAGCATGCGCTCACTAACCAAGCACTCAACTTAATTCTACAAAACACCGAGCGCCTCACCAACAACCCCACATTAGCCAACTCCATTAAAAACCGACTCCCCTACCTAGACCCACTCAACCACCTACAAGTCGCACTCATTAAAAGACACAGAAGTGGTGAAACTGACGTGCTAGTGAAGCGTGCGATTCATTTAACTATTAATGGCATTGCAGCAGGCTTGCGCAATACAGGTTGAAACCGCCGTCCTATGTGAACATTTGTGCCTCCAAAACAGTAATTGTAAGGTAGAGTGGCGATTTTGTGTATTTACAGGAGCTTCAATACTTACAATCATGAGCTGCTTTTTGCGTATAATGCGCAACAATGTTTAAGAAGTACTGTTATGAGGGCTTTCACGCAGTATAAGAGCGATTTATTACTACAGATTTAAGAGATGCACCTACATGAAAAGCTAATGTGATTACTAGCGGCAATTTTCAATTTTCGCCATTTTTAGGATTACGGCCATCGTAAGCGGTTGATGCGTTACTTTGAATTTACCTAAACCTATGATATTCAAATCACTGCCTTTTGCTAATACATCAATGATCGCAGACAACACATCATTCATAGCTTTCTGAGCTTGTTTCTTGCTACGGCCATTAGTAGCAAGCATCTCAGTTAACTTTAGCTTGCCAACAGTTACTTTCTTTTCTGTTTTTGATATCTGCAATTCCTCTACTTGGTGTTGGATTTCTTAAACCCTATTAAAGGGAGGACACAAACCACAAGTTTATCAAGGTCAAGCAGAAATCATCAAAAGTGATTTGTTTATTCAGCGTGCTTATTTACAAAATTAAGGAGCAATATCAATGACCAACGCACAACGCAGAGCGCTTGCCAAGATGGCTGAAATGAGTTCAGCAAATAACGGCTACCTGCCTGCTTCAACCCATATTAGTGCATTCAATCCTCATGAGGCAGGTGGATATTACGTTGTAACTGTGGAGATGGTTCCCAAAATCATCAAGCAATTTACCAAAGAAATTGAACCTCCAAATTATACCTACGTGATCACCACTATTCATTTTGAACAAGATTCCGATACTGGCAAATGGTTCTGGTTCGATGGTAAGGAAAAACTATCCCCACGTAAAAATCAGGATATCTGGCGGATTGGCAGTAAGATACTTTATGACACACGAGTAGAAGCAGAGGCTGAACTTCAGCGGATAATGGTCAAAAATGGTGACCGAGTTACCAAGGTACATGATTTACCTGATGATTTGACTCATTTGAAAAAGATCCGTAGTGTCAACCATCCAGATCGTAATAACCCCGATTCCGACCATGATCTCTATCAGGCGGTCATCGAGAAAATTGACAGAATGCGTATGGTAAGTGCTTGAGGCACACTATGAGCGTCTATTATTGAAAAGCCTAAGTAGGATAGGCAAAATACTTTATCTTGCACACACTACAAAAAAATAGCTTAATCCATCAAACACTCTACATGCACTGAAACATCCAACTCATGTTGTTGGCCGCCAAATATCACGCCTTTGAGTGGGGTAATATCGGCGTAGTCGCGCCCCCAGCCTAGTGTAATGTGCTGCGTGTTGGGCATTTGATTGTTGGTGGGGTCAAAGTCTATCCAGCCTTGTTCTGGCACATAGACAGAAAACCAAGCATGTGAGGCATCAGCGCCGATTAGTTTAGCCTCGCCTGCGGGTGGTAGCGTTTCGATGTAGCCGCTGACGTATCTAGCGGCTAACCCTACTGAACGCATGCAGCCAATTGCTAGGTGTGCAAAATCCTGACAAACGCCTCTTCTGTGTTCTAGCACGGCGGCAAGTGGCGTGGCAAGGGTGGTAAAGTCTGGGTCAAAGGTAAAGTCGTGATAAATGCGTTGCATTAAATCATTGACTGCATCGGTGATTAACCTGCCTGGTGTGAATGAGGGTTGCGCATATGCAGCTAGCTCTTCACTCACAGCAACGAGTGGTGAGTCTAGCGTATATTGGCGGGCTTCTAGCGTTTCTGCCGATTGTGGTGAAAAATACTGTTGTTGCGCCAACATATTGCGTACTTCTTCCCACGTGTAGCCCTGATAAAAGTCTAGTTGAGCGGAGTTTTCTTGCAGTTGAACTTCGCTTACGGCAGTAATGGTGAAAACATTGTGGGCTTGCTGTATTGAAAAATACGCCACATGATTACCAAAGAAGTCTTCGTGAATACGAAAGTCAGCCGCGTAAGGTTCTATCTCTAGCGTAGATGAAATCACTTGTTGATTCTTGCAGTTTCTTGGCATTAAGCGCGCTTCGCTGTATGACAGTGAAACTTTATCTGTGTAATCGTACTTGGTGATATGGGTGATTTTATAGTGCATGTTGAATTTTGCTAAGCTGACCTGACTTCGTTAAGAGAGTGTTGCAATTGCCCGTGTTTGAAATAGGTCGCAGTAATACTGTCGGATAATGTAGCGATTAAATAATACAAGCGGCTTAGTGTTTGATCTAAATTATCACGCACGTGTCCTTGTGTGGTTTTAATCAAGTCGTTTAAATTGGTTAAATCTAACAGGCCACAAGCTTCTAATATCAGGCGCTCTTCTACACTTAGCTGTGCATTGCTTTGCTTTTTCGGCATTTTGCTAACGTGTTCTTGAATGCGATTAAATTGATAGGCTAAAGAGCGTGGATTATTTTTATCTAGCATCAATAACTCAATAAATGAAGGTAGCTCAATACTGTTGCGATAATGTTCGCGGTAACAAATCAGGTTATCACTGGTTTCCAGCAATGATTCCATCAATAGTTGCTCTGTACCTGAAGCTTGCGCGGTTGAGAAGCTGCTACGTAACAGCGAAATAAGCAACAAAGCACGCTCTAAACGACGGCCTATATCTAAAAACAGCCAGCCATTACCACGCGTCATGCTTTCCATAATCAAGCCACTGAATGCTGATAACGCGGTAATTAATCTATCCATGTGCTCTTGAATATTCCACAGCGTAGATTCAGTGAGTTGCTGCGATTGTTCTAAGTGCGACTTAATTTCGTCCATCACCCGCCATGTATCTGATGACCACAAATTACGCACTGTGTACCCTGCCTGCACCAAGCTGCGCTGATTATTGGCAATACTACCAATTTTTTCTTCATCTAACATTAGTGACAGTAGTTCGGCGTCTGGTGTTTGCAGTAATACGGTTACATTTTCACTATCCGAATCAGCTAAAAAACCTGGGTAAGTATTGGTAATGTTGGTCAGGCCGCGCAAAATAGTATGCAAACTATGTTGAAAATGCACATTACTATTGTCTGGATTGATATAAAGCTTTTTAACCGTAGTTCGCAGTAAGCGAATGCTGCCTTCAGTGCGCTCCGCGTAACGCCCTACCCAAAATAGGTTTTCAGCAACGCGGCTAGAAAGTGTGCTGCTGTAACTGTTGCCAACTGGCTCATTGGGTCTGTTTGTTGTTTTATTGGTTTGTTGCGAGCTATTGCCACCCACTATCCACGTGTCTTTACTCATGGCGCCTAGTTGATTTGAAACCAGCACATCACCCGTTTGTGTAGCGCTGCGTGTAAGGCTACCTGGCATTAGGCTATAGCCGCGCTCTTGGGCAACCATAAAGCAGCGCATCAGTGATTGACGCGGCTCTAAGTGACCATCCACCATTGATGGCGCTGTAGAAAATATTTCATGCTCTTGGCCAACAAACAATGCTGGCGTAGCGCGAATACGGTCACGCCAATAAGCGATTTGTTGTTGATTCAACTGACTACCAAAAAACGAGGTCATGGCACCACGGCATATATGTTTAATCACCAATTTATCCAGATTGTTCAGCACATAATCTAACTCTTTTGGCTGACCACACCACCATGTGGCGGCGCTAGGCAAGCGTAGCGATTTGCCTAAAAAGTATTCGGCTATTTTTGGTAAAAACGGCAATAATCCCGGGCTTTCTAATATGCCGCTGCCTAAGGGGTTGGCAATTGTCACATTGCCTCTGCGCGCTACTTCTAGCAAACCTGGAATACCTAAGCGTGAATCATCACGCAACTCGAGTGGATCACAAAAAACATCGTCCATACGGCGCATAATCACATCAACACGCTGCAAACCGTTAAGTGATTTCAACCAGACAAAGCCATCACGCACGGTCAGGTCATCGCCCTGAACCAAGGGGTAGCCTAAATGGGAAGCTAAATAAGCATGCTCAAAAAAGGTTTCATTGAATGGCCCTGGCGTAAGCACAACCACTCTAGGTGTATCAGAATTTTGTGGCGCAATTTCTTGCATACCATGACGCAACGATTGAAAAAAACCATCTAATCGTTGTACTTGTGTGTCGCGAAAGATATTAGGGAACACACGCGACATCGCCAGCCTGTTTTCCAAGGCATAGCCAGCCCCAGAAGGAGCTTGGGTACGATCTCCAATCACCCACATCCGATTATCGGGGCCACGCGCTAAATCAGCCGCATAAAGCACCAGTTGATGTTTACCAGGGATTTTAACTTTGTCACAAGCACGCAAAAAGCCACTATGGTTAAACAACATATCACTCGGTAACAAACCTTGCCTAATAAGCTCACGTGACCCGTAAATATCCGTCAGAATCAAGTTCAGCAGTTCTGCACGCTCAAGCAGACCCTGCTCAATATCTCGCCACTCTTCATTAGCAAGCAGCAGTGGCACGGAATCTAACTGCCAAGGCCGACTGCTACCGTCAGGGTCACCATACACATTGTAAGTGACGCCATTCTCGCGGAGTAACTTGTGAATTTCATTCTGCCTTAAGCTCACTTCAGCTGGCCCTAGTTTTTGTAGGGCTTGAATATAATATGCCCAATGCGGACGCACCTTGCCAGATTGATCGAGCATTTCATCCAACATGCTTGCGCCCGCAGAGTAGCCAGCCACACTACCTAACCAAGTGTTAGCCATTGTAACCTGTGAGTATTGATTTAAAGTTGCCATGTGTAATCTCAAAAACCTAAGCATATTTTAAGCTTAAATTCGGTTCAGTGGGTAAGTTGCATCAACAGATGTACTTTTTAACAAGTAAATCCCTAGCAGCCCCTCAATGGCGCCTGATTTAACGCTATTTACAACGCAAACAAGTTGCTTGTTTATTCATTAAAAAGTTATGATGAATGCTTTATTTATCAAGTTGCATATATGACTTATTGTGTTGGAATACTACTAGAATCTGGGTTAGTTATGGCGTCTGATACCCGCACCAATGCGGGTGTTGACCAAGTAGCTACTTTTCCTAAAATGACTACTTTTGAAGTGCCAGGTGAGCGTTCTATTGTGATGCTAACAGCTGGTAACTTGGCGATTACTCAAGCGGTTTTACAGCATTTACATAAAGATATTGCCGCAAATGCAGAGCTGAACTTGCTAAATGTGAAAAGCATGTTTGATGCAGCGCGCATTGTTGGTGATGCTATACGCACTGTGCATAAAGAAGATGCCGAACATTTACGCCATCACAATACCGACTTTAATATTTCTGTGCTGTTTGCAGGGCAAATTGCAGGCGAAAAACCAAGACTATTTAATATATATTCGGCAGGTAACTTTATTGAAGCAAGCCAAGAAACACCTTACTTTCAGATTGGTGAAACAAAGTATGGCAAACCAATTTTAGACCGTGTAATAAATTATAAATGCAGTCTAGAAGACGCGCTTAAATGCGTACTAATTTCGTTTGACTCTACCATTCGCAGTAACGTATCCGTAGATTTGCCTGTTGATGTATTGATTTATAGAAGCGATAAATTCACGATAGACTTTAGCCACCGTGTGGCCAAAGATGATCCTTACTTTCTTGCTGTACGTAAGCATTGGGGTGAGGGCTTAAGAAAAGTTTTTGCTGAAATCCCTAATCCTGATTGGTGTTAATAATGTTCAGCAGACCTTTAATTAGCTTAGCAGTAAACCTATTTACGATTAATGGCCTCTACTTGCTGAAGAACGATTGCTTGATTTTTCATTAAAATATTAGCATGAGCGCCATGAAACTCATGACATGACATGCATGTACTAGCGATACGTTTAGATTTTGGACTATTGCCAGAATGACAGCGTAAGCAAGACTTTCTATCTGGCATCGCAACATCTTCACTACTTTCTGACGCCTCTACATTATGACAAGATTGACATTTTTGAGTGCGATGCGAAGCATGATTAAAGTGTGCTTTGCTAAACCAATCCTGATTGATGCTCAACGGTGTAATTTGCCATGGCAAAACGTCACCTTTTTTAGGTACTTGCATTTCGTGACAATAAGCACATCCATCCACTTTAAGTGATTCAGAATAGGCTGAAAATTTATCGGGCGCTTGTGCTTTTAAGGCATTAATTACATTCTGCTCTGAGCCATGCGGAACAGTGATAATAGCTTCAGGCGGCCCCAGCTTTAGCTCGCTGACATGGCAACTACGGCAATCACGCTCAAAAGACACTGGTTTAAAGCGCATTTCTTTACCTTCTTGCTGATGACAATTTGTGCATGTTAATTCGCGTACATCCCATACTCCATTAGGGCCTTGCACTTTACCAAAATGTTGTAAGTGAGGAAATTTAAGTCCCGATTTTTCTATCAAACGCGCTGTATCTGTTTGCGGAATTCGCTCTAAATCTTTCCCGTTTCTTAAAAAAGTGAGCTTGAATGCGGGGTGATCTTGGTCAAAATCATGTACATTAGGTAGTTTAGTTTTAGCATCTACCGACTTAATATCTCCATGACATTTCACGCACATTCCGTTATCTTGACGCGCCAAAGGATATGGCGCTTTATGCTCACGGTGGCACTCAGCACAATGCGTACCGTCTGAGAATAATGCTATTTTATTAAAAACTTTCTTCTGTAAAGCAGCATCTGCAATATGTGGGGTAGTATCTTGATGGCATTTTATGCAGGCTTGGTCTGTGACTTTTTGTGTCAACCTTTCATGACAATTAAAGCACTGTGAACCAAAATGTTGATGCGCATTTGATATATGCCCTGGACTCCACACTCGATCAAAACCTAAAGGCCAGCTTACCATTGTGGCCTGTAATTTTGGAATTAAATTTTGCGCTAATGGTAACGCCATAAATATTAAGGCAATAAAAGCTGCCATCCAAAGTGCAAGCTTACGTTTAAATGCTGAAGCGCCTTGAAGCGGCTGATGTGTGCGTGCTTTAATATCTTGAAAATCATCTGGTAGTCGGTGTGATAACAACAAAGAAACCGCAATATTGACATCTGGCGGCGCTGGCTCTACCGTCAATAAATAAGGGCCGATAGTAACTTGCTGACCATTTGTTAGTGCAATTTTTGTTAATATTGCACCATCAACTTCTAACTCGCCATTGATTGAAACCAAATATAACAGACCATCATCTAAGCGTTTGATCACCGCATGGTGCATTGCTAGGCGTGGATCTAATAAATGGATATTGCATTCAGCACCACGACCTATTGCTAACTCTTCTGCTGTGAGTGTGCGGTAACTGCGCACAGGCAGATTGCGCTTGTTATAAGAAATCTTGATTAAAAGACAATTAATCATGCTTTACCAATACAAAAATACGGCAGCGATATGCGCTAGCATTGCTGCAATTAATGCCACTGCGAAGGGTACGTGAAAATACAACCAAAACCCCAGGCGAGCGCGATACATCAAATCCTGACGCGCTCTTTTAACTAATGATTGACGCCTTACCATGATGGAGTAGAGTTCGCGATATAATTTACGCTTCTCAACAGACAAATCATTGCCCATCACTGTTAGCTTTTGTACAGCCTGTTCAGTTGGGCAATCAGGTTGATAGCCTCTGAGTTGCTCTAATAAACTGTTGCCTATATAGGTTTCTCTACAAGCATGATCAACCGTAAAGTTAATCTCGTCTGGCATAATTAAGGCAATTTGACGCGCTAATTTATCAGTTTCTGCTATGCGTAGCAGCAAACCATCTAAGCTATCTTCGCCCATATTTTCTGTCATTTGGCGTGGATAAATCATATAAGCATAATTGCCAAAAAATCCACTAGCGACCACCACTAACAAAAGTGCATAGGTAAGAGTGTGAATATTAATACCAAAATGAAATCCACTATGTAGCGTAACAATGACTGTAAGTGCTGTTCCTAAGTAAATATGTGCAGACAACCAACCTTGCGTGCTACCACCACTTCGATAACGTCGTTTACGTATTCCATACCAAGCCATCCAAAACACCATTAACGCCGATATGGTACCTAGACCATAACCCAACCAACTACCACCATAGTGACCGACTGCTGGCTCAAATAACAAGTATGCTGCAAATGCGATAAAAATAATGACTACCGCTATTTTAAAATAGCGGTAATTTTTATAATCGAACATATTATTACGCTGCATCAGATCACTCTCACTAGTTTTCGACCGAGTTATTTAATGCAACGTCAGCTGAATGACCACCCGCATAATTTAGAAGTTCTTCAGGATTCACCCTCAATGCTGCGCCCACAGGACAAGCACGCACGCAGACAGGTCCCTCAGGAATATCTTTACACATATCACACTTAACAGCGACTTTGGCGCCATCAACTACGGGGATGGTCTTAGGTTGAACACCTAGTAGCATTTGCCACAAGCTTCGCTCTGGTTGATCTTGTATCACCGCCATTTGAATCACATCATAAGGACAGTTTTGTTGGCAATTTCCACAGCCTATACAGCTATCATCGATATAAACTTCACCATGCGGCGCGCGATGAATAGCGTCAGGTGGGCAATCTTTCATGCAATGCGGATGCTCACAATGACGGCAAGAGGTAGGTACGCGAATATTAGCAAAAATCGGCCCTGCATCTCTATCTAAACGCGTCGCACCGCCATGCGTAGCTGCACAAGCTTCTTCGCAGTGATTGCAACGCACGCACAACGACTCATCGATTAATAAAACATCAGTTGCCTCTCCCACGCCTTGCTGAATAAGGAAAGAGATTAAGTTTGAAGGGGTTGATTGATTTGAAGTTGCCCCATTACTATCAGAAGTAGACTCTAACTGTTGGCGACTTTCATGGGCCTGTAAATGTTGTAAATAACGTGCGTCTAGCGCACTACGTATTTCAGGATTGCGCGCTATGATGTCATTCATGCGCGCAGCATCAATAAACACTGCCTCAGTTGCAACCGCTGCTTGCACAGTAGCATAGCGTGGCTCACCTGACACTAATGACATTTCACCCACATAATTACCAGCTGCAACATAGAATAGAACAACTTCTTTGCCACCTATCATGCGTGAAACCGTCACAGATCCACTTTGTATTAGGTAAAGTCCATCAGCTTCGTCACCTTCATGGAATAACTCCTCACCCGCAGCATAGGTTTTTAATGTAGCGTGACTTGCAACATCATTGAGCTCTTCTTCAGATAGCGATAACCCAATACATACGTGAACAACCCACTTAATAGCCACCTCATTGAGTATGCGACGCATAGACTGAACAGACTCAATTAGTTTTTGCATTACACGGCGCGGCGTTTCAATGAGTACACATTGCGTGCTGGCTCTTACCGTTCCAGCACGGCGTCGGCCTGAAACAAGCGCCATTTCACCAAAAAACTGTCCTGCTTTTAATTTAGCGTCGGTTTTATCATCCTCATCGATTAAAACATCTAATTCACCTTCTACGATAAAGAAAAAGGTTGTGCTGTAATCGTTACGCTTAAAGATAATATCGCCTGGTGCAGGCTGCAAAATATTACTTTCTAGTATCAACTCACGTAGTTGCAAGGTATTGAGCATTGCCAGTAATGGCACACTTTTACGTATTTTTTCTAATACATCATCAACACCACGATCGTTGCAAAAGCTTGCAAATTTTTCTCTAAGTAATGCGGTATCTGCTGGCTCTACTTGATTACCTAAGATATATTCAATGACCTCATAGCCCTGATTGATACCTTGCTTGATTAACGGGTAGCCTGCAAGCGAACCAATAATATACAACCCTGGTACGCTGGATTCATAATGCGGAGTAAGTACTGGAAGTGCGGCAGGATCTGGCGTTGAAAAACCAACGCCAAATGCTTCCAACTGTGGGCGTGAAGGTAATGCACCTAGCCGAGCGATTACTCTATTACAAGGAATACGTTCAATACCATTTGGTGTATTGGCAAAAACTGTAATTGGAAACTCACCTCTGTCATTTGCTTGAATGGATTGTGGTCGCGTTTCGACCAACCAATCTAATGCCCCTCGCTTACGCGCATCCATCAATTGACTAAGGTTAATATCTTTACAATTACTAAAGTCCTCTGCACGATTTAAAATAATAATTTGATTGCGACCTGTTAAGGCTAATGCATTTTCTACAGCACTATCGCCACCACCGATTACAACTATCGTTTCGTCCTGATAAGCTTGTGGGTCATCTAATTGATATTGAATTTGCGGCAAATCACCACCAGGAATTACTAATTTACGCAAATTACCTTGTACACCAGTTGCTAAAACCACATGATCTGCGCTTAGTTTTCCACCATCAGCCAACTCAATTTCTAGTGCAGAAGTACCACGATTAATACCTATAACCTTAGCGCCATAACGAATATTAATATTGTGTTCAGCGATCGTTTTTTCCCAAGTATGAAGTACAACTTCACGCAACGAAGCCGTAAATGGGAGTTGACTGCGCAATGGAAGCGCGCGCGGCTCAGCCATGACTAATTTACCACGAAGATAGCTACGAATAGTACTAGCAGCCGCTTGATCGGACTCTAACAACAAATAGGGTGTATTGTTATGTGCTGCTTGAACTGCAGCGGATAAGCCGCTAGGGCCAGCTCCAATAATAATAATATTGAAGTGCTCTAGCTCGTTGTTTATAATCTTTCGAACCATTTTTTGCAAAAATTAAATATCTAAGTTACCAACACCCAAAGCATTGCTTTCTATAAATGCTCTTCTGGGTTCAACTTGATCACCCATTAATGTAGTAAATATTTCATCTGCTGCAATTGCATCGTCAATCTGCACTTTAAGTAGACGACGCACTGTTGGATCCATTGTGGTTTCCCATAGCTGCGATGGATTCATCTCGCCCAAACCTTTATAGCGTTGTATATTGAGATTGTGTTTCGCTTCTTCTAATAACCAATCAAGCGCTTGTTTGAAGGTAGTAATAGCTTGTTCTTTTTCACCACGTTTAATTAATGCGCCATCGCCCAGCAAACCTTGTAGCATATGAGACATTTTGCTTATTTGACGATAATCTCCTGAGCCTAAGAACTCAGCATTAATTACGCAACACTGTAAGTTGCCATGCACATATTTATTAATTTCTAATCGATGTGCGCCTGCTTCTTTATCAAACCCCACAATAACATCACTACCAATAGCGCCTAATATCGGACGTAATTTAGCAGCTGCCAACTCTGTAGTCTCTTTGGTGCTTAAACTCATTTCACCCAAGTCTTGCATAGCTCGCAACACGCTTTCGTCATAAAGCGCTGAGATTCTGCGAATAACAGCCTCTGTCAGCACCATTTGTTTTGCAATTTCAGCTAACGGTGCGCCTGTGATGACTTCTGCACCTGTTTTAGTGGTTAGCTCGGCACCTTTGAGGGCAGATTGTAGTAAATATTGATCTAGCTCTTGTTGATCTTTTAAATAGCGTTCATCCTTACCTTGTTTTACTTTATACAAAGGTGGCTGGGCAATATAAATATGGCCACGTTCAACTAACTCTGTCATTTGACGGTAGAAAAACGTCAGTAAAAGTGTGCGAATGTGCGCTCCATCTACATCGGCATCGGTCATGATAATAATACGGTGATAACGTAATTTTTCTGCATTGAAGTCGGCTTTTCCAATACTCGTTCCAAGTGCTGTAATGAGTGTTGCAATTTCTTGCGAGCCTAATAATTTATCGAAACGCGCTTTTTCTACGTTTAAAATCTTACCTTTTAATGGCAGAATCGCTTGAAACTTACGGTCACGCCCTTGTTTAGCTGAACCACCCGCAGAATCACCCTCAACTAGGTAAATTTCACATTTAGCTGGATCGCGCTCTTGGCAGTCAGCTAATTTACCTGGTAAGCCCATGGTATCCATCACACCCTTACGGCGTGTTATTTCACGTGCTTTACGCGCCGCCTCACGCGCACGAGCTGCATCAACTATTTTACCTACTATAATTTTTGCATCTGCTGGATTTTCAGCTAAAAACTCTGCTAATTTAGCAGAAACAACCTCTGATACCACTGGTTGCACTTCACTTGAAACTAACTTATCTTTAGTTTGTGATGAGAATTTTGGGTCAGGTACTTTAACTGATAACACACAGCAAATGCCTTCACGCATATCATCGCCAGTTGTTTCTACTTTGGCTTTTTTAGCAATATCACTTTGTTCGATATATTGATTCAAAGTACGCGTCATGGCCGTACGAAGACCAGTTAAATGCGTTCCACCATCACGTTGTGGGATGTTATTTGTAAAGCACTGCACGGTTTCTGTATATGAGTCATTCCATTGCATAGCAACTTCAATCGTCATACCGTCTTTTTCACCAATAGCATAAAAAGTTTTTGGGTGAAGTACGGTTTTAGTGCGGTTCATGTATTCCACAAAACCTTTAATGCCACCTGAGTAGGCAAAGTTTTCACTTTTACCTGTACGTTGATCTACCAACTCAATTTTTACACCATTGTTTAAAAAAGATAACTCTCGAATACGTTTAGCTAATATTTCAAAATGGTATTCAACCAGTATAAATGTTTCTATTGAAGCTAAAAAGTGAACTTCAGTACCACGTTTTTCTGTTGTGCCTGTTTGCACCAGCGGCGATACTGCCACACCTCGCTGAAACTCCATCTGATGCACTTCACCTTTACGGTAAATTTTTAAGCGCAACCAATCAGATAAGGCATTCACTACAGAAACACCTACACCATGCAAACCACCTGAAACCTTGTATGAGTTTTGGTCAAACTTACCCCCTGCATGCAGCTCAGTCATCACAATTTCAGCAGCCGAGCGTTTAGGCTCATGCTTATCATCATCTTTAATATCTGTTGGAATACCACGACCATTATCCGAGATACTGATTGAGTTATCCGAATGTATAGTGACCTTAATATCATCACAATGACCCGCTAAAGCTTCATCAATCGCGTTATCAAGCACCTCAAACACCATATGGTGTAAGCCTGAACCATCAGAGGTATCGCCAATATACATACCTGGGCGTTTACGTACAGCATCTAAACCCTCAAGAATTTTAATACTCGATGAGTCGTAATCTGACGAAACTGGTGATAGTTTTGGTTCTAGTTCTGATTGATTTTCAGCCATGCTTTTGTCTTTTTATAAAAATATCTTTGGGTTTAATTTAGTGTTTCACGTGAAACATGCGCTTATATGCGCATTGGCATGACTACGTATTTGTAATCAGTATTATTAGGTACTGTAATTAAACAACTGCTGTTTGCATCGGCAAACGAGAAAGTGGCTTGTTCACTACTGGTGTTATTTAACACATCAATTAAATAAGTCACGTTAAATCCTATATCCAAACAATCACCAGAATAATTGATTTCTAATTCTTCCTCAGCTTCTTCTTGGTCGCTATTCGTGCTGATAAGCTTCAAATTATTATTACTTAACACCATACGAATACCACGGTATTTCTCATTCGATAAGATAGAAGCACGCTGCATTGCTAACAACACCCCTACTCTATCTGTAGTGAATGAGTTTTGATGACCTGTTGGAATCACACGATTGTAATCAGGGAACTTACCATCAATCACTTTTGAGATGAGTTTAAAATGACTAAAACTAAAATTTACTTGGTTGCTTGCTAATTCAATTTGTACATCTTCATCACTATCGTCTAGCAATTTAATCAACTCAATCACTGTTTTGCGCGGCAAGATAACATCTTGTTTATCATAGTTTTGTTTAAGCTGTGTAGAAGTAAAGCTTAGCCTATGGCCATCTGTACCTACAATATTCAAACGGTTAGCAATCACTTCAAATAACAAGCCATTTAAGTAATAACGAATATCTTGTTGCGCCATAGCAAACTCAACTTGCTTTAACAATTCCTTTAATTGACGCTGACCAATTGTTACCATAGTGCTTACGCCTTGGGTTTTTGTCATCACTGGATAATCTGCAGCAGGTAGCGTTTGTAAATTAAATCTACTTTTACCAGCTTTTAAAGTAATGCGGCTATCATTAGTTGCCATATTGATTTCAGAACTCTCTGGCAATGATCGACAAATATCTAATAGTTTTTTAGCTGATATTGTTGTTGAAAAATCACCAGTGGTTGCACTTTCTATTGAAAGGGAAATCTGCATTTCTAAATCTGTAGCAGTGAGATGAATTTTGTTTTGTTTAGCCTCTAATAACAAATTAGATAATATTGGTAGAGTATGTCTTTTTTCTACAATACTAGTGACTGAAGTTAATGGTTTTAACAAGGTTTCGCGGTTGATTTGTATATTCATCTTTATAACCTAAATAATATATATATAAATAATAACAATAATAATGTTGCAAATTTCTGTTGATAACTGATTATTTTTTAATTAAATCATACTGTTAAAGCTAATTTTTTATATTGATAAAAGTATATTCTACTGTGGATAAATTGTTGAGTAAAAAATGTAATTCACAAATACACAACCTTTTCCTACTTTTATCCACAGAAAGTTCATAACTTAAATTTGTATAAACGACAATTAAATACGTGTAATTTATAAGCTTTTTTTAAAAAATGGTATTTCTAATCTCTAATTACTTGTACTAAAAAACTAATATCACGGGTAAATGTTGGGTCGTTTTGTCTGAGCAAGTCTACTTCATCGCACGCATGCATAACTGTGGTGTGGTGCCTACCACCAAATGCCTCGCCAATTTCAGGAAAGCTATGATTAGTCAACTCACGCGATAACGCCATTGCAATCTGCCTAGGACGTGAAAAATTACGCGTACGTTTCTTGCTATACATCTCAGCGACTTTAATTTTGTAATAATCAGCAACGGTTTTTTGTATATTCTCCATCGTCACTTGTCTGCCCCGCACAGCTATTAAATCACGAAGCGCATCTTTTGCTAAATGTACATCAATACTGTGACCAGTAAACTTAGCCATCGCAATAATACGATTAAGCGCACCTTCTAGCTCACGTACACTAGAACGTATTTGCTTAGCAATAAAAAAAGCCACATCTTCAGGCAGATTTAAATTAACCGCTTCAGCTTTCTTTAATAGAATAGCCACACGCATTTCAAGTTCTGGCGGCTCTACTGCAACAGTTAGACCCCAGCTAAAGCGGGTGCGTAAGCGTTCATCAACGTCGATAATCTCTTTAGGATAAGTATCACAGGTAATAACAATTTGCTTTTTAGCTTCAATAAGTGAGTTAAATGCATAGAAAAACTCTTCTTGTGTACGCGTTTTTTTAGCAAAAAACTGAATATCATCAATTAACAATAAATCCAGAGAGTGATATTGGCGTTTAAATTCGTCGAAGGCTTTATGTTCATAAGCCTTTACCACATCAGTTACATAGCGTTCAGCGTGCAGATAGCGGATTTTTGCGTCAGGATTATTCTTTTT
Source organism: Burkholderiales bacterium (assembly GCA_038327905.1). GTDB lineage: Bacteria > Pseudomonadota > Gammaproteobacteria > Burkholderiales > Methylophilaceae > Methylotenera. The sequence continues at coordinate 48,550 of JBBQLN010000011.1, forward strand.
TAACTCATTACCAATCGCTTGTAATAAATGCGTCTTGCCAAGCCCCACACCACCGTAAATAAACAAAGGGTTGTAGGCAGTTCCTGGATTTTCTGCCACTTGAATTGCTGCAGCACGCGCTAATTGATTGGCGCGACCTGTGACATAGTTTTCAAAATTAAACGAGTCATTTAAACCAGAACTTACCTTTGACGATTCATTATTTTTTTTATTGATACTTTTTGAAGTTGAAGTCGCTTTATTAATTTGATTTTCAATTAAATTAATAGTACTGCTAAGCTCGACTTTAGAAACTGGTTTTTCAGGTACGCTTTTTTGATCGGAGTCAGAGATTACAAAATCAATTTTTATATTACTCAACTCTAAATCATGCGCAAATTGTTCAATTTTTTTAAGAAAGCGTTCTTTTACCCACTGCATCACAAAACGATTAGGCGCAACCAAACGCACTGCATTACCTTCTATTTCTGCAGATAGAGGCTTAATCCAGGTGTTAAATTGTTGCGTTGAGAGCTCTTGTTCAAATCGACTGAGACAAGTAGGCCAAAAATTTTCCATCTATCGTGATATACCTAGGCAGTAGTTAAGAGTAACTCTATTTTATTAGTAACTATTTGTTTTTATTGTTAATAATCATATAATACAACTATTAATTTCACATGAATTAACTACTGCATTTTAGCTTGTTTACATTAACTTATCCACAGGCAATTGCAAACTTTACAAAACTAAATAAACGTTGACAAAATAGGTGGTTATCGTGTCTAATAGCGCCCTTTATAGCACTTTGCTCGTTGGAGATTTACATGAAACGTACTTATCAACCTTCTAAAACACGTCGCGCACGCACACATGGCTTTTTAGTTCGCATGTCAACTAAAGGTGGTCGCGCAGTTATTGCAGCTCGTCGCGCTAAAGGTCGTAAACGTCTAGGTCTGTAATTTTAAGGTCCGTTAGGGCTTTTATATTACATTGCAACATTATAGTTTTTAGTTCAACCCTAAAAATACTAGTTAAAGATAATGGTGCAAACATATAGGTTTGTTAAACAAGCCAAAATGATTAAAACGGATGATTTTTCATCCGTTTTTAATTTCCGCAAACGTTTTTCTTTGAAGTATTTGGCAATGCATTACCAGCCGAATACGCTACAACGCCCTCGTCTAGGTTTGGTTGTTGGAAAAAAAACCGCTAAGCTAGCAGTAAGCAGAAATTACATGCGACGCGTGTTGCGTGAGTTTTTTAGATTAAATCAGTATGAAATTTGTCACGTAGATTTAATCATACGTGTGCAAAAAAAGTTTGATAAAGGTGACTTTATTCAAATAAAACAAGAGTTTGATTCACTTATTGCTAAATTAAATCAGCGCGTTAATATTAGTCAGCAAGTGAGTACTCAGCTAAATGAAAGCCTTTAACAATTAGTGATGAATATAATGGCGCGTATACTAATATGGTTAATTAAAGCTTACCAATTATTTTTAAGCCCTTTTTTTGGTCAGCAATGTCGGTTTTACCCTACTTGTTCACAATATGCGATTGAAGTAATTAATAAACATGGTGCTATAGTCGGCAGTTATTATACGATTCGCCGCTTGTTGCGTTGCCACCCTTGGCACGCAGGTGGACATGACCCCATACCTTAAACAATTAAAATATTTTTAAAGATTGCCCCCAAAATCATGGATACAAGACGTCTAGTTCTTTTTGTTATATTTTCAATGTCAATTTTGATGTTGTGGGATGCGTGGCAGCGCCAACATGCGCCTGTAGAAGTGATTCAGCAAAGCAGCCAAGTTGCTGCTAGCCCATCAAATCAAGCAGCTGGTAGTGCAACAGCTGCCAATGTAAATAGCTCTGTAGATAACGATTACAAGCTGTTAACAGGTCAACGTATTAGCGTGACTACAGATTTATATAAAGCAGATATTGAAACGACTGGCGGAGATTTACGTAAATTAGAACTGCTTAAGCATCGCTCATCAGAAAACATCCAAACTAATTTTATTTTGCTTGATGATGCGGGTAAGCCAATGACTTACGTAGCGCAAACTGGCTTAATCGGAACAGATTTACCATCACATAAAGCTGTATTCACCTCTGTTGCAAGCACTTATGCAATGCAAGAAGGTAAAGATACTTTAGAGGTGCGTTTAAGCTGGGCTAGTAATGATGGCGTTACAGTGGATAAAATTTATACCTTCCATCGCAACAAGTACGCCATTGATGTCAATTATGAAATCAAGAATGGCTCAGCAACGGCTATTACACCTGTTATTTACTATCAAATTGTGCATGATAACGAGTCTAATCAAGGCTCTAAATTAATGCCAACATTTACTGGTGGCACGTACTTTACCAATGAAACTAAATTCAAAAAACTGAAATTTTCTGATATGGCTAAAGAGCCTCTCAAAGTGACTTCGAGCGATGGTTGGGTGGGTTTGTTGCAGCATTACTTTGTCAGTGCATGGATTCCAAAAGACGGTTTAGCACGTGAGTTTTATACGGAAAAACTTAATGAGCATATCTATAGAATTGGTTCAAAAAGCACATTAACTACCATTGCACCAGGCGCGAGTTTAATCGTTCCAGCACGCTTATATTCAGGCCCACAAACCAAGCAAGATTTAGTAGAAACCGCGCCAGGATTAGAGTACACGGTAGATTACGGCTGGCTAAAAATGGTAGCCTCACCATTGTTTTGGGTGCTGTCACTCATTCATGGCTTAGTGCATAACTGGGGTGTGGCGATTATTCTGCTGACTTTATTGATTAAAGCGGCATTCTATCCACTATCAGCTAAAAGCTACCGTTCAATGGCGCAGATGCGTGAATTGGCGCCACGTTTAGAATCAATGAAGCAAAAGTTTGGTGATGACAAACAAAAAATGCAGAAAGCGATGATGGATCTCTATAAAACAGAGAAAATCAATCCTATGAGCGGTTGCTTACCGATTTTGATTCAAATTCCAGTATTTATTTCACTATATTGGATGTTGTTAGGCTCAATTGAGTTACGCCATGCACCGTTTTTTGGCTGGATTCAAGACCTTTCAGCGGTAGACCCTTACTACATTCTGCCTATCATCATGGGCGCTTCTATGATTATTCAGACTAAACTTAATCCTAAGCCAACGGATCCTATCCAAGCAAAAGTGATGACATGGATGCCAGTAATATTCAGCGTCTTTTTCTTCTTCTTCCCTGCTGGTTTAGTGTTGTATTGGGTGGTGAATAACATCATTTCAATTTGGCAACAATGGTATGTGAATAAATCTATTCACGCGGCAGCATTACTGAAAAAGACAGGTGGCAAGCACTAAGCCACTAGACACCATCGCTGCCATCGCCACCGCTAGTGGTGCTGGTGGTATTGGTGTTGTAAGAGTTTCAGGCCCTGCCGCAAGTACAATAGCAACGAGCATTCTAGGGCATTGCCCTAGCGCTCGCAATGCGGCCTATCTAGATTTTAAGCAAGCCAACGGTGATTTAATTGACCGTGGCATCGCGATTTACTACCCCAATCCTCATTCATACACTGGCGAAGATGTGCTTGAACTACAAGCGCATGGTGGCACAGCGCTAATGCAGATTTTGTTCGCACGTTGCATTGAATTGGGCGCTCGCCAAGCTGAACCAGGTGAATTTACTCGCCGTGCTTACTTAAATGACAAAATAGATCTAGCCCAAGCGGAAGCCGTAGCTGATGTGATTAACGCCGCCACAGCAGAAGCCGCTAAAAGCGCGGTGCGTTCTTTGTCAGGTGAGTTCTCACAGCGCATCAATACCCTACTGTTAAAGCTTATTGATTTACGTATGTTTGTTGAAGCATGTTTAGATTTTCCTGAGGAAGAAATCGACTTCATCACACAAGGCCGCGTGGCTGATAAATTGGCCGCCATTATTTCCGAGTTAAATTCTGTATTTGCAAAAGCTAAGCAAGGCAGTTTATTGCGTGAAGGTATCAACGTTGTTTTGGTGGGTCAGCCCAATGTTGGAAAATCCAGTTTGATGAATCAACTCGCGGGTGAAGAAATTGCCATTGTGACTTCAATCGCAGGTACAACGCGTGACACCATTAAAAATGCTATTCAAATAAATGGCGTACCTTTACACGTGATTGACACTGCTGGTCTCAGAGAAACGGATGATGAAGTAGAAAAATTCGGTATTGAGCGAACTTGGCGAGCTACACAGAGCGCCAATATCGCATTATTGTTGGTAGATGCAGCTCACGGTATCACGGAGACAGAAAAGTCGATTTTAGCCCGCTTACCGCAAGAAATTCGCAAAATTTGGGTGCATAATAAAATTGATGCGACCAATGAGCCAGCGCAAGTGAAAGAAATTTCGCAAGAAAATGAAAGTGCAATGCACATTTACCTTTCAGCCAAAACTGGCCTTGGAATTGATTTGTTGAAAAATGAACTGCTAAAACTTGCGGGTTATGAAAATAATTCGGAAGGCGTTTTTATGGCACGTGCTAGACATTTAGAAGCGTTAAACAAAGTACAAACACATTTACATTTCGCGGCAGAGCAAATCAACTCTGCAGAGTTGGTGGCTGAAGAATTAAGAATTTCTCAAGAAGCGTTAAGTAGTATTACTGGTGAATTTACACCAGATGACTTGCTAGGCGAGATTTTTAGTAAGTTCTGTATTGGAAAGTGATAATTTATCTAAGTAATAAAAAAGGCGCTCTAAGCGCCTTTTTTATTAATGCTAAAGTGTTAAAACTTAAGTTGTTAAGTCTTCCACGGTTGCATCAGGGCCATTTTTCTTAACAGATTCAATACCGTTATCACGACCAGCTTCGCTTTCGTACATTTGGCTTTGGCCGATCACTTGGTGGTTGCCCGCTTTAAGTACAAAATATGGTTTTTCTGATTTTGAAACTAAACGATCGTAACGCGCATCATCAGCCGCATTTTTTTGGATTGAAGCAATACCATTCAATGCACTTGCTTTGCTTTCGTACATTTCACTTTGCATGATAATTTGACCATTACCTGCTAATAAATTGAAATGAAATTGTCCGCTTTTTGCTGTTTTTAATTCAAATTTACCCGCCATATAGTTCTCCTCAATATTTGTTCGGTGAAAGCGCGTTAGTATTTTTACAAATACGCTTGTTATACTATAGGCGCGCAATCACGCATTCGTCAATAGCTTTGCCGTTTAATTACTAGGCGCAAAGGTTAATTCTTGTGTTTCACGTGAAACAATTATTTTTAAGCACCGACAAACAACACACCAAATAGTGGCAGTGTATACTTTCACTCAACTATAAAAATCAATAAGTTCAAAAAATGCCACTTTCATGGAATGAAATTAAAACCCGCGCGAATGCTTTTTCTAAACATTGGGCAGATGCCGCCAATGAAGATAGCGAAGCCAAACCGTTTCTAATCGATTTCTTTGAAGTGTTTGGCATCACCAATAAGCGTGTGGCCAGCTTTGAACATGCCGTGAGAAAGCACGGCGGAAACAGTCGAGATAGCGACGACAGTAAAACCAAACAAGGCTATGTAGATTTATTCTGGCCAGGTATTTTGCTGGTTGAAATGAAATCTAAAGGTAAAAACCTTGCCCGCGCCTACACGCAAGCGATAGATTATTTTGCAGGTATACAAGAGCGTGATTTGCCGCGCTATGTATTGGTGTGTGACTTTCAGCGCTTTCAACTGCATGATTTAAACACCCAAACAATTACAGAATTTTTGCTTAAAGACTTATATCAAAACGTAAAGTCATTTGGTTTTATTGCAGGTTATCAAACCCAAGTTATTAAAGCGCAAGATCCAATCAACATTAAAGCGGCAGAGCGCATGGGCAAATTGCACGATGCGCTTAAAGCTGTGGGCTATGATGGCCATGCGCTAGAGCTATATTTGGTGCGGCTGCTGTTCTGCTTATTTGCAGAAGACACTACAATTTTTGAAAAACGCATTTTTCAAGATTATATAGAAAACAAAACCAATCACGATGGCAGCGATTTAGCGCACCATATTAACAGCCTGTTTTATGTGCTCAACACACCATCTAATAAACGCCTGAGCAATTTAGATGAAAGCTTAAATGCCTTTCCGTATGTGAACGGCAAGCTATTTGAAGAGCCACTTCCGCCCGCCCAGTTTGATAGAAAAATGCGCGAAGCCCTGCTGGATTTATGTGCGTTAGATTGGAGCATTATCTCCCCTGCTATCTTTGGCAGTTTGTTTCAAAGCATTATGGATGCTGAGGCGCGGCGCAATTTAGGTGCGCATTACACCAGTGAAGAAAATATCTTAAAGCTCATTAAACCCTTATTTTTAGATGCGCTATGGGCAGAGTTTGAAAAAGTAAAAACCAATAAAAACCGCTTAGCAGAGTTTCACCAAAAGCTGCACAACCTCACCTTTTTTGACCCCGCTTGTGGTTGTGGCAACTTTTTAGTGATTACCTTCGTGAGCTAAGGTTGTTAGAACTTGAGGTACTGCGTGCCAGCCATAAAACTGGGCAATTGGTGATGGATGTACAAGCCCTGATTAATATTGATGTAGACCAGTTTTACGGCATAGAGATTGAAGAGTTTCCTGCGCAAATTGCCCAAGTGGCACTATGGCTAACCGACCACCAAATGAATATGAAAATTTCAGAAGAGTTTGGGCAATATTTTGCGCGTATTCCACTAAAAGCCACGCCGCATATTATGTGTGGTAACGCGCTACAGTTAGATTGGCAAGCCGTGCTGCCAGCAGAGCGTTGTAGTTATGTATTGGGTAATCCTCCGTTTTTGGGTAAAAGTAATCAATCCGCCGCACAAAAAACGGATATGCAATTGGTCTGTGGTGATATTAAAAACGCAGGTTTACTAGATTTTGTCGCCGCTTGGTACATAAAAGCCGCGCGCTACATCAAAGCAGAACCCTCTCCCTCGGGGAGAGGGCAGGGTGAGGGTAAAGCAACAAACCACAAACTACCCTTGCCAGCCGATCAACTCGAATTTGCACGCAGTTTGCGCGCCAATCAAACCGATGCTGAAAATTTAATGTGGGCACTTTTACGCGATAGGCGCATGGCAGATGCTAAATTTAGAAGGCAACACCCAGTTGGCAAATACGTGCTGGATTTTTATTGCCATGAGCTAAAGCTAGCCATAGAGTTAGATGGCAGCCAGCACCTTGATAGTGTGCATGACACGCTGCGTGATGCGTATTTGCAAAAACAAGGTATTCGTGTGCTGCGTTATTGGAATAATGACGTGCTGGCAAATACTGATGCGGTGTTAGAAGATATTTGGAATAATCTCCAACAAAATCCCTCACCCCAACCCCTCTCCCAAAGGGCGAGGGGCATAAAATGCGCTTTTGTTTCTACCAATAGTATTACGCAGGGTGAGCAAGTGGGCGTGCTATGGGGTTGGATGTTAGCGCAAGGGATTAAGATTCACTTTGCGCATCGCACCTTTAGCTGGAACAACGAAGCGCGCGGCAAGGCTGCTGTGCATTGCGTGATTGTGGGTTTTGGGTTGCAAGATGTGGCAGAGAAAACTATTTATGAGTATGAAGATATAAAGGGTGAACCGCATGCGGTTAAGGCTAACAACATTAATCCATACTTGGTTGATGCGCCTGATGTGGTGCTTGAAAATAGAACAAAACCAATTATTTCAATACCAGTAATGATTTATGGTAGCAAGCCTACTGACGGTGGATTTTTGCTGCTAAATGAGCAAGAAAAAGTTAATCTAATTGAATCCGAGCCAGAGAGTGCAAATTGGATTAAACCATTTTTGAATGCAGATGAATTTTTAAACAATACCAAGCGCTACTGCTTATGGTTGGTAGATTGCCAACCGCAAACATTACGTAACATGCCAGAAGTGCTTAAGCGAGTCGAAGCAGTTAGAGCGATGAGGCTAGCGAGTATAGACGCTGAAACAAAAAAAGATGCAAATACGCCCGCATTATTTCAAAAAATACGTCAGCCTAAAAGCAATTATTTGCTAGTGCCTGCACATACATCCGAAAATCGGTTTTACATTCCTTTTGGATATATGTCAGCAGATGTGATTTGTGGCAATGCAAACTTTACAATTCCAAATGCTACCTTATTCCAATTTGGCGTACTTACTTCTCATATGCACATGGCTTGGTCACGTGCCGTTTGTGGTCGTTTAGAAAGCCGCTATCGCTATTCAGCAGGAATCGTTTACAACAACTTCCCATGGCCAGACGTACCCTCATCCCCAACCCTTCTCCCAACAGGAGAAGGGAGCAAAATGCTTGCGCAAGAAGGGGGTAAAAGTCCCTCGCCCTTTGGGAGAGGGATTCAGGGTGAGGGAAAAACGCAAGCCATACAAGCCGCCCAAGCCGTACTAGATGCACGTGCAACCCACCCAAATGCAAGCTTGGCCGACTTGTACGACCCACTCACCATGCCTGCTAATTTACTTAAAGCGCATCAGGCTTTAGATAAAGCAGTTGATGCCGCGTATGGCTACAAAGGCGCCAATACAGATGCGGCGCGCGTGGCGTTTTTGTTTGAGCGTTATCAGCAACTCACCAGTTTATTGCCGGTGGCGGATAAACCTAAGAAGCCGCGTAAGCTAAAGATTGAGTAAGCGTTTGGAATTAGAAAGCGCTTAGAAAATATGGACGTAAAAAAAGCAGTGTTTCACGTGAAACACTGCTTTTTTATTTGGGCTTAATTAAAAGCTTATTTTTTAGCTTTAGCTGTTGGTGTTTTTTCAGTTAACACATAGCTGATGTAGTTAGCTTTTTGAGCGGCTGTACAGTCAGCACCTAAAATATCAACACAGTGTTGTGTGAATTTAGCTTCAACTTTTTCAAAGTCAGCAAAGCGTTTTTCATTCACAAATGGTGACAATGGTTTAATTGTTTTGCCAGTTTCAATGTTTTTGCCGTTATTAGCTGGGTTTGCTGTATGGCATGAAGCACAAGCAGTTTCTTTACCGTTTGCCGCTTTTACTTTGTTGTTGAAAAATACTTTGCCTTCTTCAGCAGAAGGACCAGGAAAGTCTTTGTTTTCAGCAATAGCTTGTGTGTGGTAAATAATAATTAATTTTTTTGCATTTGCAACACTGGCTTGTGCTGAAATTGCTGACAAGCTGAGTAATGCCGCTAAAACGATACTTAATTTTTTCATCTGGTGCTCCATTTTTAATTATAAAAAACTGTTTGGTAAAACAATTACGCTCAATGTCGACATGATAAATCAGTTTTATTCAAGTTGCATTGATTTTTATCAAGCTAATAATATGCCAACTTTGTTAAGAAATTGTGTCCATCGTGTAAAGCTAACGTTTTAACAGCAAATGAGTTGACTTAATTCTGTGAAAAAACATGCTTTTACATGACTATTAGCCGCTATTAAAGTAAAATCTACCCTTTGCTAAACAGCTACAAAAAAGCGTGTAAGTGGTTGTATTGCTTTAATTACTATATTGAGTCTATTGTTTGAAAAACAAAACAGAATTTATGAGTATTTCTAAATGAATTATCAAGAGATTTTTGATGTAATTGTCGTCGGTGGCGGTCACGCAGGCACCGAAGCGGCGCTTGCAAGCGCCAGAATGGGGCAAAAAACCTTATTACTCACGCATAACATTGAAACTTTAGGGCAAATGTCATGCAACCCTAGCATTGGCGGTATTGGCAAAGGCCATCTGGTTAAAGAGATTGATGCGCTTGGCGGCGCAATGGCGGCGGCAACGGATGAAGGCGGCATTCAGTTTAGAATTTTAAATTCCAGCAAAGGCCCTGCTGTTCGCGCCACGCGCGCGCAAGCAGACCGTGTGCTGTATAAAGCGTCGATTAGGCATCGATTAGAAAATCAACCCAATTTGTGGCTGTTTCAGCAAGCGGTTGATGACATTATTTTAGAAGGTGCTGGTTCTGGAAATGACAGGGCAGTTGGCGTGGTCACGCAAATCGGCTTGCGTTTTAATGCAAAAGCCGTGGTGCTGACAGCGGGTACGTTTTTAGGCGGCTTGGTGCATGTGGGCTTGCAAAATTACAGCGCAGGCCGCGCGGGCGATCCGCCAGCAATCTCATTGGCAGCGCGTTTACGTGAAATTGGTTTGCCAGCCGGCCGTTTAAAAACAGGTACGCCACCGCGTATTGATGGTCGCACCATTGATTATTCTGTGATGACAATCCAGCCAGGTGATGACCCGGTGCCAGTGTTTTCATTTATGGGCAATGCTGCGCAGCACCCTGCCCAACTGCCGTGCTGGATTACGCATACCAACGAACGCACGCACGACATTATTCGCAGTGGTTTAGATCGCTCGCCCATGTACACAGGCGTGATTGAGGGCGTGGGCCCGCGCTACTGCCCAAGTGTGGAAGATAAAATACATCGCTTTGCAGATAAAGATTCACATCAAATTTTCTTAGAGCCTGAAGGCTTAACCACTAATGAAATCTATCCAAATGGCATTTCAACCAGCTTGCCGTTTGATATTCAATTAGCGTTGGTGCGCTCAGTACGCGGTTTAGAAAATGCGCATATTCTGCGTCCAGGCTATGCCATTGAGTACGATTATTATGATCCGCGCGGTTTAAAAAGTTCACTAGAAACCAAGGCGGTACAAGGTTTGTTTTTCGCAGGACAAATTAACGGTACCACTGGTTACGAGGAAGCTGCCGCGCAAGGCTTGTTAGCTGGTGCAAATGCTGCGCTTTATTCGCAAGGCAAAGAATCTTGGTGCCCTGCTCGCGATGAGGCTTATTTAGGTGTAATGGTCGATGACTTGGTCACACGCGGTGTGACTGAGCCGTACCGAATGTTTACCAGCCGCGCTGAATATCGCCTGCAACTGCGTGAAGACAATGCAGACATGCGTCTCACCGAAATTGGCCGCAAATTGAGCTTGGTAGATGATGCGCGTTGGGAAGCCTTTAGTCGTAAAAAGGAAGCGGTTGAGCGCGAGCAAGAGCGATTGAAAAAAACTTTTGTGCAGCCAGCAAATATACCTACAGAAAAAATGGTGGAAATGTTTGGCAAACCGCTTGAGCATGAATATAGCTTGTTTGAATTATTGCGTCGCCCAGAAGTAAGCTACGAAGCCGTACTCACTTTAGGTGAAATTGGCTTGGGCGAGGTTGAACCTGCCGTGCGTGAGCAAGTGGAAATCGCCGCGAAATATCAAGGCTATATTGACCGCCAAACGGACGAAGTAGAACGTAGTCGCGGTCAAGAAAACACCAAGCTGCCAGATGATTTGGATTATCGTGAAATTCATGGCTTGCCAATTGAGGCGCAGCAAAAACTCAATGCACAAAAACCAGAAACCATCGGTCAAGCTAGCCGTATTTCAGGCATTACGCCTGCGGCAATTTCATTATTATTAGTGTATTTAAAGCGTAAAGCGCGCAGTAAACCAGCTGCCGATTTAGCCGCATAGCTTGTCCACATGAGCTTACAGAGCATGCTAGAAGCCAAGCTGCAATCTGGCTTGCAAGAAATGGGCTTGCAGATAGAGGCTGAAAAACAAGGCAAGTTGATTGCCTATCTGTTGCTGATTGATAAGTGGAACAAGGTGCATAACCTGACCGCCATTCGCGATCCGCTGGAAATGGTGACTTTGCATTTGTTAGATAGTTTGAGTGTGTTGCCGCATGTGCAAGCGCTATCGCCAAAGGTTTTGTTGGATGTTGGCGCTGGTGCTGGGCTGCCGAGTATACCTTTGGCAATATGTTTGCCAGAGCTACAAGTGTCGGCGATAGATTCTGTCGCCAAAAAAACTAGTTTTATGCGTCAAGTAAAGGGCGAGTTAGGTTTGACTAACTTTCAAGTTGAGGTTGGACGTGTAGAAGCGCTAAAAAAGACGACACAGTTTGATGTGATTATTTCACGCGCTTTTTCTGAAATAGGTTTGTTTGTAAAGTTAACAAAAGATTTACTTGCTAAAAATGGACAGTGGCTCGCTATGAAAGGCTTGGTGCCAGCCCATGAGTTTGAGCATCCCGATTTTAAGTCGGCCAACGTGCAAGTAAACAGGATTGAAGTTTTAAATGTGGCTGGGTTGGATGCTGAGCGGCATTTGGTTTTTTTAAGTGCAAATTAATATCATCAATAAATTAAGATAAATAATGAAAATATTAGCAATCACCAATCAAAAAGGTGGCGTTGGTAAAACCACTACTTGCGTGAACTTGGCTGCTAGTTTGGCGAATTTTGGCAAGCGTGTTTTATTAATAGACCTTGACCCGCAAGGCAATGCCAGTACTGGTAGTGGTGTGGATAAGGCGCATTTAAAATATAGCATTTATCACGTGCTAATTGGCGAGAAGTCACTAAAAGAAGTGATTTTAAAAAGTGAAAAAGGCGGGTTTGATATTGCCCCTTCAAATCGAGATTTAGCAGGTGCGGAAGTTGAGTTGGTGAACGAGTTAGCCCGTGAAAATCGTTTAAAAGTGGCGATTGCGAAGCTGGTAACCGCTGAAGAAGCAACGCCTTATGACTTTGTATTGTTGGATTGCCCTCCTGCCCTGAATTTGGTGACGGTGAATGCACTGACGGCTTCTAGCGCGGTGATGATTCCGATGCAATGTGAGTATTACGCCCTAGAAGGCTTGTCTGATTTGGTGAACACTATTAAAAAAGTGCGCGCACGCTTAAACCCAACGCTAGAAATTGAGGGTTTGTTACGCACTTTATTTGATAATCGCAATATGCTTGCACAGCAAGTGTCAGCACAACTTATCAGCCATTTTGGCGATAAAGTGTATAAAACTATTATTCCGCGCAATATTCGTTTAGCAGAAGCGCCGAGCTATGGTGTGCCTGTGTTAAATTATGATAAAAACTCAAAAGGCGCGGTAGCTTATTTAGAGTTGGCAAAAGAAGTAATGCGGAGTGGAAAAAAACATGGCTAAATTAAAAGGCTTAAATAGAGGTTTGGGCCGCGGGCTGGATAGCTTGCTGGCAGGTGATATGGGCAGTGTTGGCGAAGCGGATTCACTTTTGGTGCTAAAAGTTGAGCAACTGCAGCCTGGTAAATACCAACCACGCAGCTATATGGATGATGCTGCCTTGCAAACTTTAGCTGCTTCAATCAAATCACAAGGCATTATGCAGCCAATTTTGGTGCGCCGCCTGCCAAACGAAAATGGCGATGATGAGCGCTACGAAATTATTGCAGGTGAACGTCGTTGGCGCGCCAGCCAAATGGCGGGCTTGGAAGAAGTGCCAGTTTTGGTGCGTGAAATTGCTGATGAAGCTGCGTTGGCAATGGCGTTGATCGAAAATATTCAACGTGAAAATCTTAATCCTTTAGAAGAAGCACAAGGCATTAAACGTTTGATTGATGAGTTTGATATGACGCATGAAAAAGCCGCCGCCGCCGTTGGGCGTTCGCGGGTTGCGGTTTCAAACTTATTACGTCTACTCACTTTGTGCGCGCCAGTGCAAGAGATGTTGATGCACAATAAGTTGGATATGGGGCATGCACGCGCTTTAATTGGCTTAAGTGGTGCGCAGCAAGTGATGCTTGCAACACAAATTGTGCAAAATAATTTATCTGTGCGTGAAGTTGAAAGTTTAGTTAAAAAACTAGACGATACAAATGCGACAGCGCCTCAGAAACAAATACATAAAACCCCTGTTAATCATGATGTTTTAAGGCTACAAGAAGCATTAAGTGACAAGCTTGGCGCAACTGTAAGCATAAAAGCAGATGCCAAAGGCGCAGGTACTTTAAAAATTAGCTACGCAAATTTAGATCAATTAGATGAGATTGTGAGCAGAATTTCACGCTAAGTGTTTCATTTTGCTTAAACAAAATGTGATTGCTTGTCACTTAATCCTTGACTAAAAATCGGTAATAATTCAAAATCGCGGTCTTTGCTGCATGGTGCATGTAAAAAATCGTAAAAAAGCAGTGAATTACAAAATAATAAGCTTAGAAATTAACTAGTTGTAAGTAATGGGGTTTAAGCAATTGTCAACATCCAAAGCATCAGATGTATTTAGCAAAATGCTTAAAATTCAACTAGTTGCTACATTTAGTGTGGCAATTTTAGCTTTATTTATTTCAGGGTTACATGCAAGCGTATCTGCAATGTTAGGTGGTGCAAGTGTTGTGTTAGGTGCTTGTGCGGCAGTTGCGGTAGCAAAGCGCGGCGAAAATAATAAAGACGCTACAGCAATTTTAGTTAATCTGCTGAAAGCAGAAGCCACAAAGATTTTAATAATTATCGTATTGTTGGTAATTATATTTAAGTTATATCAGCAACTAGTGCCATTTGCGCTTATTGCAGGTTTGGCGGCAGCGGCACTATTTTCAGGTGCCGCCTTAAGCAAGCTCAAAGTTTAGTAAGTTAAAAATTTAATTTAAACGAATTTAATTAAAGTAAATAATAGATTATGGCTATAGAACAAGCAGAAAAAGCACTTACCCCTTCTGAATACATTACGCATCATTTAACTTTTAACTCGCAACCAGTGGGTGACGGTAGCTTTTGGATGTTAAATTACGACAGTTTTATTATGTCTGTATTGCTTGGCGTAGTTGTGATGGGTTTGATTTGGTGGGTAGCGCGCGGTGCAACTGCTGGTGTGCCTTCAAAAGGGCAAGCATTTGTAGAGCTTATTTTTAGTTTTGTTGATGATCAAGTAAAAAATATATTCCACGGCAACCGCCACAGTTTTATCGCTCCAACAGCATTAACCGTATTTTTATGGGTGTTAGCCATGAACGCCATGGACTTTTTACCTGTAGATGTGATGCATCACTTTGTTTATGCACCTTTAGGTTTAGAGCACTGGCGCAGTGTTCCAACCTCTGACATTAACACCACTTTCGCATTAGCCTTAGCGGTTTGGTTCTTGATGATATTTTTCTCTATCAAAGTTAAAGGCTTTGGTGGTTGGATTCATGAGCTTTTCTACACGCCATTCGGTACTAAATTCTGGGTTTTACCGTTGAACTTTCTGTTCAACTTGATTGAATACGTATCAAAACCACTTTCACACTCATTGCGACTATTCGGCAATATGTATGCTGGTGAGGTTATTTTCTTATTGCTCGGTATGTGGGCTGCTACTGGTATTTCAGGCACAATTTTCGGTGCAATTTTAGGCGCTGGTTGGTCAATTTTCCACATTCTAATCGTGGCATTACAAGCGTTTATTTTCATGATGTTGACAGTCGTTTATCTAGCGATGGCGCACGAGTCACACTAAGTTTTTTAGTTTGTTTTTTTGTAGTTCTAGTTTAGTTGTAAGTTTAATTTTTGAGAGGGTAATAAAATGGATTCATTAGCTATGATTCAAGCCTACACAGGCGTTGGTATTGGTTTAATTATTGGTTTAGGCGCTGCGGGTGCTTGTATCGGTATTGGTATTATGTGCGCAAGCTTCCTAGAAGGCGCTGCTCGTCAACCAGAAATGATTCCACAATTGCAAGGTAAAGTATTCTTGCTTTTAGGTCTTATCGATGCTTCTTTCATTATTGGCGTTGGTCTTGCGATGATGTTTGCATTTGCTAACCCATTATTAAGTGTAGTAGCTAAGTAATTAGCCTATAAATAATTTGGCGCTGCTTAAATTTAGCGCAAATTAAACGACTTAAATATTGGAGTAAGTAATGAATATTAACTTTACACTTATCGCACAAGCTATTGCATTTGCTGTGTTGATTTGGTTCACAGTGAAATTCGTTTGGCCGCCGCTGTTATCAGCGATTGAAACACGCCAAAAGGAAATCGCAGATGGTTTGGCAGCAGCGCAAGAAGGCAGGAGTGCTTTAGATGTTGCCGCTAAGAAATCAGAAGCGACACTGAATGAGGCTAAACAAAAAGCGAGTGAGATTATTGGCCAAGCTGAGAAACGCGGTTCACAAATCGTTGAAGAAGCTAAAGGTAATGCTAAAGCCGAAGGCGAGCGTATTTTAGCGGGTGCTAAGGCTGAAATTGACCAAGAAGTAAACCGCGCTAAAGAAGGTCTTCGTTCACAAGTGTCTGCGCTAGCCATTGCTGGTGCTGAAAAAATCTTGCGTAAAGAAATTGACGCAAAAGCACACAGTGAAATGTTATCTAAACTAGCAGCAGAACTTTAAGGATAAGACATGGCTGAAATATCAACCATCGCAAGGCCTTACGCAGTTGCTGCTTATAAATTAGGTCGCGAACAAAAGTCGTTGGCTAAATGGTCTGAAATGTTAGGTTTTGCTTCTGCAGTTGCTAGCGACGTGCAGATGCAAGCTTTCATTCAAGACCCAAAAGTGGTCAGCAGCGAATTGCAAAACACATTCTTAAAAGTGTGTGGCGATAAGCTGAACGAACAAGGTCAAAACTTGATTAAAGTGTTGGTTGAGTATGGTCGTATGTCTATTTTGCCAGCGATTACTGAAGCGTTTGAAGAGCTTAAAGCCTCGGATGAAGGTACATTGGATGCGCAAATTATTGCTGCAGCAAAGCCAAGTGCCGCAGAAGTCAAAGATTTAGTGACGCGTTTAGAAGCTAAATTCTGCAAAAAGATTGAAGCTAACGTTTCTGTCGATTCAGAACTTATTGGTGGCATTAAAATTATTGTTGGCGATACCGTGATAGACGCGTCCGTCAAAAATCAGTTACAAAATTTAGCCTACACGCTTACCGCATAGGCATAGACAGTAAAATTTAGGCAAAGAAAACATTAGGAGCCACAATGCAGTTATCTACATCAGAAATCAGTGAACTGATTAAAAGCAGATTAGAAAATTTTTCTACTTCAGCAGAAGCGCGTACGCAAGGCACAGTCATTTCAGTGACTGACGGTATTGTGCGAATTCACGGCCTATCAAACGTCATGGCCGGTGAGATGATCGAGTTCCCAGGCAACACCTTTGGTCTTGCTTTAAACCTAGAACGCGATTCAGTCGGCGCAGTGGTTTTGGGTGATTACGAGCACATTACCGAAGGCGACACCGTTAAATGTACAGGTCGTATTTTGGAAGTGCCAGTTGGCCCAGAGCTAATCGGCCGCGTTGTGAATGCCTTAGGTCA
>JBBQLN010000012.1:0-65009 GCA_038327905.1 Burkholderiales bacterium
TATAAGACTTGCAGTGATGTTCAAGCTAGTGCGTTGTTAAGCTAGCGCTTGTTAAAATAGCGAAGTCAGATTCGAATCGTAAAACTACAAGTTATTTATTAGGGAGAAAACTATGGCAACACGTAAAGACCTAGCCAACGCTATTCGTGCGTTATCTATGGATGCTGTACAAAAAGCTAACTCTGGTCACCCAGGCGCGCCTATGGGCATGGCAGAAATTGCTGAAGAACTATGGAATCACCATTTAAGCCATAACCCAAAAAATCCAAAATGGTCAAATCGCGATCGTTTCGTGCTTTCTAATGGCCACGGTTCAATGTTGATCTATTCATTATTACACCTCACAGGCTACGCATTGCCAATGAGTGAGTTGCAAACATTCCGTCAATTGCATTCAAAATGTGCCGGTCACCCAGAGTACGGTTATGCACCAGGCGTTGAAACAACGACTGGCCCACTAGGCCAAGGTATTGCAAACGGTGTTGGTTTCGCAATGGCTGAAAAGTTAATGGCACACCAATTTAACAAACCTGGCCATGATATCGTTGACCATAGCACATACGTGTTCTTAGGCGACGGTTGTATGATGGAGGGCGTTTCTCACGAAGCTTGTGCTTTAGCTGGTACTTGGGGCTTAGGCAAATTAACAGCATTCTGGGATGATAACGGCATTTCTATCGATGGTCACATTGAAGGTTGGTACACAGACGATACCGCTAAACGTTTTGAATCATACGGCTGGCACGTTCAGTCAGTAGATGGTCATGACGTTGCTGCAATCGGCGCTGCAATTGCTGCTGCTAAAAAAGTTACAGACAAACCATCATTGATTTGCTGTAAAACTGTGATTGGTATGGGTTCGCCAAACAAATCTGGTTCACATGACTGTCACGGTTCTGCATTAGGTTTAGAAGAGGTTGCCGCTACACGTGCAAACATTGGTTGGAACCACGAGCCATTCGTAATCCCTGCTGATGTATACGCAGGTTGGGATGCAACTGCTAAAGGCGCTGCTGCTGAAACTTCATGGAATGATAAATTTGCTGCTTATGCAAAAGCATTCCCAGCTGAAGCTGCTGAGTACACACGCCGTATGGCAGGTGATTTGCCAGCTAACTGGAAATCAGCAACCGATGCAATGATTGCAGCTACAAACGAAAAAGCTGAAGGCGTTGCAACACGTAAAGCTTCACAAAACGTTATCGGTGCTTTAGCGCCATTACTGCCTGAATTCTTAGGTGGTTCAGCTGACTTAACGGGTTCAAACTTAACTTCAACTGGCAGCTTTGTTCACGTTGATGCTAAAAAACCAGGTAACTACATTTCATACGGCGTTCGTGAATTCGGTATGTTCGCAATCATGAACGGTATGGCATTGCACGGTGGTTTGATTCCATTCGGCGGTACATTCCATATGTTCTCTGACTACGCGAAAAGCGCATTGCGCATGGCTGCATTGATGAAACAACGCGTTATTGCCGTGTTAACTCATGACTCTATCGGTCAAGGTGAAGATGGTCCAACGCATCAACCAATCGAAAATACTGCTGGTTTACGCTTGATTCCAAATATGGACGTATGGCGTCCAGGTAACTCAACAGAAACTGCTGTGTCTTGGGTGGCTGCGGTTGAGCGTAAAGATGGTCCTTCAAGCTTGGTATTAAGCCGTCAAAACGTAGCTGGTATGAAACACGATGCTGCACAGTTTGCGTTAATGCGTAAAGGTGGTTATGTGTTGTCTGATGTTGCAGGCGCACAAGTGATCATTATCGCTAACGGCTCTGAACTTGAATTAGCGGTTAAAGCGGCTGCTGAGTTGAATGCTGCAGGTACTAAAGTACGCGTAGTTTCAATGCCATCAACTAACGTATTTGACCGTCAAGATAAAGCTTACAAAGACAGTGTATTAACTCCAGGCGTAAAACGCGTGGCAGTTGAAGCTGGTGTAACTGACTTCTGGCGCAAATATGTAGGTCTAGAAGGCGCTGTTGTTGGTATCGATACATTCGGTGAGTCAGCGCCGGGCGGCGTATTATTGAAACACTTCGGTTTCACAGTTGAAAACGTAGTAGCAACTGTTAAATCGGTGCTGTAATTTAAGGTGCTTTAATTTTAAGCGCTGCAGTTTAATTAGCAGCTAAGTTTAATAGGGCGCCTCATGATTGGGGTGCCCTATTTGTTTATGGATTTAGATTTTCTTTACGTCATTTAATGATTTTTCTTTCGTTTATATGACGATTATTTACATCAAAAATTAGGAATTATCATGGCAATTCGCGTAGCAATTAATGGTTTCGGTCGTATCGGTCGCATGGTGTTTCGCGCGGCAATCAAAGACTTTACAGACATTGAAGTGGTCGCAATTAATGACTTATTAGAGCCAGATTATTTGGCTTATATGCTCAAACATGACTCTGTACATGGTCGCTTTAAAGGTGATGTGTCTGTGAGTGGTAATCATTTGGTTGTAAATGGCAAAACTATTAGATTGACTGCAGAAAAAGATCCTGCAAATCTAAAATGGGATGAAGTTAAAGCTGATATCGTGATTGAATGTACTGGTTTTTTCTTAACGCAAGAAACCTGCCAAAAACACATTGATGCTGGTGCTAAAAAAGTTGTGCAATCTGCACCAGGTAAAGATGACACACCAATGTTTGTGTATGGTGTGAATCATAACGAATATAAAGGGGAGGCGATTGTTTCAGCCGCCTCATGTACCACCAACGGTTTAGCGCCTGTGGTTAAAGTGCTAAATGACGCGTTTGGTATTAAGCGTGGTTTGATGACCACTATTCATGCCGCAACTGCGACACAAAAAACAGTAGATGGCCCGTCAAATAAAGACTGGCGTGGTGGCCGTGGTATTCTAGAAAATATTATTCCATCAAGCACTGGTGCGGCAAAGGCAGTTGGTAAAGTCATTCCAGCATTGAATAAAAAGCTTACTGGTATGGCTTTCCGTGTGCCAACTTCTGATGTTTCAGTGGTGGATTTAACTTGCGAATTGAATAATGAAGCGACTTACGAAGCTATTTGCCAAGCTATGAAGAAAGCCTCAGAAGGCGAGCTAAAAGGCGTACTTGGTTACACAACTGAGAAAGTAGTCTCAACCGATTTTCGCGGTGAAACTTGCCCATCAGTATTTGATGCAGATGCAGGTATCTTATTAGATCCTACCTTTGTAAAAATAGTGGCTTGGTATGACAATGAGTATGGTTATACCTGCAACTTAATGCGCTTAGTACAGCATATTGCCAAATAATTATTTGCAAATAAAGATCATTAGAAATAGCCTGATTCCAGACTATTTCTATTTGATTTCGAATTGAAAAGTTAAGGAAATAAATGATTACGCTTAAAGATAAAAGCAATAATCGTTGGCTAGGCCAAATTAGCTATGCGCAATTAAAATTTTTGAATGATGAATTAGTCGCTGAGCATAAGGATGATCAGGACTATCGGGTAAATCGTGAGGCCTTAGACATGCTTAAAGCGCGTGGTGCAGATATTCATCTAGCTACCATTGTAGAAAAAGCCATGGGTGGTAAAGAAGAAGTTGAGTTTTACTGGATAAAGTCATAAAAAATAACAATGGGTAACCATAGAAATACTTTGGGGAGTTGCGGCGATGAATGTAATTAAAATGACGGATTTAGATTTAAATGACAAGCGCGTGCTGATTCGGGCGGATTTGAATGTACCAGTCGCAGATGGTAAAGTCACTTCAGATGCGCGGATTACAGCCTCTATGGCGACGATAGAGTATGCTCTGAAAGCTGGCGCAAAGGTCATGGTGACATCACACCTAGGTCGCCCTGAAGAAGGTGTTTATTCGGAAGAAAACTCTCTTAAACCCGTTGTAGATGTTATTTCTGCCAAGTTGGGTAAGCCAGTTCGCTTAGTTAAAGATTGGGTTAATGGTGGTTTTGATGTGACAGCAGGAGAGTTAGTAGTTTTAGAAAACTGCAGATTTAATAAAGGTGAGAAAAAAAGCAACGATGAGTTGTCACAAAAATATGCGAAACTTTGCGACATATTTGTGATGGACGCTTTTGGCACTGCGCATCGCGCTGAAGCTTCAACACACGGCGTGGCAAAATTTGCGCCTGTCGCTGCTGCTGGTATCTTATTAGTGAATGAACTGGAAGCATTAACTAAGGCGCTTTTAAGTCCAGCGCGCCCAATGGTGGCGATTGTAGGCGGTAGTAAAGTATCTACAAAATTGACTGTACTAGAAAGTTTGTCAGAAAAAGTGGACCAAATGGTGGTTGGCGGCGGCATTGCCAATACCTTCTTAAAAGCTGCTGGTAATGAAGTGGGTAAATCGCTTTGCGAAGACGATCTAGTGACAGTAGCGCGCACCTTAATGGACAAAATGACCCAAAGAGGAGCGACAATACCCATTGCAGTAGATGTGGTTTGTGGCAAGAAGTTTGACGCGAATGAGCCAGCAATCAAGAAAAACGTGGCTGACGTGGCAACTGACGATATGATTTTTGATATTGGCGCGAAATCTGCTAATGAAATAGCAGAGATCATTAAAAATGCGGGTACTGTAGTTTGGAATGGCCCTGTCGGCGTGTTCGAATTTGACCAGTTTGGGGAAGGCACTAAAACCATTGCGATGGCTATTGCAAACACTAAAGCTTTCACACTGGCTGGTGGTGGCGATACCATCGCGGCTATTCAGAAGTATGACATCGAAGATAAAGTTGATTATATTTCTACCGCTGGCGGTGCATTCTTAGAGTTTTTGGAAGGTAAGAAATTACCTGCAGTAGAAATACTAGAGCAACGTGCAAGTGCGTAAGCGTATTTGACTAGCATGTCCATAAAATGGGGCTTGCTAGCCCCATTTTTGTTTGAATTTAAAAGTACGACAAAGTTGAAAAGGGTTTAGATTGACGTTACGTAAAACAAAGATTGTTGCAACACTTGGCCCATCTTCGAATAGTGAAGAAATGTTAGCGCGCATGATTATGGCTGGCGTTAATGTGGTGAGGTTAAATTTCTCGCACGGTAATGCAGAAGAGCATATTAACCGTGCGGAAATGGTGCGTGCTATTGCGCTAAAACTGAATCGCCCAATTGGTGTGATGTGTGATTTACAAGGCCCTAAAATCCGTATTGGTAAATTTGAGCTAGGAAAAATCACTTTAAAAACGGGTGATATTTTTATTTTGGATGCAGACTGCCAGTTAGGTAATCAAGATCATGTGGGATTGGATTATAAAACGCTGCCACAAGAGGTGACAGAAGGCATTATTTTACTTTTGGATGATGGTCGAATTACCATGCAAGTTGACAGGGTGAAAGGCAATCAAATTCACTGCTTGATATTGAATGGTGGCGTATTAAGCAATAACAAGGGCATAAATCGCCAAGGTGGAGGTTTGTCAGCTGAGGCATTGACGAAAAAAGACAGAGAAGATATTAAAACTGCTGTGGCGCTAGAGGCTGATTACATTGCCATGTCATTTCCTAAAACGGCATTGGATGTCGAGCTAGCACGTACTTTGGTTAAGAAGGCGGGCGGAACAGCCAGTATCATCGCAAAAATTGAGCGTGCAGAAGCGATTGATAATTTGGAGTCAATTATCGAAGCTTCAGACGCAATTATGGTGGCTCGGGGTGACTTGGGCGTAGAAGTCGGCGATGCGGCGGTTCCTGGGTTGCAAAAACGCATGATCCGCATGGCGCGTGCACAAAATAAATTAGTAATTACCGCAACGCAAATGATGGAGTCGATGATTACCAGCCCAATCCCAACGCGAGCAGAAGTGTCCGACGTTGCGAATGCGGTGTTAGATGGCACTGATGCGGTGATGTTATCTGCCGAAACCGCTGCGGGGCAATATCCATTAGAAACAATACAGGCAGTACACCGCGTGGTAATGGAGGCAGAGAAAGAATATTACATACAGCCACATGTACAGAAATTAGACCAAGTGTTTGTTCGCACGGATGAGGCGATTGCAGCGGCGGCAATTTATACGGCGCAGCACTTAAAGGTGAAGGCGATTGCGGCACTGACACAGTCAGGTAATGCAGCGCAATGGCTTTCTCGTGCAGATTCTGAAATGCCCATTTATGCGCTTTCACCAGATAAATATGCGCGTAGAAAGCTAACTCTACACCGAGGCGTTTATCCTTTCCCCATTGAACAGGGCAATAAAAATAAGGATGAAATTTTGCAAGAAATGGAGCAGGTTTTACTGCAACATAAAATGGTGGGTGTTGGTGATGTGGTCTTGCTAACTTTCGGTGAACCTATCGGTAGTCCAGGTGGCACAAATACCTTAAAAATTGTGAAAATTGGTGCAGATAGCTAAGTTTGATTAAACTTTGCTGGCAGAATTGACTTGAGCGTGAGTAAAATCCTTGGATTAGTAAAATCATAGATACCGTTTATAATATAGGCTTATATGATCACTATGCAGCTAAGCCTATATTCATGAGTAAGCCTTTATTAGAAACTTCCATTCAAAGCCTTAAACGCATCCACCAAGGTAAAGTGCGCGATATTTACGATATTGATGCTAATACCATGTTGTTGGTCAGCACTGATAGGTTGTCGGCTTTTGATGTAATCTTGCCAACAGGCATTGCCAACAAAGGTGCGATGCTCACGCAGATGGCTAACTTCTGGTTTGAAAAACTTAAAAATGTCGTGCCTAATCATTTAACAGGGATAGACCCTAAGTCTGTAGTGAGCAATCTCGCAGAGCAAGCACAGCTTGGTTCACGCGCAGTGGTTGTTAAAAAACTTAAGGCGTTGCCGATTGAAGCGATTGTTCGCGGCTATTTGGTGGGTAGTGGCTGGAAAGAATACAAAGCAAAAGGTACCGTCTGCGGTATTCAACTGCCAGAAGGTCTACAAGAAGCCTCAAAACTGCCTAAGCCACTTTTTACGCCATCTAGCAAGGCTGCAGTGGGCGAACATGATGAAAACATTAGCTTGCAACAATGCGCCGATTTGATCGGTCAAGAGATGGCGGAACAAGTAGCTAAGGTTGCCATTGCGCTTTACCAGCAAGCGGCTGAATATGCGCTGACGCGCGGCATTATCATTGCTGACACTAAATTTGAGTTTGGTTTAGATACCAATGGCGTATTACATGTGATGGACGAAGTGCTAACACCAGATTCTTCACGCTTCTGGCCAGCAGATAGCTATGTGGTGGGAAGCAACCCACCAAGCTACGATAAACAATTTGTGCGTGATTGGTTAGAAAGTATAGGTTGGAACAAAGTGGCACCAGCACCAGCTTTGCCAGATGAAGTGGCGAAAAAAACCAGTGAAAAGTATATGGAAGCTTTTGAGCGCTTAACAGGCCACCCGCTGGTCGCCGATTAAGTGTTAGCTAAAGCACGTGATTGAAAAGCTAAAGTCTTTAACTAAACACCTCAAACAAGAGTTTGCAGTGTATCGCTTGGTGCTTAAGCATCCTCAAACACCATTTATGGCAAAGATTTTTTTGGGTTTGGCGGTCGGCTATTTATTATTGCCATTTGACCTTATTCCAGACTTTATACCAGTATTAGGGCAGTTAGATGATGTCGTTATCATCCCACTTTTAGTCTATATCGCCTTGCTGTTTATCCCGAAAGACATCATTCAAAGCTGTCGCGAGCAAGTGCAAGTCACAATTTAGTTACAAGCCTTTGATATGATTCTCGATCTGCTTGCTATAATTGAGACTTAAATTTAAATCTCAAAGAGTTAATTAAAAAATTTTATTATCTGAATTTTATTACCTAGGAAAAAGCAATGTCGTTAAATCAAGTGCCAACCGGTAAAGATGTGCCAAATGACTTCAATGTCATCATTGAAATCCCAATGCAAGGTGACCCAGTTAAGTATGAAGTGGATAAAGAAAGCGGCGCAATTTTTGTCGATCGCTTTATGGGTACTGCGATGCAATATCCAACTAACTACGGTTATGTGCCACACACGCTAGCGGATGATGGTGATCCTGTAGATGTATTGGTGATGACACCTGTGCCATTGATCCCTGGTGTAGTGGTGCGTTGCCGCCCATTAGGTGTATTGTTGATGGAAGACGAAGCAGGTTTAGATGCTAAAGTGTTAGCTGTGCCAGTTGAAAAGGTTTGTGGTTTGTATGGCCATCTTAATACACACAAAGACGTATCAGATTGGCGTTTAAACATGATTTCTCACTTCTTTGAGCATTACAAAGATCTAGATAAAGGCAAATGGGTAAAAATCAACGGTTGGGGCGATATTGACCAAGCGAAAAAAGAAATTTTAGATGGCGTTTCAAATTACAACAACGCTAAAATTAAACCAGCGTTCTAAAGATTTGACTAGGGTTATAAAAAGGCAGCGAAAGCTGCCTTTTTATTTATGCTTGTCAGGATTAAGCTATAGCAACCCCAAATAAGCTACCAACACCTGCCGTCGCTACCATTGCTAACGCACCCCAAAATGCGACACGCGCAGTGCCAATCCATATATTTGCTCCACCGACTTTTGCGGCCAACCCGCCTAATATTGCAAGAAATATTAGCGATGCTGAAGCTACAAAAGGGACTAAATTCGTTGCAGAGCTAGAAAAGGCAATCAGTAAGGGTAATGCAGCGCCTACGGCAAAAGTTCCAGCAGAAGCAAGCGCAGCTTGCACTGGGCGCGCATTCATCGCTTCTACAATGCCTAGTTCATCTCGCGCATGTGTCCCAAGCGCATCGTAAGCAGTCAGTTGGACTGCTACTTGCTTTGCTAACTCATGCGTTAAACCACGTTTAACATAGATACCAGTAAGTTCCACTAATTCATGTTCTGGTTGGGTCGCTAGTTCCTCACTTTCGCGCGCCAAATCAGCAGATTCAGTGTCTGATTGTGAGCTGACAGATACATATTCGCCAGCAGCCATCGCCATGGAGCCTGAAACTAGACCAGCCATTCCGGTAAGTAAAATATTATTGTGCGTAGCATGTGCACTCGCAATACCAATAATCAAGCTGGAGGTCGATATAATGCCGTCATTAGCACCTAAAACAGCTGCACGTAACCATCCAACGTGATGCAAGCGATGAAATTCAGAGTGTCTCAATTGCTTATCCTAATTTAATTGTATTTATGAGCTACTATTATTAGTGAATGGATTACCTGCTAGCATCAACTTTACTAGTACTACTTTCAATTTTAAGAGCTTTACGCTTGGCATCTACTTTACCACTAGTCGCTTCTTTACTACTGAAAGTCATCAAATCTGTAGCAGAACTTGCGCGACTGCAATCAATACCAGCTGCAAGCGCATGAGTGTGACTCGCACATAAAGCAAAAATAGATAAGCTATTCAGGATGTGTATAAGCTTATTTTTAGCCATATATTGCGTTAAACCCGTCTAAAATAATTGTGCATTATAAATAGTACCAAGGATGCGTGCTAGTTCCATCGACAAACCATATAATTGGATTTGTCCATCTGATCCTCGAGTGAATACTAAAGCTGGCCAGCTACTTCGTTTAATGGTTTTGTATGGAGGCAGTACAGCAGGTGAGAAT
Source organism: Burkholderiales bacterium (assembly GCA_038327905.1). Taxonomy (GTDB): domain Bacteria; phylum Pseudomonadota; class Gammaproteobacteria; order Burkholderiales; family Methylophilaceae; genus Methylotenera. The sequence goes on from JBBQLN010000012.1 coordinate 9,533, forward strand.
GCTTTAAAGACAAGGCTGTCGCTAAGGTCTTGCACGGTCCATTCTGACACATCATCAAATATCATGTACCAAAGTTCTACAGTATTGCCTTCATCGACAAAGGTGCCTCCATATCCCACTGGTCTAGCTTTTTTTGATGATAATAACTGCGTGATGACATAACCTGATGGCGAGACTTCGGTACCTTCATGCCCTGGCGGTGCGTAATAAGCGCTGATTAACGCTTGCCGCAAGCTTAAGCCTTTTTGGCCTGAGTCTATGGATTGAGCATAACTTTGTTTGAGTGATTCTGTCTTGTTGTCTTCAATCAGTTTTCGGCCAAAATCATGATCTTTTTTCATATTAACTTCAAATGATGCAAAATCTTGCTTGAAATGCTTTTGCCAAGCAGAAAAGTCTTTAGTAAATAGCTTGGCATCAAAACCTGCTTGAGTATAAATAGCTGGGTTTAACTGTTTTTGAGCATCAATGGCAGCCATTTCGTCTGCGTCACGCTGAGCTTGCTCAGTAACTGATAGCGATGGAACCAGCTTAATCTCATATACACCTTCCGTGGCTTCTAATTCGAGATGATCTGGTTGAGTGAAATAGATTACCCATAACTCTTGAGGTGCTTTTTGCCAAGCTTTGTAAAGTGCTTCGCGTTGGATTAAAGATAAAGTGGCAACGCTTCCCGCGTTACTCATTCCTACTGCTATAGTTTTATTAGTGGTAAGCGCAACTTTCCAATTTTTTGCCTGAACAATGCGCCATGGGGCCTTTCTAGTATCCCCAAACTGAATGTGACTGTAATTTAAAAAGACTGCCTTAATCGCCGCATCATCGTTAGCACATGCAATATTGCTCAGTAAAATCAAAGACACAAGTAGTAAACTTCTTTGAATTGTGACACGTAGTATTTTAATTTTTAGCATAGAATTTTTTAGTGATATTGGCTTAACGATTATTCTATAGCACCCAATAAAAAAAGCGACCTGAGTCGCCTTTTTTACTCAAAAAATCATCTTACATATGCAGTAATGGCACAATCAATAAAGCCACAATGTTGATAATTTTAATCAAGGGATTGACTGCAGGGCCAGCTGTATCTTTGTACGGGTCACCTACTGTATCGCCAGTTACAGCGGCTTTATGCGCCTCTGAGCCTTTACCACCGTGGTTACCATCTTCGATATATTTCTTAGCGTTATCCCAAGCACCGCCACCTGTACACATTGAAATTGCAACAAATAGGCCTGTCACAATCGTACCCATTAACAAGCCGCCTAATGCGACAGGGCCAAGTAATAAGCCCACCGCAACAGGTACAGCGACTGGCAATAGTGATGGAATCATCATTTCTTTAATCGCTGCTGTGGTCAGCATATCTACTGCTTTGCCATATTCTGGTTTAGCTGTGCCTTCCATGATGCCTTTGATATCGCGGAACTGGCGGCGTACCTCTTCAACTACAGCGCCAGCTGCGCGACCGACTGCTTCCATCGCCATTGCAGCAAATAAGAATGGAATCAAGCCGCCAATAAACAAGCCAATAATTACCATTGGGTCGCTTAAGTCGAATTTAACGTCGATGCCTGCACCTTGTAGCTTGTGTGTGTAATCGGCAAACAGCACCAATGCTGCTAAGCCAGCTGAGCCAATTGCATATCCTTTGGTCACCGCTTTAGTGGTGTTACCAACTGCATCTAATGGATCAGTAACATCGCGCACTTCTGAAGGCAAGCCAGCCATTTCAGCAATACCACCAGCATTGTCAGTAATAGGGCCATATGCATCTAAAGCCACTACAATACCTGCCATGCTGAGCATTGAGGTTGCAGCAATCGCAATGCCGTATAAACCACCTAAATGATATGCAGTCCAAATAGCCAAACATACTGAAAGCACAGGCCATGCGGTTGATTTCATTGAGATGCCAATACCCGCAATAATATTAGTTGCGTGACCTGTTGTTGAAGCCTGCGCAACGTGTTGAACGGGGGCGTATTGTGTGCCAGTGTAATACTCTGTAATCCACACCAAAGCTGCTGTTAAAACCAAGCCGACCGCGCATGCACCAAATAATTGGTTGGCAGAAATGACTAAGTCACCCGCAGTTAAGCCTTCTGGGAACATTTTCATGGTCACGAAATAAAACGCTGCGAGTGATAGTAAGCCAGCAACAGCTAAACCTTTGTATAAAGCTGGCATCACGTTTTTCATACCAGGTGATGCTTTAACAAAGAAGCAACCGATAATAGAAGCCACGATAGAGACTGCGCCCAACATGAGTGGGTAAAGTATGCCGTTTGAGCCAGATGTAGTGATGAGTAAATGCCCCAATACCATAGTGGCGATGAGTGTGACGGCGTAAGTTTCAAACAAGTCAGCCGCCATACCAGCACAGTCGCCTACGTTATCACCGACGTTATCAGCAATGACCGCAGGATTGCGAGGATCATCTTCTGGAATACCAGCTTCAACTTTACCAACCAGATCCGCGCCAACGTCAGCACCTTTGGTAAAGATACCGCCGCCTAAACGCGCGAAAATAGAGATGAGTGAAGAGCCAAAAGCTAAGCCAATAAGTGGGTCTAGGTTGGTTGCATTTTCACCACCTAAAAACCAGTAAAAACCAGCTACGCCAAATAAGCCTAAGCCTACTACCAGCATACCTGTTACCGCACCGCCTTTAAATGCCACATCAAATGCTGGTGCAATACCACCAGTAGCTGCTTGTGCAGTGCGTACATTCGCTTTAACTGAAACGTTCATGCCAATAAAACCGCAAGCACCAGATAGTAAAGCCCCTAGTACAAAGCCAATCGCCGTTGTCGTGCCTAAAAATACAGCGACTAAAATGGCCAGTGCAATTCCTACCATGGTAATAGTTTTATATTGGCGGGCTAGATATGCTGCCGCCCCTTGTTGAATAGCACCTGCAATTTCCTGCATGCGGGCGTTACCTGCCGGTAGGTTGCTAATCCACTTGCTCATTACTACACCGTATAACACAGCTAAAATAGCGGCGCCGACGGCAATCATTATTGGTGCTGACATGACTTCTCCCTATCTAAATTTTTATAAATCGCACACTTAAAACAATGTTTTAAAACTAAATTTAAAATGTTAAAAATAAAACTGATACAAATGAAGACAAACTTCGAGACTAAAGTGCCTAAAACCTTACCGAATCGGATGCTACAAGCCTATTTATTAATGTAAATGATTTGTAACAACGACTCATTATTACACTAATAAGCGCGGCTAACAACCTATAGATTAAAAGCCAATTCTTGATTATTTTTGGATTATCAACTTACGATAAAAGTCACAAAAAATGAGTGACTTATATTTCATTTAGCTTTTGTAGCTAATCTGGCAAGAGCCTCACCTAAAGGCGTGCCAGATAGTTTTTTTGAGAGTTGGTTGAGCTCTCTGGCTGCGTGAGTACTAAGTATTTTGATGGTTTTTGCTTTGACTTTAGGGGTAGATTTTACTTGCACTTTCACCTGAATTGAAGTAACTTCACACCCTTGGTTTTCTAGCTTAATCAATAAGCTAGGTATAAAAAGCTTAATTTTTGCAGCGACTGCATTGTTGTCCGCGAATAGATTTATTTGTTTGTTTTTAATGCTGCTGGCATGGCTGAATTTTGCCAAGTTGTCAGGCGCAATCGCTATCCAAATTTTTTGTGCAGCTTGAGCCTCTAAGTTGCGCACATTTAATGCACTCAGCTCAGGTTGATTAAGTAGTGAATTAAACTGGCGCATGGTAGTCAGTATGGGTAAAGTGAGTGGTAATTAGGACTGCTATGAATATCATCTTTGTCTCAAATAATATGGCGAAAGCTAAAACACTATCAATGCTGCAAGTTAGCTTGATAGCGTTATTGCTAATATTGCTACCAATGTTCATCGTGTTGTTTCTGATTGTGCCACAGGATTCTGCAACGCAACAAGGGGATCAATCACTAATGTCCTCAAAACTAAAGTTTTCTTTTGGGATTAATAATCCACAAAAACATTTAGATGCTTATGCCTTACAACTGGGCGAGTTGCAAGCGCGCATTATGCGTCTAGATGCCCAAAGTGAGCGTTTAGCTAAGCTGGCGGGTGAGAAAAAGCCGTTACCCGAAAAAATTGAGCCCACCACACCTAAAGTTGCTCCAAAAGATGAAAAAGTAGAATCTGCAAATCGCGGTGGCCCACTGGTTCTAAACGCACCAATTACAGAATTGGATTTGCAAAAGAAAATTACCGAAACGATGGCTAAAATTGATTTTGATACTGATTATTTAAGTGATATTGAAGCAAAATTATTACAACAAAGTGTACTCAAAGATATGTTGCCTAATAGTAGCCCTATCAATGCTGCATTTAACTCATCAAGTTATGGCTGGCGTATAGATCCATTTAACGGCAATAAAGCCTTTCATGAAGGCTTGGATTTCTCTGCAGCTACAGGTACGCCAATCTATGCAGCGGCTGGTGGAATCGTCACAACTGCAGAGCGCACCGCAGATTATGGTAATATTGTAAAAGTTGATCATGGTTCTGGTTTAGAAACGCGTTACGCGCATGCTTCTAAACTGATGGTTAAGGTGGGTGATCGTGTAGAAAAAGGCCAAATAGTAGCTTTGGTAGGCAGTACTGGGCGCTCTACAGGAGCGCATTTGCATTACGAAATCAGGTTAAATGGTAATGCATTGGACCCTAGAAAATATCTTAAAGCTAGTAATTGAATTTGTTAAAATACACCCCATATAACGAGTAATTAATTGTAAAGAAACAACTAAAATCTATAATAAAAAACTTGCGCTTTATGATTGTGCAGTTTAAAAATAAACTTCATCCAAAAAGTAATTATCCCCTAACCCGAAAGCCACTCACTTCATGATATCTACGTTGTTCAAAAAATTATTTGGTAGCCGTAACGACAGGTTGGTTAAACAGTACGCGCAAAAAGTACATCAAATTAATGCGCTAGAACCAGCGATGCAGGCTTTGTCAGATGAAGCCTTACGCGCCAAAACTGAGGAGTTTAAACAACGCTTTACGAACGGTGAGACATTGGAGCAGCTTTTGCCTGAAGCATTTGCTGTTGTCCGTGAAGGCGGCAAGCGTGTGCTAGGCATGCGTCACTTTGATGTGCAAATGATAGGTGGCATGGTGCTTAATGCTGGGAAAATTGGTGAGATGCGTACTGGTGAAGGCAAAACCTTAGTTGCAACGCTGCCTGTTTATCTCAATGCCTTAGCTGGTAAAGGCGTGCATGTGGTGACAGTGAATGACTACTTAGCTAAGCGCGATGCTGAGTGGATGGGTAAGCTATACAACTTTTTAGGTTTGTCGATTGGTATCAACCTTTCGCAAATGCCTACCGATATAAAGCGCCAAGCTTATGCTGCGGACATTACTTACGGTACCAATAATGAGTACGGCTTCGATTATCTGCGCGATAACATGGTGCATAGCCGCGAAGAACGAGTGCAACGTGGTTTAAGTTATGCCCTGATTGATGAAGTTGACTCAATTCTTATCGATGAAGCACGTACACCCCTCATTATTTCTGGCCAAGCCGATGACAGTATCGCGCTTTACAATCAAATCAATGTGGTTGCTGCAAAGCTTGTTGCACAAACTGAAGAAGAAGGAGATGGCGACTTTTGGGTCGATGAAAAAGGCCAAAATGTGGTTATGTCTGAGGAAGGACATGAACACGCTGAAAATCTGCTGACGGAATCAGGCTTGCTTGCTGAAGGTTCAAGTTTGTATGAAGCTTCTAATATTACCTTGGTACATCATCTATACGCATCGTTGCGCGCACGCAATCTTTACCACCGAGATCAGCATTATGTTGTGCGTGATGGTGAGGTTACCATTGTGGATGAAATCAATGGACGTATGATGCCAGGCCGTCGCTGGTCAGATGGCTTACATCAAGCGGTAGAAGCCAAAGAAGGGGTTGAGATTCAAAAAGAAAATCAAACCCTTGCTTCGATTACGTTCCAAAACTATTTCCGCATGTATGCCAAACTTTCAGGTATGACAGGGACTGCAGATACTGAAGCTTACGAATTTAACCAAATTTATGGTTTGGAAACAGTAGTAATTCCAACGCACCGTCCTATGTTGCGTAAAGACAATATGGATAAAGTGTATCGTACAGCGCAAGAAAAATACGCTGCCGTCATTCTAGATATTAAAGACTGCCAAAGTCGTGGTCAGCCAGTGTTAGTGGGTACTACCTCAATTGAGAACTCTGAATTAATTTCTAAGCTATTAAATGCAGAAAAATTAGAGCACCAAGTTTTAAACGCGAAACAGCATGAGCGTGAAGCACATATTATTGCCCAAGCAGGTCGTGCGGGTGTCATTACTATTGCCACCAACATGGCAGGACGCGGTACCGATATTGTTTTAGGCGGTAACCCAGAAACAGATATTGAAGCTGTTAAACATGATGCGGTATTAAGCGAGGCTGAAAAAGAAACAAAAATTGCCACACTAAAAGCAGAGTGGCAACAACGCCATGATGCTGTGTTAGCAGCAGGTGGTCTGCATATTGCGGGTACTGAACGTCATGAATCTCGTCGTGTAGATAACCAATTGCGTGGCCGTTCAGGTCGTCAAGGTGATGCAGGTTCAAGTCGTTTCTATCTTTCATTAGAAGATCAGTTACTACGTATTTTCGCCTCAGATCGTGTTTCTGCCATTATGGAAAAACTCAATATGCCTGATGGCGAAGCGATTGAGCATCCTTGGGTGACGCGTGCAATTGAGAATGCGCAGCGCAAAGTCGAAGGGCGTAACTTTGATATTCGTAAGCAATTACTTGAATACGATGATGTGGCAAATGATCAACGTAAAGTGATTTACGAGCAACGCAATGAATTGTTAGAGGCGGCTGACGTTGCTGACACTATTAAAGCGATGCGTGAAGATGTACTTACTAGTATGATTGCAACGCATATACCTCCAAATAGTGTTGAAGAGCAATGGGATATCCCAAGTCTAGAGCGTGAGTTAAAAGCTGAGGCAAACTTAGAAATTCCGTTGCAAAAAATGCTGGAAGAAAACCCAGATTTGCATGAGGAAACCTTGCGTGAGCGCGTGATTGATACGGCTAACGATGCTTATGTTGAGAAAGAGCAGCAAGCTAGCCCTGAGGTGATGCGCCAGTTTGAGCGTTCTGTGATGTTACAAAGTCTAGACAACCATTGGCGTGAACACTTGGCAGCGCTAGACCACTTACGTCAAGGTATTCATTTGCGCTCATACGCACAAAAAAATCCTAAGCAAGAATATAAGCGTGAAGCGTTTGAGTTGTTTGAAGGTTTACTCAATACAGTGAAAGGCGAAGTCACTAAGGTGACAATGCTTGTGCAAGTGAAAACTGAGGCGGATGTTGAAGCGGTTGAAAAACCAGTGGAATTAGAAAATGTGCATTATCAACATGCTGATTATGATGAAGCTTTAGCCAATCCCGAGGATACAGAGGCTGCGTTGCCAGCTAGCGGTCAGCCAGTCATACGCGACGGTGTAAAAGTTGGCCGTAATGATCCATGCCCATGCGGTTCTGGCAAAAAGTATAAACAATGCCATGGTGTATTAAGTTAATCAAAGCAAGTCTATATACAGCAAAGCTATAAATTTATGTCTGAAAATGTACAAGTAGAAGTTAAATCGCCTTGCATTGGCGTTTGTGCAATGAACGAGGAGATTGGTCTGTGTCACGGCTGTTACCGCACGATTGATGAAATTAGAGCGTGGTGGGATATGGGGCAAGAAGCGCAGAAAAACTTGCTGGTTACGCTAGAAGACCGGCAACTACAACAAGTAAGCTTTGATTAATCAGAGTTTACTTTATTTTCGTTAAGCAACAATTTCAATAGACGCCAACAATCACCCCTTGGTGTCTCAAGTCTTCCAATATATCCAAACCAAACTGAATAATACTTTCAGTTTGTGTTTCATTTATCTTTCTCGAAAGTATGGTGAGCGCTTGCTCACAAGTCACTTTATCATGTTGTAGTATTTCAATTAGCTGGTAGGTAATAGCGTTGAGTTCTACAAATTTAACTTCAAATTCCGTATTTCGGTAGACTAAAAGTTGTGTATGCACTTTCTCCTTAGGTTTGTAACGAGGAGATATTTTCTGTACGGCATAGTCGTAATTGAGTAGTTGCATTGCGGGTGCAAAGGCAGGTCGATTCATACGTAAATCATCTACTACACTAATGTTACGCTGATCCTTTTCATTCTTCATAGTTGAAACTAGTAATTCAACCCATTCGTAATGACATAGACTGGTTAGATATGCTGGAATACTTTCAGGCGCAAGCGCATTAATATTCGATAAGTAGTCCAGAAACTCTTCAGGTATCTTTCTAAAAATAGGCGTAGTAGAAGAGTGCTGACTAAAAAATCCGCGTATTAATTTGCGCCATGCACGTTTGCCCATAACCTGTTGAGCAACCGGAAAGCAAGCAGATACTGATTCAAACAAGTTGTTGAAAACAATTTCTGTATAAATATCCATACGTTTACTAAGCACATTTTTAGGTCTAGGCTGATGTGCTGGATCACGAATATGCGCGGTAAACGCTAACTGATACTGCTGAAAATTAGGAATGTCGCTTGTCATGATTTGGCTAAATGCTGCAAATCCGCTATTTTATTGACCTCACGCATTAACTGTGGCAAAGGTGGTATGTTGTTATCACGCTCTAAACACGTGGGGAATGCGCCAAATAGCTGGTAAGCTTCCTCGAGTAACGCCCATACGGGGTCTATTACATCGGCGCCATGCGTATCAATGAGTAAATCTGGCGCTTGTTGAAAATGGCCAGCCATGTGCGCATAAACAATACGTTCACCTGGAATGCTCCGTAAAAACTCATGTGCATCAAAGCTAAAGTTAACGCTATTAACGTAAATATTATTGATATCTAAGTGCAATAAACAGTCGGCTTCAGTCAGTACAGCTTTGATAAAAGTCAGCTCATCCATGGTTGATATTGGCGCTTGCACATAGAATGAAGCGTTTTCTATTGCGATGCGCTGCCCAAGAATATCCTGAGTTTGGCGTATACGTTGAGCAACATAATGTATCGCTTCTTCAGTAAATGGAATCGGTAACAAGTCATACAGGTAGCCTTGTTGACCTTTATATCCATCAGTTGAGTAGCTTAAGTGTTCGGTATAAAGCGGAATAGAGTATTGTTGTAGAAACTGCTTTACTTGATTTAAGAATTTTGTGTCGAGTGGCGCTAGGCCACCAAGTGAAAGGCATAAACCATGACAAGCAATTGGGTAGCGTTCAGCAAACCACTCAAGCTGTTTTGCGGCTTTGCCGCCTATGTCTATCCAGTTTTCTGGCGCAATCTCAACGAAACTCAAATTGGCAATACTGCTATGATCAAAGGCAGCTTGGATTTGGGGAATAAGCTCACGCTTTAAACCCAAACCCACGCCGCTAATTTTGCTACTAATCTGATTCAAAAAAGTAACTTAAATATTTAGTAAAAGCTATTAGTTAGCCTTGCTTTTCATTTCTGCACTGCAGCTACCATCTTTCATCTTTTCTGCGCTGCATGAACCTTCATGTGCTTTTTCTGAAGAAGCTTTCATTTCTGCACTGCAGTTACCATCTTTCATTTTTTCAGCACTACATGAGCCTTCTTTTTCTTTTTCAGCTTTTTTCATCGCCGCTTTTTTGTTTGCGCCACATTTGCCAGTGCTGCATTTACCATCTTTCATTTTGGTATCGGCATCAGCTACTTGATAACCAGATGATAATGATTTTGCGGCAAATGGATTTTGCGCTGCAGCCATTGAAGTCGTTGCAATTGATAAAGCGAATGCGCCACTAAGTGCAAGAGCGATAGTTTTGTGTGTGTTGTTCATGATAAATCCTTTAGAAAATTAAATGATAAAACTTAAATAAGCGTTTAATGTTGTTTAGATTCAATTGCCCGATTAATTCTAGCTTTTGCTTCTATAGTAAGTTGTATAGTATCGTCATTTTCAGTTTCAAGCTTCATACGCTGAACTATAGTTTTAATTAAATGTAATTGCCGATTAAAGCGTGTGCAAGCTTTACAAATAAACAGATGAAACTTTAATTTCATGCGGTCAGACCGTGACAAAGGATTATCTAATGACTGCGATATAATCAGGCTGGCTTGTTTACAGGTAAGCATTAATTTCATTTTACGAGTTTCCATATTGCTATCCAGTAATCCAATTTATTTCCAGACATTTTCTTAATCCCATTCGAGCTCTATACAACATTACCCAAGCATTGGTCGCGGTAATATTAAGTTCCTTACAAATACTTTCGTTATCGGCTTCTTGCACATCGCGCATCATAAAAATGGCGGCTAATTTAGCTGGTAGTTTATCCATGCAGCCGCTTAGCGTGCTTAAAAACTGCTTTTGTTCAAGCGCATTTTCGGGCATGTCTAAGGTTTGAGGTTTGTCTAGCCAATGACCTTTTTTGTCAAAAAAGTCATCCATACTGGTGTCGGATGCATCTAAATCTATTAAATCAGAAAGCGGTTGCTCGCGAATTTGTTTACGCTGTAAGTCGATGATTTTATGTTTGAGTATGCCAGTCAACCAAGTCCTAGCAGAAGAGTCACCTTCAAAGCTATCGCTCTTAATCGCGGCTAGCATGGTTTCTTGCACTGCATCTTCCGCTTGATGCGGGTCGCGTAACCTTGCTAAGGCAAAACGATATAAATAATCACCGTGGTCATTTAGCCAGTCATTAACATTTTTACTCATTAAGCTAATCCCGACTTTTGTTTTAGTAAGTTTAAATAATGTTCAGAATCTAAAGCTTTATTATGACGTTGTGATTGCCAAATAGTTTCGGCCAAGCAATCGATTACATCATGATACGCAAGGTGAGTATCGTTATGTTGTTGACGTAATTTATCATAAATCTGTGTGATACCGATAGGCTGGTTAATGCTAATTTGTTCTATCACGGATAAATGCAGAGTGATGTGTAAAAATGGGTTGGTTTCGCCCATTTCAGGAAAGTATTGTTGGTGCATAAAACGTTCAGGCGAATCGAACACACCATGATACTCAGGATGCATTTGTATGACCTCTACCGCTATTTTCTCTAAGTCCGTTAGGCTCAAGTGTTGCTTGAATTTAGACCACGCATCAAATAAAAATTGACGGGCTTGATCACGAGTAGGATTGTATAAGCTCATAGTGACTATATATTGCGTAACTCAAATTAAGTGCTGGGATTTTCTGCAAACAAACTAAGCACAGCAGAATAGGGAAGTAGTTGGTTTTGCCCTGCAATATTCGCAATTTCACCGTTACCATAAAACCCTAATAATGGCATGTTGGGTAATTGCTGTGCAATGATTCTTAAGTCGTGATCAATGCCATCATAGAAAGGGCCGCGACCTAAGCATGAGAACAGCAGCCCAAATGCTGGTGATGCGCCTAGTTCTTCAGCGAGTTGCTGGGTTGTTAAAAGTAAGTCAGCCTCTGCAACTATTTGGTCGCGTAAGCCCCAACTTAGAAACTGCCCAGTCTTAAGAGGCTGGGCTAAGGTAATGTTGCCAGTATTTTCATCAATGCTGATTAAATTAGTTTGGTTGAATTCACCACTATTCATCGTTTCAGCGCTATCGGCATAGACCGCCATCATTAAGTGTAGCGGGATTGGCGCATCACTTTTGTTATGTGCCTTCCAAGCTTTTTGTAAGATAGTGAGCGGCGATTTATTGTCTATTTGCGTAATATCAAAATCATTGGTTTGCTGAATCTGTTTGGGCTTGGCGAGAATTTTAAAGCCGTGAGAAGCTTTAGTCGCAAGCTTCACCCCAGCGATATGCGCATCTACCATGCCCGCATTTCCACCTTTGGCATTTTGCCAGACAGAGAAGGGTCCTTGCCCCACTGCATCACCAGATATGCCGCCATATCGACCATTGCCGTTATTCAACCAAGTGCTGTTAATTGCGTTGGGTGCGCTAATCGTTAGCAACACCTGTTCTGGCTGATAATGTTTTGCAGTTTGTATACTCACCTCGCCGCCAAACACCATGACAGCCACAGCTGGAGAGTCTAACACCCAATCTTCTTCTGTAAATATACCAGTCGCTGAACAGCCAAATACCTGTGTACAGTTAGCGGCTTTAGCTGCGGCAGTAATTGCTGGCTGTGGATCATCTGCGAATTCAGAGGTAAGTAGCAGAATGACACTTGAGGCAATGGTAATATCTGCTTTTAGCATTGCACTAGTCACGGCTTTAACCACCAAGGCAGGACTAGCTTTATTGCCGAGTACTAAGCTGGTGGCGACTTTCATGACAGACTTTGAGTGAGTGCAGGATTAGTAGCATATTCTTTAGCTCCGTACTCGCACAGGTCTTGAATACAACATTCGCCGCATTTTGGTTTACGTGCGGTGCACACATAACGCCCATGCAAGATGAGTAAATGGTGCGCATCTTGCATAAATTCTTTGGGTATTGTTTTTAGGTATTTCATTTCAACTTCTAAAACAGTTTTACCTGTAGCAAGCTTAATGCGATTGCCTAGCCTGAATAGATGAGTATCTACAGCAATCGTAGGCTCGCCAAATGCTGTATTTAGAATTACATTGGCGGTTTTTCGTCCAACGCCAGATAAAGCCTCTAAGCTTTTGCGCGTATTAGGTACTTGCGAATTATGCTCTGTAATGAGCATTTGGCAGGTGGCAAGCACGTTCTTTGCCTTTGCGTGATACAAGCCTATCGTTTTAATATAATGCTCTAGACCCTCTACACCTAAAGCCAGAATGCTTTCTGGTGTGTTGGCAATGGCGAAAAGTTTATCGGTGGCTAGGTTCACGCCCTTATCCGTTGCTTGAGCCGATAAAATAACTGCAATCAAAAGCTCAAACGTACTGCTATGTTTGAGCTCTGTAGATGGGGTAGGAATGGCGGCACTTAAGCGCTTAAAGATTTCAAAGCGTTTTTGTGCATTCATAAATAATAATGGCGACGAGTAGTATTAATTGCTAAATGCAGGTTTTAAATTAGGTGTAGTCGAACTAATTTTGGCTGCTTTTCTAGCTTCTATCCAGTTACGAACCGCAATCAGCATGCCTAAACCTAAGAATGCGCCAGACGGCAATATGGCTAATAAGAAGCCATGGTAATCAGGAATGGTGTACAACTGCTTAGGCATGCCGCTAAACACTAAATCCAACCCAGATAATATAGTGCCTTTACCTACAAGCTCACGTATAGCACCTAATAAACCTAGCACCAAAGTTAAGCCTAAGCCCATCATAAAGCCATCTAGTATCGACGGCACAGGGGCATTTTTTGCGGCAAATGATTCTACTCGAGCCAGTACAATACAGTTCACCACAATGAGTGGAATAAAAATGCCTAATACTTTGTGCAGAGAATGCGCGAAGCCGTTAATGGATAAATCAATCACTGTGACCAATGACGCGATAACCAAAATAAAGACAGGAACACGAATTTCACTAGGAATAAATCTACGCACAGGTGAGACAGAGCCATTGGCAGCGGCCATGACTAAGGCTGTGGCCAAGCCTAAGCTTAAGCCATTCACGGCGCTAGTGGTCACGGCTAACGTTGGGCATAAGCCTAATAATTGCACAACTCCTGGGTTCTGTTTCCATAAACCATTTACTGTTATATCTTTATAAATGCTCATTATTGTTGACCTAATTGTTAACTGCAAAAAGCGTTTGTTTATTCACATCGTAAAACTGCAATGCTTTTAATACCGCCTTGACTACGGCACGGGGTGTGATGGTCGCACCCACCATATAGTCAAATTTACCACCATCTTTTTTCACGTGCCACTGTTCAACAGGTGTTTTATTGACCGATTCATCGTTGAATAGTTTTATCCAATTGCCGCGTGCAATATCAATATAATCGCCTAGGCCAGGTGTTTCCTTGTGCGTTAATACACGCACGCCACTAATTGAACCATCCGCTCTAATCGCAATGAGTAGTTTGATGTCGCCACTATAACCATCATGCGCCATTGCTTCTAATATCACCCCAACGGTTTTATTGTTGAGTTTTGCGATATTGGCAATAGTAGGTTGGCGGTTACCTAACTGTTCATTTGGTGCAATCTCTACACTTTCTTTCAACAGGTCGTTGTTGTAAGTGTTGTCTGGCATTATTTGTTTAAAAAGAGCTAAGCGCGCCTCTTTCTCGCTGGCCTCAATCGGCGCCTTAGTAATATCAAATACGTAGGCGAGCATCGCTGTTCCTACAAAAGCAAAAACTACTAAAGTGATGGCAGTTTTAACTGCATGTTTAAATATGGTTTCTTGCATACTATTTCAATGTCCAGACTATTTTTGATGTCCAAAGACGCGCGGTTGTGTATATGCATCTATTAAAGGCACACACATATTCATGAGCAATACCGCAAACGCAACGCCATCAGGATAGCCGCCATATACGCGTATTAAATATGTAAGTACGCCAACACCAGCTGCAAAGTAAAGCTTGCCGCGCGGCGTGGTTGGCCCGCTGATTGGGTCAGTAATAATAAAAAATGCGCATAACATCGATGCGCCGCTCATTAAATGAAATAGAGGGTTAGCGTAATGCGCAGGACTGACAGCATAAAAAGCAAATGAAATGGCTGCTAAAGCCGCTAGAAATGCAGTGGGTAAGTGCCAACTAATAATGCGTTGTTGTATTAAGTACAAGCCACCAAGCAAATAAGCGCTAGTAACAATCTCACCACCTTTTGCGCCAAACTGACCAAATATAGGCGCTTGTGTAATGCTTGCAACTTCGTGTTTGAGCATCAGTTGCGTTTTCAAGTAATCGAGCGGCGTAGCTGAAGTAATCGCATCAACTTTAATATCATTCGGCAATACATGATTAAATATAAAATGTAATTGCTCCATAAAGCTAAGAGGATGCTCTGCTAATAACAAGGGCGCTGGCCACTTAGTCATAATCAGCGGGAAAGAAATCAGTAAAACCGCATAACCGACCATTGCTGGGTTAAATGGGTTGTAACCTAAGCCGCCGTATAGTTGTTTGGCAATCACAATGGCAAAGAAGGTGCCCACAACGACTAACCACCAAGGCGCCAATGGCGGCAGTGCTAATGCTAGTAACCATGCGGTGACTACGGCACTCATGTCCATTAAATAAGGCTTGATTGGGCGTTGGCGGATCTTGAGTAACATGGCTTCTGCCGCCAAAGCCGTTGAGGTGGCGATGGCGATTGACACCAAAATGCCGCCGCCATAAATCCATGTGTAAGCGATAATGCCCGGCACCAGCGCCAGCAAAACTTTAAGCATAATTGTGCTGACGGTTGGTGCGTCGGTAATGTAGGGTGAGCGGTTCAAATGAGTTTCCTATTAATTCTGGCTTTGGGTTATTCAGGTTTCTTAGTTTCTGTAACCAGTTTTACTTTTTCGCGTATTGCATCAGTTTCATTAATTTCCGCCTGAACTGCTGCACTCACGTTCTCAACATTTTTAGGCGTAACACCTACTTCTGCGGCTGCTAACTTTTGTGCTTTTGCGCGTTCAATGGCAGCGGCGATTAGCGCTTGCTTATCCTGCTTAGCTTTCAATTCTGCGGCTTCAACTTCTGGCGTTTTAGACGCTTCAGTGGCAGCAAGATTGTCTGTTGGTGTTTCTATTGTATTGGCCGAAGCTAATTTTTGCGCTTTAGCACGGGCAATCGCTGCGGCAATGGCGGCTTGTTTATCAGTGGCTGCTGTAGTGCCTACATCAGCATTAGTTACAGTTTCTACGCTCACTTCAGGCTTCTTTTTATTGTCATCGGCAACCTTAGCTTCTGCTTTGCCTGCTTGCGCGCGTTCAGCATGTTTTTGTGCGCGCTCTAATTTTTCACGCTCAATTCGCGCTAATCTAAAATCATTGCGTTCGCGCGCTAAGTCAGCAGCTTCTTTGGCTTTGTCTGCGGCAATAATTTCACTTTTTGCATAACGGTAATATTGCACTAAGGGAATATCGCTTGGGCACACATAAGTGCAGCAGCCACACTCAATGCAGTCAAATAAGTCGTAGTCGCGGGCTTTCTCAAAGTTATCAGATTTTGAAAACCAATATAGCTCTTGCGGTTGCAGGTTCACTGGGCAAGCATCAGCACAACGCGCACAACGTATGCAGGGCATAGCAGGTGTAGGCTCTGCAAATAAGTGGGGTGCTGCTGCAATAATGCAGTTTGCCGCCTTAGTAATCGGCACTTGCTCATTAGGTAAATCGAAGCCCATCATAGGGCCGCCCATAATGTAATGCGTGGTATCCGCTTTGGCACCACCAGCAGCGGCTATTAATGATTGCAACGGTGACCCAAATAACACTTCAAAATTTTGCGGGCGTGCGACATTACCCGTCATCGTCACTATGCGATTAATGGAAGGCTCACCAAATTCAAAATAGCGATAAATCGCCAATACTGTGGCGATGTTAAATACTTGTATGCCGACGTCTGTCGAGCGTTTGTCATTAGGAATTTCAATATCGAGTAGCAGATGAATTAAACGCCGAGCATCACCACTTGGGTAAAGCGTAGGTACAACTTTTACTTGCATGGCCCTATTAGTACTGGCTGATGTCATTGCACTGGCCGCTTGAGATTTATTATCCTCAATGCCTATGATGCATTTTTCTGCGCCTAGTAAATGTTGTACTATTTCTATTCCTTTGATGACTTGGTCTGCACGTTCGCGCATCAGCATATCATCGCAAGTGATATAAGGCTCACACTCGGCTGCATTAATCACTAAAGTGTGTACATTAGACTTGCCGTTGATACGCAATTTAATGTGCGTAGGGAAGGTCGCCCCACCCAAGCCGACAATGCCTGATGAGCGCAAACTATCTACCAGTACTTTTTTATCAGTATTTCGCCAGTCAGTGGGCTGTAATTGCGCCCAAGTCTCTTTGCCATCAGGTGTTAGCGTGATGCACATATCAGGCAGGCCAGAAGGGTGTGGGATAACCTGCTCATTAATGGCTGAAATCGTACCAGAAGTAGGTGCATGAATCGCTGCAGATACTGAGCCTTCTGGTTCTGCAAGCATTTGACCCTTTAGAACAAAATCACCCACTTGTACTAAAATTTTAGGAATATGACCTACATGTTGGCGCAAAGGCAGAGTGAGTTTCTCAGGGATTGCAAGCTGGGAGATAGGTAGCGTGGTTGATTCCGCCTTGTGATCATGCGGATGCACGCCACCATTGAATTTAAAGACATCTTTATTGCTAGAGACGCCACGAATTAAATTGCTCGCAAAGTTTATAATTGCATTCATGCTTGAGTTTTATTTATATGATTACTATTTAATATTCAATTTTAATTGGCGTTATTTGACTCAAAAGGCACCGCCATGATTGGTATAACAGGATATTTCCATTTCCAGTTATCGGGATTTTCCGCGATTGGTATCATCGAAATGCAGTCCACTGGGCAAGGCGCTACACATAATTCACACCCTGTACATTCAGATGCAATGATAGTGTGCATGTGCTTAGCGGCACCCAAAATTGCATCGACAGGGCAGGCTTGTATGCACAAAGTGCAACCGATACATACCTCTTCATCAATAAAGGCCACTGCTTTAGGTTTTTCCACGCCATTTGCAGCGTTGATAGGTTTATATTCCATGCCCATTAAATCAGCCAATGCATGCGCGCCAGCATCACCGCCAGGCGGACATTGATTAATGTCCGCTTCACCAGCTGCAATGGCCGTAGCATAAGGCTTGCAGCCAGGATAGCCACATTGACCACATTGCGTTTGTGGCAAGATTGCATCAATGCGCGCCACCAATGGGTCGCCTTCAACTTTGAATAGCAAAGCTGCGATACCCAGAAGTCCGCCTAAGATCAACGCAAGACCAAGCATAATATAAAGTGAAATTAGCATGTCAATATTATTAGTACTTAATATTTGGTTTAATACTTAGCTTAGTACTTATCGAGGCCAGCAAAGCCCATAAAGGCCAAGCTCATGAGTGCGGCCGTTACCATGGCGATTGCTGAGCCTTTGAAAACAACAGGCACATCCGCCGCTTCCAACCTCTCACGCATGGATGCAAATAATATAAGTACAAGTGAAAACCCAATCGCGCCACCCATACCAAATACTAAAGATTCCAAAAAGCTATGACTGGCTTGAGCATTCAGAAGTGGAATGCCCAGCACCGCGCAGTTAGTAGTGATTAACGGTAAAAATATCCCTAAGCCTTGATACAATGGTGGGAAGTTCTTTTCCATAATCATTTCAGTGAGTTGCACTACGCTGGCGATAATGACAATGAATGAAAGCGTGCGCAAATACTGCAAGTTATTCGGTTCAAGCAAATAGTGATTGATCCCCCAGCTAGTCATGGAGCCTATGCTTAATACAAATGCTGTTGCGCCAGCCATACCAATCGACGCTTCTAGTTTTTTAGAGACCCCCATAAACGGGCAAAGCCCTAGAATTTTGACCAGCACGATGTTATTTACCAGCACAGTGCCGATTAAAATCATAATGTAATGATGGAAATCTATCGTCATGAGTTTCTATAAAATACCGATTAAATAAGTCACTAGAATTATACCGCGTTTAACCTTGAAAGTACCTGTCAAAACGTTGCTGAGAGCAATGGGACGCATAATATAGCGCTAAGTTTTATTCTTCACAAAGTATAAATAATTATAGAGGTATAACTAAATAGAATATCTGTGTGCTGGCATGTAAATAGTGATGCTCATAAGTTTGCATATAGAAGCTGTTTATTTACCAAGCTTTTAAGTTAAAATACTGGATTACAAATAGTTTGGGTTTGCTATGTTGCAAGGTAATTTAGTCGCTCAAGGCAGTTTAGTTGCTATCGTTACGCCAATGTTTGATGACGGGCGTTTGGATATACCTTCATTGAATGCGTTGATTGATTATCATATTGATCAAGGTTCAGATGGTATTGTCATTGTAGGCACTACAGGTGAGTCACCTACGGTAGATTTTGATGAACATTGTTTGTTGATAAAAACGGCAGTGAGCCAAGTAAATGGCCGAGTGCTAGTCATTGCTGGTACGGGTGCAAATTCAACAAAAGAAGCCATCGAACTTACGCAGAAGGCCAAAGAGCTTGGCGTAGATGCGTGTTTGTTAGTTGCGCCTTACTACAATAAGCCTACGCAAGAAGGTTTGTATCAGCATTTTATGGCCATCGCCAATGCCGTGGATATTCCACAGATTTTATATAACGTACCAGGTCGCACGGGTTGTGATATTGCCAATGACACTACGCTACGTTTAGCCACCCACAAAAATATTATCGGTATTAAAGATGCCACAGGTGGCATAGAACGTGGTACCGATTTGATTTTACGCGCGCCAAAAAACTTTGCTGTGTTAAGTGGCGATGATGCTACCGCCATGTCTTTAATGCTGTTAGGCGGTAAAGGTGTGATTACGGTGACTGGTAACGTAGCGCCAAAATTAATGCACGAGATGTGTGTTGCGGCCGTTGCTGGCGATGCGATTAAAGCGCGTGAAATTAACGCTAAGTTATTTCAGTTACACCAAAAGTTATTTGTTGAAGCTAATCCGATGCCAGTTAAATGGGTTTTAGCGCAAATGGGCTTAATTAAAATGGGCATTCGCTTGCCTATGTTACATTTGTCGGAGCAATATCATGATGTATTGCGCAATGCATGTAAACCAGCCGATATTTTATAAGCAATATTTTTTATATAAAGAAAAATCGTTTTCTCAAGAGGTCTGAATGAAACAAATGCATATCCATCGCACAGCCATTTACATGCTACTCACTGCCACTTTAGTCGGTTGCGATTCTATTCCCTTTATTAATAACGAGTCGGATTATAAAGGAGCTAGCAGATCTAAGCCATTAGAAGTGCCACCAGATTTAACTGCCAGCCCAGTCAGCGATGCCTATTCTATTCCGGGCAATACTAGCTATTCAACTTATAGCCAAGCGCAAGATAGCCAAGAAACAGGTGTAGAGAAGGTATTAACGAATCCTGATGGCGTCAGATTAGAAAGAGCAGGCGCGCAGCGTTGGTTAGTAGTCAATGCGCCAGCTGAAAAAATATGGCCTGTAATACGCGAATTCTGGACAGATCAAGGGTTTGCTGTGCGTTCAGAAGACCCGCAAATTGGTGTGATGGAAACAGAATGGATTGATGCTGAAGCTATTAAAAAAGATGAGTCAGGGAATATAGGCCAGAAATTTGATAAATGGCTAGATAAACTGTCTGGTTTAGCCGATAAGAAAAAATTCCGTACGCGTTTGGATCGTGGTGAAGAAGCCAATACGACTGAAATCTACATGACGCATCGTTCCGTCAATGGTGCGCCTGATGATGGTAAGAATCGCGTGCAAACGCAACTAGGTGAAATTGATACTGGTTACAAAGCCGATGCAAAATCTGCAGGCACTGCTGATGCTAGAGATGCTGAGTTAGACGCAGAGTTACTACGTCGCTTAATGGTTAAACTTGGCGTTGAAGAGCAAAAGTCTAAATCTATACTTGCCCAAGCAGTAACCCCAAAACGAGCAGAGGTTGTTAAAGAGGCAGACGGCAGCGCGACCCTAGTGTTAAATGATGCGTTTGACCGAGCTTGGCGTCGCGTTGGTTTGGCTTTAGATAGAGTTGGCTTTGTAATTGAAGATAAAGACCGTTCCAATGGTTTGTTCTTTGTGCGTTATGCCGATGTAGATATCGACGATACGCCGCAGAAAAAGAAAGGTTTATTTGAAACCCTGAAATTCTGGGGTAATGATGACAAAAAAGAAGCCGCAGCACCTAAAGAAGAAAAAAGCATGGTTGAAAAACTTAAGTTCTGGGGTACTGACGATAAACAAAAAACCAATCCAGAAAAACAATATCGCATCAAAGTTGCAGATGGCGCTAAGGATGGTTCAGCTGTGACTGCAGTTGATAAAGAGGGTAATCGTATTAAAACGACTACAGCCAACCGCATTATTGCACTTATGTATGAGCAATTAAAGTAGCTCGATTTTAGTATTGGCTTAGATTAGACCTGCTTAATATACGATGCGCTTTGCTTCGCTGGGTAGCGGCAGTGCTGGCAATGCGCTAGTCGTAGAAGTCAATCAAACTAGACTCATGTTAGATTGTGGGTTTAGTATTAAAGAAACGCTTGTTAGACTTGCACGCTTAAATCTACAGCCAGATGACCTAGCTGGCATAGTCATTACTCATGAGCACGATGATCATGCTGGAGGCGCGTTTAGATTTGCTGCTAAATACAAAATCCCAGTGTGGCTCACCTATGGCACACTTAAAATGTCTGGCAGATATATTCCTGCTCAACATGATCTTCAATTGAATGTAGTTGATAGTCATAGTGAATTTTCTTTAGGTGACATTCATGTGCAGCCATACCCTGTGCCGCATGATGCACGTGAACCGATGCAATGCGTTTTTTCTGATGGTAACCATAAGTTAGGTGTACTCACCGATGTTGGTCGCACAACGCCGCATATCGCTGAAAAATTAAGCGCTTGTAAAGCGCTAGTGTTGGAATGTAATCATGATGCTAGCATGTTGCAAACGGGCCCATATAGCTGGGCGCTAAAGAAACGCGTGGGTGGTGATTTAGGGCATCTTGAGAATCAAGATTCGGCAAATTTATTAGCAAAGTTAGATAATAGCCAGTTGCAACATATATTGGCTGCACATCTAAGTGCAAAAAATAATACTCCAGTGCTTGCAAGGTCTAGCTTAGCAAGTGTCCTAGGTTGCGAAAATGATTGGGTCGGTATAGCCGACCAAATGCTAGGCTTTGGTTGGCGAGAGATAATTTAGACTAATTAAATATGCTAAAAGTAATAGACGTAAAAAAGCCGACTAAAAGTCGGCTTTTGTCGCTTCTGACTAAAGGCTAATTACTTAGCAGCTTCGGCAGGAGCAGCTTCAGCAGCTGGTGCAGCTTCAGCAGCAGGTGCCATTTCAGCAGCTGGTGCAGCTTCAGCAGCAGGTGCAGCTTCAGCAGCAGGAGCAGCTTCAACAGCAGGAGCTTCAGCAGCTTTTTCGCCACATGCAGTTAAAGCAAGTGCTAATAGTGAAGCAATTAATAGTGAACGTGTCATTTTTATATTTCCTTAAGGTTTATAACTAGTTAAAAAACTTTTTTCGATAACTGCTTAAAAGTTTTACCTAATTAGCTATACCGAGTGGCGCAAATTTTACCAGTTTTTTTAAAAAAAACTAGTATATTTCAAGTAGAAAGCCACAAAATTCCTTAAAATTGTATTATTTTTACAACAGGTTTCAATTTAGGCTTCATTCTACCCGAATAGACAAAGAGTTGCTCTGCGACTGATGATGATTACTGCTACTTAAAATAGCGCGGCTAACTTCATCTTTTTGTTGCATTGTTGTGCCTAAGTCAAGCCATTCGCCTCGATTCAAACGCACAATTGTTCTAAGTTCTTCGAAATCTATGTATTTATTTTGGTTAAGTTGTGCAATTCTAGGGGTGATTTCGAGCTCAATTTGATTGCCTATACTTCGAGGGCGTACTGAAAAACCAGTGCTGATATCTACAAATTCTGTTGTTTTTTGTACACTGATGTAGCGTTGGGATAACGTGACCCATTCTTGGGTATAGGGTACTGATTGACCTACTTTTATATAAGCACTTTCTCCATCTAGCACATTGATGAATTGGTTGCCATTGCTGCTTGCATTACTTTGACTATTTTCAATATCGAGTTGAACACCATCGTGCGTATTTCTGTGAAACTTGCGCGTGCCAATAGAGACGTTGCCTACGCGCTTGCTACCGCTTACGGTGAAGTTGTCATCGTTGGTTTGCAGATTATTTTGGTGACTGACTGTAATTTTAAGGTTTTGACGTTCAACATCTAATGTAGAGATAATCCGCTCTATTTCAATCATTTTTTCAGGGCTGGTACGAATAATTAAATGGTTTTGCATACCCGATGCAGTGCCATCGTTACCAACTAATGGTTGAATTATTGGCAAAATATCTTCTACAAAACGATGTTGCAAGTCGATGATTTTGAATTCAGTTGCGGCAAATGCACTTATTGAAAACTGTAATAACAAAAGTAAGCTGCAAACTAATTGCAGTGTTCGTCTCCAATTACTGGGGATTGCGTTATACGGTGTCATAAACCTAGTCTTGAAATAGTCACAACATCATGTGTAGCTTCAAGCAGCTCTTTGAATCTGGTGTTCAAAAGGCTTACGGATGCAAGGTCGTTTAAGCCATATCTAAAACGTGCTTGTTCTATATGAATCCGTTTAATGTAATTTTTATCATCAGCCAATATAAAACAATCTTTTGCATGTTTTGCTGTCTCATTCGTTTCGTATACTGTCATTTTATGACCGTAAATAGTCAGTAAATCTAACAAACGCGGGCATTTGTTTTTTAAGAATCCTGTATCTTGCAGAACAATCGTTATTTGATTGCTCGGACTTTTGTTTAAAAACTGTTGAAATAGCTCGAATTTTTGTGTACTGGCAAAATTACCATGGCTTAAATCTTGATCAAATATCAGCAGTTCGCGCTCTGCGCTGGCTAAAATAATATTAATTGCATCCGAGTAAAGATACTCGCCAACCATTATTTGGTCTGGAATTAAAGTCAACTTTTGATTAGTCATCATTTTTAATGTTCTAATTTTAATTATTTAAAAGAATCAAAACTCAAATAGCCAGCGATATACCAATCATAAAGTTGTTGCAACAACAGCGCATCTTGAATACTAGTGGCCTCAATAGTCCGATGATCAGCAAGTGCTGTTAGAACATTAGCCGCTTGACCAGTAAACTTTGCCGACTCACCATTCAGATAGAAGTGATTGGCAACAAACAACATTTGACTCTTAAGGCTAAGTGCAATGCCAGCCTTGGCGATTTTTTCACTAAAGCCACGCATCGTCATTTTTTTATTTGCTTGAAAAATTACATCTACTTTAGGTTCAGTAAGATAAGCACCTAAAAACTCTGCAACCAGTTCATCAGACCATTTAATTTTCTGTAAATTCGAGCTTACTTTAGCAATCATACTCTTATCAATTTCTGCAGCATGTTCTTGTAAAGTTAAATCAGCATCTTGGTAGATTTTATTTAAAAAGTCACCATCCAAAACTAATTTATCTTGATTTAATTGATCCTGCATAAAGCCTAAAAACTCAGTCGCAAGTTCTTGGTTTTTTGGTGCACGAAAACCAATAGAGTAGGTCATGCAATCTACGTTATGATCTGTAACGGCAATTCCCCAATGCGCGAGGTGCGGTGGCAAATAGAGCAAGTCGCCAGCCTCAACCAGCCACTCTTGCGACGTATCAAAATTTTGTAAAATACGTAATGGTGCACCTTCCACTAAGCTTAAATCCGTTTGTTCGCTAATGCGCCAAATGCGCTTGCCTTGACCCTGCAATAGAAACACATCATAACTATCAAAGTGCGGCCCCACACCGCCACCATTAGGCGCGTAGCTCACCATTAAGTCATCGAGCCGGGCATGCGGAATGAAATCAAACAATTGTAATAAAGCTGCCCCTTCTTGCAAATGATGGTTCACGCTTTGTACCAGTAAAGTCCAATTGTTTTCTGTAGTTGGTTTTTCAGTTAAGTTTGCAAAATCCTCTTCATCAAAAGGTCCATGCTCTGCAACCCATTTACCTTTTTTATACTTCACAATTCTTGATTGCACGTCATCTTCGCAAGCTAAGCCAGCTAGCTCATCAGGACTTAATAAGCCCGTGAAATTAGAAATAGCATTTTTAATCAGCAAAGGTTTTTTTTGCCAATAGTCTGCTAGAAATTTCTCTGGTGTTAGGCCACCTAATAGTTGTAACGAATTATTTTTTTTCTTTTGCATAATATTTAAGTTGATTTAGATGCCTGCATACCACTCATAGCCAGCGGAATCTTCCCAATAACCGCCTTTTCCTTGTGCAATATGGTCAAGTTGCTCAACGAGCTCAATGCGCATAATATACTTAGCTTGTTTATAACCAAGTTGGCGTTCAACGCGTAAGCGAATAGGGGCGCCATTTTTAACGGGTAAAGTTTCGCCATTCAGTTTGTAGGCAAGTATGGTTTGCGCATGCAAAGCATCGACCATATCAATACTTTCATAATATTTATCGGTACCATCATCATTCATTGGGTCTGCACAATAAAACACAACGTATTGCGCGCTGCTTAATGGCTTAGCCAATGCCAAAATTTCATGCAAAGGCGTACCTGTCCATTTGCCAATAGCGCTCCAGCCCTCAACACAGTCATGTCTGGTAATTTGTGTGCGGCTTGGTAATGCTTGAATGTCGGCCAGTGATAATTTAAGCGACTTTTCCACTAAGCCATTTACTTCTAAAAACCAGTCAGTAAAGTTACTTTTCTCCAATGCAATGTATTCTGCGCTATTGGGCATAGATGTACCGTTGCTTCTAAAGCTAGGTGATAAATCAGCCTCACTAAATTCTTGCGCCATTGATTTAGGATTATTTAAAAGTCCTCGTGCATTTTTGCTAAAGTTTTCGCCAGTTTTGAGTAAACCAGTAAACGCTTGCGAGTTAGAAAGCTTATCGCAACCTGCAAGTACCACAGCGCTTGCACCTAACATCATGCGTTTAAAAAAGCGTCTTCTGTCATATTGGTGCATGATTATTTACCCTTTTTATGAGAAGTATCGATGTGGTATTGACCAGTAATCATCGAGCGAATGTTATTCCAAAGCCCTGTAATAATTACTTCAAACACATGGATAAAGACAAAACCTACCAACAACCAAGCGACAATAAAATGAATGGTGCGCGCTGTTTGTCGTCCACCAAATAAGTCAACCCAGCCTGGGAGGAGTGAGTTTAAAAAAGGCGACATCGCCATGCCCATTAAAATGATGAGTGGCAACAAAATAAAAATTACACTCAAATAAGCTATTTTTTGCAGAACGTTATAAGGAATCGCATCTTCACCTGTTGGGTGTTTAAATCTGGCATGATCTTTAACAGATTGCCAAAAAGAAGCGCGGTCTTTTTTATTGACTAACAAATCGCGTTGAACATGCTTACTGAAAAAAGAGTGCGTTAAATAACAAGCGCCATTAATCACGAATAACCAAGCAAAGAAAAAGTGCCAATGCCTCGCCATCGCTAGCCATTTTGGCCCAGGAATGGTCAGCCAAGAAGGAAACCCGCGCCGAATCAAGTTGCCATTTGGCCCTGCAGTCGCACCAAGAAACCCTGTAGTGATAAATTCGTAGCCCAAAATGTTGGTCACACCGATTAGCTCACCTTTGCTATTTTGTCGTGATTTTATTTCTAATACTGGTGCTTGTCCGTTATAAGAAGATTTACCTATATTGAGTGCCGAGTGCGCATTAAATATATTGAGCCCTGTCATAAATAGCACAATAAAGCAGGTGACATTAATCCAATGCATGATGCGCGTAGGAAGTTTGTGACGATATATAAACATAGCTTTTCCTATATTAAAGAGATAGTTCACAAACGCTGGGGATTGAAAATTTTAGTAGATTCTACACCAACTACCACGATAAATTTACAAATCTACTTCTTAGAGTAGTCACAAACCTGAGCGAAAAAGGGCCCGTATTGCATTGCTATACCGATAAGTATATAGTGTCTAAAAAAGCAGTTTATATATCAATACTATTTGGTGGAGAAGACTAGCATGGATGGAGATCAAAGTATCAAAACGTTTCACGGCGGCTGTCCACATGATTGCCCAGACACATGCAGCATGGTTTATACCGTGAAAGATAATAAGCTTATCTCAGTCACTGGCAATAAAGACCACCCCATGACGCGTGGCGGCTTATGCGTGAAACTCAAAGATTACGAAAAACGTCACTATCATCCAGATAGACTTTTATATCCCCTCAAACGCACTGGCGCCAAAGGCAGTAAGCAATTTAAACGCATTACTTGGGATGAAGCGCTGACTGAAATTACCAGTAAATGGAAAGCTATTATCGCCAGTGATGGTCCCCACGCGATTATGCCCAACAGCTATTTAGGCAATCAAGGTTTAGTGCATGGTCTCAATGGTGGTGATGCCTTTTTTAACCGCATGGGTGCAACTGTGTGCGAACGCACTTTTTGTGGTGAGGGTTCTTGTACCGCATGGTTATTAACGGTTGGCCCAACCGCTGGTGTAGACCCAGAAAGTTTTTCACATTCTAAATACATAGTGATTTGGGCATGTAACTCAGTAAGTACTAACTTACATCACTGGCACATCATTCACGAGGCACAAAAACGTGGCGCCAAAGTCGTAGTGATTGATTCTTATGCCTCTAAAACTGCGAAAGAAGCTGATTGGCACATTGCGCCAAAACCTGGCACAGATGGCGCACTCGCCATGGCGATGATGAACGTGATTATTGCCGAAAATCTAGTTGACCAAGATTACGTGGATAACTACACGGTGGGTTACAAAGAGCTAGCCGAGCGCGCTAAAACTAGAACGCCAGAATGGGCTGAAAAAATCACAGGTATTCCTGCTGAGGACATTCGCAAATTTGCACGTGAATACGCGACCACGCCACCAGCAGCCATTCGCTTAGGTGTTGCGCTAGAGCGCAATTATGGCGGTAGCCAAGCCATACGTGCGGTAAGTTGTTTGCCTGCGCTGATAGGCGCATGGCGCCATGTTGGCGGTGGGGCCTTGCAATTCCCCGTGTGGGAGCACCCCTATAAATTTGATGTAATTTCACGCCCAGATTTAATTCCAGAAGGTACGCCAGTAGTCAATAATTTGCAATTTGGTCGTGCGCTCACAGGCGAGCTTAACCTGAAAACGCCTATTAAATCGGCCATGGTATGGAACACCAATCCGCTTACGCAAGCGCCAGAAACTGACAAAATTGCAAAAGGCTTGGCCAATGAGGATTTATTCTTGGTCGTGGCTGAACATTTTATGTCTGACACCGCCGCCTATGCTGATATTATCTTGCCAGCCGCCATGGGCGCCGAGATGGAAGACATGGTGTTGTCATGGGGGCATTTATATCTCACTTATAATGAAAAATGTATAGACCCGCCAGGTGAGGCGATTCCTAATAATGAAATCTTCAGGCAACTTGCCAAACGCATGGGCTATGAAGAAGATAACTTTAAATGGAACGATACCGAATGCCTAGAAAACTATGTGGATTGGGCTTCTCCAACTTGCGATGGCATTGATTTAGATTATCTACGCAAGCACGGCTTTGCGCGTCTAAAAGCCTTTGGTGACAAAGACACGCGTGCACGCCATGCTAAAGGTGAGTTCCCCACACCAAGTGGCAAGTGCCAATTAATGGCAGAAGGCGCTAAAAACTTTGTAGCAGGGCCTTTCCGCCAAATGTACGAAGGCTTTCAACCGGGTGAAGATTTAGACCCATTGCCAGATTACGTAGAATCCCGCGAAACACCAGATACCAACCCAGAATTAGCGGCGAAATATCCACTGAGTATTATATCGCCTAAGAGCCACGGCTTTTTAAACTCTTGCTACGCCAATGTGGAAGAGAAAATCAAAGGGCAGGGTGAGCAGTTTGTCATGATTAATC
The DNA here is from genome assembly GCA_038327905.1 of Burkholderiales bacterium. Lineage (GTDB taxonomy): Bacteria > Pseudomonadota > Gammaproteobacteria > Burkholderiales > Methylophilaceae > Methylotenera. The sequence continues at coordinate 38,127 of JBBQLN010000012.1, forward strand.
AGCTCGACGCTACGGCACGTAAGATTAAAGCGGGTGATGTGGTGAAGGTGTTTAATGGGCGTGGTGCATTTTCAGGCGTGGCTAAAATTTCTGATGATGTGAATGCGGGGATTATTGTGGCAACGCTTGGGTATTGGCGTCAGTTGAATAATGGTACGGTGAATTGCATTAGTTCAGCGGAGTTTGGGGATATGGGGCATTCGACTACGTTTAGTGATAATTTGGTGGAGGTGGTGTTGGGTTAAATTGTACGACTATGTAACTAGGATAGGATTTCCTACGCTAGTTACATATATTTAAAATTGATTTTTAGTATTTAGTTTGCCTAAGTTATGAATATAATAAGGCTATGAAAAAAATAAAAGAATTTCGAAGCAATCCTGTCTGGCAAGGACTAGGTGTACTAATTATGGTAATTGGCATTTTTCTAAGCTTTTCCAATTCAAAATCTAACGAAGTCTCAATAATACCAACGGAAGACTTCGCTCATCTAAGTGAGTACTTTCCTGATTCAAAAATAAAATTTACCATTGAAGGTGAAACGTCAAATTTAGATAATTTATATTATAGGTATTTTTATAGTAATTAGCCGTCGGGCTACCCCCGACAATTACCCCACCACTAATTTTTGGTAAGCAGCAGAATGAAGTAAAATCACGTTATGAACATTTACTCACTCGTAAGCCCTCTCTTATTTCAGTTTGACGCTGAAGCTTCTCATGACTTTACTTTAAAAAGTTTAAAAACTGCTGAGCGTTTGGGCGCTTTAAAGTTGTATCCAGCTTCACCAGCTTGTCGTCCGCGACAAGTGATGGGAATTACTTTTCCTAATGCTGTAGGCTTGGCTGCAGGCTTGGATAAAAATGCTGCAGTGATCGATGGAATGGCGGCGTTAGGCTTTGGCTTTATTGAGGTGGGTACGGTGACCCCTCGCCCACAACCCGGTAACCCTAAACCTCGTTTATTCCGCGTACGTGAAGCGCAGGGCATTGTGAATCGCTTTGGATTTAATAATTTAGGTGTGGATAACTTAATCGAGAATGTGAAGGCCGCTAAGTACAAAGGCGTGTTGGGCATTAACATTGGTAAAAACTTTGATACGCCTATGGAAAATGCCGTAGATGACTATTTAATTTGTATGCGTAAGGTCTATGCATACGCAAGTTATATTACGGTGAATATTTCATCGCCCAACACTAAAAATCTGCGTGCTTTACAAGAAAAAGAAGCTTTATCAAGCTTGCTAGCTACGCTTAAATTAGAGCAAACCAAGCTTGCAAACCAGCATGGCAGATATGTACCTATTGCCTTAAAAATAGCGCCAGACTTAGCGCATGAGCAAATCAATGAAATTGCCGACTTGTTGATGGAGAACAAAATTGACGGCGTAATTGCGACTAATACAACCTTGGCGCGTGACATGGTGCTGGGCATGGAAAATGCAGAAGAAACTGGTGGATTGTCTGGTGCGCCTGTGCGTGAAAAATCCACTTTAGTCATTCAACAATTATCACAACGCTTACAAGGTGCTGTGCCGATTATTGGCGTGGGCGGTATTTTAAGCGGTGCGGATGCAGTTGAAAAAATCGCGGCAGGGGCTGACCTTGTACAGGTTTATAGTGGACTGATTTATAAGGGGCCAGCGCTAGCGCATGAAGTTTGCAAATCGCTAGGTTAGTTTAAGTTGTTAGCACTCCCCATTCTCTATTCATATCGCCGCTGCCCTTATGCCATGCGTGCAAGAATGGCGCTCAGGTTGGCAGGCATTGAAGTTGAAATTCGCGAAATTTCACTACGCGAAAAACCTACGCATATGTTGCAAATTTCGCCAAAAGGTACGGTGCCTGTACTGGTGTTGCCTGACGGTAAAGTGATTGATGAAAGCTTAGAAATCATGCTTTGGGCATTAAAAACACATGGTCTGGGAACCAATATTCATGCGGGTGCCAGAGCAGTTGTTTTAGCGCTTATTTCAGAGAATGACACGTTATTTAAACGTGGTTTAGATGCCTACAAATATCCAGAACGCTACCCAAGTAAAACGCAAATACAACATCGGGCTGATAGTGAATTATTTTTGCAGAAGCTTGAAAATTTTCTGTATGAGCATCTTTTTTTATTCAGCGCCACACCTAATTTGGGCGATATTGCAATCTTTCCATTTGTGCGCCAATTTGCGGCGGTAGATGCGAGTTGGTTTGAAACTGCACCTTATCCAAAATTACAGACTTGGTTGCACGGGCTGGTTGAATCTGAATTGTTTATCAGCGTGATGGAAAAACAGCCAACTTATATTGAATTGTAGGAGCGATTTTTAAATCGCGAATTGCACCAAGTATGCATCTTTCGCGATTTAAAAATTGCTCCTACAATTTGAAAAGTTAAGCTTCTGCTAAGGCACTTTCTGAAGGTGTTTTATCATCTGCAAAAATCAATTTCACTTCATCTTTACTGTCAATATCCACATGCACGCTACCGCCGTTTGCCAGCTTGCCAAACAATAACTCATCGGCAAGCGCTTTGCGAATCGTATCTTGAATCAATCTAGCCATTGGCCTTGCTCCCATTAATGGATCAAAACCTTTTTTGCCTAAGTAAGCTTTCAATGCATCACTAAATGTCACTTCCACTTTTTTGTCATGCAATTGGTCTTCTAATTGAATCAAGAATTTATCAACAACACGAAGGATAATGTCTTGTGACAATGATGCGAATGAAACAGTTGCATCCAAGCGATTACGGAATTCAGGAGAGAATAAGCGTTTAATATCGGCTTGTTCATCGCCTGCTTGTTTCGCATTGGTAAAGCCTATATTAGCTTTAGATAAATTCTCTGCACCAGCATTAGTGGTCATGATAATTGTGACGTTTCTAAAGTCCGCTTTACGACCGTTGTTGTCGGTGAGCGTGCCATGATCCATCACTTGCAACAGAATGTTAAAAATATCAGGATGTGCTTTTTCAATCTCATCAAGTAGCAATACGCAATATGGATGCTTAGTAATGGCTTCAGTCATCAAGCCGCCTTGCTCAAAGCCCACATACCCTGGAGGCGCGCCAATCAAGCGGCTCACGGCATGGCGCTCCATGTACTCACTCATATCGAAGCGAATCAACTCAATGCCCATGATGTAAGCTAATTGCTTAGCTACTTCCGTTTTACCAACCCCAGTCGGGCCGCTGAATAAGAAGCTGCCAATAGGTTTGTTATTGCCACCTAACCCGCTTCGCGCCATTTTTACGGCAGAGGTGAGCGCTTCAATGGCTTTATCTTGGCCAAATACTACAGCTTTTAAATCACGCTCTAATGTTTTAAGTGTGCTTCTGTCATCAGCAGAAATATTTTTGGGCGGAATACGGGCGATTTTGGCAACGATGTCTTCAATCTCTTTGTTGCCAATCACTTTTTTCTGTTTAGATTTTGGCAAGATACGTTGCGCAGCGCCAGCTTCATCAATTACGTCAATCGCCTTATCTGGCAAATGGCGGTCATTAATGTATTTAGCTGAAAGTTCAGCTGCTGTTGTCAGTGCCGAAGAAGAATATTTCACGCTGTGATGCTCTTCAAATCTTGATTTCAAACCTTTTAGAATCTCAATGGTTTCGGCCACGCTCGGTTCAGTAACATCTACTTTTTGGAAGCGGCGTGAAAGCGCGTGATCTTTTTCAAAAATACCGCGATATTCTTGGTAAGTCGTTGCACCTATACATTTGAGCGTACCGTTTGATAGTGCCGGCTTTAGTAAGTTACTAGCATCTAATGTGCCGCCACTGGCTGAGCCTGCGCCAATCAATGTGTGAATTTCATCAATAAATAAAATCGCATCCGGGTTTTCGGCAAGCTGCTTCATTACTGCTTTTAGGCGTTGTTCGAAGTCGCCACGGTACTTGGTGCCAGCCAGTAATGCACCCATATCTAGAGAGTAAACCGTTGCATTGGCTAATACTTCAGGAATATCTTTTTCCACAATACGGCGTGCTAAGCCTTCTGCAATCGCTGTTTTACCCACACCAGCTTCACCTACTAATAGCGGGTTATTTTTGCGGCGACGGCATAGCGTTTGCACAACGCGTTCAAGCTCTGGACCACGGCCAATCAGCGGGTCAATTTTGCCAGCCGCAACTTGTGCATTTAAATTGAGTGTGTAATTTTCAAGTGCGCCTGCTGGCGAGGCTTCAGCATCAGACTCTGTATCAGCACCTTCAGGTTTAGCGGTTTCACCCACTTTTGATACGCCGTGGGAAATGAAATTCACTACATCTAAACGCGTTACGCCTTGTTGGTGCAAGAAAAATACTGCATGAGAATCCTTTTCACCAAAAATCGCCACCAGCACATTCGCGCCAGTCACTTCTTTTTTGCCAGAGGACTGCACGTGCAACATTGCACGCTGAATCACGCGTTGGAAGCCTAATGTAGGTTGCGTATCAACGTCTTCTTGGCCGCCTACTGTGGGTGTGTGCTCTTCAATATATTGATTTAGCTCGGTGCGTAACACCTCTAGCTTTGCACCGCATGCCCGCATCACTTCAGCTGCGGTTGGGTTGTCTATCATGGCAAGCAGCAAATGCTCAACGGTAATGAGCTCATGGCGCTTTTGTCTAGCGTCCATAAATGCCATGTGAAGGCTAACTTCTAACTCTTGAGCAATCATTTCATAACCCTCTTAATTTAATAACTAACTTTCAATACTGCGTTTCACTATGTAACGTTTTATTAGCCTGTTAGGTTGGCTCAGTGACACATTGCAAAGGATGTTGCAACTCTCTTGCATAGCTAAGTACTTGATTCATCTTTGTTTCTGCAATATCTTGTGAGTAAATTCCACACACCGCCATGCCTTCTGTATGTACTTTGAGCATAATTTGCGTCGCTTGTTCACGGTTTTTGTTAAAAAAACGTTCTATACACTCAACGACAAACTCCATTGGCGTGTAGTCATCGTTTAGTAATAAAACACTAAACATAGGTGGCAATTTTGGTTTTGCCACTTCTGGTTTGAGCGCGGTATCGTTTTCAAAGGGCTTAGCGTTTTTTTGTAACTTGGTCATATGAACCTATTTTGAGCCAAACCACAGAAATTTCAAGCCTAATTTCAATAGGGTTATGGTAAATGATTAAATTAAATTCATTGCAGGGAATAAACGTGCAAAATAGTGGCTGATTGTAGCCAGTTAGCACATATGAAAGAGCTGAGATTAAGGCAGTGTACGCCAAGAGAAACGTAGCAAAAATGGAGTTTTTTAGGGAAAAATTTTAACGCTTTTAACAATACGGTCTTGAGTCTGAATAATTTCTATCACGTGTGAACCAATTTTGAAACTGGTATTGGATTCTGGAATATCCTCAAAGTGCTCTAGAATGAGTCCATTAAGTGTGCGTGGGCCTTCAAGTGGTAAGTTTAAGTGCAATTTCTTATTCAGGTCGCGTAGTGTACTGCTTCCATCTACTATCCAGCCACCATCTTCATCCTTGCGGTAACTCCCAAGGCGAGAAGGTGATTGCGTTGTGAAGTCACCTATCATTTCCTCTAAAATATCCTCTAAGGTCACTAAGCCTTTAAATTCGCCGTACTCATCTACAACAAGTGCTACGCGTTGTTGTTTTTCTTGAAACTGCTGAATTTGTGTATAAAGCGGCGTACCTGAAGGCACAAAGTAAGGCTCGGTAATTACTTCACGTAATGCTTCTTTATCAAAATCATTACCCTCATGATGCGCACGCAATTGCGACATCACTTTACGCAGATGCAGTATGCCAATGATTTCCTCTTGTTCACCTTGGCGAACAGGCAAGCGCGTGTGTTGGCTGTTAGAAATTTGCTGCATAATTTCATCAAGTGGCGCATCAAAATCGATACTTTCTACCAATGTATGCGCTGTCATCACGTCATCGACAGTAATTTTTTCTAATTCAAATAGATTTAATAAAATTGATCTGTGTTTTTTGGGTATGAAGTGTCCTGCATCAGTGACGATGCTGCGCAGTTCTTCGGTAGTAACGGCGTGATGTGCTTCTGCAAAATTGGCTTTCATGCCCAATATATACATAAAGCCTTTAACAAAAAGATTGACGAATGAAACGATAGGGTTAAACAGCCAGAGCAAAGGGTAAAGCAAATAGCTGCAGGCAAAAGCGAATTTTTCAGGATGCGCGGCCGCAATCACTTTGGGAGATATTTCACTAAACACTAATATGACGAATGTCAGCGCAAGCGAGCCAGCCGCAAGTACGTATTCGCCCTCACCAAATAACTGATGGCTTATGACTACTTCTAGTGCTGATGAGCCAACAATACAGAGTGTATTGCCTAGCAAAATGACGCCCAATAGCTTATCAGTTTTTGATAGTAAAACACTGGCTAGGCGAGCGCCGCGATGGCCTTGCCTTGCCAAATGTTTCATCCGATAACGGTTGACTGACATGAGGCTGGTTTCTGATATTGAGAAAAAAGCAGTACACAACAGTAGCAACACTAGAATGCCAAACTGTGAGCTTAAGGAAATATTATCCAAAGAAGTCTGATTTATATGATGGAAGATTAGAGAAGTGTATACGTGAGCAGTCTAAAAAATCAAGTGCCAGTATTTTCAAAACACTGGCACTTGATTGATTGATTGATTAATTTTTTTACTTTAAGAGGCGAACTCAGAAGGGTCTGGCTCAACAACATTTTCTTTCTTGCCACCTTCTTTATCTTTTTTCTCAACGTCACCAATTAAGTTGGCACGATTAACGCCTAACCACATAGCGACTGGACAAGCGACCAATACTGAAGAGTAAATACCAAACAAAATACCAATCGTTAAAGCTAATGCAAAGTTATGCAACACTTCGCCACCAAATAACAGCATTGAGCCAACCATAGTTTGCGTCATGGTATGCGTGATAACAGTACGTGAGATTGTACGAGTAATGGCGTTATCAATCACTTGTACCACGCTGGCTTTACGCATTTTGCGGAAGTTTTCACGTACTCGGTCAAACACTACTACTGATTCATTCACTGAGTAACCTAGAACGGCCAGAATAGCGGCTAATACTGTCAGGTTGAATTCCCATTGAAAGAAAGCAAAGAAGCCAAGAATAATCACTACATCATGCATGTTGGCGATAATCGCGGCTACCGCAAAACGCCACTCAAAGCGTAACCATAGGTAAAGCATGATACCCAAGCTAACGAAAAATAGCGCTAATCCGCCATTTGCATAAAGTTCATCACCAACTTGTGCGCCAACGGCTTCAACTCGACGAATTTCAGCTGTGGAGTCAGCGGCTACTAATGCAGCTTTTACTTCTTCAGAAAGTTTAGCAACTGAAACGCCTGTTTTAACTGGTAAGCGAATCAATACATCATGGCTTGAACCAAAATTTTGTACAGTAGCTTCTTTCAAGCCTATGCTATCAACCGCTTTACGCACGCTTTCTAAGTTTGCTGCATTTGGGTAATTGACTTCCATCACGGTACCGCCAGTGAAATCTACACCAAAGTTCAAACCGCGCGTGGCTAAAAACACAATCGCCAATATGAATGTCACCAATGAGATTGAGGTCGTCAGACGACCATAACTCATAAAGGGAATGTCTTTTTTAATTCTAAATAATTCCATAGTATTTACTCTAATCTTTTAATGTGGTTTGAGCTTAAGCTTTGTAAATTTGGCCGATAGACAATTTGCTGAGCTTGCGGCGATAACCGTAAATGAAGTTCACCATAGCGCGAGATACCAACACCGCACTAAACATCGAAGTCAAAATACCTAGCACGTGAACCACGGCAAAGCCTTTGATTGGGCCTGTACCAAACATAAACAGCGCTAAACCTGCAATTAGCGTGGTCACGTTTGAGTCTAGAATGGTATCCCAAGCGCGATCATAACCCGCATGAATGCTGGCTTGTGGTGTGTTGCCATTACGTAGCTCTTCACGTATACGTTCGTTAATCAATACGTTAGCATCAATCGCCATACCCAGCGCTAGTGCAATCGCAGCTAGGCCTGGTAAGGTCAGCGTGGCTTGTAACATTGAGAGAATAGCAACTAACAATAATAAGTTAATCGCTAGCGCGGTCACTGAAACCACACCAAACGCCATGTAATAAACCATCATCATCACTGCGATTGCAGCAAAGCCCCATAGAGTTGAATGCACACCACGGTTGATATTGTCTTGTCCCATGCTCGGGCCAACAGTACGTTCTTCAACAATATCCATCGGTGCAGCTAGCGCACCAGCACGCAATAATAAGGCAATATCGGTTGCTTCTTGTGTATTTGCCATGCCAGAGATTTGTACGCGGCCACCACCAATTTCTTCGTTAATGGTAGGTGCAGTCACCACTTCGGTGCTACCTTTTTCAATGAGTAATATCGCCATACGTTTACCCACATTTTCACGCGTCACTTGTTGGAAAATACGCGCGCCACGAGCATCTAAAGTCACGTTGACGGTTGATCTGCCAGACTGGCCATCTACACCAGGGCCCGCATCTGTAATGTAATCCCCAGTGAGTACTACGCTCTTTTTTACTAACACTGCGCGACCATCACGGTTTTTAAAGACGTCGTCACCTAATGGCGCTTGACCTTTTTCGGCTTTTTCTAGGGTAGCCATGTCACTTTTTTCTTCATCTACCATGCGAATTTCTAGTGTCGCGGTACGACCTAAAATCTCTTTTGCTTTGGCTGTATCTTGTACGCCTGGCAACTGCACTACAACCCGGTCTGCGCCTTGTTGCTGAATGATTGGCTCAGCTACGCCAAGTTCATTGATACGATTATGCAGCGTTTGAATATTTTGCTTAATCGCAAAATCTTGAATGTTTTTCTGCTCAACCGCATTAAGTGAAGCTTTCAGAATTCTCTCTTCGCCGCTAGTTGATTCTTCCAGCGTTAAGTTCGGATATTCTTTTGCAATAATCGCTCTGGCTTTGATTAGCTCATCGGCATTGTTAAAACGAATCTCAACTGTTTCACCCTCGCGCGTTACGCCCACATAGGAAATGCGCTCTTTACGCAAAGCGATTTTGAAGTCGCCAACAAAGCGCTCCGCGGCTTTGCTTAAAGCGGCTTTCATATCTACTTGCATTAAGAAATGCACGCCACCGCGTAAATCCAAACCCAAATACATTGGTTTCGCGCCTAAGCTACGCAACCAGTTTGGCGAGCGAGAAAGCAAATTCAATGCTACCGTGTAATCAGCACCTAAATTGGCTTGCAACACATCTTTAGCGCGGATTTGCGTATCTGTGTTTTTAAAGCGTGCTTTTACGCCACGCGCATCTTGATATACGCCATCATATTCAATTTTCTCTTGCTTAAATATATCCTCCACTTTGCCCAGTAATGCTGAGTCAAGTTTGGTGGTACTTTTAGCAGGAGTGATCTGTACGGCTGGCGATTCACCAAAAAAGTTTGGAATCGTGTAAATCAGCCCAATCAAAATCATGACTGCAACAAGGATGTTCTTCCACATTGGATAGCGGTTCATAGTCTGGCTCTAGTAACGGTAGTTTGAAGGATGCTTATCAGCTAAGTTTAAATGCACTTGGCTTAAATACTCTTGATAGTGCCTTTTGGTAATGCGCTTTGTACGGCTTGTTTTTGTACGGTGATTTCAGTGTTTGCAGCAATTTCAATCGTTACAAATGACTCAGCAACTTTAGTCACTTTGCCAACAATGCCACCGCTAGTGACCACTTCATCGCCTTTTTGCAAAGCTGCAATCATCTCGCGCTGGGCTTTTGCTGCTTTCATTTGTGGACGAATGATCATGAAGAAAAATAAAACAAAAATAACGATAAGTGGTAAAAAACTCATTAAATCGCTACTTGTGGCAGCGCCTGCTGCGTATGCATTTGAAATAAACACGTTGATCTCTCTTTAATTTAGATTGATATTGTAAAAAATTAGCTTCGGATTTTAACACAGACTGTTATTTATTGCAGACTCGTCACTTTAAGCATGAAGTCTCAAAGCTTTAATTGACATTAATGTTCACTTGCCTCGCTTGCTCTAAGTGAAATTATCTGCCCTGTACCAGTTCATGGCATCCCCATTCTCACTAAGTGCTAAAGCACTAAGTCGAATGTGAAAGCTAATATCCATGAGGGTCGCAGGGCGGTTGTTTTAGGTGTTTAGTTGAGTGCGCTTGATTGCAAATTCTGTTTTAAATGCCTCAAAAGTACCCGCTTCAATCGCACTGCGCATGCTTTGCATTAGTATTTGATAATAATGTAGGTTGTGAATGGTGTTTAGACGCGCGCCTAAAATCTCGCCAACGCGATGTAAATGGTGCAAATAAGCACGACTGAAGTTCTGACAGGTATAGCAAGTGCAATCAGCATCTAAGGGCTGAGTATCAGTTTTATAGCGCGTGTTTTTAATTTTTACATCGCCATATTGAGTGAATAGCCAGCCGTTACGGGCATTGCGCGTTGGCATCACGCAGTCAAACATATCAATTCCTTGCGAAACTGCTGCGACTAAATCTTCTGGTGTGCCTACACCCATGAGATAGCGCGGTTTGTTTTGTGGCATTTTTGGGGCGGTGTGAGCGAGAATGCGTAACATATCTTCTTTGGGTTCTCCCACTGATAGGCCGCCAATAGCAAAGCCATCAAAATCAATCTCAGTTAAACCCGCTAGCGAAACATCGCGCAATTCCTCAAACATACCGCCTTGAATAATGCCGAATAACGCGTTGCTATTGCCTTGATGCGCATCTTTACTGCGTTTTGCCCAGCGTAAAGAAAGCTGCATTGAGTCGTTCGCTTCTTTTAGTGTCGCTGGAAAAGGCGTGCATTCGTCAAAAATCATCACGATATCGCTGTTCAACACTTTTTGAATACGCATGGATTCTTCTGGCGTTAAAAAGCAGGTGTCGCCGTTGATTGGGCTTTTAAATTTCACGCCTTCTTCAGAAATTTTACGCATCGCGCCCAAGCTAAATACTTGAAAACCACCTGAATCAGTGAGTATTGGACCATCCCAGCCCATGAATTTATGCAGGCCGCCGTGGGCTGCAATCACTTCTAAGCCAGGTCGTAGCCATAGGTGAAAGGTATTACCCAACACAATGTGCGCATCAATTTCTTTAAGTTCGAGTGGCGACATGGCTTTAACTGTGCCATAAGTGCCTACTGGCATGAATGCTGGCGTTTGTACATCGCCATGCGCTAAGTGAACCGTGCCGCGACGGGCAAGGCCGTCTTGTTTGTGTAAGGTAAATTGCATGGTAAGGCTATTTGAACCGTCTTTTAAGAACCCGCGATTTTATCACAAGGCTTTGCTATACTCATTTTTGTATCAATAAACCACAATAGCAATTAAATGTTTATTCATTAACTTAGCCACTATGTTCACAAAGTTCACACGATTAACCTTGATAGGTTTAGTAAGGTTGTTAGTTGGCGCTCACCCGCGCTGGGTTGGCGCTGCGCCTAGTTTGACTCAAAGTATTTACTTTACGAATCACACCAGCCACTTAGATACGCTAGCTTTGTGGGTAGCTTTGCCTGCTAAAATTCGTGCAAAAACAAGGCCCGTAGCCGCTAAAGATTACTGGGGACACGGCAAAATTAAGCGGTTTATTGCATTAAAAGTACTCAATGCAGTGTTAATCGAACGAGAAGTTTCACGCCATAGTGACCCTTTGGCGCCTTTATTAGCTGCGCTTGCCGCGGGTGACTCGTTGATTATTTTCCCCGAGGGTACGCGTAAAGCGCAGGTTGAGCCTAGTGATTTTAAAGGCGGGCTGTACCATTTGGCAGAAGCATTTCCGCAAGTGCAGTTAGTGCCCGTTTATTTAGATACACTGCATCGCAGTATGCCTAAGGGAAGCCACTTGCCTGTGCCATTGATTTGCACTGTGCGATTCGGTGCCGCGCTGGCATTGCAAGCTAATGAACATAAAAAAGCATTTCTGACACGTGCCAGAGCTGCGATTTTGAGTTTGATTTAGGAGTATTCAATGTTAAGCCACCTTACAAATATGCTTGAAACATTAGATTCAACACATAAGTTTTATGGCTTGATAGGCGCGGTCGCTGCATTGTTACTCATTGCCTCTATTGTTAGCTGGGTGCTTAAGCGTGGTTTGTTAGCCAAAAGCAATCCATCTGAAAAATCAGCAAAAGTCATTAATAATTTAATCTCACGTGTGAATGCGTGGTGGGTAATGGTGGCGATTTTAGTGGTCGCTTTTCTGGCAGGAAAATTAGGCACGATTATATTGTTCGGCTTTATTTCGTATTTCGCCTTGCGTGAATTTATGACATTAACTCCTACACGCTCTGGTGACCACCGTACCTTATCGTTAGCCTTTTTTCTGCTTATACCTTTACATTATTATTTGATTTACACCGATTGGTACGGATTATTTAGCATACTCATTCCCGTCTACGCGTTTCTACTAATGCCCTCTATTTCAGTGCTAGCGCAAGATACCGAGCATTTTCTAGAACGTGCGGCCAAAATTCAATGGGGCGTGATGATTGCTATCTATTGCATCAGCCATGCGCCAGCATTACTGCTACTGCCAATTACAAATTTTGAAGGGCAAAATACATTATTGCTGTTTTATTTTTTACTTATCGTGCAATTGAGCGATGTACTGCAATATGTGTTCGGTAATCTATTTGGTAAAACTAAGATTGCACCTGTCGTCAGCCCTAATAAAACGCTAGAAGGTTTAATCGGCGGTGGATTGTCGACGATTTTAGTTGGCGCTAGCTTGTGGTGGATTACGCCATTCACGCCGCTGCAAAGCGCAGGCATGGCTGCGGTCATCGTAACAATGGGCTTTTTAGGTGGCTTGGTGATGTCTGCCATTAAGCGCAGTCTGGGCGCTAAAGACTGGGGTAATATGATAGAAGGTCATGGCGGTATGCTAGATAGAATGGATTCTGTAAGTTTTGCTGCGCCCATATTTTTTCACTTAGTGCGTTATTATTTTACGCCTTAACTAAAAAGTGTTTATTATTACGACTCCACTTAATTATTGATGATTTTCAAGCATGGCTGAACCTATCGAGAAGATTAAACCGAACGACAAAGTCAAGCGTAAAGAAGCCGACAGCGCTAGTCTGCGCCAACGTGGCATTTACTTGTTACCTAATTTATTTACGTCAGCGGCATTGTTTTCAGGCTTTTTTGCCATCGTACAGGCCATGAATGGTCGCTTTGATTGGGCTGCTATTGCGATATTTGTAGCCATGGTGCTTGATGGGTTAGATGGTCGCGTTGCGCGTATGACCAACACACAAAGCGCATTTGGTGCAGAATACGACAGCCTGTCAGATATGGTGTCATTCGGCGTTGCACCAGCGCTTATTTTATATATTTGGGCGTTAAAACCATTAGGCAAGTTAGGATGGTTGGCTGCCTTTACCTATTGTGCATGTGCAGCCTTACGTTTAGCCAGATTCAACACCAAGTTAGATGATGAGCATCAAGACAAGCGCTACTTCCAAGGTTTACCTAGTCCAGGTGCCGCTGCCTTATTGGCTGGATTTGTCTGGGTTTCATACGAATATGGCGTAAGTGGCCGCGACGTATTTTTTGGCGTGTTGCAATGGAAGTGGATGGCTTGGGGTTTAACAATTTTTGCTGGTTTGTCTATGGTAAGCGATTTGCGTTACTACAGTGGCAAAGACATTAACCTAAAAGAAAGCGTACCGTTTTTTGTGATTTTAGCCATTATGTTGGTGATAGTGCTAGTTTCATATAGTCCTCCAGAAGTCTTGTTATTTGTGATGGCGTCTTATGCCTTGTCTGGATACATTATGTGGATACAGGAAAAGTTTGAAAAAGTTAAACCTGAATAAGCCATCAGACAGCCAAAGGCTTTCAAATTAAACACTTGCAGAACTTTGTAAAAAATACTATATTTCTATCACTATGTTCAATATACATATTTCATTAGTTATTTTTGCTGCTAGCGTTATTGCTAGCGCATTGTTATTACGCAAATTATTTGCCTTGCGTACTGCTGCGCTCCGCAGCAACAACCTGCGCTAGCGCGCAAACTATACCCCACACCCCATTGTATTAAATGATGTTGCGTAATAGTCGCAGCGAGATACGGCTATTTGAGGCTTTACATATCTCAAATTAAGCTAAAATAGAAAAAACTGAAAATAAGGTATTCATCATGAATCAAACGAACAACCAAACAATTGGCCAAGCAGTTAAATTAGATCAAATTATTATTTTTGACACCACCTTGCGCGACGGCGAACAAAGCCCTGGTGCGGCAATGACTAAAGAAGAAAAAATCCGTATTGCACGCCAACTAGAAAAAATGGGCGTTAACGTGATTGAGGCGGGCTTTGCAGCGGCAAGTCCTGGTGATTTTGAATCCATTTCTGAAATCGCAAAGATTATTAAAAACTCAACAGTATGCTCATTGGCTCGCGCTAGTGAAAACGATGTGCGACGTGCAGGTGAAGCGATTAAACATGCCGCTAGTGGCCGTATTCACACGTTTATTGCGACAAGCAAAATCCACATGGAAAATAAACTTCGTATGACTGAAGATCAAGTGGTCGAGCGAGCTGTGCAGGCTGTTAAGTGGGCGTTGGAATATACCAAAGATGTAGAGTTTTCAGCCGAAGATGCTGTGCGCTCCGACATGGATTTCTTGGTACGCGTGTTTGATGCCGTTATTGAGGCTGGCGCCACTACCATCAACGTGCCAGATACAGTGGGCTATTCAATACCAGCACCTTGGGGTGAGCGTATGGCGACCTTAATTAAGCGCGTTAAAAATAGCGATAAAGTGGTGTGGTCTACGCATTGCCATAATGATTTGGGTATGGCGGTAGCTAACTCTTTGTCTGCTGTGATGAACGGAGCGCGCCAAGTGGAGTGTACGATTAACGGTTTGGGCGAGCGCGCAGGTAATGCCAGCTTAGAAGAAGTTGTGATGGCGATTAAGACACGAAGTGACGTTTTCAATTTAACGACACGGATTGACGCGACACAAATCGTACCAACCAGTAAGTTGGTTTCATCGATTACTGGCTATCCAGTGCAGCCAAACAAGGCGATTGTAGGAGCGAATGCCTTTGCACACGAGTCTGGTATCCATCAAGATGGCGTGTTAAAACACCGCGAAACTTATGAAATCATGCGTGCAGAAGACGTGGGTTGGAATGCTAACAAATTAACTTTGGGTAAGTTGTCTGGCCGCAATGCGTTTAGAACGCGCTTGAAAGAGCTTGGCATTGAGTTGGAAACTGATGACTTATTGAACGTGGCGTTTGCGAAATTCAAAGATTTAGCTGACAAAAAATCTGAAATTTTTGATGAAGATTTACACGCTTTAGTCAGTGATGACTTTGTTTCAGAAGCAACAGAAAGTTTCAAATTGGTGTATTTGCAAGTATCTTCTATCACTGGCGAAGTGCCACATGCCATTATCACCGTGTCAGAGAATGGCGCTGAAACCCGTGCCGAAGCTGTGGGCGGTGGCCCTGTAGATGCGGCTTTTAAAGCAATTGAAACTATCGTAAATAGTGGTGCTGAATTGCAGCTTTACTCTGTCAACAACATCACTAGTGGCACCGATGCGCAGGGTGAAGTCACTGTGCGCCTTTCTAAAGGTGGCCGAATTGTGAACGGGCAGGGCGCAGATACTGACATTGTGGTTGCTTCAGTTAAGGCGTATTTGAATGCGTTAAATAAGATTCAATCTAAATCTGAGCGTGCGCATCCGCAAATATAGGCATAACCGTGTTGCGAAATGGTTTTGCTGCCTGAACTGGCTGTGCTTAGTTAATAAATAGCTAGCATAATAAATAGCCAGTTCAGCTGTATTGTTTTCGCACAATTTTGAATAGTCTTCTCGTCAATGAAAAATAAAAACCAAGGCCTGTTGATTGTTTTAGCGCTGTTCTGTACCTATTTCATCTGGGGTTCAACTTATCTTGCTATTCGTTTTGGCATAGAAAGCTTTCCTCCATTTCTATTGTCAGGTATGCGCTATGCTCTTGCTGGCTCATTTTTATATATTGTGCTGCGTTTTTTGGGTGCACCTAACCCAACTAGGCTACAATGGCTTGGTGCCACTGTAATTGGTATTTTGCTGCCGGCACTTGGTAATGGCACAGTGTGTTATGTGCAGCAAACAATTTCATCAAGTGTAGCGGCGCTCTCTATTGCCACAGCGCCAATTTGGATGGCGATTTTTTCGTCCATTTGGGGGCATAGAATCACCCATAAAGAGTGGTTAGGTATCGCCATTGGTTTAGTTGGCATTGTATTGTTGAATGTTGGTGGCAGTCTTCATGGCGAGCTGGCAAGCGCGATGTTATTGATATTTGCTGCGGCTAGCTGGTCGTTTGGTTCGGTTTGGAGTAAGCATATGGACTTGCCTAGCGGTTTAATGGCAAGTGCGTCACAAATGTTGGCTGGTGGTGTGGTGCTGTTATGCGCCAGCGCGTTTAAAGGTGAAAGTTGGCCGCAACATATCAGTACTAAATCTTGGGGCGCAATGTTGTTTTTAGTGGTATTAGGCTCCATTGTTACTTATAGCGCTTACCAATATTTACTAAAAGCTGTCCGTCCGTTAGTGGCGAGCAGCAATACCTTTGTTAATCCTGTAGTGGCGTTTATCGTTGGTATTTGGTTTGCAAATGAGCATGTTGCCGCTAATGAATATATTGCACTGACGATTATTTTGCTAGGCGTATTTTTAGTGCTTTCTGAAAGTAGTAAATCTGCTAGCAATAAATCGGAAAGTGGCAAAGAAACTTAAATCAGTATTCAGCTTATAAAATTTAATTTAAAAGACGTTTAATATGAAACAAAATTTAGCACTATTTGATTTAGATAATACCTTGCTAGCAGGTGATAGCGACTATAACTGGAGCTTATTTTTAATTAGCGAAGGTTTGCTTGATGCAAAAAGCCATCAAGATCGTAATGAGCAGTTTTATCAAGATTATAAAAATGGTTGTTTAAATATTACGGAATTTTTAGCGTTTCAGTTGAAGCCACTTTCCGAACATTCTAAAAAATTCTTAGATGAACTGCACGTTAAATACATGGACAAAGTGATACGTCCGATGATGACTACCAAAGCGCAAGTCTTGGTGGATAATCATAAAGCCGCAGGTGATTTATGCGTAGTGATTACTGCTACCAATACCTTTGTGACAAAACCAATTGCTAAAGCCTATGGTATCGAGCATTTGTTAGGTAGCGACCCAGAAATGATCAATGGTGAATACACTGGTGGTGTAGCAGGTGTGCCAACCTTCAAAGAAGGTAAAGTGATTCGCCTCAATCAATGGCTAGAAGCGCGCGGCACGAAGCTTAATGATTATGATGCCAGCTATTTTTACAGCGATTCGCACAATGATTTACCGTTGATGAAGCTGGTAACAAACCCTGTAGCAGTCGATGCTGACGAAACCTTAACAGCTTATGCTAAAGAGCATGCTTGGCCGCTAATTAGTTTGCGCTAGGCTATTGCTGGGATTACATGCCAGGTGCGCGGTGAAGTATGAACTCTAATATGAATTTCGTGCCAACATAAGCGAACAAAAGCAGTACGAAACCACCTAAAGTTAACCGAATAGCTTTTAATCCACGCCAGCCATAGCGAATACGGCCATATAGCAACCAGCCATAAATAAACCAACTTGCGATTGAAAATATAGTTTTGTGATTAAACTGCATGGGTTTTCCAAAAATTTCTTCAGAAAATAACATGCCGCTAATCAGCGTGATAGTGAGTAAAATAAAGCCCAAGCCTATTATTTTAAACAATAGGCCTTCCATGACCATGAGTGGCGGAAAGCTCGGTAATTTAATAAAGGTTGGTTTGTTATGCAAACTCCGCTCAGCAACTGTCATCAATAACGCATGTAAAGTAGCAAAGGTAAAAAGACTGTAAGCCAACAGTGCAATAGTGATATGCGCCAAAAATAAAGGTGACTCAACAGATGGCAATAAGTAACCTACTGTATTTGACGCTGGCAGTAGCGCAAAAATTGCTGCCGGAGGTAGCACAAAAGCTTGTAAGCTGGTGAGCTTGTGATTCAAATCAGCGACCCAATAAATCAGCACAGTTAACCATGCAATCGCTGAAAGTACATTAAAAAAACCTAAATTGTAACCATCAACAAAAATGGTTTGGTAAAGCAACCATGCATGTATTATCAACCCAAATGCAATCATTGTGGAATGTAACTTTAAATATCTTGTCACAACTGGCATGCCAGAGCGACGCCAAAACTCGGTAGCAACAGCTAAATAGATAAAAACAACTGCGAAATACGAGATAAATTTTTCCATATCGTGATTATGGCGCAAATATGCTGTAAATATAATAGGTTGATGTAAAATTGAGTATCTATTGATTTGTAAGGGAATGCCATGCTAGAAAATCTAACCGACCGGCTACAGGGTGTCATCAAAACTTTACGAGGCCAAGCTAGACTTACCGAAGGGAATATTTCTGATGCAATGCGTGAAGTGCGCATGGCGCTACTTGAGGCTGATGTTGCTCTGCCAGTCGTTAAAGAGTTTATTGCCCAAGTAAAAATACGCGCGCAGGGTAAAGATGTTCTACAAAGCTTAACGCCAGGTCAGGCCGTTATTCAGGTGGTGCATGATGAACTTACTACCTTAATGGGTAAGGCAAACGTGGGCTTGAATCTCGCTGCAGTTCCGCCAGCCATTATATTGATGGCTGGTTTACAGGGCTCTGGTAAAACCACTACATCTGCAAAATTAGCAAAACTACTAAAAGAGCAAAAAAAGAAAGTGCTGCTTGCCAGTGCGGATGTGTATCGCCCAGCGGCGATTGAGCAATTGAAAACACTGGCAAAACAATTGGAGGTTGATTGCTTTGATAGCAATGCCGCTCAAAAGCCATTAGATATTGCCAGCGCTGCGTTAGATTTTGCAAAGCGCGGTTACTATGATGTGATTATTTTCGATACCGCAGGTCGACTAGGTATTGATGAAGCCATGATGGCGGAAATTAAAGCGCTGCATACATTGCTAAATCCGATTGAAACACTATTTGTTGTCGATGCTATGCAAGGCCAAGATGCGGTCAATACTGCTAAAGCTTTTGGCGATACATTGCCACTCACAGGTGTGATACTTACCAAACTAGACGGTGATTCACGTGGCGGTGCGGCCTTATCTGTGCGCCATATTACAGGCAAGCCAATTAAGTTTGTTGGCGTGAGTGAAAAGGTTGATGGTCTAGAGCCATTCCACCCAGAGCGTATGGCGTCACGCATACTTGGCATGGGTGACGTGCTGAGCTTAATTGAGCAAGCACATAAAAATGTCGATATGGCTGAGGCGCAAAAACTTGCTGATAAAGTTAAATCAGGTAAGAATTTTGATTTAGATGATTTTAAAGCGCAAATGTCGCAAATGCGAAAAATGGGTGGCATGGGTGCACTAATGGATAAAATGCCAGCGCAAATGGCTGGTATGGCCAGCAAAATGAATCCTGATGATGCTGACAAAGCGGTTCGTCGCATAGAGGGCATTATTAACAGCATGACAGCGTTAGAGCGTCGTAAGCCAGAGTTGATTAAGGCAACACGCAAAAAACGCATTGCAGACGGCTCAGGCGTGCAAGTGCAAGAAGTGAACCGTTTACTTAAGCAGTTCGAAGAAACGCAAAAAATGATGAAGATGTTTTCCAAAGGTGGCATGGCAAAAATGATGCGTAATATGGGTGGCTTGATGGGTGGAAAATTACCTGGTATGCGCTAAAAAACATAGGAAATATCTAAGGGTATTCGCTCTAAACACATATTCGGCGAGGTTTAAGGCTTGGTCAGTATTTATAATATAAAAAGTTTACATAAATTGCTAATTTAGCATTGACCAAGTACCAAGTTTCTAGCATAATTGCGCCCTTTCGTAAGTGATGCTTTATTAATAACTAAGCCGCTCTGAAAAATTACCAGAAACACAGAATACCCATTAAGTAGTTAGTTTCACAATGGGGCGTTAGCTCAGCTGGTAGAGCAGCGGACTTTTAATCCGTTTGTCGTGGGTTCGATCCCCGCACGCCCTACCAATACCAGCGCGGCTTAACGGAAGTTAAGCCGCGCTATTTATTTCCGCAAATACCTGACTTTTCCGCAAATAGACATTTTTAGTTAATTTAGACTATCTGGTGGGGCTTACTTTTTGCCCACGACGCTGCCTAACATATTGTTCTGTCATAGCCATAGAGCTATGGCCTAATTGCAATTGAGCATCACGCATCGTTTCACTTTCTGCTTTATCACTTGCGGCTTTGGCTCTTAAATCTCTAAACTGAAAATGCTTAACATCCTTTGCTATTGCGGGAGTTTGTTTAATGGCTTTATCCCGTGCTTTATCGAATCTAAGTCTTAATGCGTTTTGACTAATTGGTCTGCCTGTTTCGGTGCATATCAATTGCGAAGTACGCACTTTGTGTGTCTGTTTGCTTGTTCCAAAAGTAACTCACTTGTAAATAAGTGGTGTATAAATGGAACATAAGTGGCGATTAAAATTAATATCTGAGGTTTAAAACTTTTTCGCAAATAGATATTTTTAGGTGATTTAGACTATTTAGTTGGACTTGCTTTTTTGTCTGCAATGTTGCATGTTTATGTGCAATATAATGCACCAATTTGTTTTTTAGTGTATATTATGCGCATTATTATGCTCAAAAAATACAAATATGTATCCCATTACTAATATAGAACGACTTGCAACTGAACTGCGCAAGCAGCGACGTGCGCGCAATATCAGTCAGCAAGCACTCTCCGAGCAGGCAAAAGTAGCACGTCGCACCATAACTAATGCAGAAAACGCTGGCAACATAGGTTTAAAAGAACTTTGTCGAATTGTTAATGCACTGGGCTGTGAACTAGCTTTGCGACCTAGGGATGCCGTTGCGTATGAAGAGCTTTCGACCATATTCAAAGATGAAGGATAGGTATGGCTGAACCATTCTCTATTGAAAGGCTCTTCAATAAAATTCATCAACTTGAAATTCATACGCCGCAGGGTTTGAGCGGTTTATTGAGTAAAGAAAGCCGCTATGTCTTTAACTATGGTCAGGTTAGTGATGAGTTAGCAATATCACTTGTGATGCCATTGCGACAAGAAAGCTATACCAGTGGTGACCTGATGAGCGTGTTTGCCATGAACCGTCCAGAGGGTTATCTACGTTATATTATTGAAGAACGCTTGCAGCGCATGGGTGCGCCAAGTGATATGTTTCTGTTGTATTTAGCTGGAAGCAATCAAATTGGACGCTTAACCTATGCGCTACCTGGTGAAACGCCACCGGAGAATAGTGGCGAGCGCTTAGAAGAATTGCTGTCACAGCCATCTGCCGTTCTTTTTAAACGGTTAGTCGACCAGTATGCATTAGGTTCAGGTATTTCTGGTGTTCAGCCCAAAGCGCTAGTTCCTTTGGCTAGTAATAGTTTAGTTGATGGCAATGTTATTAGTATGCCAGCTGAACATGCCGCATTACCACTAAATACTGTGATTGTTAAAGCTGAAGGTGACGATTATCCGGGCCTTGCGCGAAACGAATATTTTTGTATGTTGGTGGCTAAAGAAGCTGGTTTGATTGTGCCGGATTTTTGGCTCTCTGATGATGGTTTGTTATTTATTATGTCTCGTTTTGATCGCAAACCAGATGGTACGGCTTTGGGTTTTGAAGACATGGCTGTGTTGACTGGCCGTACAGCAAATCAAAAGTATGAAGGTAGTTACGAAATGATTGCGCAAGCAGTTGAGTTATTTGCAGGGGAAGGTCGTGTTGTTCAATTGAGAAGGCTGTTTGAGCGCGTGGCACTTTCTTGTTACTTGCGAGATGGTGACGCGCATCTTAAAAACTTTGGCATGCTATATGAGAATCCCACTTCAACCAGAGCATTAGCGCCAGTCTATGATGTAGTGTGCACTGATGTTTATCCAGAATTAGATGGCAAGATGGCTTTAAAGTTGAATAAGAGTAAAACTTACCCAACGAGTAAAAACTTGCTTGCATACGGCAATCGCTTAGGACTTGGAAATGATGATATTAAAGCTGTACTGGGTCGTATTGAAAGTGCGTATCATCGTGTTGTTGCTAAATGTAGAAAAGATGCACGCTACCGCAATGATTCGTTACTGAACGATATACAAAATGCTATAGAACGAAAAGACTTTAAATAATAAATTAGCATTAGCATACAGATAAAAATTGAACTCAAGCGTTAAGAGGTGATGGGGTAATGTGCCCCGCACGCGCTACCAATACCAGCGCGGCTTAACGGGAGTTAAGCCACGCTATTCATTTCCGCAAATAGACATTTTTAGGTGATTTAGACTACCTGGTAGGGCTTACTTTTTGCCCACGACGCTGCCTAACATATTGTTCTGTCATAGCCATAGAGCTATGACCTAATTGCAATTGAGCATCACGCATCGTTTCACTTTCTGCTTTATCGCTTGCGGCTTTGGCTCTTAAATCTCTAAACTGAAAATGCTTAACATCCTTTGCTATTGCGGGAGTTTGTTTAATGGCTTTATCACGTGCTTTATCGAATCTAAGTCTTAATGCGTTTTGACTAATTGGTCTGCCTGTTTCGGTGCATATTAATTGCGAAGTACGCACTTTGTGAGCTTGTTTGCTTTTCAGTATGCGTTCTAGTAGCGATTTCAATTCTCCAGTAATGCTAATGCGTAGTTTGGCATTGGTTTTACCTTGCTGAACGAACAGAACATTGTCTTGGATGTCTGATTCACTCATCGCGATAACGTCAGCAGGTCGCTGACCAGTCAAATAAGCGAGATCCAGCGCATCTTTGAGTGGCTGGGTTGCCACTTGGTAAATTGCATCGTAAATATTATCTTCGACGTACACATCTCGACCTTCTTCGGTGTAACCCTTGATACCTTGACATGGATTAACCGTATCGAGCGCACCCCAGTCACGAGCAATATTAAATAGGTGAGAAAGCAAAGATTTCTCGCGGTTGGCACGCACCGTACTTTTTTTACCATTATCTGTACGCCAATTCAGATATTGCCTGATATGTATCGGCCTAATTTCTGCGATTGGTGCAGGTGGGTTGTTAAAAAATGCAATTAAATTTTGCATTTCGCGTACATTGTCGATTTGTGTGCGTGCTGCTTTAGTGGGTACAATTTCGAGTAAATAGCGATCAGCAATATCTTTAAAGTAAATCAGGGGGGTGGTTTTTTTGCCTTCTAACTCAGACCACCTTCGGATAGCTTCAACATAAACTTTACCTAGTGAAATTTCTTTGCGTGGCTTACCGCCAGTGTCATAGTAATAATAGGTAATGCTGCCGCGTATGCGTGCACGCATGTGTGGTGGTAAATTCGCATGAACTGTTGGCCTACGACCTCGCGCCATGGTTTAAGCTGCCATTAAATTGGATTGCCAGCCTGCTTTAATTGGCTCAGCTCTTAATCCATTAATGTAGGCGATGGTTACCAAAGGCTCACCTCTCACATTTACGCGGTAAGGGATATTCATAATGGATAGTTGAGCGCATTGCTTTGCCTTACGGGCATAGCCAGTCAGTTGAATCAAGTCTGATTGCGCCAAAAATAAGCTCATTACGGCAGCATTGCTGATAAAGAAGAGATTGTGTGTAATTGCATACTGTGACCAAGCAGTGATTAAAGTTAATCAAATTAGCTTGTATTATTAGATATATCTAATATAGATGCAATAGATATATCTAATTAAATATTAAATATACATACATTTTATTAGATGACAGGTATAAATCTGGTTGATGGTCTTTGTCGGATTACTCAGTCATGGCTTGATGACGGAGTGTAATATCGTAAGCGTTTGCTTACTTTTTAGAGTTGCTGCTGACGGTAATTAACTAAGTTGTATTTGCCAACACTTTACTGATCAGAGTCTGGCTTCCCAAAGTCTAATTCCAGCTGAATGCACAGTTGAATTACGTTATTGACCTTTGGCTGCGGTATTTTTCTTAACGGTTTCGACGAATTCCTTAATATCAGCAATCCGTTTGATCGCTTCGTCTACCGCAAACTCTGGTAACTCAGAAGCCAACTGAGTTAGCACCTTTCTTTTGTAAGTATCATTTTTAACTTCATCCATACTGCCTTTGCCGAGGAACAGCCATTCTTGTGTTACGCCTAAAAACTCACACACCGCAATGGCATGTTCTGCGCTCATGGTTTTTGATTTTGATGATAACCAAGCACTCACAGAAGGCGCTTTTATACCCACGTATTTTGCAAGCGCGAGTTTAGTCACCACTCTCATTTCAATTGCATATTTCAATCTAGTTTGCCATGTATTCATGAATTAGATTTAACTACAATTTATATTAGATATATCTATTTATTTGCTTGACACGTATATTAGATATATCTAAACTATACACCACAAATCAACAATACACAGTATCTTAAAAAAATAATGAAAAAACTCTATATTGGTGTACAAAAAGGTGGCGTAGGCAAATCGACCAACGCTTGTCAGTTAGCGCTATATGCCAGAAATTTAGGCTACCGTGTTCTCGTCATTGATTTTGATGATCAAGGTAACACCACTAAGTTCTTTAAGCGCAATGGTGAAGCTGTGCCGCTTACCAAAACGGTGACTGAAATCATGTTTCAACCCAACATTAGCATGGCCAATAACATTGGCAGAAGCGGGTTCAACATCCTAGAAGCTGATGGGCAATTTAATAATATTTTGGTCGAGCAAGCCCGCGTAAAGATTGAGCATAAAGGCGAGCTCACAGAAAAGTCATCTATTGCACACCAACACTTTGCCAATTTCTTAGCCAGTATGGATGCACATTATGATCTTTGTATTATAGACGGGCCACCTTCGTTGGATATACGTGTCACCATCGCGCTCACCCTAGCGGATGCGGTATTAAGCCCAATCCAGTTATCACAAGAAAGCATTGAAGGCATGAGTGCGACGCTATATGGTCAGCGTGGCGTCCTTAACATTAAAACGGTATTTAACGCTAAGCTTAATTTCTTAGGTTTTTTACCTAACATGGTAGAGGCGACCGATAAACACCGAGAAGCATTAACCGAATTAAGCGAGCGAATTGGCGAACACTTTTTAACCGATAACGAGGGCAGGATTCTGTTAATGCCATTGCGCCAATCGATACGCGAATGTCAAAAAGAGGGCATTCCAATCGCGCAACTGGCTAAAACCAACACCATGGCCAGAACCACTTGGGCAAGTGTACGTAAGGTATTTGATATTGTGTTAGCACGATTACAACTTGAAGTGGATGTTGAATCTACCCATGTAGAGACAATAACTTAGTCGCGATGATAACTAACGTCAAAAAGTCGGCATTTAACCTAGAAATGCTAGATGCTGTTAAGCGCGAAACTACTTCCGCGACTGCAATCTATGACAATCAAATTGGTGTGGTATTAGCAATAGCGCTCAAGCAAATCATCGAAGATGAAAATCAACCACGCAAAGATTTCAATGATGAAAACTGGCAAGACTTTGTCAGTGATATAAAACGTAGAGGCGTACAAACACCTATACACGTTCGCCCAGCAGTGGATGGTGCTTATACTATCATTCACGGTGCGAGACGCTACCGTGCTTCACAAGAGGCAGGGTTAAGTACGATAGCGGCCATTATTGAAACAAACGCAAGCGTGTTTGATGATTACAGCCAAGTGCTTGAAAACACCAAGCGCGCCAATATGGCGGCCATCGATATTGCACAATTTATACAAAAACGCATTGCAGTAGGCGATAGTAAAAGCCTCATCGCTGAAAAGCTATCAGAGAATGCCAATTACGTGACTTATCACTTGGCATTGCTCGATATGCCAGAATTGATTGCAGAGGCCTATAGACAAGGAAAAATCAAAGGCGCGCAGCTTATTTACAGACTAATCAATTTATACAAAGACGCGCCAGTACTGGCGGAATCGCTTATCAATAGCAACGAAGAAATCACCAATGCATTGATATTGAAAGCCCGCAAAACAGAGGCAACTACCGATACAAATAATGCTTCACAAGAGGTTGATACTACAGATACTGCACACGTCTCGGTCGCCACTCAAGTTTTACCCTATCACAACCCAGCGAATGAAGCACTGTCCACGGCTGAACGCACTGACCTGACTAAAACGGAACCTAGCAAAATCAAAAAACCTTTATTACTAGGCTTCTACCAAGATCACCAACCCTGCATGGTACTGCTGCATCACAAACCAACAACGGCTGGCTTTATACACATTAAGCTCGAACTCACTGGTGAGTGTTTAGAAGTACCCACTGAAGGTATTAAGCTTAACCTGCTGACCGAAGCGCTAGGCAAGGAATAGGGCGCAGTGATACTAGATACCATCACTATTCAACAATGTGCGCCCATGGTGGATCAGCAGTTAATGATGCGCGTCATAAGCGTAGAGTCTAGTCATAATCCATACGCAATCGGCGTAGTGAATGCGCACTTGCAACGTCAACCGCAAAACCTCACTGAAGCCAAAGCCACCGCCCATTTTTTAGAAAATGCAGGCTATAACTATTCGGTAGGGTTGGCACAAATAAACCGTAGTAACTTTAGTCGTTTTAACCTTAATTTCAATAATGTATTTGATGCGTGTACCAACTTAAAAGCAGGAGGTCAAATACTCAGTGAATGCCTAAATCGTGCAAGCGCAAGAGGCTACCAAGCAGATGCTACGCATAAAGCCCTGTCTTGTTATTACTCTGGTCAACTTAATTCAGCAGTTGGCACACAATACGCTAACAAGGTACTCGCAAAACTTAGCATCAATACCAACCCTGCAAACAACAAGGCAATACAAGTAAGGGCTATCACGGTCGATAAGTCAATAAATGCAGAAAGTGCAGTG
>JBBQLN010000013.1:0-60497 GCA_038327905.1 Burkholderiales bacterium
TAAATGGGTAGAGAGGTGTACTTTCGCAAAAGTTTCGCAGAAAGTAAAATAGGCTAGATGATCTCTCACCTAACCTATTGAATTTATTACATTATATGGTGCGCCCGGAGCGATTCGAACGCCCGACCCCTTGGTTCGTAGCCAAGTACTCTATCCAGCTGAGCTACGGGCGCATATGCGGAATTATACTTGATGCCGCATTTTTCTAAAAGAACTATATGATAATTTTAATAGAACTACAACTTGGCGGAGAGCTAGGGATTCGAACCCTAGATACAGGGTTAAGCCCGTATGCTTCCTTAGCAGGGAAGTGCCTTCGACCACTCGGCCAGCTCTCCGTTTTTTCGCTATTCGATTAAATTTTCTTAATCGAGGGCGCGATAATACTTGATTCGCGCCTAAAAATCAATCATAAATCTGTGGCTGCATTTACTATTTTTAAGCGGCATCCAATTCAAAAGCTTTGTGTAATACGCGAACTGCAAGCTCTAGGTATTTTTCATCTACAACGACTGCAATTTTAATTTCTGAGGTCGAAATCATTTGAATGTTGATGCCTTCTTCTGCAAGTGTGCGGAACATCTGACTAGCGATACCAACGTGTGAGCGCATACCAACGCCAACGACTGATACTTTAGCGATTTTGTCATCGCCACTGATTTCACGTGCGCCAATGTGACCTTGTACTTTGTCACGTAAAATATTTAGTGCTTTGTTCATTTCATTTTTATGAACCGTGAATGTGAAGTCAGTAGTGCCATCAGCGCCAGTATTTTGAATAATCATATCGACATCAATATTTGCATCAGCAATTGGGCCTAAGATTTGGTAAGCGATGCCTGGTTTGTCAGGCACGCCTAGCACGGTGATTTTGGCTTCGTCACGATTGAACGCAATGCCTGAAATGATGGGTTGTTCCATATTATCTTCTTCCTCAAATGTAATCAGTGTGCCGTCGCCTTCTTCTTCAAAACTGGAGAGCACACGTAGCTTAACTTTGTATTTGCCTGCGAATTCGACAGAGCGAATTTGCAGCACTTTTGAACCTTGGCTTGCTAATTCAAGCATTTCTTCAAAAGTGATAGATTTTAAACGGCGCGCTTCAGGAACTACGCGTGGGTCAGTGGTATAAACGCCGTCAACATCTGTGTAGATTTGGCATTCATCGGCATTCAGCGCAGCAGCAAGCGCTACGCCAGTGGTATCAGAGCCGCCGCGGCCTAGTGTAGTAATATTGCCTTGAGCATCTTCACCTTGAAAGCCTGCCACAACGCACACATAGCCTGCGTCTAAGGCTGCTTTCAGGTTTTTCTGATCGATATTGAGAATACGTGCTTTGGTAAAAGCATCGTCTGTTAAAATTTTAACTTGTGCGCCTGTGTAGCTTTTTGCTTTAATGCCTAACTCGATTAGCGCTAATGCAGTTAAGCCAATCGTGACTTGCTCGCCTGTGGAGATAATCATATCCAATTCGCGTGGATCAGGTTCTGCCATGAGTTCTTTTGCTAAGCCAATGAGTTTGTTAGTTTCACCAGACATGGCTGAAACTACTACTACAACTTGATGCCCCATTGCTTTATAGCGCGCTACGCGTCGGGCAACACTGCGTATCCTCTCAGGATTTGCTACAGAAGTGCCACCATATTTTTGTACAATCAATGCCATTTTTAGCTCTTAAATTACTTGGTTAAAGTTGAGATGAATTATAGTTTACTACTTA
This sequence comes from Burkholderiales bacterium, assembly GCA_038327905.1. Taxonomy (GTDB): domain Bacteria; phylum Pseudomonadota; class Gammaproteobacteria; order Burkholderiales; family Methylophilaceae; genus Methylotenera. Next base: position 1,721 of record JBBQLN010000013.1, read on the forward strand.
CCCAGTCATTCACGCTTGTGAGTGCTTTAGGTAGTTGACTTGCATCAGTACCGCCCGCCATCGCCATGTCTGGCTTACCGCCGCCTTTACCACCTACTTGCTTTGCCACAAAGTTGACCAGTTCGCCTGCTTTGATTTTAGCAACTAAGTCAGGCGTAACACCAGCTACTAAGCTTACTTTGCCATCGTTAACACTGGCTAAGACTATGGCGGCAGATTTTAGTTTATCTTTTAGTTTATCCATCGTTTCGCGCAAGGTATTTGCATCGGCACCTTCAAGCGTCACAGCCAACACTTTTACACCTGAAATTTCGGTGGCTTGTGTGGCTAAATCATCGCCTTGAGATGAAGCTAGCTTAGATTTTAAGCGAGCAAGCTCTTTTTCCAATGATTTTGCATGGTCGCTTAACTGCGCAACCTTGCTAGCAAGTTCGCTAGTTGGTGCTTTCAGGTCCGCCGAAAGTTGAGAAATCAGTGCTTGTTGAGCGTTAATCAACTTCAGCGCGCCATGACCAGTGGCTGCTTCTAAGCGACGAACGCCAGCGGCTACACCACTTTCGGCATAAATTTTGAATAGGCCAATATCACCAGTGCGGTTCACATGTGTACCGCCACATAGTTCTGTGGTGCTACCAATATCTAACACGCGTACAATATCTCCGTACTTTTCGCCAAACAGCATCATGGCACCTGTTTTTTGTGCAGATTCAATATCCATTTCACGAGCTTGCGTTGCTGCGTTAGTGAGAATTTCTGCATTCACAATCGCCTCAACTTTGGTAATTTCATCATCTGTCATCGGTGCATTATGCAAGAAGTCAAAACGGGTTTTATCCGCATCAACCAATGAACCTTTTTGTTGCACATGTGTGCCCAACACTACGCGCAGTGCTTTGTGCATTAAGTGTGTGGCTGAATGATTGCGCATAATATTGGCGCGAGAAGCTAAGTCAACGCTTGCTTTTAGGTTCTCACCCACGCTGATTTTTCCAGTTTTCAAAATGCCGTGATGGCCAAAAACAGCCGCTTGGATTTTTTGCGTATCTTCTACAGCAAAAATACCATTCTCTGCTTTAAGCACACCGTTATCACCTACTTGACCACCAGACTCCGCATAGAACGGCGTGCTATCTAAAACCACAACACCTTGCTCGCCTTCTGATAGTTCATTCACGGATGTGCCATCTTTGTATAGCGCTAAAATCTTTGCGTTCGCTTCTAAAGTTTCATAACCTTTAAAATCAGTATTCGCACCACTGTATTCAAGGTTAGTCGCCATTTTGAACTTACCTGCGGCACGGGCTTGTTCTTTTTGGCGTGTCATCGCAGCGTCAAAAGCAGCAATATCCACTGTAACATTGCGTTCGCGGCAAATATCTGCTGTTAAATCTAGCGGGAAACCATAAGTGTCATGAAGTTTAAAAGCTAACTCACCAGATAGTACTTGTTTTTCAACACTAACCTCTTTTGCATTTGAATTTGGTACTAAGGTGCCAGTTATATAAAACTTTTCATAACTATCGAATTGATTGGCCGTTGAATTAAGTATGTCTTGATTAAAAGTAAAATCAAAAATTACGATGCTAGCCGTGTGGTCATTTCCACGTAATTTTGCAGTTAAATAGAAGTCACCGCTTGAGCTACCTAAGTTGTTAGTAGTTGTAGCAATGGTCATTTTTTTATCATTTGCAATTTTTTGCAATGCTTCAGTGCCCACCCAAAGTTCACTTTCAAGTAATTGCATGCCATTTTCAATTGTCTCAAAGAAGCGATTTTCTTCCAACTTCAACATATCCATGATGCGCGATTGGTTCGCGACAAGTTCAGGATACGCTTCACCCATTTGTTTAACCAAATCCGGTACAAGCTTGTAGAAGAATGCTGCGCGAGCACCCAATTTATAGCCGTGGCGGATAGCACGGCGAATAATGCGGCGTAGCACGTAACCTCGGCCCTCATTACCAGGAATCACGCCGTCTGCGATTAAGAAGCTACAAGCGCGGATATGATCGGCTAGTACTTTAAGTGACGGAATGCTTAAGTCTGTTGTATTCGTTTCACGCGCTGCTGCGGCGATTAATCCTTGGAAAATATCAATTTCGTAATTGGCATGCACATGTTGCAATACTGCTGATATACGTTCCAAGCCCATCCCTGTATCTACTGATGGTTTTGGTAACGGGTGCATGACGCCCGATTCATCGCGGTTGAACTGCATGAACACGTTGTTCCAGATTTCGATGAAGCGGTCACCATCTTCATCTGGGCTGCCTGGAGGGCCGCCAAAGTGATGGTCGCCGTGGTCGTAGAAAATTTCGGTACATGGGCCACATGGACCAGTATCGCCCATCATCCAGAAATTGTCTGAGGCATAACGTGCGCCTTTGTTGTCGCCAATGCGGATAATACGTTCAGCGGGTACGCCAATTGTGTCGTGCCAAATGCTGTAGGCTTCATCGTCATCTGCATAAACAGTCACAGTGAGCTTGTCTTTTGGTAGTTTAAATACCTCAGTTAATAACTCCCAAGCGTAAGCAATCGCGTCTTCTTTAAAATAGTCGCCAAAGCTAAAGTTGCCCAACATTTCAAAAAATGTGTGGTGACGCGCGGTGTAACCTACGTTTTCCAAGTCATTATGTTTACCGCCAGCACGTACGCATTTTTGGCTACTAGTCGCACGAGTGTATGGGCGTTTATCAAAACCTAAAAACACATCTTTAAATTGATTCATGCCAGCATTGGTGAATAGCAGGGTAGGGTCGCCGTGCGGAACAAGCGAGCTTGAAGCGACGATTTGATGGCCTTTGGAGGCAAAAAAGTCGAGGAATGCTTTGCGGATTTCGTTACTGCTTGGATTGATGCTTAGTTTAATGGTCATATTTTCAATAATTAAGTTTTTTGTGAGAGCGTAATTAATGGTGCTCTCACAGATTGTCTTCATTGTTTTTGCTATTTAAAGGGCTATTTAAAACTTTTTTAATTACATCAAAGCCAAAGCCGCGACTTTGTAGGAATCTAGCCTGTTTCGCCCAGTCTTCCCTACTACTAGGGCTGGCTTTAAATTTTTTGCGACAAATTTCACGTGCAAAATTTAGCTCATTTACTTTAACTTCTTCAACCGCGTTAGCGATTAAATCATCGGTTACGCCTTTTTCGCGCAGTTCATTGGCGACGCGAGCGCTGCCAAATTTACTTTGTCTTGCATGCACCAGTTGCTCGGTAAATCTAGCATCTGAAAGCCAGCCACGCTTTTTAAAATCATCCAGAATGGCCGAAATCTGTTCAGAAGCAGACTTTTCATCAGACTCTTCTGCAAAGGGCTTTAGTTTCTGGGTGAGCTCGAAGTATGAGTACTCGCGCTTACCCAAATAATCAAGCGCCCGTTGCCTTAGGCTTTTGGGTTTGAATTCTATTCTGTAACCTCTTTTTAGACTTAAAAACTAGTCTTCTTCAGAGCGCACCGCAGGCGTCGCATCACTTAAGGATTTCATATTGGCTCGGATTTTTGCGTCAATCTCATCGGCGATAGCTGGGTTAGACTTCAGGAATTCGCGAGCATTGTCTTTACCTTGACCAATTTTTTCGCCATTGTAGCTATACCAAGAACCAGCTTTTTCAACCATTTTCAAGTTTGCACCAAGCTCAATAATCTCGCCTTCACGTGAGATGCCTTCGCCATACAGAATGTCGAACTCGGCCTGTTTGAACGGTGGCGCGACTTTGTTTTTAATCACTTTTACACGTGTTTCAGAGCCAATGACTTCATCACCTTTTTTTATCGCACCAGTACGGCGAATGTCTAAGCGAACAGACGCATAGAATTTAAGTGCATTGCCGCCAGTAGTGGTTTCTGGGTTACCAAACATCACACCAATTTTCATACGGATTTGGTTAATGAAAATCACCATGGTGTTAGTACGTTTGATATTACCTGTGAGTTTACGTAACGCTTGGCTCATCAGGCGAGCTTGCAAGCCCATGTGTGAATCACCCATTTCGCCTTCAATTTCGGCGCGAGGTGTAAGCGCTGCAACAGAGTCAATCACGACAATATCTACTGAACCTGAACGCACCAACATATCAACGATTTCTAATGCTTGCTCACCAGTGTCTGGCTGAGATATCAATAAATCTGGCACGTTTACGCCTAATTTTGCGGCATATTGTGGGTCAAGGGCATGCTCAGCATCAATAAACGCAGCTACGCCGCCAGTTTTTTGCATTTGTGCAATCACTGAAAGCGTTAGTGTAGTTTTACCCGATGATTCTGGTCCGTAAATTTCAATCACACGTCCGCGGGGCAAGCCGCCGATACCTAGTGCAATATCCAGGCCTAATGAGCCAGTTGAAACAGCTTGTATATCATCACCAATATCGCTGTCGCCCATGCGCATAATGGAGCCTTTACCAAATTGCTTTTCAATTTGTGCGAGTGCCGCGCTCAGTGCCTTGCTTTTATTATCGTCCATGTGTCGCCTTTGAATTTTGTTGCTAAGTTAATCGCATGATTATTCCATAAATTCGCCCCTAAAGTAAGGCTCTAGTTACTTTAGATTACGATTAAATATGAATTTAAGTACTTGTAAATTATTGTTTTAGTTTTAAGCCGCTACACATTTATTTTTTTAGTAGCTAAAGTTATGCTTAGACGCTAGATTGTGCTTTGTAATGTGTGCGGTGGCATAATGACGTTTGCGTAATAAAAATGTATAAGGAACCTATTTTGCCATCAGTATATGACTTAAAACCAAAATTTCAAGCTTTGTTAAGACCAATGGTTAATATGCTTGCAGGTGCTGGAGTAACTGCAAATCAGGTGACTATCGCTGCGGTAGTTTTATCGTTTATTGGCGGGGCGTTTATTGCTTGGCAGCCCCATGCTAACTGGCCTTTGCTAGTTCTGCCATTGGTGTTGTTTTTGCGTATGGGTCTAAACGCCATTGATGGTATGTTGGCGCGTGAACATGCACAGCATTCAAAGCTGGGCGCAATTCTGAATGAGCTGGGTGACGTGATTGCGGATGCTGCGCTTTATTTACCTTTAGCTTTGTTGACGCATATTTGTGCGACCTTAGTGGTTTTATTGGTGTTATTTGCAACTATTAGCGAAATGACGGGTGTAGTTGCCATACAAATAGGTGCAAAGCGCCAGTATCAGGGCCCGATGGGCAAAAGTGACCGTGCATTCTGGCTCGGTGCGATCGCACTGGTGCTTGGTCTTGGTATGCCAGTTGGCACATGGGTCAATTGGCTGCTTGTTGTGATGTTATTGTTATTAGCGGTGACGATTTTTAACCGTGCTAAAGGCGCATTGAAAGAAGCGGTTAATGCCAACTAATTTGAAAATCGCCTTTTGCGGAGTGCTTGCTTTGCTCATCACTGGTACATTGATCATTGGTTTGAAACGCTTATTTTACCCAAGTTCTGCTGACCATGAGCTTTGGCTACGTATGCGTTCTTGGTGGATAATGGCTGGGCTGTTTATATTGGCGATTGCTACTAGTCGTGCCTTAGGTGTGTTATTTTTTACCCTTGTTAGCTTTCTGGCGCTAAAAGAATACTTCAATATTATTCCTTCTAGAGCGGCCGATAAGCGCGTGTTGTTCTGGGCTTATCTCGCCATTCCGTTGCAATATTTGTGGGTATGGCTGGGCTGGTACGGCATGTTTATTATTTTTATTCCCGTGTATATGTTTTTGCTACTGCCGCTACGAATGATTATTCACGGTGAAACGCAAGGTTTTCTGAAGGCAGCTGGCACCTTGCACTGGGGCTTAATGACGACAGTGTTCTCACTGTCGCATGCTGCTTATCTATTGGCGCTGCCAAATAACGTTAATCCTGCAGCTAATAGCGCGGGCTTACTTTTGTTCTTAGTATTTCTAACGCAATTCAACGACATCATGCAGTATGTATGGGGTAAACTGCTAGGAAGTATTAAGGTGATTCCCAAGGTAAGCCCTAACAAAACACTGGGGGGTATGCTGGGAGGGATAGTGACAACAACGCTGTTGGCATGGTTGCTAGCGCCATATTTGACGCCATTGTTGGGCTGGGAGTCAATTACCGCAGGCGTGCTGATTGGTTTAGGTGGTTTTGTGGGTGATGTGAGTATTTCAGCGGTTAAACGCGATTTAGGCATCAAAGATACGGGTAAGCTAATACCTGGTCACGGTGGCATTCTTGACCGCGTCGACAGTCTGACGTATACCGCGCCATTGTTTTTCCATTTTGTGTATTATCTGCATTACTAAAGGGAGATTTACCATGATGTTAAAGAAATTATTATTGTTTGTTTTTTTGCTGATGAGCAGCATAAGCTTTGCGGCTACCGAAGAGCCTAACCATGCGACACATGAAGAACTGCGCGGTTTGTTGCAAGGGATTGAAGCGGCGATTAATGCTGAAAAATATGGGGATTTAAAACAATATTTTGATGAAAAGCTAAAGGTAACCACCATCAATCAGAACGTAATCACCACGCCTGACGGCATAGATACTTATTTTAAAGATTGGTTTGGTAAAGGCGGCTATTTGAAAAAATTAGACATCAAGCTAAACCCAGATGCTTTGACTGATTTATATGGCGACCCTGCAAATCCAAGTTGGGGCTTGGTTTATGGTGCAGGGACTGAAAACTATCAGTTAGTTGATGGTCGTAATCTCGCGATGAAAACGCGTTGGACAGCAACAGTAGTCAAAGAGGCTGATGGTAAATGGCGTATCTTGGCTTTGCATATTGGTACTAATTTTTACGATAATCCCATTTTTTCTGCAGTTAAAGAATCTACTAAATATTATGCGGCTGGCGGTTTAGTAGCTGGTTTATTGTTGGGTATTTTAAGTATGATTTTCTTCCGTCGCAAAAGAACCTAATCTTCACATAATTGAGTTAAGTGGTTTGTGAATCGCTTAACTCAAGTCTAGCCTGACAATCTATATTGTTGATTTGAATGAGTTGAAAATATATTTATTAAAATGCTTGACACATAAAACTAAATAACTAATTATATAGTTATGTTGTGAGATTAAGTTCATTTAATTTTCTAAAAGTGGGATTAGTAATGACGAGAGTAGCAGAAGAGCATACCTTTAGCGCTGTAGATGGCGCTGAGATTTTTTATCGCCATTGGCTAAGTCAAAAGCCGAGTAAGAATAAACGCGCAATTATTTTGTTCCATCGTGGCCATGAGCATTCTGGCCGTCAGCAAGATGTGGTGGATGACTTAAATATGCCTGATTATGACTGCTTCGCTTGGGATGCACGCGGACTGGGCAAGTCACCAGGGGTACGTGGCTATGCCGATAATTTTGGCGTGTTAGTAAAAGATGCCGATGATTTTGCGCGACATATTTGCAATGTATACGGCTTTAGGATGGAAGATATTTCCGTGATTGCCCAAAGCGTAGGCGGCGTAATTGCCGCGGCTTGGGTGCATGATTACGCACCGAATATCCGTAGTTTGGTATTGGCTTCACCAGCGCTTAAGGTGAAGTTGTATGTGCCGTTTGCCCGCGCTTCTTTAGCGCTAATGCAAACTTTAGGGCTTACAAAGTTGGTGCCTGCACTCGCTTTTGTGAATTCTTATGTAAAAGCAAAATGGCTGACGCATGATGAAAAGCGCATTGAATCTTATGATAATGACCCATTAATTACGCGCCCAATTGCAGTGAATATATTGCTGGAGTTGTATAGTACTGCTGAGCGTTTGGTAAAAGACGCTGCAGCAATCACCACGCCAACACAGTTTTTAGTATCAGGCAGTGATTGGGTGGTGCATCAGCAGCCAGTAAAAGATTTGTATGAAAAACTAGGCGCTAGCACAAAGGAATATCACGAATTTGAAGGTTTTTTTCACGATACTTTGGGTGAAAAAGACCGCCATTTACCTTTAGCAAAGGCGCGCGAATTTATTGAGAAACAGTTTTTAACTCCCAATACACAGCCAGATTTAACCAAAGCTGACCAATCGGGTTATACCTATGATGAAGCCGAGCAGCTTAAAAAACCTCTAACTACTTTTAGTCTAAAAAATCTATATTTTGCAGCGACTAGAGCCAACATCCGCTTTGGTAGCAATATGTCACATGGCTTGAAGCTTGGCGTCGATACTGGTTTTGATTCGGGCAGTACGCTAGATTATGTGTATGAAAATAAAGCGCGAAGCAGAACGTTTGTTGGCGGCGCTTTGGGCGAAATTATCGACAGAACCTATTTAAATGCCATTGGCTGGCGCGGTATACGTGTGCGTAAAGTGCACAATGAAGCCATGCTAGCAAAAGCAGCTACTTTGCTACGTGCCAATTCAAAACCAGTGCGTATACTGGATATTGCTGCTGGGCATGGGCGTTATGTGTTGGATGCAGCACTTGCCGTAAAAGCTGACCATGTATTAATGCGTGACTACAGTGAGCTAAATGTGACTGCTGGACGCGCGATGATTCAACAACATGGCCTAGAGAGTGTTGCTCAGTTTGAACTAGCTGATGCGTTTGATGCGGCTTCGATTGCTGCAGTGACACCTAAACCAACGGTGGTAATTGTCTCAGGTTTGTATGAGTTATTTCCTGAAAACTCCTTAATACAAACTTCGCTAAAAGGCGTTCATGCAGCGTTAGAGGCGGATGGATATTTGGTGTATACCAATCAACCATGGCATCCACAGCTGGAATTAATTGCGCGAACATTAACTAGCCACCGTCAGAATAAAGCGTGGGTAATGCGTCGCCGTACACAGCGTGAAATGGATCAATTGGTTGCTGATGCAGGTTTTGAGAAGATTGATCAATGGTCAGATACTTGGGGGATCTTTAGTGTGTCTCTAGCAATACGTCGCTAAAGTATATGCATATCAATAAGTTGGCTATCTTTAGACCACCCATCTTGTGGAAACGCGGAGCCATTTGGCTAGCGCTTCTCGGACCATTTTTCTTTCTGAGTTATGGCTGGGTGAATTACTACACCAGTGGGCGTGCAGATGTTGGCGTGATGGTTGAGGCTTGGGAGCATCAACTACCATTTGTGCCATGGTTGATGCTGCCTTATATGTCTATTGATGCATTTTATGCGGCTTCCTTATTTTTATTTCGTAAGCGTAGCGCGCTGGATAGACATGCATTTAGGCTTTTACTGGCTACGGTTATTTCCTTAGTTGGTTTTTTGCTTTGTCCCTTGCAGTTCTCCTTTAACGTGCCGAAAACTGATGGCTTTAATGGCATATTGCAGGCGATGTTGCTAGGTTTCGACAAGCCTTACAATCAAGCGCCATCACTCCATATTAGTTTGCTGATTGTTTTGTGGGAGCTATATGCAAAGCGGCTTCAAGGTTTTATGAAAGCTGTTTTGCACGTTTGGTTTTTTGCTATTGCAGCTTCTGTTCTGCTGGTTTATCAGCACCATTTTATTGATGTTTGGACAGGCGCTTTGGTGGGGGTTATTTGTATCTATCTGATTCCAGATAACCCTTTCTCATGGCGTTGGAACAAGCCAACCGCACGTATGACATATCTTGCCTTGAGATATGGCATTTCAGCTACAGGCATGGCCTTGGCCGCTTTTCTTGCAAGTGAGGCCTCCACTTTGCTTACCGTCATTTTTATTTGGACTGCGGTTTCATTATCATTGGTGACAATGGCTTATTTGGGATTTGAACAGAATGTGTTTCAGCGAAATGTATTCACTCAAAGGCGTGGTTGCCTACGCTGGCCAGCTAGGTTATTACTAGCGCCGTATTTGTTTCTGAGTTGGTGTAGCTATCGCATGTATACCAAGCGTCTATTTTTACCCAATAAAATTTACGGCAATGTTTGGCTTGGCGCATTTCCACGCACTGCTGTGGCTAAGCTAGGCGTTAATTGGGTTGGCGTGTTGGATTTAAGCAATGAGTTTCCAGTGCCCACGCTTAAGGTGCCATTACAGAAATATCTACCCGTATTAGATTTAACACCACCTAAGCCCAAAACATTAGTCCGTGCCGTGCGTTGGTTAGAGCATACACAGCAGCAAGGTAATGTATTGGTGCATTGCGCACTTGGGCTGTCACGCAGCAGCAGTGTAGTCGCGTGTTGGCTAGTTTGGCGTGGTCATGTTGATAATATTGAATCCGCTATTCAACATCTGAATATCACTCGTCCAGGAATCGTATTAAGTACAGCCCATCTTAAAAATATTGCTGAAGCATTAACGCAGTTAAACTTAAAGACAGACTTGTCATGACACATTTGCTTAATACAGCTCCCAACCCTCAGCCCAAACCTCACGCACAGCTTGTTACCGTACTGGCACTGCTCAAGTCATTTAAGCTGATTGAACTGTTGGTGATAGTGAATAACTTATTGGCAATAATCTTTATGGCATTGTCAGTTTCATGGCAGCTAAAACTAGTAGGGGCATTGGTAATAGGTATCGGGTTGTTGGTGATGTATTACGCCATTAGAATTCGTATTGACATTCAATTGTTTATTCACTGGGATAGTTTAGATAAAGACGAATTGGATGTGGCTCTTATGATGTTCAATCCAGCACATCAGTCAGGAAGGACGCTAGCTTTACGCTTATTAGGTAGTTACGGCCTGTTTAAACAGGGGGCAGTCATTTTTGCAGGGCAAAGTATTCTGCTGATATTTTTGGTGTATTTTAGTGACTTGAGTTTATCGATATTGCACCACTAAAAAGGCAGTAAATACTGCGATTAAATATAAGCCATGTATCGCGGGCGAGAGCCAGCTAAGCCAAGCTTTTGTTTCATTACGACTAAGCGCCTTAAAGGCTGCAAACAATCCAAGCACACATATCACAGCAGCGACTAAAACGCCATGCACAAAGCAATCTAAGCCCCATGTGCCGCAGCCAGATTGCGCTAATCCCTTATTAGTAAGCCAAGCACCAGTGCATGCCAAGGGAATTAAGCTTATGCTAATTTTGTTCCAATATGCGGGATGTTGTAATTTATTTAATTTTTGCAAGGCGTGTTCACTGCATTTCTCTAAAAAGGTTTATAGGCTTCAAATGCTATTGATTTTTTAGGGTTAGCCTTAGTGATATTCGGTTTGTTTTCTACAAACTCGCCATAACCATCGCCTGAATCCGCAAAGTTAAATGACTGAAAAGTGCGGGTATGAAACAGCCAGTTTTTTAACTTTATGTCATATTTGAATGTAATAAAATCATTCCAATGCGCACCGCAAGCTACGCTATTTTGAACGGTAAAATAGTGATTTTTAATCACTAAACCTTCCATTCCGTCTTCAAAAGGGTCGCATTGACCGCCTTGGTCTATAGTAAATACTACATCATTATTCTTTTTTGCTATTGAAAAAGTCTTGTTTTGGTTTTGAATGAAGATAAACAGTGGCCGTGGTGAGCTCTCTCCCGTTTTCTTATATATAGTTTCTTCATTTTTTATATGGGCTACTACCAAGTAGTCTGTAAACTTGTCATCATTAAGCTCTCCACCTAGAAAAGTCATTACTTCATAATTCTTAGGTAGTTGTATTAAGATGTCTTTGGGTAGGGCTTGCGCATAAGCCACCGAAGTGGTGAATAGCAGAGATGAGATAAAAAAGTGTTGTAAGTGTTTCATGCAGAAAAATTACTCATTTAAGTAAGGCTTTAGTTTACTGCTAAATATGACGTAAAGCATACTTAAGCATGCTTTAGGCTAGTGGGGCGTAGCTCATTATGCCTTCATCAGGTCAACCATATATGAGTTGATGCGTTTTCTAATCACACAAACTCTATTTTGAGATTGGAGAAGATAATGAAATTATTACGTACTGCTGTTATTGCTTTAGCTATTGGTGTGGCTTCTATATCTACAGCATCAGCCCGAGATTCTTTTAGTTTAGGTGTCAACATCGGTGGTTATGGCTACGCACCACCAGTTGCGTATTATCCTGCGCCACCTGTAGTTTACTATAGTCAGCCTACTTATTACCGTGCTGCACCGCCTGTGTATTATCAGCCCGCAGTTTCATACCAATATTACAATGTTGGATATCGCGATTATTATAGAGGCTGGCGTCATGAAGGCCGTGAACATCGCGGCTGGGGTCGTGGCGATGGTGATCATGGTGGTTGGGGTCACGGCGACCACGATGAAGGTCGCCATGGCGGTCGTCATTAGACCTTAATCGCGAAGCTTTAATCTGTCGATAAGCCCTGCCATCATCTCGATGGTGGCTTGTTGACGGATTTGTTCTCGATTGCCTTTGAAGTATTTGGTTATTGCTAATGTTGGCTTGTTTGTCTCTGACCATGCAAAACAAACGGTACCGACTGGCTTTTCATTTGTGCCACCATCAGGTCCTGCAATGCCAGTAATGCTGCCGCTCAGCTGTGCATGGCTGTATTTTAATGTACCTAAAGCCATCTCAATGGCGGTTTGTTCACTCACAGCGCCGCATAACTCCAATGTTGTGCATGACACGCCCAACATCTCAATTTTGGCTTGGTTACTATAAGTCACAAAGCTACGGTCAAACCAAGCCGAACTTCCAGCGATGCTAGTCACAACTTGAGCAACCATGCCGCCAGTACAAGATTCAGCTAAAGCTAGCGTATAACCTTGCGCTTTAAGTGCTGCACCAAGTTCAGCGGCTAATTTTGATAAAGCCTCATCCATGCGCAATTGCCCAAAGTAAGCCTTGCAAGCTAATAATGGCATAGATTGCAGCGAGTAAATCATCAAACATGACACCAAAGCCATTTTTGAGTTTGGCATCAAATTGCCTGATTGGGAATGGCTTCCAAATATCAAATAATCTAAATAGTAAAAAAGCCACAAGCCACCACTGCCATTGGTTAGGCGTGAAAGCGAGTACTAACATCATTGCGACAATTTCATCCCAAACTATACCGCCATGGTCTGATACGCCTAGCGCTTTACCCGTCACATCACAAAAATAAATGCCAATTAAAAATAAGAAAGTAATGATGATGAGTTGCGTTGAAAAAGCATAAACTGAAATTAGCCAGAATAATGGATAGCCAACCAATGTGCCGAACGTACCAGGCGCTTTGGGCGCCAATCCGCTACCAAAGCCTAGTCCGAAAAAATGAGCAGGATGTTGCAGTAAGAATTGCAGATTCGGAGATTTAGCTGAAGTGGTCAAAACCAGTTTCCTTAGAGTCTAAAATTTCGTTATCTAAACTATGCAATATTAAGCCAGTGTTGCTAGTAATATTGCCGATGCAACTTAACTGAAGTGTCGTCATTTCACTTATTTTTAAAATGTCTGCATGTTTTTCCATGGGCGCAGTAAAGCATAATTCATAGTCATCGCCACCAGCCAAGACCATTTTTCTTAAAATCTCATCATGCAGATTGATTGGAAAGTCTGCAAAAGTAGAATGAGGGACATTGGATAACTCTATTGTTGCGCCTACATTGGACTGCTCTAATATATGACCTAAATCCGCTAGCAAGCCGTCTGAAATATCAATCGCGCTGTTGGCAATATCTCGTAATGCTAAACCCAGTGCTACGCGAGGTTGTGGTGCGTGTAGTGCTTTGGCGCAGAGGCGCGAAGCTTCTTCTGGTAACACGAGCTTGCCTTGAATATGCGCTAAGGCCAAGGCCGCATCACCTAATTTGCCTGACACCCAAATCTCATCATCTACTTTTGCGCCACTGCGTTTAATGGCTTTGCCAATTGGCAGTTCTCCCATGATTTGCACACAGATGTTTAGTGGCCCACGTGTGGTGTCACCACCTATTAAATCGACGTTGAAGCTGTCAGCGCAGGCAAAGAATCCACGTGAGAATTCGGCTAGCCATGACTCATTAATTCCGGGAAGGGCAATAGCCAATGTCGCCCATTTTGGATTTGCTCCCATAGCAGCCATGTCTGAAATATTTACGGCGAGTGATTTCCAACCTAGCTGATAGGCGTCACAATCTGCAAAAAAGTGAGTGCCTGCTACCAGCATATCCGCTGAAATGGCAAGCTCCATGCCTTCTGCTATGCTAATTAATGCGGCGTCATCGCCTACGCCAAAATTGGTGTTTGGCGTAGGGCGAGTGAAATATTGTTTGATTAAATTAAACTCAGGCGTCATTAAGTTTAAACTCTAAGGGCATTACTTAGCACTATTAGAAGGCATGTTAAAGAATGGAATAGGCGCGCTGGCATACACGGCAGAAGGTAATTGACCATCCCATTTAGCAGCTTTAGTTTGTTCGACTTCAATACGACGTAATTCCAGAACATCTTTATTTTGCGCTAAAGCGGCATTTTGTACTTTCAGGGCATCTGCTTGCGCCGTGGCTAGTTTCAGTATCTGATACGCCTCACCATCGGCTTGTGCCTTTAGCGCACTAGCTTCAGCCTCGGCAATGGCCACTTTTTGCTTTTGCTCTGATTCAACTGTTTTAAGTTTATTTTCTGCCCCAAGGCGTAATTGCTCTTGCGTTACTTTGGCGCTAATCGCTGCCATATAGTCTTGTGAGAATGAAAAGTTGCGCATATCTACGTTAATCACTTGTGCGCCATAGACTTCTAACTTTTTACGCAGTGCATCTAGAATGTCACTAGAAACTAGTGAGCGCTTACCGATTAAATCTGGTGCGGTATATCTAGCTGTAACCGCTTTAAAAACTTCTTGGGTTGCAGTTTGTACGTAAGATTGCAAATTGCCATCGTGACTATACTTTTCAAATACTTCTGCGACTTTATCGGGTTTGATGCTGTAGCGCACCGTTAGGCTCACGCGCACTGGCTGCGTGTCGCTAGTACTGCCATCCGCATTTTCAACGGCGGCTTCTTCAGCACGAATATTAAATATGCTTAAAGTTTGCCAAGGGGCAACCAGCATAAAGCCTTCACTCTCAATACCTTTAATCGCACCACCCACGGTGACAACGCCACGACTCCCCGTTGGCACACTGCGAAGTGGCCATAACCAAGTGAGGAAAGCTATGGCAATAATGCCTAGCACAATAAATTTAATTGATGATTTTACGATTGGGGTATTTTCCATATTGCTCTCTTTTATTTTTTGTAAAAAGCTACTGATAGGCATATTAGGCTTCGTTTATTTAAAATTATACTGTTATTTTTAGGCGATCAATTTATTCTGGTTTTATAGCAGATTTTGGCCGAAATGCCTTCACTATGGATTCTTTTGTCTCAATAGTTGGCGCGCCAATGAGGTCTAAACAGTAAGGCACGGCGGCAAATATTCCGTGTACTTTAGTGTTGCCAGCTTCATCTTTTAAACCTTCAAGCGTTTGTGCGATGGCTTTAGGCTGACCAGGCAAATTGATGATTAAGCATTGTTTGCGAATCACTGCGATTTGTCGTGACAATATCGCGGTAGGCACAAAATTCAAACTGATTTGACGCATTTGTTCACCAAACCCAGGCATTTCTTTATCAGCAACGGCGATTGTTGCTTCTGGTGTCACGTCACGCAAAGCTGGACCTGTACCGCCTGTGGTTAAAATTAGGCTACATCCTTCACTATCCACTAAGTCAATGAGGGTGGATTCAATCTCATCTTGCTCGTCGGCAATCAATCGGGCAACTATCTGGAACTGAGTAGTTAGGGCAATCTCAAGCCAATTTTTAAGCGTTGGTAAACCTAAATCTTCATAAACACCAGTACTTGCTCTGTCGCTAATGGAAACTAAACCAATTTTAATGAATTCTTTTGTCATTTACGTGTCGTAATGAATATGTAAAAATCGAATCATAACATTATCAACGTAAAGGACATTTTATGCAGTCAAATATCCAGCAATCGAATAATAAAAATCAAATATTTACGCGTGTATTAAAAGTGAAAATGACTGGGGGCTTGTTACTGCTAAGTTTTCTTGGTTTAGGTGCTACTTTATTAGCGCCTAAAGCACATGCCGATGGAGCAGTAAAGGCTAACTCAAATTTGTTTGAAGAAAAATATGTTGAGCAAAATGACCAACATCTTAAGTCGCTTAAGGCTTCGCCTGACACCACTTTAGAAATCAGTGAAAATCAAGAAGCAGACACTACGCGCATGTTGGAAAACGGATTCGATATGATGGGTACCTCAGAGTTTGTATCGGTAGCCATACCAGCAGATTTAGCAAAAGTCTACGGAAAAAGAATTAAGGCAGATGCAGTATTAGTGTATGACAAACCAACCTCGCTTACGACCAATATGGTTAATTTTGATGGCACTGAAGAAGGTAATAAAACGATCAAGGAGGCGAATGACGAGAATGCTAAAAATGTTAGAACCATTCA
Source organism: Burkholderiales bacterium (assembly GCA_038327905.1). Lineage (GTDB taxonomy): Bacteria > Pseudomonadota > Gammaproteobacteria > Burkholderiales > Methylophilaceae > Methylotenera. The sequence continues at coordinate 17,948 of JBBQLN010000013.1, forward strand.
TTCCGCTAGTTATTGGGCAAAGTTGCCAATGCCATTACTTGGCGTGCATGTGATTAAATTGGTAAAAACCTCGGCTAACCCAGCAGAGGAAGGTACGCCATTGCCAGGTCTAAAGATTATAGCCGTGATCAAAGAATCTCCAGCAGCTAAAGCAAATATTGCGACAGGTGACACTTTACTTAAAATAGGGGATGTAGCCCTTGAAAAATCGGATGATTTGTTTGACGCGGTAAGACGCTATCAAGGTCAAGCGGTAGATGTGGTATTCCGCCATGGCGAAGAGGAAGTTAAGACTAATGTGGCTTTAAATTCACGCAAGTAGGCTTAAGTTGAATGCGTATCGCTAGGTTTAAGAACCCCAATAAACTTAGCGATATTTAGTGCATGATATTGTATTGGAAAATATAAGTGACGTTGCCTGCAAAATAGCCAATTAAAGCTAACCAACTTATCTTCTTAACATACCAGCCAAATTGTATTTTCTCTAAGCCCATCGCAGCAACCCCAGCTGCTGAACCTATAATTAAAATTGAGCCTCCGGTGCCAGCGCAGTAGGCAATAAACTCCCACAAGAAGCTATCTGGTGGGTAAGTGGCTAAGTCATACATGCCTATTGATGCTGCCACTAGCGGGACATTATCCACAATGGCGCTTAGTAAGCCCATGATGGTTACTATGACATCTTGGCGGCCGATAGACTTATCTAAGAATGACGCTAAAGAATTCAGAATGTGACTGTGTTCAAGCGTCGCAACCGCCAGCAATATGCCGATAAAGAATACGATAGAGCTCATATCAATACGCATTAGCGCGTTTACTAGAGATAAATGCTGTTTGTCTTCATCATCTTTATTTCTATGTAGTAAGTCGCCTACCAGCCAGAGCCAGCCTAAGCCAAAGAGTATTCCCATAAATGGAGGTAAATGCGTTAACGTTTTAAACGCGGGTACTAATACTAATACACCTAAACCCATAAAGAATACTACGTTGCGCTCAAATTCGTTGGATTGCATCACGCCCGTGATTTCCTGCTTGACGGGTGAGACTATGGCTTTTCCTCTGAGTGAAAAGCTAACGATAGTCAATGGTACCAGGAGGTTGACTAAAGAAGCCAGTAGAAGGCTCTTAACAATAGAGACGGCTGTAATTTGCCCGCCTATCCAAAGCATCGTAGTTGTCACATCGCCGATAGGAGACCAAGCTCCACCAGCGTTTGCCGCGATGACGACCATCGACGCAAATAGAAGACGATCCTCTTGCTTATCTAAGAGCTTTCTCAACAGAGAAATCATGACGATAGTCGTTGTAAGATTGTCGAGAATTGCACTTAAAAAGAACGTAACAATGCCAACCAGCCACATCAAAGAAGAGAGCTTGGCCGTTTTAATTCTAGACGTAATGACTTCAAATCCATTGTGCGCGTCAATGACTTCTACAATTGTCATCGCACCAATCAGAAAGAACACGATTTGTGCCGTAGAGGCAACGGACTCACTTAACTCATGATTTATTTGCAATTCATTGTTGGTGAAAACTGCATACACCGTCCATAGCAAACCAGCGCCAAGCAGGGCTGACGCTGATTTATTTATTTTAATTGGGTGTTCAAGTGCAATCGCAACATAAGCTACGATAAAAATGATGATGAGTGCGCTTAACATAATTTCTCTTTAGCTATTTACTTCAAGTGCTTCTTGACTAGTCTTTAGATTTCAGTGAGCTAGAATAGCGAGAATCTAAGGGAGGCTGATTCTATTGCTAAGAACTGTATATAGATTAACTGACGGTTTATTCGTGATTATTGTCTAATTCGTCAGAAGCTGTATAACTCACATTAGCATCGCTATTATCTTGAGACTCTTGCGTGATTTCACGTAGTAGCTTAAAAATCTCACGGCTACTTTTAGGTGGTTTACTTGCTGCTTGTTCTTTTTGCGCATTGCGAATTAAAGTGCGTAACTGCTGGCTATCCGTTTTTGGGTGCAGCGCCATAAACTCAGAAAGCACATTGCTGTCTGCAATCATACGATCACGCCAGCGTTCTAGACCATGAAAGTAGGCATTCTCAGCGGTATGCTTACCGTCCCAGCGCGCTAGTTGTTCAAGAATTGGCGCGTTATCTAGCTCACGCATCAACCGTCCTAAATATTGGCGATGGCGTCTAATGGCGCCATTAGCGGTAATTTTTTTAGTATCGAGCACGGCTGTTGTGACTGCATCAGGTAATTCTAATTTAAGCAGTTTGTCTTTAGGTAACTCTGATAGTCTAACGCCCAGCGCTTGCTGTGCATCAGCTTCCGCTTTGAGTTTGGTTTTGCTAATAGGCTCGTCAACATCTGATTCAACTTGCGTATTGAATTCATTGTCTAATTCGCGATCTTTAGCGGTCTTTTTCGGTTTTGCTGAGTTTTGCGGTTTCATAGTGCGGTATTATAACAGCCTTAAAGCGAACAATTTTATAGTAGAAAAGTTATGGCAGATTCTGGATTTAGTTATTCTTTAGATGAAATTAAGCAAATGTCGAGAGATGTGCTTAAAGTAGCAAAAGATTTAGGCGCAAGCTCAGCGGAGGCTGAGTTGAGCTTAAGCATAGGTCAAAACGTTTCTGTGCGTTTGAACGAAGTTGAAAACATTGAGTACAACCGTGATAAGGGCATGTCTGTCACTGTGTACTTTGGTCAGCAAAAAGGTCATGCTAGCACGTCTGATTTAAGTCCATTAGCGATTAAAGATACAGTAGCCGCAGCCTGCAATATCGCTAAATACACCGCTAAAGATGAGTTCTGTGGTTTGGCTGACGCGAGTTTAATGGCGAAAGAAGTTTTAGATTTAGACTTATATCACCCTTGGAATATCTCAGTAGATGAGGCGATTGTCATTGCAAAAGACTGCGAAGCCGCTGCTTTAGCGGTGGATGCACGCATAACTAATTCAGAGGGTGCTAGTGTTTCTAACAGTTCGGGCTACTTTGCCTATAGTAATAGCCATGGCTTTACAGGCGGATATCCAAGCTCACGTCACGGTGTAAGCTGCTCAGTCATTGCCGAATCTGACGATAATATGCAGCGCGATTACTGGTATAGCACAGCACGTGCAGCTGAAGATTTGGAGTCAGCCGTAGCTATTGGAAAGAAAGCCGGTGAGCGCACAATTAGACGCTTAAACTCTCAAAAAATCAAAACTTGCCAAGTACCAGTGATTTTTGAAGCGCCATTAGCGAGTGGTTTAATATCTAGTTTAATTAGCGCAATTTCAGGTGGCAATTTATATCGTAAATCTTCATTTTTATTAGATAGCTTAGGTAAGCAAGTGGCCTCACCATTACTTAATATTGTTGAAGAGCCGCATCTTAGAAAAGGTTTAGCGAGCAGTCCGTTCGATAGCGAAGGTGTAGCAACACATTCGAGGCAATTGTTGAAAGATGGTGTGTTGCAAGGTTATATCATGGGTAGTTATTCTGCACGCAAGTTGGGTATGCAAACCACTGGTAACGCAGGTGGGAATCATAATTTAATCGTGCAATCTAGCGCACAAGACTTCTCAGGCTTGCTAAACCAAATGGGAGCAGGGTTGCTGGTGACAGAATTACTCGGTAGCGGTATCAATATGGTCACTGGTGACTACTCACGTGGCGCAGCTGGGTTTTGGGTTGAGAATGGTGTGATTGTTCACGCCGTTGAAGAAATCACCATCGCTAGCAATATGGCCGATATGCTAAAAATGATAGTGGCGATTGGCAATGACGTTTGCATACAAGGTTCAAAACAAGTGGGCTCTATTTTAATCGAGCGTATGACAGTAGCAAGTGAGTAACTAAGTAATAAAAAAGCCCCAATTACGGGGCTTTTTTATTACTTTATTTTTATTACGGCTTATTTAGCTGTGGCGTCTGAATTGACAGGATCTATAGCCGTTTCTGCATCAATGTCTTCAAAATCATCTTTGAGTAATTCTTGTGGTACTAAGCCATCTTGCACCAAACTTGCTCGTCTTTGTAAATAAGCATCACGTGTAAATGCGTATGGGTCTAAAGATGCTTCGTCAACTAAATCTGATGCAGTAAGTAGTTCTGTGCGCTTATCCAAGAATTGTGCGGCACGCAACTGGTTGGATAATCTGATTTGACCGATGTTACGAGGATATTGAATTGGATCAGTAGTAAATATGTCGAATACTAAGCCAGTCGTATCGCGCAAGCTCGATGGCCCTAGTAGAGGTAATACTAAGTAAGCACCGTTGCCCACGCCCCAGTAACCAAGCGTTTGACCAAAATCCTCTTTATGATTTCGTATATCATCCATGCCTGCTATATCAATAAACCCAGCAAGACCGAACGTGCTGTTGATGACAAACCGACCTGCATCAGTAAATGCACTAGCTAGTTTAAGCTGCAGTAAGTCGTTTAGAACAGTAGTGAATGAACCTAGGTTGCTAAAAAAATTGTTGAATCCTGTTCGAATTGGTGAGGGCGTGATGGTTTTATAAGCAATAGCTACAGGTTTGATAATTGCTTTATCGGCAACATCGTTAAATTTATACACACCACGATTCAGACCCTCAAGTGGATCTTTATTGGACTGTGTAGCACAGCCAGACAGTGCTGCGAGTGTCAACACACAAGTAGCAAGTATAATAGTTTTAAAATTTGTTATTGTTCTAGAACGCATGCAAGACCCCAAGTTGTGATTTTTCTCTAATTTAATCATAGCTAGTTTTTAGCTTAATCGTATATGTCACCAGCTATGTCAATAGCTACGGAAAAATCTACTGTAACTTTAACTGAGCAGGTTCACATTGTCCAGCAATTTACTGGTTGTAACCTTGCCTTTTTGATTAAATTAGGTGGTTTGAATGGATAAGTTTTTTTCGCAGTGACTTGTATTTATTTTCAAGCAATCAGGCCATTTAAGTGGCACAATTACTTTATAAATTCGGCAATTTCATTGCAGTAACTAGTAGTGTCTCAATTTAGGAAAATCGTGTGACTAAACATATCAATATTTTAGAGTTCTTTAAACAACATTTGCAAGGCGAGCATAGAGACGCACTTAATGCGATATTAAATGACGTGATAGATGCTTGTAAAAAAATTGCTGTTGCCATTGATAAAGGTGCTGTAGCTGGCAACATGGGTAGTTTGGGTTCTGAGAATATCCAGGGAGAGGTGCAAAAAGCATTGGATGTGATTACGAATGATATTTTTATTGAGGCATGCCAAAAAAGTGGTTACGTCGCTGGGATGGCTTCTGAAGAACTAGTGAATGTAATTGTAATTGATGATAATCATAAGAAAAATGGTAATTATTTATTGATGTTTGATCCGCTTGACGGCTCATCAAATGTGAATGTGAATATATCGGTAGGTACTATTTTTTCTATTCTGAAGGCGGCAAATAATAAACCAGAATTGGCTGAATATTTGCAATCAGGTACTGCTCAAATATGCGCTGGTTATGCCTTATATGGCACATCTACAATGTTTGTATTTACTGCAGGTAATGGTGTGAATGGTTTCACACTAGATAACGATTCTAATGAGTTCTTGCTAACGCATCCCAATATGCAGATTGCTAAAGAAACGCAGGAGTTTGCCATTAATATGTCGAACTACCGTTTTTGGCGAGAGCCTGTGCAACGCTATATTGATGAATGTTTACAAGGTGAAGAGGGTGGCCGTAAAAAAGATTTTAATATGCGCTGGGTAGCTTCAATGGTGGCTGAAGTGCATCGTATTTTGGTGCGTGGAGGCGTATTTATGTACCCCACTGACGCGAAATCAAGATCTGGAAAATTGCGTTTAATGTACGAGGCTAATCCTATGAGCTTTATCGTTGAGCAAGCGGGTGGTGCTTCAACGACTGGCTCACAGCGAATTTTAGAAGTGCAGCCTAGCGGCATACATCAACGCGTACCAGTAATGATGGGCTGCAAAAGCGAAGTTGATAGAATTACGACTTACCATCAAGTCGCCACTAAACGAAAGTAGACCTTATCTTAACGCTTGCTAGAAAGTAAAGTGGCTAGTTAGCCGCTTTACAAATGGCGATAAACTCTTCTGCATTCAGCGATGCGCCGCCAACTAGGCCGCCATCCACATCGGGCATGCTAAATAATTTTTCTGCATTTTTTGCTTTCACGCTGCCACCATAGACAATTCGCACTTTAGAGGCGGCTTCAGCATTGCGTCTGGCGATGCGTTGACGAATAAACTGATGTACTTCTTGCGCTTGCTCAGGTGTGGCGGTTTTACCAGTACCTACAGCCCATACTGGTTCGTAAGCAAACACCATATTAAGCTGCATTGCTTTGGCGAAATTTTCATCGTTAAGCGTTGCCAACACAGCGTCCATTTGCCCAGCCACTGTTACCTCCGTCAATCCAGCTTCATGTTCAGCAAGTGTTTCACCAACACATAAAATAGGGGTTAAGTTGGCGTTGATAGAGGCATCAAATCTAGCTGCGGCGGATAGGTTAGTTTCATGAAACAATACGCGTCTTTCTGAGTGCCCAAGTAGCACATAAGAGCAACCTAGATCCGTAAGCATGTGTGGGGATACCGCGCCAGTAAACGCGCCTTCTTCAAACTGGTTAACGTTTTGTCCGCCCCAAGCAATGCCTGTACTTTCAAGTAAAGTTCTAGCTTGGTGTAAGTAAGGATTTGGTACGCAGACGACATAGTCTGCATTTTTATAATCACTGAGACCGTTAATCAGTGCATTCAGTAGGGTTTCATTGCTGTGGATATTGCCGTGCATTTTCCAATTACCTACTACTAACTTACGCCGCATTTTGTGCTCCTTATATTCTTTATATTCTTTTGGATATTTTTAAAATAATCGCTTAGATAATCTTGTGGATGCTCTCAAGTTGATTATTTTGATTTAACAATTGCGTCTAACTCACCTGCTTTGTAACGTACTGCCATTTGTTCGCAACTGATAGGCTTAATGAATGCGGCTTGCCCAGCAGAACCAAAAGCTTCATAACGTTCTTTACAAATGGCGCGCATGGCTACCGTGGAGGCGCTAAGAAATTTTCTTGGGTCGAACTCTTTTCTTTTTTCTGTAAAAAACTTACGAATTGACCCCGTATAAGCCATGCGTAAATCTGTATCAATATTTATTTTACGTACACCATGTTTGATGCCTTCGACAATTTCTTCTACAGGCACACCATACGTTTCGCCCATATCACCACCAAACTCGTTGATGATATGCAGCCACTCTTGCGGCACAGAAGATGATCCGTGCATCACCAAGTGCGTGTTGGGGATACGTGCATGAATTTCCTTAATGCGACTAATTGCCAGGGTTTTACCTGTGGGTGGCTTGCTAAATTTATAAGCGCCATGTGAGGTGCCAATGGCGATAGCTAATGCATCGACGCCTGTTTTACGTACAAAATCGGCGGCCTCTTCTGGGTCGGTGAGCATTTGGTCGTGACTTAATACGCCTGCTGCGCCAGAGCCATCTTCTTCACCAGCAAGACCTGTTTCTAAAGAGCCTAGCACACCAAGCTCGCCTTCAACAGACACGCCAATTGCATGCGCAATTTCTACGATTTTTCTAGTGACATCGACATTATATTGGTAGCTCGAGGGTGTTTTTGCGTCTTCCATGAGCGAGCCATCCATCATTACGCTAGAAAAGCCAGAGCGTATTGCTTGAATGCACACTGCAGGTGATTGACCGTGATCTTGATGCATAACAACGGGAATGTGTGGGTAGGTTTCAATGGCGGCGAGTACTAAGTGTCGCAAAAATGCTTCACCAGCATATTTGCGCGCACCCGCGGAGCCTTGCAATATAACAGGGCTATTCGTTTCATCTGCCGCCTGCATAATGGCGTGAACTTGCTCCATGTTATTAACATTAAAAGCTGCCAGACCGTAGTCGTGCTCAGCAGCGTGATCTAGCAATTGACGTAATGAAACGAGTGCCATGATGATCTTTCCAATAATTAAAACATCGGTATGAGTATACTTAATTTTTGCAATTGTTCGAGTTTTGTAATTGCGTATAAATTATATAATACTTATGTCTTATATAAAACATATTATATGTTTTTATAAAGAGCTAGTGCTTGCTGTCTTTGTGTTGCATGGTCGACCACGGGGGCTGCATAGTCATTACCTATGCTAATGTTGAGTTCTTGAAGGCGCAGTAACGGAATCAGCCAAGGGGCATGAATTTCCTTGTCGTTACATTTTGCTAACTCTGGCACATACTTACGAATAAACTTTCCTTGCGCGTCAAAACGCTCGCTTTGCGTGATTGGATTGAAGATACGAAACCAAGGTTGTGCGTCGCAGCCAGTGCTGGCGGCCCATTGCCAGCCGCCATTATTAGCACTTAGGTCAAAGTCGATTAGTTTTTCAGCAAAATAACGCTCGCCCCAACGCCAATCTATGAGCAAGTCTTTCACCAAAAAACTCGCAGCCACCATGCGTAAACGGTTATGCATAAAGCCTGTGGAATTCAATTGCCGCATGGCAGCATCTACCAGTGGGTAGCCAGTTTTACCTTCACACCACGCCTGAAAAAGTGCTGGGTTATTTGGAAATTTTAATGCTTCAAATTCAGCTTTATAGGCTTTACCTTCAGCAACACTTGGCTTGTGATGCAATATTTGCACATAAAAATCACGCCAGATAAGTTCGCTTAGCCAAGTTTGCGCCCCAGCATTAGCTGCCTGCATTGCCTCGCGGGCTAGATGTCGTATAGAGATAGTGCCAAAACGTAGATGTACAGATAAATACGAAACGCCCTTTATGGCAGGGAAATTTCTAGCATCTTGGTAGCGACTCATGCGTTCTTTAAAGTCATTAAACAGAGCTAGCCCACCTTGCATGCCTGTTGGCAAGCGCATGCTACTTAAGTTGGTGCGCTTAAAGCCCATCTCTTCTAAGCTCAATAACTGACTGGCATTAAGTTTGGCTAAGTTGCTTAAATAGGCATCTACTGGGTAAGCTTTGATAAAGAAATCATTGACGGTTTTCAGCCACATGTTTTTATAGGGCGTAAAAACACCATAGGGCTTGCCAGCTAGATTTAATACTTCATCTTTTTCAAAAATCACATGATCTTTGTCATGGTGAAAAGCGATATTGCTGCTATTAAGCTGTTCTGCCACATGGGCATCTCTAGCAATAGCGCTAGGCTCATAATCATGATTGGTAAATACGGCGCTCACTGAAAGTGAGGAGGCTAGTTTTGGAATTTCATCGCCAGCGTTGCCATACAGCACTATTAAATCACTGCCGTGTTTTTGTAATGAATCTTTTAACTCACGCACACTTTCCCAAATAAACTCTACTCGGCGGTCGGCTTTATCATGCAGTTGATCAAGAATGCTTGTATCAAAAACAAAGACACAAAAGACATTTTTAGATGATTTTAAAGCGTGGTATAGCGCGGCATGGTCGTAATCTCGCAGGTCACGTCTAAACCAAACTAAAGATTTTTCATAGCTTAGTTCTTGCGTTACTGAAGACATAATTACTCTCGATGATAGGGGTGATTGGTAATGACTGAATGTGCGCGATAAAGTTGCTCAGCCAGCATTACTCTTACCATGGCATGTGGCAAGGTTAGCTTAGAAAGCGCCCACAACCAATCGGCTTTTTGTTTAACTGAGGCATGCAAACCATCAGCACCGCCAATGATGAGTGACACATCACGGCCTGCAGCTTGCCAGTCTTTGAACTTATCTGCGAGTTGTAGTGTGGTGACTTCTTGCCCACGCTCATCTAAAGCAATGCAGATGTCTTTGCCAACAGCTTCTAGAATGCGCTTTGCTTCAATGAGTTGAATGTTTTCAGTGCTATTGCCAGCGGCGCGCTTTTCAGGCTTGATGTCGATAATTTCAACCGTGGCTTCGCGTGGCATGCGCTTGGTGTATTCCGCACAAGCGGTTTCAACCCAGCTTGGCATTTTATGACCGACAGAGATAATACGCAGCTTCATTCACTAACTCTGCTGGCGGATGCGCTAATTACTCAGCTTTGATATGGCCGTGGCGGCTTTAAGCCTCGCCGCTGTCAGATTTGATGTGGCCTCTGCGGCTTTCAGCCTCGCCCCATAGTTGCTCTAGATTGTAGTAAGCACGCGTGGTTGGTACCATAATGTGTACGACGATATCATCTAAATCGACTAGTACCCATTCACCTTCTTTTTCGCCTTCAGTACCGCGAATGTGATAGCCTTTTTCTTTAAGTTTCTCACGCACGTTATCTGCAATCGCTTTGGCTTGGCGGCTAGATGTTGCAGAGGCAACAATCATATAACTGGTCATGCTTGTGAGCTTGCGTACGTCCATAGGGGTGATGTCGAAGCCTTTGATATCTTCAATGGCATCAATTACTGCCTGCTTCATTGTTTCTAAATAGTTTGCTGCGTTTACATCATTTGTCATTTAAGCGGCCTGTGCTGGAATTGCATTGCGTTGAGATTGTATGCGGTTGTTATTGTCCACATACACAAGTTGGGGTGAGAACTTTTGTAGTTCTAGTTCATTATAATTTGCGTAGCTGGCAATAATCATAATGTCGCCAGGTGCTGCTTTGTGTGCGGCTGCACCATTGACCGAGATAATGCCTGAGCCACGCTCAGCTAAAATAGCGTATGTGCTAAAACGTTCACCATTGGTCACGTTGTACAAATGAATTTGCTCGTATTCGCTAATGTTAGCGGCTTCAAGCAAGTTTTCATCGATGGCACAGCTACCTTCGTAATGAAGCTCGCTGTGCGTGACATGTACGCGGTGTAGTTTAGATTTAAGCATTGTTCTTTGCATAATGCAGAAAACTCTTAGGTGAAAAAACAGTATTATAGTGTATTCAAAGGTTTATAGTCACTTAACATCTCAACAGTCAATAATTAAAGGGCGTGTCAATTGGAAGCGAAGCAACAAAAACAAGAGAAAAAATTTATTTTAATGGTGGCGTTGCTGCAAGGGCTGGCACTATTGTTAATGCACAATTGGGTGACTAGCTTAAGTGACAAAGCTGCTAGCTTTCAACTGATATTTCCGCTCTATGCCACTATTGTAACGTTACCGTTGAGTTTAATGATGTTGGCTAATCAGCCGCGTCAATTGCTAATAAAACTGTCGCTAGGGTTTAGCTTGGTGGCTGCCTGCAGTGCGGCCTATATCGGTTATGTTAGCTACGCCAAAGGCATGGCGAGTTATATGTACTCAGGAATTTATTGGAATTTAGGTTTTTGTATTTTTGTGTCGTGGTTTATCGCTTTAACTTTTTTTGAGCACTTCTGTCAGTACAAGCAATGGTTTAATCACTATGAAGCTCTGTTTAATTTTTCGTGGCGCAATGCAGTTAAAGTGATTGTGGCGAGTATTTTTGTTGGTCTATTTTGGGGTGCATTAGAGCTATTTGTCGCCTTATTCAAAATTCTGGGTATACCGTTTTTTGATGAAATTTTTAATACACGCTATTTCATTTATCCAGCTACCACCGTGGCATTTGGTTTGGGCTTGTCACTTTATGCAGCAAAAGAAGAAGTCTTGTCAGAGTTTAAACGCGCTATCTTGCAAGTGTTAGGCTGGTTATTGCCATTGGTCAGTCTTATTTTACTAGCATTCATTGTTACGCTACCTTTCAAAGGCTTAGGAACGTTATGGGGTATTGGTTATGCCACAGGACTCATGTTGGGCTTGCTTGGTTTAACTGTATTTTTGTTGAATACTGCATTTCAAGATGGTCGTCAGATTAACTATCCACCATGGTTGTTAAAACTTACCAATGCAGGTTTGCTGACCATGCCTATTTATTCAATGTTGTGTATTTATGCGGTTTACTTGCGTGTGCATCAGTATGGTTGGACTTCTGACCGTGTGTGGGCAGCTAGTTTAGTGGCAGTTATGGCGATTTATAGTGTTGGCTATGCTGTTGCCGCGATTAAATCATTTAATCTACAACAAGGTTGGATGCAACTAACTAAGACCATCAATGTATACGCCGCACTTATTTTGGTGGTGATGTTGATATTGATTAACTCGCCTGTGTTGTATCCTAATCGTATTAACGTGCAAAGCCAAGTAGCAAGGCTGTTAGACGGTAAAGTTAAAGCGGACAAATTTGATTTTGCCTATTTGCGTTTTAAGGGTGGCGTGTACGGCAATGAAGCACTCCATTCGATGCTGACCAATCAGCAACACCCCGAATTAAAGGCGCAAGCCCAAGCCTTACTTGATGCACCAGAACAAAGTTATTATTCAAAACCAGTAAGAAACATCACTGATACTAAAGCTTTGCAGGCGGGTTTTACGGTTTACCCAAAAGACACTGTGCTTGAGCCTACGTTTTATGAGGCATTGTTAGCTGAGAAAAAAGAAGGGACGCGGTTCCTAGATTGCTTGTCGAATATGGACCAGTCTGGTAACGGTTGCCGTGCAATTTCTGTTGACTTAAATCATGATGGTCAACCAGAAGTTGTCGTGTTAGACCCTTATGGTCATCGTGTTTATACAAAAGAGGGCAACGCGTGGGTCTATGCAGGTGAGTTGCGTTTGACCGAGTTTGGGAATGGCGATTTAAAAGATGAGCTAGCTATACTTGAGACGGGTGACTATAAAGCAGTTAAGCCAAAATGGGATTTACTGCAGCTTGGTAAAGATACACTTACAGTTGAAAAGCGCTAGGATTTAATTATTGAGTGTATGTGCTAAAGGGTAAAGTAAATATTGTCAATTAAGCGCGTATTGCCTAACTTAGCCGCGCCTAAAACCACTAATTGTTTATCAGTTGCAGTGGCAGGCATTAGGCTTAAGCTGGCACGAATGGAAATGTAATCTGCCATCCATCCGTTGTTGTTGAGCGCTGCTTTAGCTTGTTGTTCAAGTTCAAAGTAGTTTTTATTACCTCGCTTTATCAATTGCACAATGCCCTGCAAGGCGCTATTTAACTGGCTTGCAGAGGCGCGTTGTTCATCAGTTAAATAACCATTGCGCGAACTCATTGCTAAGCCACTTGGTTCGCGCACGGTATCTACGCCAACAATATCTATTGGTAAATTAAACAGTTTCACCATTTGCTTAATGATGAATAATTGCTGAAAATCTTTTTGGCCAAACACAGCCACACTGGGTTGTACCATATTAAAAAGCTTCATTACAACAGTAGCTACGCCAGAAAAATGGCCTGGTCGCGAAGCACCGCAAAGCTCACTAGCGATTGGCGGTGGTGTGATAGTCATGGTTTGATTGAGGTTTTTGCCATCAAAATCCGCATACATTTCTTCAACAGTAGGCGTGAAAACAATGCTTGCGCCAGCGGCTTTTAGCTTTTCACAATCCGCTTCTAAAGTGCGCGGATAGCTCGCTAAGTCTTCAGTCGGGCCAAATTGTAGCGGGTTCACAAATATGCTCACTACAACACATGGTTTTGGACTGTTGGCAATATGCTGTTTAGCAACTTCAACCAAGTGAATGTGACCTGCATGCAAGTTACCCATCGTTGGCACAAAAGCGATAGTTTCTTGATTTTTTAAGAGGCTTTTTAATTCGGCAATGGTCTTAATGATTTGCATGGACTAGATAATCTGCGTGAAAAGAGGACTTAATAGCTATGTTCAAGCGCAGGAAAACTTTTATCTTTAACCGCTTTAACATAGGCCTTAACCGCGGCTTGAATGCTATTGGTATCTTTTAAAAAGTTACGCACAAAACGAGGCGATTTAAATTCGCTAGGTTTTTTATTTGCTGGCCCAGTGTATATACCAAGCAAGTCTTGCACAACTAATACCTGGCCACTGCAATCTACCCCGGCGCCTATGCCTATGGTGGGCGTTTTGATAGCATTGGTAATTTTCTTAGCTAATGCGGCTGGTACCATTTCTAGCACAATCAGGCCAACACCAGCCTCACTCATAGCAACTGCATCTTGCATAATTTGCGCAGCGCTTTCATCGGTTTTACCTTGAATTTTATAGCCACCCAGTTGATTAACTGATTGCGGTGTAAAACCTAAGTGCGCACAAACGGGAATGCCACGTTCAACCAAGTACCGTGCAGTTTTAACCTTATTACCGCCACCTTCGAATTTCACCATATGCGCGCCTGACCTGATGAGCCATTCTGCATTTTTATAGGCCGCTTCATTATCATGCTCATAACTACCTAGTGACATATCCGCCACGATATAGGTATTTAAAGCGCCGGCAGAGACGCTTTTAGTGTGGTAAGTCATATGGTGCATGCTAACATTCAGCGTGTTTTCAGCACCTTGCAGCACCATGCCTAGCGAATCGCCAACCAGTATGATGTCTACACCAGCTTCTTCAGAAAGCTTGGCAAAGGTTGAGTCGTAGCTTGTGATCATGACGAGTTTCTCGCCTGCAGCTGCCATTTCATGTAGTTGGGTTAAATTCATAGGCTTAATTTATGACTAATTAATCAAAGTTTGGATTAAAGAACTCGCGCTGACCTTTAATCTGCATAATACGGTTAAGTAGTAAGTCCAGCGCATCATCATTTTTTAAAATATTGAGTTTTTCATTATTCACAATCAAAACGGGCGAAGCGTCGTAATTATGAAAAAACTCGCTATAGGCATTGGCTAAACGCTGTATGTACTCACGTGGAATATCTTGCTCATAACTTACGCTACGCTCTTCAATGCGCTCCATCAGGCCGTCAATAGGCGTTTGTAGATAAATCACCAAATCTGGCTTTGGCGCTTTGAGTTGTAAGTGCTGATAAATATTGTGATACAAAGCGTACTCTTCATCATCCAAATTCAAGCGAGCGAACAGTGCATCTTTCTCTAAAAAGAAATCAGCAACGATAGGCTTGGCAAACATATCGCGTTGACTCAAATCTTTAATCTGGTTAGCACGCTGGAATAAAAAGAAAAGTTGCGTCGGCAAGCCATAGCGCTGAGCATCTTGATAAAAGCGTGGCAAAAATGGATTTGCCTCTGCCTTCTCAGATAAATAGTCGACAGGAAACTTATCAGCCAGCATTTTAGCTAAGGTGGTTTTGCCACAGCCAATTGGGCCTTCAATGACGATGTAAGGATATTTGTTGAAAATGCTCATGCGACTAATTTTTTTACCATATTAACGTTGTAGTTATAATTTTTGTATGTCTTGAATTAAATCAGAGGTCATCAATAGTACTATTTTGCCATGATTCGGGATTGATAATTGCGGTGCAATCTCAAATAATGGTAATAAAACAAATCCGCGCTGATGCATACGTGGGTGAGGTAGCGTCAGTTTGGCAGTATTTTGCACCACATTTTCATACAGCAATAAGTCACAATCAAGTATGCGAGGCGCATTCACATAAGGCCGTACTCGACCTGCGTGGTTTTCAATGGCGTGTAGCGCATCAAGCAAGGCTTCAGGTGAAAGCCATGTTTCAACTTCAACTACGGCATTAATAAAATCAGGCACGGCTTCAGCTGATATTTGCGGGCAATCAATGGGTGCGGTTTTGTATAAGGAGGATTTCTTTAACACATGTGTGTTAGGTAGTTTTTCAAGCGCAGCAAATGCAGACTCTACTTGTGAAATTGGGTTTGCTAAATTACTACCCAGTGCAACAAAAGCCTGTTTCATCAATGTGGAAATTTACTCAGTTGCGCTAGTGGATGTTGAGCTTGCACCAGCAGGTTTTTTACGATTTCTTTTTTTACGCTTTTTAGGTGCAGTATCCGCTTGCAGCATAGCAGTGCGGCCTTCACCATCAGCATCAGCGAATGCAGTCCACCACTCGCCCAATTCCATTGGTAGCTCACCAGACTCACAACGTAATAGTAAGAAATCATAGCCAGCACGGTAACGTGGATGCGTGAGTAAGCCAAAAGGGCGCTTGCCAGCGCGTTGTTCAAAACGTGGTTGCATGCCCCAAATTTCTTTCATAGTGGCGGTGTAGCGATTATGAATAGCCATTTTCTCGGCTTGTGTGGCAATCACTTCGCTCATCGCCATGTGCAACGCAGGAATTGCATGCTGACCTTCTGCTTTGTAACTTTCCCAAGCGGCTAACATTTCATGCCAAAGTAAAGTTGCAAATAAAAAGCTAGGATTAGCAGATTTACCAGAAAGTATGCGGTCATCGGTATTTTTGAGCGCTAACATCACAAAACGCTCGCCCATCGGCTGCTCTAGCACGACATCTAACATTGGCAATAAGCCGTGGTGCAAGTGTTGCTCTCGTAAAGCACTTACGCTTTCCATGGCATGACCAGATAGAAATAACTTGAGCATTTCATCAAACAAGCGGCTAGGCGGTACGTCTTGCAGTAAATCTGCCATTTTAGCGATAGGCGCTTGCGTTGCTTGGTCTATTTTTAAGCCTAACTTTGCAGATAGTCGTACTGCACGCAACATGCGTACTGGGTCTTCAGCATAGCGCGTTTCAGGCTTACCTATCATGCGTAAAACGCCTGCTTTTATATCGGTATAGCCGTGGTGGAAGTCTAGTACTTCTTGGCTTGCAGGATTGTAATACAAGGAGTTTGCCGTAAAGTCGCGGCGCACAGCATCATCAATAATTGAGCCAAATACATTGTCGCGGATAATACGGCCTGAGTCTGCGGTTTTAGCATCGCTGCTATCTTCAAGATGGCTGCCACGAAAAGTCGATACTTCTATCGTTTCGTCGCCAAATAGCACATGTACCAATCTGAATCTTTTACCAATAATACGTGAGCGCCTAAAAACACGGTTCACTTGCTCTGGTGTAGCATCGGTTGCGACATCAAAGTCTTTTGGTGTGCGATTGAGTAACAAATCACGTACAGCACCACCCACAATATAGGCCTCAAAGCCCGCATTATGAAGGCCTTCAGTTGTTTTTAGCGCAGCATTACTTAATAAATCGCGGTTAATCTTATGTGTTTTATGCGCAATGACCGTAGCGCCGTGGTTGATGCTATCAGTATTTTTACTCGGCGTTTTTTTTGTTCTTAGTGTGGGGCGATGGTTGTGAGGCTGCTCTGCTTTAGCGTTAGCCGCTTTAACATGCTCATGCTTGGCGTGCTCTGATTTTGCGCTTTTTGGTTTAAAAATTTTATCTAGCAGTTTTTTAATCATGGCCGAATTATAACTTAGGAAGGCAACTTCTAAAAATTAACCATATTGGTATTAAGCATGCTCATTTTTCCATAGCACATCACTGAACCCAGCTTCTTTATTAATAACGCGACACATCACAAATAATAGATCAGACAAGCGGTTTAAATATTGCAATGAAATATCAGTCACTTTTTCATTGCGATGAAGCTCTACAAGCTTGCGTTCTGCACGTCTACACACGGTGCGGGCAAGGTGGCAATAAGCTGCTGCCTTTGTGCCACCGGGTAAGATAAATTCTTTAAGCGGTGATAACTGGCTGTTGAGTTCATCTATTAGGCTCTCTAAATCGCTGATGCGAGATTGTTTCAATATCACATAGCCTGGAATGCAAATTTCACCACCCACGTTGAATAAGTCATGTTGAATTTGTGTAAGCGGTTCAATTAGATAATTGGGCAAGGTCTCGGTCATCATTACACCGATGACTGAATTTAATTCATCAACATCACCCATCGCTTCAACGCGCAAGCTATCTTTATTGATGCGGCTGCCATCACCTAAGCCTGTGGTGCCACTATCCCCTGTGCGGGTATAAATTTTACTGAGTCTGTTTCCCATAATATTTCCTTTCACACATGAATAATGCGCTTTAGCGCATATATTCTGTGGGGAAGCCCCTTGCGGGCTTATAATCTGATTGGTTTATAATATAAGCATTGTAACTGATGACGACCTTGTAATGAGCGCTCAACCCATTAAGTCTAGCGAAACATCTATAGATATGTCTGCAGAAAACCCCATTGCTGTATTCGATTCTGGCGTCGGCGGCATTTCTGTCTTAAAACATATTCATGCCTTATTGCCGCATGAACCATTACTCTATGTGGCTGATAGTAAATATGCACCCTATGGCAATAAAACAGCGGCAGAAATTCAAGCGCGTTGCTTTGAAATTGCCGAATTTTTAATAGCCAAAAATGCTAAAGCACTAGTGGTGGCATGCAACACAGCCACAGCAGCGGCGATCGACGCACTGCGCGCAAAATATAACTTACCGATTATCGGCATGGAGCCAGCAGTTAAACCAGCTGCCGAAGCATCCAGAAACGGCATCATTGGCGTACTTGCGACTACAGGTACACTCAAAAGCGCACAGTTTGCAGCGTTATTAGAAAGTTATGGCCGCAATGTGAAGGTGGTTACGCAAGCCTGTGTAGGTTTGGTGGAATGCATTGAGCGCGGTGAACTTAATACCGCCAATACCAAAGTACTAGTGCAGCAATATTGCGCGCCATTGTTGGCGGAAGGCGCTGATACCATCGTGCTAGGTTGTACGCATTATCCCTTTATTAAGCCTTTAATCGAGCAAGCGGTGGGGAACAACGTTGCGATTATTGATACAGGCGCCGCAGTGGCAAAGTATTTGCAGAAAAAACTAGCTGAGCAAGATTTGCTTGCAACAACTACTGCAGAGGCGAATGTGACTTTTTGGACGAATAGCCAAGCAGATAATGCTACGCTAGTGATTGGAGCATTGTGGGGCGCGAAGGCGGATGTTAAGGCTTTGTAACGGTTATTTAGTCGAGTCTTGGTGGCTTGTCGCTTTCGCGCGACTGGCGAGTTTCTTTCTTTTGCTTAGCCAAAAGAAAGAAACCAAAGAAAAGGCTACCCCCTACCGCTTATTTCCTGAGTTTTAGCTTGTTTTGGGATGGCAATCGGTAACTCGCATTCGCTCAAACAGCCGCTTGCCGAAAACTTCCCAAAATAAACTAAAACTCAGGCGCGGCAGAAGGGGATTGTATGGTTGATAGGATACTGAGTAGGGTGGGTAACTAGTTACCCACGTGAGAAATTCTGTTACCTTTTGCGGTATTCACGTGGGCAAGATAAGGCAACTTGCCCACCCTACTTGGCTATTAATGCTGGAATGAATACAAAAATAGGATGCGAATACTGTGAAATATACATAATGACTTCACTAACAAAACTTAAATCATCTATTTCTACAATATGAACTGGCTGAAACCAAATAAAGATTACTAGAGATAATACTAAGCACCAGTATATTTTGAATGAACCCTTCAATAGTCTAACCATTGCTAGGCCAATTAATAGTGCTGGAATTGAGTAATAAAGAAATATTGCGATAGACCTTAAAGAAAATGAGTCGATTTTTTGCAAAAAATCAAAATCAAGGTAAGAAAACCTGAGTAAATTAAGTTGATGATGCACCGTAACTAGAATGATAAGTGCGATGAAAACAATCACGAAATTTTTCAATAATTGCTTCATTAAGGCCCAACGTAATTTATACATCAAATCAATGATGCCCAACCACTTCGCCCGCTTTAAGCTTATATTTGGTGCCGCAATATGGGCATGCTACATGGCCTGTTTTGGCTACATCTAAAAACACGCGGGGGTGTGATGACCATAGTGCAACTGCATCCGTTGGGCAGTGCAGAGGAAGGTCTTTAGCGGTGACTTCTATTTCATTGGTGTTAGACATGCATCAATTTCCCTTAATTTGTCATACTGAGCGATAGCGAAGTATCCAGTTTTAATGTTACAAAAATCTTTAATGTTATAAAATCATGGATTGTTCGCTTTACTCAGAATGACGGCGCAAGAATTAATATGCGTTTTTTAAACTAGAGTTAACCAATCAGCATGTTTTTCTGATCGGCCGTGCACTACATCAAAATACATTTTTTGTAGTTGTTTCGTGATTGGGCCTGCTGTGCCAGCGCCAATTGCGCGGCGATCTAACTCGCGAATTGGCGTTACTTCAGCAGCTGTACCAGTAAAGAAAGCTTCGTCTGCGCCATAGACTTCATCGCGGGTTATGCGCTTTTCAATGACAGTTAAGCCAATTTCAGCAGCAAGCTGAACAATCGTATCGCGCGTAATACCTTCTAGCGCACTAGTTAAATCTGGTGTGTAAAGTTTACCGTTACGCACAACAAATATATTCTCGCCTGAACCTTCAGCCACAAAGCCATCTACATCGAGCAACAGCGCCTCTTCGTAGCCATCTTGCGCCGCTTCTTGGTGCGCAAGAATAGAGTTCATGTAGTTACCATTAGCTTTGGCTTTACACATGGTAATGTTCACGTGGTGACGTGAAAATGACGATGTTTTTACGCGAATGCCGTTATCTAAGGCCTCTTGACCCATATATGCGCCCCATTTCCAAGCAGCAACAATCACGTGGGTTGATAGTGTTTTAGCAGAAATACCCATTGCCTCAGCACCGTAAAATGCCATTGGGCGCATATAAGCTGATTCTAGATTATTTTCGCGCACGGCTGCTTTTTGCGCTTCCATCATCTCTTCTTTGGTAAATGGCATTTTCATTTGCAAAATATGAGCTGAGCGAAACAATCTGTCCGTATGTTCTTTTAAACGGAAAATGGCAGTGCCTTTGTCCGTTTTATAAGCACGCACGCCTTCAAACACGCCCATGCCATAGTGTAAAGTGTGTGTTAAAACGTGCGTTGTGGCATCGCGCCAGTTAACCATTTTACCGTCATACCAAATTACGCCGTCACGGTCTGCCATTGAGGTTGGAATTGCCATTATTGCTGCCTTATAAACGAATTTTGTAAAAGCATTATTGTAAACTAAAGCGCGGAATTCTCAGTGCATGTTAAAATCAAAAGTGTATAAATTTAAAGCTTAATTTGGAGTTTTCTATGCAACAGTTGCTAAAATCAATATGTTTGGTGTTTTTCTTAAGTTTATTAACTGCATGTAAGCCTGCAGACCACGCGAGTAGCTTAGTTGCTACCGATATTACTGGTGCAGATTTTGGTCAATCATTTAGCCTGACTGATCACACAGGTAAGCTTCGCACCTTGGCTGACTTTAAAGGCAAAGCAGTCGCCTTGTTTTTTGGTTATACACATTGCCCTGATGTTTGCCCCACAACGATGTTGGATTTAAAACAAACCATGAAACTGCTTGGGCCACGTGCAGATGAATTACAAGTGTTATTTGTCACGCTAGATCCCGCAAGAGATAGCCAAGAAGTTTTAGCGCAATTTGTGCCATCGTTTGATAAACGATTTATTGGGCTTAGGGGCGATGAGCCAACCACCGCTGCTACGGCCGCCACTTTTAAAATCTACGCAAAAAAAGTAGAGGCGCAAGGTAAGGGCGGCTACACGCTAGACCATAGTGCTGGAATGTATGTATTTGATAAATTAGGTAAAATCAGGCTGTATATAGACTATGGTGAAAAACCAGCGGATATGGCGAATGATATTAAACAGATACTCTGATTTGAGCATTTGAAATAAAAAAAGGGGCGAATAGCCCCTTTTTTATAATTGAATAAACTAGCCCTGTTTAGTTATTTGGTACTTCGCCGTATTGATTGTCAGCGGCGTCACTTGGTTGAACCAATAGATAAATCATCGCAATCCAGCCTAAAATTGGGATAATCCAAATCAACTGTAACCAGCCGCTTTTATTCGTGTCGTGCAAACGACGCGCACCAACCGCCAATGAAGGTAAAAACGTTGCTAGCGAAAAAGCCCACGAAACGTAACTACCTACGAACTCCAAAAGCACGGCGACTGCGAAACAGAACAAAAAGAACCACCAGAACTCTGGTAATTTTGCGCGACCACTGAAATCTACATATTTCTGAAAACATGTTTTTACTGCACTTTGAAAGTCCATCTTTTTCTCCCCATTTTTTGATAAGTTGTTGTGGTGCACAAAATACTAGCATGTTAACTCTATAAATAATATTAAATATGGTTAACGTTAGAAGGCTTTATTTTAAAAGCGATGCAATTTTGCAGAAAGTACTTTTAATTCTTTTTCAGCAGATTTGTAATCAGGGAATATGCTGGCAACCGTCGCCCAAAACTTTGTCGAATGATTCATTTCTTTGATGTGTGCAAGTTCGTGGCAAACCACGTAGTTAATGATGTGCGGTGGTGCTTGCAGTAAGCGCCAGTTGAGCCTAATTTCTTTTTTTGAGTTGCAGCTGCCCCAGCGCGAGGCGGCATTGGATAAAGTGAGTGAGGTGAATGTCACCCCCAATTTGCTAGAGAAAATTTCTAGACGCCTTGTGAAGTCTGTGATTGCTTGCTTTTTGTACCACTGAACTACTTTACGTGAGATTAACTTTGCATCTTGATTGGGCATCCCCAATTGTAAAACGCCAGGCTCATATTCCACCGCTTTTGAACGGGCATTATGTTCAATGGTTAGCGTGATTGAATTGCCTAAAAATAGCAGCTGCTCGCCATGCTGCCATTGTATTTCTGGAATTTTATTGGCGGTGACAGAAGCGAGTTTTCTAAGTACCCAGTCAGCTTTTTGCATGATGATATCTTCAAGTTGCGACTGTGAAATACGTTTAGGCGCATGAATCACTAAACCTGTTTGGGTGATTTTTAAGCCTACTGTGCGACGTTGACGACGCTCTAATTGGTAATGAAGTTGGTCGCCAGATGGCAAGGTAAGAGAGTGGCTCATTAATTTAATGTGAGCATCTCAGCTTCAATCCAGCCTTCTACTTGCTGGTTGAGTGCATCGGCTTTTAAGCCCTCAGTTTGAATGGGTTTGCCGATATGCATTTTAATCACACCCGGTTTTTTAATGAATGTGTTTTTAGCCCAATATTCACCAGCATTGTGTGCAACAGGCAGTACTTGCGTTTTTGTATGCGTTGCCAACCATGCGCCACCAATGTGATATTTACTGCGTTCACCTGGTGTTATGCGCGTGCCTTCTGGAAATATCACTACCCAAAATCCACGGTCTAGTCTGGCTTGACCGTTAGCCACTAGTTTTTTAAGTGCTTCACGACCTGCGCTGCGGTCAATGGCGATAGGTGATGACATCGCTAAGCCCCAACCAAAAATTGGAATCCATAATAACTCACGCTTCAGCACGTATACTTGCGTTGGAAAAATGGCTTGAAAAGCTAGTGTTTCCCAAGCAGACTGATGTTTAGATAAGACGATTGTTGGTGAATCTGTGATGTTTTCTAAGCCCGTAATTTCATGGCGAATATTGCAAGTGACTTTTAGCCACCACAGCATACTTCGCGCCCAGCCTGAGATTAAATCGTTACGCAGTATGGGGTTAAACGGCATTGCGAGTAGGGCGACTATCGTGAAGATTGGCGCAGTAATCACTTGGCCGATAAAAAATAACAATGAGCGCAAAAACAGCATAGAGGCTTTCTACTTAGTCTATCTCAGCAATAATGCGTTGAGATGCTTCAGCTAAGTCAGCACAAATCCAAGTGTTTGCAGGTAATGCTTTCTCTGGGTCTTGTTTGGCTGCAGCTAATGTAGCCTCACCCTTGCCTGTGCGCACTAAGATAGGCTGACACCCAGCGCTGGCAAAGGCTTGTAAGTCACGTAACGCATCACCCACTGCAGGTGCCCCATTCAAGTCCATTGAAAAACGCAAGCCGATTTCTTCTATCATTCCAGTATCTGGCTTACGGCAGTGGCAATGCTCATCTGCTGCATGTGGACAATAGAAAATTGCATCAATTCGTCCACCCACTTGCGCCAGTTCTCGATGCATTTTGTCGTGTATGCTATTTAATGTAGTCATGTCGAATAGACCGCGACTAATGCCAGATTGATTGGTCGCCACAGCTACTTTAAAGCCTGATTGATTCAGCAAAGCAATGGCTTCTAAGCTACCTGGAATTGCAAGCCATTCGTTAGGGCTTTTGATGAAATTGGCAGAATCTTGGTTGATGACGCCGTCTCTATCTAAAATCACTAATTTCATGGGTGGCTCGCTTTGTTATTTAACTAGCTAATTTAGATAAATCTGCAACACGGTTCATGGTTTGGTGCAAAACTGCCAGTAAACCTAAGCGGTTAGCTTTAAGTGCTGCATCTTCAGCATTGACCATTACATTATCAAAAAAGGCATCTACAGGTGCTTTTAAAGCCGCGAGTGATTTAAGTGATGCGGTGTAATCACCACTTTCAAACAACTTATCTGCTTCAGGTTTCACTTTACTCAATGCTTCATTGAGTGCTAATTCAGCAGGCTCTTGCAGTAAGTTAGCGTTTACTTCAGCTTTCACTTCGCCTTCTACTTTTTTCAGAATGTTGCCAACGCGCTTGTTGGCAGCGGCTAACGCGGGCGCTTCATCTAGTAAAGAGAATGCACGAACGGCTGATAGTCGCTGCGGAATTTCACTTAATAGTTGAGGGTTAAGTGCTAGCACAGCATCTGCTTCTTGTGGGCTGGCGCCTTGCTCTTTTAGATTAACCGCTAGTCTATCTAAGCTGAATTCTTGCACAGCAAGTGCTGCATTGTGATCGCCATTAAATTGAGATAGCACCATTTGAATGAGCATATTAAACTGGATTGGCAGCTGGCCATCTATCAACATTCGAATTACACCGAGTGCTTGGCGACGCAGACCAAATGGATCTTTGTCACCCGTTGGTTTTTCACCGATGCTGAATAAACCCACCAGAGTTTCTAATTTATCTGCTAACGCTACACAAACGCCCACTTGGTTACGCGGCAGCGTATCACCAGCAAAGCGAGGTTTGTAATGGTCTTCAATCGCATAAGCCACGTCATCATCAAAGCCTTCATGTTGCGCATAGTAGCGCCCCATAATGCCTTGTAGTTCAGGAAACTCACCCACCATATCAGTGACTAAGTCTGTTTTAGAGAGACGAGCAGCTTTTTCAACTTTAGCGACAAAATTAGCATCGCCTAACTGCTTAGCAATTTCTGCTGCAATTTTCACTACACGCAGATTACGCTCACCTTGTGAACCAAGCTTATTGTGGTAAACCACTTTGCTTAAACCTTCTAAGCGGCTTTCAAGCGTTTTCTTACGATCTTGGTCAAAGAAGAACTTAGCATCAGCAAGGCGAGGGCGTACAACACGCTCATTGCCGCCAATAACAGCGCTGGCATCATCTGGACTGATGTTAGATACAATTAAAAACTTATTAGTGAGTTTGTTATTGGCATCGAGTAGCGGGAAGTATTTTTGATTCGCCTTCATGGTCAAAATCAAACACTCTTGCGGTACTTCTAGATAAACTTCTTCAAACTGACCTAGTAATACATTTGGGCGCTCAACTAGTGCGGTTACTTCATCTAGCAAGGCTTCGTCTTCAATGGGCTTTAGGTTTTGTTTAGCTGCGGCGGCATTGAGCTGGCGTACGATTTCTGCACGGCGTTCAGCAAAGCTGGCAATCACTGCACCTTCAGTTTTCAATTGCTCTGCGTAACTATTAGCGTTTTTTAAAACCACAGGTGAAACGGCGGCTTCAAATCGGTGGCCTTGTGTTGTGTTGCCTGCTAACAACCCCAGCACAGATATTGGCACAACATCACTGCCATGCAAAGCAACCAAACCGTGAGCGGGACGCACAAAATTCACAGTTTCCCATCCGTCAGCAAGTTGGTAAGTCATGACCTTAGGGATAGGCAACTTTCTTAATGACTCATGTAAAGCAGTTTCAAGCGCGCTTTGTAATGGACTTCCCGCAGCTATTGCAGAATGGAACAAAACGTAATTTTTCCCATCACTTTCTGAGGTCACTCGATCCTTAACTATTTGTTCAAAATCTATACCTTCAGGATAACCACATGATGATATTAGTTTTTTGATTAAGGCTTGCGTTGGCTTGCCATTGGCATCCAATCCAACTGAAGGAGGGACTAATCTGGTTTTTTGTGGTTTTTCTGGAGAAACGCCTAATACATTAGTAATGTGGGCTGCAAGTCTTCTAGGGCTGGCATATATAGTCAACTCTGAATCAGAGTCATGCAGAAAGTCACTATTTTTTAGATATTGAAAGATTTCTGCACCAAATGCATCACCAAGTTTTTTAAGTGCTTTCGGCGGTAGTTCTTCTACAAATAGTTCTACTAATAAATTTTGCGTACTCATGCTGCGGCTTTCTTAGCTAATTCTGTTAACACTTCATCTGCCCAATCTTTTGGTGCCATTGGAAAGCCAAGTCTGGCGCGGCTCTCCAAGTACCCAGCTGCAACTGAACGGGCTAGGTTACGTATGCGGCCTATGTAGCCAGCACGTTCTGTGACAGAGATTGCGCCGCGTGCATCTAGTAAGTTAAAGGTATGGGCTGCTTTTAGCACTTGCTCGTAAGCGGGTAGTGAGAGCTTTTCTTCAATGAGATGCAAAGCTTGTTTTTCATGCGCTGTAAATGCTGTGAACAGAAAGTCAGCATCTGAGTGTTCAAAGTTGTAGGTGGATTGCTCTTTTTCATTTTGCAGATAAACGTCACCGTAAGTTAAGCCATCTGTCCAAGTTAAGTCGTACACGTTATCTACGCCTTGTAGATACATAGCTAAGCGCTCTAAGCCGTAGGTAATTTCACCTGTAATCGGCTTGCAGTTAATGCCACCCACTTGTTGAAAGTAGGTGAACTGTGTGACCTCCATACCGTTCAGCCACACTTCCCAGCCCAAGCCCCATGCGCCTAGGGTTGGGTTTTCCCAGTCATCTTCAACAAAGCGAATGTCGTTCTTTTTTAAATCAAAACCAAGTGCTTCTAGCGAACCTAAGTAAAGCTCTAAAATGTCTGCTGGCGCTGGCTTTAACACCACTTGAAACTGATAGTAATGTTGCAAGCGGTTTGGGTTTTCACCATAACGACCATCTTTTGGGCGGCGGCTTGGCTGCACGTAAGCCGCTTTCCATGGCTCTGGGCCTAATGAACGCAAGAAAGTTGCGGTGTGTGATGTGCCTGCGCCAACTTCCATGTCGTAAGATTGCAGTAATGCGCAGCCTTTATCGCTCCAGTAGTTTTGCAGGGTGAGAATAATTTGTTGAAAAGTGAGTGCCATGGTTTGATTCTAAGGTTCGATTCTAAATGGTTTATAGCCTAAGGCGTTTCAATCTAAAGCGTTCTAATCAATGGATTAAAGTCGCACTATGAATAAAGGTGTGATTTTACTTTGTTTTACGCCTACTTGCCAAAAAATTGGGCAAACAGATGGCGGTGAGACCAGTCAAGCAAATAATCAGAAACAGCCAGTTGCCCCAACGTACATAAGGCGTACTGCCGCTATAACCCTGCGCTACGCCATTCAACGTGGCTTCGGTAAAATGTGGTGCATGAGCCAATACATTACCGTGCGGGTCTATAATGGCGGTAGCGCCAGTGTTGGTTGCACGCAAAACGGTGCGACCAGTTTCTAAAGCGCGGGCTTGTGAGAATTGCATGTGTTGATAAGCGGCGTTAGATTGACCATACCATGCATCATTGCTAGCATTGACCAAGAGCGTGGCGGCGGGCAACTGACGGATGATTTCTTCACCAAATACGTCTTCATAACAAATGTTGATGGCGACTTTTTCGCCTGCAATACTCATCGGTTGCTGATGAATGCTGCCTCGGCTTAAATCACTGAGTGGCATATTGAGTAAATCGCGATAAATCCAGCCGAACGCTACTTTTAGTGGGATAAACTCACCAAAGGGCACGAGGTGCGACTTGCGATAAGCCTCAGTTTTGTTGCCATCTATGCTCAGCATGCTATTAAAGTATTCGTCATTGTCGTGCTCTACGGCGCCGACTAAAATTGTGCCTTGATTCTGAACCGCGTGAGTTTGCAGACGTGTGATAAGCGCTTGTGGAATTTGGCTAGAAAGCACTGGCATGGCGGTTTCTGGCATGATGATGAGCTGTGCCTTACTCGCTTCTGCCATGCGAAGATACAGGCTTAAAGTGTGTTCAGCTACCTCTGGCGACCATTTAATATCTTGAGTGATATTGCCCTGTAGTAGTGCTACTGAGATTGGTTTCGATGTTGGTGTAGTCCATTCAACAAGTTTTAAAACGCTACCAATGACAAACGTGAGCGTTAATAAGGCAATAGAGTTGCGCTTCCAAATAACTGAGGCAGGTTTTTTAACAAGCCAGTAAGCAATCAAACTTGCAATAAATACCGTAATCATCGATACGCCATATACGCCAATAATTGGCATGTAGCCTGCCAGCGGGCTATGCGGTACTTGACTGTAGCCCATGGTAAGCCAAGGGAAGCCAGTAAAAATCCAACTGCGTGTCCAGTCGGCTAACGCCCAAGATATAGGAATGCTGATGAGTAATTGTGGGGATTGATTTTTTGAAATACTCACACTTAATGCACCGACCAATGCTGGAAACAACGCCATAAAAGCACACAACAAAAGTGTGGCCAAACCCGCTATCACACTGGGCATATTGCCAAAGTCGTGCAGGCTGATATAAATCCAATAAATACCAGTGCTAAATAGCCCTAGACCATAGATACAGCCTGACATGGCGGCTTGCTTAGGCGTGTAATCTTGATGCCAAAAATAAAATAAACCAATTAACGATAATATGCTGGCTGGATAAAAATAGAATGGTGCAAAACCAAGCAAACATGCTGCGCCCAGCAAAAATAGCGTGAGCGACCTGATGAATTTATTTTGGGTAATTATTTGCATGGGCTGAATTGTAGCTTGATAGCATAAGATAACAAAAATTTACAATGTAAACACTTCAAAAATAAGGTGTTGATTGACATGAACTGTATTTAGAACCTATATTACGTGGCGTGACAATCATTAATTTAATTGATTATCTTTAATTTTATGGGAGAAAAGTATGAGCATGGCATCTGAGTTTAAAGAATTTGCCTTAAAAGGCAACGTAATGGATTTAGCTGTTGGTGTGATTATCGGTGGTGCTTTTGGTAAGATTATTGACTCAATGGTTGCTGATATTATAATGCCAATTATCGGTAAAATTATTGGTAATGTAGATTTTTCAAACATGTATGTTGCGTTAAGTGGTCAGGCAGTGGGTTTATCTTTGGCGGACGCTAAAAAAGCCGGCTCTGTGCTAGCTTACGGTAACTTTTTGACTATTTCGATTAACTTTTTGATTTTAGCCTTTGTGATTTTTCAAATGGTTAAAATGATGAATAAGATGAAAAAAGCAGAGCCAGCGCCACCACCTGCACCAACGCCAGAAGATGTCGTACTGTTACGTGAAATTCGTGATGCGTTGAAGAAATAACACTTAGCTCAAGCATTCAATAAAAAAGGGCTTTAAAGCCCTTTTTTATTGAATGCTTGATTGCAAGCTTAATCCCCATCACCAGTTTTAGGTAGCACTTCTAACATTAAGGTATGTAGGCGACGACTATCAGCGCGCAAGACTCTAAATCTAAGCCCACTTAATGTAATTTCATCATCTCGCTTGGGTAAATGTCCGAATTGGTGCACTACTAAGCCGCCAATGGTTGAAAACTCTTCATCGCTTAAAGATGTGCCCATGATTTCGTTAAAGTCTACAATTTCTGTAAGCGCTTTTACACGATATTGACCATCCGCATTTTGAATAATGTTGTCTTCATCTTCATCGTAGTCATATTCATCTTCAATATCGCCGACGATTTGTTCGAGTACATCCTCAATGGTCACCATGCCAGCTACGCCGCCATATTCATCAACAACAATAGCGATGTGGTTACGATTGCTACGAAACTCTTTAAGTAAGATATTCAAGCGCTTAGATTCAGGAATAAACACAGCTGGACGCAGCATATCACGCACCTCAAAGTCTTCACCTGCGTAGTAGCGCAATAAATCTTTGGCTAGCAAAATGCCAATTACATCGTTCTTATCATCTTCAATCACGGGAAAGCGCGAGTGAGCGGTTTCAATCACATGTGGAATGAAAGTTTCAGGAGGGTCTGTGATGTCGATGACATCCATTTGTGAGCGCGGAATCATGATGTCGCGCACTTGCATTTCGCTGACTTGCAGCACGCCTTCAATCATGGCGAGAGAGTCTGCATCCATCAGGCTGTTTTCGTAAGCGCCGTGCAGAAGCGCAACTAGTTGTTCTCGGTCTTCAGGTTCACGCAATAAAAAGTGACTAAGACGTTCTAATAAACTTGGTTTGTTGCTAGGTTTTTCCGACTCGGCAGCCATTAGTGGCGTCCTATGTAATGAGATAGGGGTTAGGATACCCTAATTTTGTGATAATTGCAGTCTCTAAACTTTCCATTAGTTCTGCTTGCGCCTCTGTTTCATGGTCATAACCATGCAGATGTAAGATTCCATGCACTGTTAAATGCGCATAATGTGCAGCTAATGGCTTGTTTTGAGCAATGGCCTCTGCAGCAACCACTGTTGCACAAATAATAATGTCGCCCATCAGGTGAGGCTCTTCAGTAATCGGAAAGGTCAGCACATTGGTCGCGTAATCTTTGCCGCGATAGGTGTTGTTAAGCTCACGCCCTTCAGCCTCATCAACAATTCGTATTGTCGCTTCGGTGTCCACCCTAATGGCGGCTTTAGCCCATTGGCGAAACTGCGCTCTAGTGGGTAAAGTGGCGAGTACTGATGCGAATTGAACTGCCAAATTAAGGGTAGACATGTTGTTTAAGTTGTCAGTGATTACAGAAAACTAGTTGTTGTTAGACTGCTGCGTTGGGCAGTCCACATACGGATAGCGTACATGACCAAAGCGAATAATTAGAATAGCAATCGCAATTAAGAAAATTGAGCTAGATAATGCAAACATCCGCCAAGCATCAATCTCAGCGACTTCCAATACCAAAAATCTTGCCAGCGCGATAATCCCGATGTAAAGAGGATAGCGCACAGGTAAACTGCCAGATCCTAGGTAATGATTAAGCATCGACATGACTTCTAGGTATAAAAATAACAAGAGCAAATCACCCACTGTAATCGCGCCAGCCAGCCAGATATGTGTAATCGCCTGAAATACCGCAAAAATAGTGGCGAATGCAATGGTAATTAATACGGTTTGCTCAACGTAACCAAGCCCGCGTTGCATCAGTTTGCTGAATTTATTTGGTGTCATTTTAAAGCCTGAGTCGTTATATATAGAATCGATTATACATGACTCAAACCAGCTGCTTATAAAACCGCATGGTTATCATGCTCGCCACGTTCGTAAACAATATGTGCACGGCCAACCAACAGTGGGTCAAGCGCGCCTATTGCGGCTAAATCTTTATTGGCATAAGGCAGCTTGTGAAGCACATAACGCATCGCGTTTAGACGCGCACGCTTTTTACAATCTGATTTAATGACCGTCCAAGGTGAGTCTGCAGTATCTGTGTGAAAAAACATGCCTTCTTTAGCTTTGGTGTAGTCATCCCATTTATCTAGCGAAGCTAAATCAATTGGGCTAAGTTTCCACTGTTTAAGCGGGTGCATTTTGCGTTCTTTAAATCGACGACGTTGCTCTTCGCGGCTCACGGAGAACCAAAACTTAATAATATGGATGCCGCTGCGCGTTAAATTACGCTCAAATTCTGGTGCTTGACGCATAAATTCAATATATTCGTCATTGTTGCAAAAGCCCATCACGCGCTCAACACCAGCACGGTTGTACCAAGAGCGATCGAAAAGCGCAATTTCGCCCGCAGTAGGTAAGTGGGAAACGTAGCGTTGGAAATACCATTGGCCTTGTTCAACTTCACTTGGTTTTTCTAGCGCCACAACGCGTGCACCACGAGGATTTAAATGCTCCATGAATCGTCTGATGGTGCCACCCTTGCCTGCAGCATCACGGCCTTCAAACAAAATCACCACGCGCTGACCAGTTTCTTTTACCCAAGCTTGTAATTTTAACAACTCAACCTGCAAATGGTATTTTTGGTTCTCATAACTACGGCGTGACAAGAGGTTTTTATAAGGATAAGCGCCATTGCGCCAGTCCTTAGCTAGTGCATCATCGGCATGCGCGCGAACATTAGCACTTTCAATGTTGGGCATATTCGCAATGGCTTTGCTAAGCGCTGCCGCATCATCTGGTGATGCGCCTTCTAAAATCGCTTGCAATGCTTCAGGCAAGGTGGTGATGTCAGTTCCAGTGGAGATGCGATTAATAATATCTTGTACTGCCGCAGATTTAGACTCACGCGCGGCAGCAATTTTTTCATTGACAGCAAAATTTTCTATGCCATGAGCACTTTCATTCGGGGGAGTGTCTCCACCGGCAACGCGACGGACTTTAGACGTTGATTTTGAAGCTGGTTTCTTTGAATTGGCAACAGTACTATTTGCATTTTTTTCGGTCAACATAATCACCTCATATTTAATACGATATAACTATATTTATCCTTTATGAGCGCTATGTAAATGACATATGTCAGAAAGAGTTTATTTATCGTTATTTTTTTCGTACTCTTCGTAGGCATTGACGATTTTTTGCACTAATGGATGACGCACAACGTCAGCTGATAGGAAATGCGTCATGGCGATACCTTTGATGTCTTTTAATACTTTTTGTGCTTCGACTAAGCCACTTTTTTGATGACGTTGTAAGTCAATCTGAGTTACATCGCCAGTAATCACGGCCTTGGTACCAAAGCCAATGCGCGTTAAAAACATTTTCATTTGTTCCGGAGTAGTGTTTTGCGCTTCATCTAAAATAATAAAGCTTTGGTTTAGCGTACGGCCACGCATGTAGGCGAGTGGCGCGACTTCAATCGCACCGCGTTCAAACATTTTATTTACGGTGTCGTAGCCCGCTAGGTCATATAGAGCGTCATATAAAGGGCGTAAATAAGGGTCAACTTTTTGGTTTAAATCGCCCGGTAAAAACCCTAGCTTTTCGCCAGCCTCTACCGCTGGGCGCACTAACACAATGCGCTTAACTCGGTCACGACTCATCGCAT
This sequence comes from Burkholderiales bacterium, assembly GCA_038327905.1. GTDB lineage: Bacteria > Pseudomonadota > Gammaproteobacteria > Burkholderiales > Methylophilaceae > Methylotenera. The sequence continues at coordinate 50,671 of JBBQLN010000013.1, forward strand.
CTACTGCACTGGCAACGGCTAAATAGGTTTTACCTGTACCCGCAGGTCCAATACCAAAAGTAACGTCATGGTCTTGAATCTGCTGTAAATAGGCGATTTGCCTTGGTGTGCGACCATGTAGCTCAGTACGGCGCGTCATTAAGATTGGCGCATTTGATGTGGCAACATCTTCAGGTTTTAGTTTATTGATTTCTACTAAGCCAAGCTGAATTTCATCAAGACCGATAGGGTTCTTTGCGCGAATATAAAAGCTCTCAATCAATTGCACGGCCAAGCGCATATTATGAACATCGCCCGTAAAGCGCATTTGCGCCCCGCGTCTGGCAATTTGCACTTCTAGCGCATCTTCAATTTGCTTGATATTTTCATCAAGCGCGCCGCATAGATTGGCTAAGCGCGTATTATCTTCAGGGGTTAGGTTGATTTCCATTACGATTCTAACTTCAATAATTAAACGATTTCGCCACGTAAGCGTTTTGGGTTGCTGACATCGGTAATGCGTACGTTAACAAATGTGTGAATTAAGTTTTCATCACCCACCAAATCAACAATACGATTATTATCGGTTTTGCCTGCTAGTTCATTGGCATTTTTCCACGAAGTGCTTTCAATCAATACGCGTTGTATCGTGCCAAGCATTTGTGAACTGATATTTTTGCCGAGTCCTTCGTTGATTGCCTGCAATTTTGTTAATCGCGCTAATTTAACTTCTTGCGAAGTTTCGTCGGTAAGGTAAGAAGCTGGTGTACCTGGGCGTGGGCTATATAGAAAGCTAAAGCTATAATCAAAGCCTACGTCTTGCATGAGTTTTGCGGTGGCTTCAAACTCAGCTTCGGATTCACCTGGAAAGCCTACGATAAAGTCTGAAGTGAATGTAAGCTTAGGGTTTGCAACACGCAGCTTGCGTATAGTGGATTTAAATTGCAGCGCAGTATAGTTGCGCTTCATGGCCATCAATACACGGTCACTTCCAGCTTGAACGGGTAAGTGCAACTGCACGGCTAGTTTAGGAATATTAGCGAAACAATCGATTAAGCGCTGATTCATTTCATTGGGATGGCTAGTGGTAAAGCGTATGCGTTCCACTTGCGGAATTTCAGCAATGTATTCAATTAGCATGGCTAAATCGGCTTCTAAGTCATTATATTGCGCACGATAGGCGTTTACATTTTGCCCGAGCAGGGTAATTTCTTTTACGCCTTGCTCAGCCAGCTGAGCGGCTTCCGTCAAAATAGCTTCAAATGGACGTGAGACCTCTTCGCCACGCGTATAAGGCACAACACAAAAGCTGCAATATTTACTACAGCCCTCCATAATGCTTAAAAACGCACTGGCGCCTTCTATGCGCGGTGGTGGTAAATGGTCAAACTTCTCAATTTCAGGAAAGCTAATATCCACCTGAGAAGCGCCACTAGACTGACTATTTTTAATCATTTCAGGCAGACGATGCAAAGTTTGCGGGCCAAACACCACGTCTACATAAGGCGCACGTTTGATGATGTTGTCGCCTTCTTGACTTGCTACACAGCCACCCACGCCAATCACCAGATTTGGGTTCGCTTTTTTAAGTGGAATAAAGCGTCCAAGATGACTAAATACTTTATCTTCAGCTTTTTCACGTACGGAACAGGTGTTGAGTAGAATTACATCTGCATCTTCAGGGGTGAGTGTTTCCACCATGCCGTCAGCCGCATTGAGCATGTCGGCCATACGTGATGAGTCATACTCATTCATTTGGCAGCCAAAAGTTTTAATAAATACTTTTTTGGGAGAATTGCCAATGGTTGTGTGCGAATCTATTTTATTTTCAGTGGTTTTCAAGGCTGTATTCAAGGCTGTTGTTTAACTAGCCGTATGCATTTGTAAAGCACAATTTTAACGCATTTTACTTCGCCTAGTGCTAATTACCTTAACCTTATAAAAACTGGTATTAATACGTTGTAGGCGATTTAAGTATGCGCTAACTTCTTAATCCATTAAAATTACGCTTTCACCTAATTCTCAAAGGTCATCTATGCACGCAGTGCTTCGACACAATCTATTTTTCGTTAAAGAACAAGTTGGCATGTTTAAGGCCGCGAACAATTACGATATTTATGACCCTAGCACCAATCAAAAAATCATAGAGTGTCGCGAGCCTAACCTTGGTATTTTTACCAAAATATTTCGCTTTACCGACTACAAACGCATGACGCCTTTTGATGTAGAGGTGCGCACACCAGATGGCCAAAATATTTTAATCGTGAAGCGAGGTTTTTCCATATTCGATTCAAGGGTAGAAGTGTTTGATGATTTGGGTAAGTTAGCAGGTACATTCAGTCGTAAGTTCTTTTCGATTGGCGGTAAGTTTGATGTGCTAGATACTCAAGGCACTGTGATTTGCACATTACAAGGCAAATGGACTAGCTGGGACTTCAGGTTTATGAAAGGCGAAAAAGAGCTCGCTAACGTTTCAAAAAAGTGGGCTGGTTTGGGTAAAGAGCTTTTTACTAGCGCAGATAATTATATGCTAACCATTGATGACAGCGTTGCTGCAAACGATTCCGCACGCGTGCTGATTATGGCAGCAGTGTTATGTATTGATATGGTGCTAAAAGAGTAAGTAGCTCGTCATGTTAATTCAGTTTATATTTATTAAATAAAAAATTCAGTTAATCAAAGCAATAAAGGCCGGCATGCAAGCACTTCCAATTTTTATTAATATTACGCATCGTCGCTGTGTTGTCATTGGTGGTGGTGATGTGGCTGCGCGTAAAGTCACGATGTTGCTTAAAGCAAATGCGGCAGTGGCACTTTATTCGCCTGAACTCTGCCATGAGTTAAGGGATTTGGTTGATGCTGGAAAAATTAGTTACATCAATGAAAGTTTTGATAAAACCCAACTAGAAGGCGCTTGTTTAGTCATTGCTGCCACGGATGATGAAGCTGTAAACACGGCGGTATCTGTTGCTGCGAAGGCGCTCAATATTCCAGTGAATGTGGTGGATTCACCAGCGTTGTGTACCTTTACGATGGCATCTATCGTAGAGCGGTCGCCCATTGTGATTGCTATCTCAAGTGAAGGTAATGCTCCCGTATTGGCGCGTTATATTCGCACCAAAATTGAAACCATGTTACCTGCAAGTTATGGTCGCATCGCCGAAATTGCAGGTGAGTTTAGAGATAAAGTTAAAGCGAAATTTGCCACGACGCAGCAACGTCGTATCTTTTGGGAAGGCGTATTGCAAGGGCCGATAGTCGAGCGTATTTTATCTGGGCAAGACGAGGCGGCAAGGCGGTCGCTTGATGACCTGCTGTCTGACAAAGCCGACGCTAAACATCACGGTGAAGTTTATTTGGTTGGCGGTGGTCCAGGCGACCCAGATTTGCTTACATTTAGAGCTTTGCGGCTCATGCAGCAATGTGACGTTTGTGTGTACGATAAGTTAGTCAGCCCCGAAGTAATGGAGTTGGTGCGCCGTGATGCAGAGTTGATTTATGTAGGTAAGTCGCGTGACCAACATATACTTCCACAAGAAGAGATTAACGAATTATTAGCAAGGCTGGCTTTAGAAGGTAAACGAGTACTGCGTTTAAAAGGTGGCGACCCATTTATTTTTGGGCGCGGCGGCGAAGAGATTGAAACCTTGATGCAACGCGGCGTGCCTTTTCAGGTGGTGCCTGGTATTACCGCTGCAAATGGTGTATCCACTTATGCTGGTATTCCGCTTACGCATCGAGATTATGCGCAAGCTTGCTTGTTTATCACAGGGCATTTAAAAGAAGGTGCTTTGGATTTGGATTGGATTGCCATGTCGCGGCCACGCCAAACCGTTGTGATTTACATGGGCTTGGTGGGGTTAGAAAAAATCTGCGAGCAACTCATTGTCCATGGCGTATCGCCAGATATGCCTGCCGCAGTGGTGCAGCAAGGCACGACACAAAAGCAACGTGTGGTAGTGGCAACGCTGAAAGATTTAGCTGAAAAAGTAAAGGCGGCGCAAATCAAAGCGCCGTGTTTGACGATAATCGGCAAGGTTGTTCAATTGCGTGAGCGTTTGAATTGGTTTGAGCCTAGCCAACCTAAAGAATAATTAACTTTTAATTGGAATGCTCAATCTTGCTTCTAAGCCGCCTTCAGGGCGGTTAATTAACTCTAATTTGCCATGATGTAATTTAGCAATGCGTTCAGCAATCGCTAATCCTAAGCCGCTACCACCTGCATTGCCACGCGCTACATCAAGTCTTTCAAATGGGCGCAATAGTTTTTTTAGGTGGCTTTCAGGAATCCCAGGGCCATTATCAAACACACTGATCACAATATGTTCAGCCGTGACTTTGCCTGCTATACGTGCCTGTCCCTTGCCATAAGCATAAGCATTTCCGACTAAATTATCCAACAAGCGTTGCATAGCCAATGGCTTGATTGGGATGTAGTAAGTGGGGGCTAACTGCACCACTAAGTCACGCCCAGCACGGAGTTGTCTCTCATGCGCAGCTTGCAATAAGGTGTTGATGTCAATCATTTGTGTGGGCTCACCTTCGACACCCTTCACAAAATCTAAAAACTGATGAATGATATTATCCATATCTGCAATATCTTGCACCATGCCATTTTTTAAGCTGCCACAACCCTCATCAGGTAGCATTTCCACTGATAAGCGTAATCTGGCAAGCGGCGTACGAATATCATGTGAAACGCCTGCAAGAATCAGGGTTCTTTCAGCATCAAGTTCAGCTAAAGAATCTGCCATTTTGTTAAAGGTTTCATTCACCTCTCGCAATTCAGCAAAGCTGCCTTCAGGCAATTTTTCTGGCTGCTCGCCATTACGCAACCTGTTAGCCGCATTCATTAATAAGTGCATAGGTCGGTTAATCCGCAAGGCAATAAAGTAACCGCCTGCTAGTGAGAGCATCAATATCAGTGCACCCCAACCTAACCACTGCCATGGAAAGCGTCGTTCAACGTGCAGCTTTGGAATGACCACCCAAAAGTCATCTTGGCCGATGTTGAAGCTCACCCAAAGCCCTTGAACACCGTAGTGATTGACGGTGATAATCGTTTCGACACCCAAACGTTCACGAATTTTTGCGGCTACCATATGGATAAATGGGTCGGCAGGCAGCGGCTCAATATCCTCCATAAAGTCGGCATAGTAAACGCGCACCCCTTCTTTACCTGTGAGTTCAGAAAGCAATGCGAGGCGTAGGTTGTCTTGCGAAGCGATGAGGGATGCGCGCGTGTAATTAACTACGGTTACCGCTTGCAGTGCAGTAGCCTCTGCACGAGGCTCGCGTTCGAAATACTCAAAGATTTGCAGAGAAGCAATTTGCCCAATCACTAGTAAAAATGCGATGAGCAACATGCCTCTTGCGAGCAATGTTTTTGGTAAAAAAGAGAGTTTCAAGCTGAGTGGTCTATTATTTTACAGAGAGTTTAGTCAAGTTATAAAGACATTAATATTTATCAATGATTCAATCTCTATTAATCCACTTCACCATCAGGAATAAACACATAACCAAAGCCCCACATGGTTTGTAAATAACGTGGATGTGAAGGGTCTGGTTCAATTAATTTGCGCAAACGTGATACTTGCACATCAATACTGCGGTCGAATACGTCTAGCTCACGACCACGCGCAAGTTGCATTAACCTGTCGCGGGATAAGGGTTGACGTGGATGATCCACAAACACTTTCAGTAAAGCAAATTCGCCGCTGGTAATTGTGACAGACGTACCGTCTTTACTCAATGAGCGCGTGGACGCATTAAATACAAACTCGCCAATAGATACGCTGTCAGTATTAATAGCAGGTGCGCTTGGTTGCAAGCGCTCATGTCTGCGCATCACGGCATTGATGCGGGCTAATAATTCACGGGGATTAAATGGTTTGGGTAAGTAGTCATCTGCACCCATTTCTAGCCCAATAATTCTATCGACCTCGTCACCACGCGCAGTCAGCATCACAATTGGCAATAGGGTGCCAGCGCCACGAATTCTGCGGCAAATAGATAAACCATCTTCACCTGGAAGCATTAAATCCAATACTAATAACTCTACAGGTTCGGCCGCTAAAATGGCATCCATCTCTTTAGAATCTGAAGCTACTTTTACCGTAAAGCCTTGCTCTGTGAGGTAGCGTTGCAGCAACTCACGCAAGCGCACATCATCATCAACGACTAATATTTTTTTATTTTGATCTACCATCATTTAGCTCGCGTTCTGGGTTTAGTTAGTTGGCATATTACAGTTAAAACAAAGTCATTCAGTTTATTGAAATTGACTTTTACTGCAAACTTAATGAAACTAAGTTTAATATTTCTTTGTCAAAAAAACGAATAATAAACTATCACAAAGTGTAAGCTATATTGAGTCAATTTAAAATAAGACCTTTTAAATAAGGAAGATCTAACTTTAGTTTTAGGGGTAACAAACAACCATGCTGTATCGTTACAATTGCTTACAATTTCAATGCTTAGTGAAACAATCAGTTAACAATCGTGCTTCATGATAATGCGGCCAAGTTAAGCTGAATTATTTATCAACTTATTTATTATAAAGTTAGCGCATTGATTAATTTCACTTCAAAACGTATTTTAACGGCCAAGCATACCTGTTTAATTGTATGTGTTGGTATTGGGATGTCGTTTAATGTAGATGCTGCGGGAAAAACTAACTTTATCGCCGTTGGCACTGTTGAAAAGCCTGTTGCGGAAGAAGAGGCCGCAGGTGAAGGTATGCGGCAAACACTTAATCTTAACTTTAGCCCAGAAAATCGTGAAAAAATACGTAAAGCATTAGATGCTTACGCTAAATCTATTGACCAAGACCACGAACGCATTGAAGAGCGTCGCCGCGCTATGCAAGAAAGCATGGAAGCTCGCTTTTTAGATGCAGATAATGATGGAGATGGCACTATCGATAGACAAGAAGCCACTGAAAAACTCCCACAAATCGCCCGACTATTTAATCAAGTGGATGTCAATCAAGATGGTGTAATTTCATTGGAAGAGCTGGAAGTAGCACAGGCACGCGCGATGGAGCGCAGAAGAATAGCAGAAGCATCCTTAGAAGCAAAGAAATTACAGGCTTCAGAACCTGCAATAGTAGCAAAATCTAAAAGCAAAGAAGCCTCTAATAATTCTAAAAAGCGCACTTATTAACACTAAGATTTTATCAAACGCTATTCTCCAAATCAATTTTACTGTCTTTATAGTCATATCTTGTCTTAGATCACTATGAGCCTGATTTTAGAAATCGCCGATAGCGTTCAGCAAGTTGACGCTCAAAGTTGGGATGCTTTAGTCGGGGATATGCCTCTGCTTAGTCACGCTTTTTTAAGTGCGCTTGAGAGGTCTGGCTCGGTGGGCAAAGGCACGGGTTGGCAACCTTATCCGCTGTTAGTCCATGATGAGGGTAAGCTCGTTGGCGCAATGCCGCTCTATGTTAAAAGCCATTCTTACGGCGAATATGTGTTTGATTGGGCATGGGCTGATGCTTATCAGCGCAATGGTATTAATTATTATCCAAAGTTAGTTTCTGCGCTTCCCTTTACACCTATTACTAGCCAACGCATGATTGCCAATAATGCACAAACACAGGCATTAATGGTGGAAGCGCTGACTGAGACCATGCATAAGCATCAGTTGTCATCAGCGCATGTGCTTTTTCCTGACGATGATTCAGCGACTGTATTAAAACAAGCGGGCTGGTTACAGCGTCAAGGTGTGCAATTTAGATGGCAAAACGAAAACTATATCGATTTTGAAGATTTTTTAAAAACGCTCAGTCATGATAAACGTAAAAAAATTCACCAAGAACGCAAAAAGGTCGTGTCTTCAGGCGTGATTTGCAAGCGCATCAAAGGCGCCGATATTACGTCAGAGCAATGGCATTTTTTCTACGAATGTTATGAAAATACTTACCTAGAACATCACTCAACACCCTATTTAACGCCTGCTTTTTTTGAAGAAATCGGCCAAACAATGCCGCAGAATATTTTGCTGGTATTAGCGTATTTAGATAATGAGCCTATTGCTGCCGCACTCAATATTTATCATCAAACCACGCTGTATGGGCGCTATTGGGGCGGCTTGCGTTATGTGCCTAATCTGCACTTTGAGCTTTGTTATTACCAAGCGCAGGAATTTTGTATTGCTGAAAAAATTCAATATTTTGAAGGTGGTGCACAAGGTGAGCATAAGTTAGCGCGTGGTTTTAAGCCGCGCCCAACCAGCTCATTTCACCAAGTAGCGCACCCAGATTTTGCGCATGCAATAGAAGATTTTGTGAAGCAGGAATCGCTAGGTATTGCTGCTTACACCAGTGAGTTAGAAGAGCGTGCGCCATTTAAGACGCAGTAAAATCCTTAAACGCCGTCATTCTGAGTGAAGTGAAGAATCCAAGCAATATTGAAAAGTGGCACTGGATTCTTCGCTATGCACCAAATCAATAGAAGCTACCAAGCAATCTCTTTGCCATCATAAGCTATAAATTTCCCAGTATTACTCATGTTCAAATTCTCAATCACCACACGCAGGCCAGTCACGCTGGTTTGTGTATCAATCAAGGCATTGCTACCACCCATGTCAGTAAGTACCCAACCTGGGTGCAAAGTCACCACAGCAATGCCTGCTGGCTGCAAGTCAATTGAAAGGTTTTTCATCACCATATTGACGGCAGTTTTTGAGCTGCGATAAATATAACTGCTACCGCTAGTGTTGTCGCCCATACTGCCCATTTTGCTGGATAGCGTGGCAATTTTTTTAAGCGTACTATTTGCAACTTGTGTAGTAAATGCCGTCACCATTTTTAGTGGTGCAATACTATTAACTTTAAATGCTTCTAACCATAGTTCAGTATCTGCACCATTTAAGCTGCTTTCAGGGTAAATGCCAGCGTTATTAATCAGCACATCAATTTTTTCATCTTTGAGTTGTAAGGCCAGTGCATCAATTTGTGTGAAATCTGCCACATCTAAATTGAATATACGAACGTTGCTATGCGCTTTCGATAGCGCTTGCAAGGCGCTGGCATGTTGAATATCACGACAGCACGCTAGTACGTTCCAGCCCTGTTGTGCATATTGTTTTGTAAACTCCAAACCAATACCACGATTGGCGCCTGTAATTAATACTTGGGTTGTCATGGCTACATTCCTATTAAACAAAAGATAAATTATCCGCTTAAAAATGCAAAAAGCCACAACATTACATTGCGGCTTTATTGTGACTGAAGTTTCAATTATTTAGCTGGTTCATCCATTTTATGGTCTTTCATATCACCCATCTTGTGATCTTTCATGTTGCATTTTTTACCCATTTTGCCATGCATAGCGTCACGCTCGGCTTGGTCAATTTTGCCATCTTTATTGGTATCCATCTTGGCAAACATCTCATCCGCCATTTTTTGATGCTGTGCGTTAAATTCATCGTGACTCACCACACCATCTTTATTCGTATCAGCATCTTGCATATTGTTGCCGCGAGTGCAGTGCATACCATCATGACCATCATGGTTAGCGTAAGCGATTTGCGACAAGCCTAATGCTAAAGCTGCCACCACTACAATTTGTAAAATTTTCATATAATATCCTTTATAAAAAACTGTTAGATTAACTATAACCTAGCTTCACCATCTTTGTTGACCTTAATTGTAAGAGAAATAGCCGGGTTATACAAACGCATTGAGGGCACAAAAGATACGTAAAATCATTAGGCACAATTACGCTAAGTGCATAGGGTGGTTTTTTAGATAGCGCTCATAATGCAACACATGGAGCGAATCATTGTGAATCGCCAAACTAAAAAGGATGCCGAATCATGTGGACAACACCAGCAGCTACAGA